>NZ_LQOY01000040.1 GCF_002101675.1 Mycobacterium gordonae | reverse complement strand
CCGAGCCGCTATTGAAGAACCCCGACGACGGCGCACCGGTGGTATTGCCGATGCCCGGGCCCGCCGGGATCGAGAACAACGGGATATCCATCGGGCCCACGGTGCCGGAAATGCCGCCGTACGTTGTGTATCCCGGGCCGCCGAGCGTGAAGGAGAGCCGTGGTCCGCTGATCGTTATGGTCGGAACGCTGATGGGGCCGATGGTGCCGGACGTGTTGCTGAGAGTATTTAGATTGAGCGCCCCGATGTTGAACGGCAGCGTGGTGATGTCGAATGTGCCACCAGATATCGTCGTGTTCACCGGGAATCGCATGCCGAAGTCCACCGGAATCTGGTTGATGTGGATCGAGTAGGAAACACCGGTCATGCCCTGGGCATCGCCCCGGACGAACATCCCGTTGTTCATGTCCCCGGAGTTGCCGATACCGGTGTTGACGTCACCGGAATTGCCGATGCCGGTGTTGAGGTCCCCGGTATTGAACCAGCCGGTGTTGGTGTCCCCGCTATTGAAATCACCGCTGTTGAAGCTGCCCTCGTTGAAGCTTCCGGTGTTGTAGCTGCCGCGGTTCCCGATACCGGTGTTGACGTTGCCCGGGTTGAACAACCCGGTATTGCCGATGCCGGAATTGCCGATACCGGTGTTGTAACTACCGGTATTGAACAACCCAGAATTGCCGACCCCGGAATTCAGAATGCCGCGCAGATCAAAGCCGGAGTTGCCGATGCCGACATTGCCGTTACCGGTGTTACCGAACCCGATGTTGTAATCACCGGTATTACCGAACCCGATATTGCCGGTGCCGGTGTTACCGAAGGCGTCGGTGACGATCGCTTCCGCCGTGCCGGGGTTCAGGCTGTGCGCCAGCAGGTTGCTGATGGCCGGGTTGCTCAACAAGCTGCTGAACGCCTTGCTGGTCAGCAGGTTAGCGACGGTCGGGCTGCTCAACGCGCTGGTCACGGTCGCGTTGGTGAGCAAACTGTTCAGCCCCCCGGAACCGGACAGACTCGCGACAAGCGCCCGCAGTCCGGCGCCGGAGCCGCCGAAGCGACCCCACGAACCCGGTCCGAAGCCTTGCCGGCCGAACGATCCCAAGCCGCTCGCCGCGGTTGGTCCGCCGGTCCCGATGCCGCCTAGATCATGCAGTCGGAGGTTGGCGAGGCCGCCGGTGCTCTGCTGCAGATTGCGCAGGACGCCGGCGAGGTTGAACCCGCCCGGGAGGCTGGTCATCCTGGTGTTGATCGCACCGAGGCCCGCTTTGAGGGCGCCGGGGTTCAGACCGCCGGCGAGGCCGGACAGCTCGGCCACCACGGCTTTGGCGAAGCCCCCGGCGCCGGACGAAACGCCCCCCGGCACCTTGGCGAACGGCGTCAACGCCGCTGCCGCGGCCGCTGCCCCGCCGTGGTAGCCCAGCATCGCGACCACGTCCTGTGCCCAGAACTGCTCGTAGATCTCTTCCACGGCAGCGATGGCCGGTGCGTTCTGGCCGAACAGGTTCGACATCACCAGGGAGACCAGCGAATTGCGGTTGCCCGCGATCAGCGCCGGATGAACGATGATCGATCGGGCCGTTTCGAAGGCGGACACCACCGCCCGGGCTTGCGACGCCGCCTCCTGGGCCGCGATTCCGGCGGCACTCAGCCACGCGGTGTAGGGCGTGGCGGCCGCTGCCATCTCCAACGAAGCCGGGCCCTGCCAGGCGTCGTTGATCAGACCCGAGGTGACTCCCTCGAAGAACGATGACGCGGAGCTCAGCTCGGACGCCAGACCGTCCCACGCCGACGCGACCGACGCCATGGGCGCCGATCCGGCGCCGAGCAGCATGTTCAGGGAGTTGATCTCGGGTGGCAAGGTCAAAAAACTCACCGGCTCAATCCTCTTCCTTGCATTTCTGACGGTCGCTGTTCGCCCATGTGTGGAGTAATGCCTGGTAGACCGGATGGAGTTGCTAGGTGCCGTTGGGGCCGTTGCTGCCGTTGGTGCCGGTGTTGCCCGGAGTCGGGTTGCCGCCGGCGGCGCCGTTGCTGCCGGTGCCGCCGTTGCCGGGGGTGCCGTTGGCGCCGGTTCCACCGGTGACCGCACCACCCAGTCCGGCGCCGCCCGCGCCGCCGGTGGCCTTGTTACCGCCGGCACCGCCGGTGCCACCGTTGCCGCCCTTGCCGCCGGTGGCACCGGTTGTGGAGTTGCCACCAGCGCCGGCCGTGCCGGCGTTGCCGCCGTTACCGGAATTGCCGGCCGCCCCGCCGGTTCCGCCGGCCGGTGTGCCACCGCCGGAGTTGCCGGCACCACCGGCACCACCATTCCCGCCGATGCCACCGGCACCACCGGTACCGACGCTTCCGCCGACACCTCCGGCCCCCGTCGTACCGCCGACGCCACCGGTGCCGCCGTTACCCGAGGCCCCACCGACGCCACCGGTACCACCGACCCCACCGGTGCCGCCCGCGGTGGTGGCGGTGCCGGCACCGCCCGTGCCGCCAACGCCACCATTGCCGGAGGCGCCGCCGTTGGCGGACGAGCCGCCGGCCCCGCCGGTGCCCGTCGAGGTGGACTTACCACCGGCGCCGCCGTTGCCAGACGCCCCGCCGTTGCCGCCGCTGCCGCCCGCGCCACCGTTGCTGGCGGCTCCCGGCGTGCCGCTGGTGGCTGCACCGCCGGATGCGCCGTTACCACCGGTTCCGCCGTTGGCTCCGGCGCCACCGGCGCCGCTCGCACCGCCGGCCGCACCGGTGGTGGCGGTGTTCGGCCCGGCATTGCCGCCGCTACCGCCCGCACCACCGGTGCCGCCCCCGCCACCGGCTCCGGCCAGGCCGGCCGCGCCACCGGAGCTGCCCGCGCCGCCGGCGCCGGCGTTGCCACCGTTACCGCCGGCACCGGCGATGCCGCCGGTACCACCAGCACCGCCAGCCTGGGTCGTGGTGCCGCTACTACCGTTACCGCCGAGGCCACCGTTGGCGCCGAGTCCACCTTGACCGCCGTTACCGCCGGCGCCGCCCGCGGTGGTCGCGGTGCCGGTCCCGCCGGCGCCGCCCGAACCGGCATTGCCACCGGCACCACCGTTGCCGCCGTTGGTTCCGTTGGCGGCGGTACCGTTCGCGCGGTTGAAGCCGTTGCCGGCAGCGCCGCCGGCGCCGCCATTGCCGCCGTTACCGCCGTTACCGGCAGCACCCGAGGTTCCGTTCGTCGCGGCACCCGCGGCCCCACCTATACCACCGCCACCACCGGTTCCGCCGAGTCCACCATTGCCGCCGACGGCCGTTGACGTGGAACTGGCGCCGGCACCGCCCACGCCACCTTGGCCACCGTTACCCGCGAGGCCGCCGTTACCGCCATTGCCGGAGATCGAGCCGCCCGCGCCACCGGCGCCACCGTTGCCACCGATACCGCCCGCGCCACCGGTGCCACCGGTACCGGTACCCGTGCCAGCCGTGCCGACGGTTCCGGTCGCGCCGTTGCCGCCCGTGCCGCCGGCGCCGCCGTTACCCACCGAACCACCGGCACCACCGTTGCCGCCGTTGCCACCGGCCGAGCCGTTGGTGAGCGCGCCGGCGTTGAAGCCGTTACCGCCATCGCCGCCATGGCCGCTACTGCTGGCCGCGGCACCGTCGGCACCGTTGTTTCCGGTAGTTGAGCCGGTTCCTGCCGCTCCGCCGGTCCCGACAGCGCCCGCGTCGCCGCCCTTACCACCATTGCTCGCGTTGATGTTGCCCACGGTGCCGTCGGCACCGCGGCCGCCGTCGCCGCCCAGGCCGGACGCCCCACCGGCACCGCCGTCTCCGGCAGCACCCTGGGTTCCCGCAGTAGCGGCACCACCGTTACCGCCGGCGCCACCCACGCCGCCGGCACCGCCGGCGCCACCGGCGCCACCAGCGGTGGTCGGGTTCGTCGAGTTGGCGCCTTTACCGCCGGTACCGCCTTGCGCCCCGGCGCCACCCATACCGCCGGCTCCGCCGTTACCGGACACCGTGCCGCCGGCACCACCGTCACCGCCGGCACCACCGAAACCGCCCGCAACTCCGTCGGCGCCATTGCCGCCCGAGCCGACCCCAGCCGCACCGGCCTTGCCCGCCAGACCCGCACCACCGCTGCCACCCGCGCCGCCGGTGCCACTCTTTCCGGCATCACCACCATGACCGCCGGCGCCGCCGCCGGCCTGACCGATACCGCCGGTACCACCGGCGCCGCCGTCACCGGATGTCGTACCGCCGGCGCCGCCGTGACCCCCTGCACCGCCAACACCCACCGGCGATTGGCCGAGGCCACCCGTACCACCGATGCCACCGGCGCCCGTTTCGCCACCAGCGCCACCGGCACCACCGACACCACCGTTGCCGGCCTGCGCTCCGCTGTCGCCACCGTGACCACCGGCGCCGCCGGTGCCAGTGCCGTCGCCGGCGCCACCGACGCCGCCGGCACCACCGCTACCCAGAACGCCGCCGGCGCCACCGTCGCCGCCGACGCCACCGTTCGCGTTCGAGCCGGCCTCGGCGGCATAACCCTTGCCGCCGACGCCACCGTCGCCGCCAGTGGTCGCGGCAGCGCCAGTGACGCCGTTCGGGCCGGTGCCCGCGCCGCCACTCCCGTGCGCCGCACCGGCACCTCCGGTGCCTGGGTTACCGCCCTGCCCGCCGGTACCGCCGTTGACGCTGCCGGAGTTGCCGTTTCCACCGACACCACCGGTGCCTCCGACGCCGGCCGCTCCACCGCTTCCGCCAGCACCACCGGCGCCGAGGGCCCCCGCGATGCCCTTCGCGGACGCACCGCCCGCACCACCGTTACCGCCGACGGCACCCGCCCCGCCGACGCCGCCCTGGCCACCCACGCCGCCGGTTCCGCCACCGTCGGCACCGTCCGCACCGACACCGCCGGTACCACCTACGCCGCCGCTACCGCCGGCACCGCCGGCACCACCGGCACCGCCGTTACCCGCGAGCGCCCCGGCCACACCGCCGGCACCGCCGTTACCGCCGATCCCACCGGCCTGACCCGTCTCTCCGGTCAGGCCGGTGCCACCGGTGGCGCCCTGCGCGCCCGTGGCACCGTCTCCACCCTTGCCGCCCGCACCGCCGTTGCCGACTGCGCCGCCGGCGCCGCCGGCGCCACCGTTGCCGCCGGCGGCACCGGTCACCGTGCCGGCAGCGGCGTTGTACCCGTCACCACCGGCGCCGCCGTTGCCGCCTGCGGTCGCCGCGGCACCGGCGGCTCCGTTGCCACCGCTGGTCGACCCGAAGGCACCCTGGCCACCGCCGCCGCCGGTGCCCGGGTTACCGCCGAGTCCACCGGCACCCCCGTTGATGCTGTCGATGGTGCCGTTGGCGCCATGACCACCATCACCGCCCAACCCGGCCGCGCCGCCGGCGCCACCGTTACCGCCGACACCCAGGTTGCCGAGGGGGTTCGGCGCGTTGCCACCCTTACCGCCGTTGCCACCTTGCCCACCGGCTCCGCCGTTTCCACCGGTGCCGGCGATCTGGGACGGGTCGGTTGCGTTGGCGCCGGCCGCGCCGGTACCGCCCTGCCCGCCGATGCCGCCCTGTCCGCCGGCCCCGCCGAAGCCCGCGGTTGTCCCGGCCGCACCACCCTCGCCGCCGTTACCGCCGTTGCCGCCGGTCCCGCCGGCGCCGCCGGTCTGGGTCGGATCGGTGCCGGTGGCGCCGATGGCGCCGTTACCGCCGGCACCGCCCGCGCCACCGTTTCCGACGCGACCGCCGGCGCCGCCGCGCCCGCCGTCACCGCCGTTGGCGCCTGGAGAGGTCGCGTTCCAGCCCGCGCCACCGGCGCCGCCGTTGCCGCCACTCAATGCGGCCGTCCCCGCCGAACCGGACGCGGAGACGCTGGTTCCGGTGCCGTTCACTCCGCCAGCCCCGCCGGCCCCGCCGACGCCGGGATTTCCACCCTGGCCGCCGGTACCGCCGTTACGCACGTTGATGTCGCCAGCTCCGCCGACCCCGCCATCGCCGCCGATCCCAGCGGCACCGCCCTGGCCGCCCGCGCCGCCGACGCCGGTGATCCCACCGGTCCCGCTGCCCAGCGCGACGCCGGCGGCCCCGCCGGCACCGCCGTGTCCACCGGCGCCGCCACTGCCGCCGATGCCGCCGGTTCCGCCGGTGGCTCCGGCGACGGCTGCGTCGGCCCCGGTCGCTCCGGAACCGCCGGCTCCGCCGAGCCCGCCGACGCCACCGGCACCGCCGTTTCCGCCGTTGCCTGACACGGCACCGCCGCGGCCACCGGCACCACCGACGCCACCGGTGCCACCGACTGCACCCGTGGCGCCCGCGGCTCCTGGGGTAGCCCCGTTCGCTCCGGCGGCGCCGGCCACACCGGCACCGCCGGCACCACCGTTGCCACCGTTGCCCGTCACGCCGCCGTCACCGCCGGCGCCACCAATACCACCGACCACGCCGACGCCACCGGCACCGCCGGTGCCGCCCGCTCCGCTGCCGTCACCGTTACCGCCGGCGCCACCGATGCCGCCGTGGCCAGCCGTCCCGGCGTTCCCGCCGGCGCCGCCGTTGCCGCCGGCTGCGTTCGAGCCACCCGCGGCGGTCAGGCCCGCACCGCCGGCACCACCGTTGCCGCCGGTAGTTGCCGCCGCGCCCATGGCGCCGTTTGCCGCGCCGAGTGAACCCGCTCCGCCCACTCCGCCGATGCCGGGGTTGCCGCCCTGGCCGCCCGCCCCGCCGTTGGGAGTGCCGATGTCGCCGCCGCCACCGGCCCCGCCGTTACCGCCTAGCCCGGCCGCACCACCGGCGCCGCCCACCGCACCGGAGCCGAACATGCCGGTACCGCCGGCCGCACCGCCGGCACCGCCATTTCCGCCGTTGCCGCCAGTGCCGCCGGCGCCACCGGGGGTCGTCGCATCGGCACCCACCCAACCCGCGCCACCCGCGCCACCGGCGCCGCCGACGCCGGCCTGGCTGAACACCGTCCCGCCGTTACCGCCCACACCGCCGACCCCGCCATTGCCGCCGTGGATGCCCAACAGCTGGTCACCGGCACCGCCAACTCCGCCAGCGCCGCCAACCCCGCCGTTACCAAAGAACCCAGCGTTTCCGCCGTTGCCCCCCGCGGCGCCGATCGCGCCAGCCGTGGCCCCGATACCGCCCGTTCCGCCCATACCGCCGTTGCCCCAGAGCGTCCCGCCGGAGCCGCCGTTTCCGCCGACGGCGCCCGCTCCGCCGACCCCGCCGACCCCGCCGTTACCGAACAAACCCGCCGCTCCACCGGCCCCTCCGGCTTGACCCGCGGCGCCGGATCCACCGGCCCCGCCGTTGCCCCACAGCAAACCGCCCGCGCCACCGTTGGCGCCGCTGCCCGGGGCGGCGTCAGCGCCGTTGCCGATCAGCGGACGCTGGAAGAGTGCCTGCGATGGCGCGTTGATCAGGTCTGACACGGCCTGCAGCGGCGAGGCGTTGAACGCCTCGCCTGCGGAGTACGCATTGCCGGCGCTGTTCAAAGCCTGCACGAACTGCTGATGGAACGCCTGGGCTTCGGAACTCAAGGCTTGGTAGCCCTGTGCGTGCGTGCCGAACAGCGCAGCGATGGCGGTCGACACCTCGTCGCGAGCGGCCGGCAGCAACGAGGTGATAGGACCTGCCCAGGTCCCGTTGGCCTCGTTGATCGACGCACCCAGACTCTGCAAATTCGTTGCCGCAGCAGCGAGCAGGTCGGGGGCAGCCACCAAATACGACATCGCTGAAACTCCTGTGGTTCATGGCCGATGGTTGGACACGCGATTGGGAATGTACATCCACGCAAGACGGAAACACCAGATCTGACAACACGTATTTTCAGATTTTTCTGAGCGTGTCGCTGTGCGCGCTGTTGTACACCGTTAGCCGAAGTCGCAATAGCCAATACGCACTATTAAATTCATGTTAGTAAGCGCCCCTCGATCTGGACGTCACCCGCCCCACAACTTATTGAAGTCTGAAAAGAGTTGTGTCACAGCCGATTTAGCTTGCTATTAGACACAGCCTACTGATCAGTAACCGTCCGACAAGTGGCTCGATAGCCTAGCTAATATGAGGGTTGGCTGTGAAATTTTTTGGCCGCTCGTTACCCAGGCGCAACGTAGGGAAGTTTGCTGTCAGGATCTCTTGCCTGCCCCCAGGCGACCGAAATGACACAGTAGGTGTGACAAAACTGGCCTAAAACGACACGCCGAACGGCAGCCCGGCATCGTCCGGTACGGACGCTCCGCTACTTGCCGTAACGGCGGTTGCGCATGCTGTAGTCGCGCAGTGCGCGCAGAAAATCGACCCGCCGGAACGCGGGCCAGTGCGCCTCAGTGAACCACATCTCCGAGTAAGCGCTCTGCCACAGCAAAAAACCGGACAGCCGCTGCTCAC
This sequence comes from Mycobacterium gordonae, assembly GCF_002101675.1. Classification (GTDB taxonomy): domain Bacteria; phylum Actinomycetota; class Actinomycetes; order Mycobacteriales; family Mycobacteriaceae; genus Mycobacterium; species Mycobacterium gordonae. The sequence continues at coordinate 85,552 of NZ_LQOY01000040.1, read as the reverse complement.
CTGAGGTTCGGATCACCAGGTCGGGGTCGGGTTGCCCCGAGGTGTAGAGATTTTCGGAGATCCCTTCGACGGTAACGGCGTCGATGAGTTCCTCGGCGGTGGCGCCGTCGGCGAGTCGCTTGCCCAGCAGCGCGCGCACCGCGTCGACGATTTCCTGACGGCCGCCGTAACCCACCGCGACGTTGACGTGGAAGGACGCGTTCTGGGGCGTGGAATCCACGGCGCCCCGCAACCGGCGGGCCTGAGCCTCGCCCAGCAACTCCAGATCGCCTACCGTTCGGACGCTCCAACGGTTGGCCGGAGCGCAGATTTCTTCGACGACGTCGGTGATGATCTCGAGCAGCGCGGCGAGTTCGTCAGGGTCGCGTTGCAGGTTCTCGGTCGACAGCAGATAGATGGTGGCCATCTCGATCCCGGCTTCCTGGCACCACCGCAACATCTCGGCGATCTTGATCGCGCCCATCCGGTAGCCGACGCTGACGTCGTCATACCCCAGGCTGCGCGCCCACCGCCGGTTGCCGTCGCACAACACCGCGATGTGGCGCGGCAACTCGGATCGGGACGCGGCCAACCCCTGCCGCAGTCGCAGCTCGTACAGCCGGTACAACGGCTCCTTGATCCGCGGCGGGATGATTTCCACGACATCCCACACTACTGTGACCAACACCAAATTCCGGCTGCCATGTCCGGCAATATCACGCCAAGTCTAAGCGTGTTCTCTCAGCTGATCCCGCTACCCTTGAGATCAGATACCGACCGACGGACAAGGCGGGGCACCAGGACAGATGAGCAGCCAGACCAGCACGCTCACCAGCACAGGACCGGACCACGAGGGCCCATCGCCGGCCAACGCCGCCCACCAGATCGCCGAGGGCGTCGCCAAGGTTCTCAAGAAGCCGCGCTTCCGCGGCTGGATACACGTGTACTCCGCGGGTGCCGCCGTTTTCGCCGGCGCATCGCTGGTCGCCGTGTCGTGGGCGCTCGATTCCACCAAGGCCGGCCTGGCGACGATGCTCTACACGTTCGCCACCATCATCATGTTCACCGTCAGTGCCACCTACCACCGGGTGAACTGGAAGTCGAACACCGCCCGCATGTGGATGAAGCGTGCGGATCACTCGATGATCTTCATCTTCATCGCCGGCAGCTACACGCCGTTCGCCCTGCTGGCATTGCCCGGGCATGACGGGCACGTGGTGCTGGCGATCGTGTGGGGCGGTGCGCTGGCGGGAGTCACCCTCAAGATGCTGTGGCCGACCGCCCCGCGCTGGGTGGGCGTGCCGCTCTACATCCTGCTGGGGTGGGTAGCGGTCTGGTACACCAGCTCGATCCTGCACAACGCCGGAGTGGCGGCGATGGTGCTGCTGTTCGTCGGCGGCGCGCTGTACAGCATCGGCGGCATCCTCTACGCGCTGAAGTGGCCCGACCCGTGGCCGTCGACCTTCGGCTACCACGAGTTTTTCCACGCCTGCACCGCCGTGGCGGCGATCTGCCACTACATCGCCATGTGGTTCGTGGTCTTCTGAGTCGAGCTCAGAGCTGAGTCACATCAGCCGGTGACCAGTAAGCCTTCATCGCGGTGACCTTCCCGTCGGAGTCGAACACCATCGTCTCGATCGGCTCGATCCGCATCTTGTTGTCGCCGGCGGTGATCGTCAGCCGGAAATGGAACGCCGCCTCATTGCCCGAGACGCGCAGAGTCACCAGCTCGCAGTCACGCTGGACACCGGTGACGGAGGAATAGAAACTGCGAATGGCGTTGGTGCCGATGTGCACCTCGCCGCCGACCGGATCCTCCAGGGTGGCGTCATCGGCGTAGAACGCCGCCAGATCATCCGCGCTGCCGTCGGTGACCGTGGCGATGTAGCGGGTGACCGTTTCGGTGATCGCTTGCGACCTGTCGGGGCTGTTCGGCATGTGACGCACGCTACTACCCGGGTATCCCCAGGGCGGTGGCGAGTCGGTCTGCACTGGTCACCGGCAGGTCGCACGTCCGGCCCCGGCACACATAGGCGGCGTCGGCCCCGGCCACCCGGTCGCGGCCGGCCAGCAGGGGTGACGAGTCCATGACGCCGCCGACGACGATCGCCCCGCCGGGCGCGAGCCGCCGGGCGTCGGCCAGCAGCGGCGACGTCGTGTCGGCGCACGCGACCGCGATCTGCAGTGGCCCGCGCACCGCGGCTTCGGCGACCGCCAGCCAGTGCCCGGCCGAACGTGGGGCCCGGGCCAGCAGCACCGAGTGCGCGTCCAGCGTGTCCCCGGCCATCTGCAGGTACGTCGCGGCCCGGTCGGCATCGGTGAGGTGAGCGGCGGTCAGCAGGGCCTCGGCGATCGACGACGCCCCTGAGGGCGTGGCCCCGTCCATGGGGTCGGCCGGTCGCAGCACGAGTTGCTCGGCGTCGTCGGCGGTGTCGAACCAGCGACCGGGATGCCGTGGGTCGCTGAAGTGCCGGACCGCGGTGTCCAACAGGCCGGTGGCCGCGGCCAGCCAGGCGTCGTCGGGGCTCAGTTGGTACAGCGCCAGCAATCCAGTGGCCAGCATCGCGTAATCCTCCAGGATGGCCGCGCTGTCGCCCACCACCCCGCCCAGGCTGGCCCGCCGCAGCCGGCCGTCGACGAGATGCAGGTTCAGCAGCGCGGTCGCGCAACGTCGCGCAGCCTGCGCCAGCTCTGAATCGTCAAGCGCCACAGTGGCTTCGGCCAGCGCCGTAATCGCCAGCCCGTTCCACGAGGTGACCACTTTGTCGTCCCGTCCGGGCTGGGCCCGGGTGAGCCGCGCCGCCAGCAGCGCCGACCGAATGCGTTCCAGGCGTGCCGGGTCGTCGGGGTCTTCGAGCAACTGCAGCACCGATGATCCGTGCTCGAAGTTGCCCCCTCGGGTCACCCCGAAAACCGTTGCGGCCCATGCGCCGTCGTCGTCGCCGAGCACCTCGGCCAGCTGCGCCGGCGTCCAAACGTAGGTCGAGCCCTCGCGGCCGTCCGCGTCGGCGTCCAGCGACGAGGTGAACATGTCGCCGTCGGCCAGGTCGTCAAGCAGAAATCGCGCGGTCTGGGCCGAGACCCGGCGGGCCAGCGGATCACCGGTCCGGCGGGCCCAGTGCGCGTAGCAGCGCAGCAGCAGTGCGTTGTCGTACAACATCTTCTCGAAATGCGGCACCACCCAAGCGTTGTCGACGCTGTAGCGGGCGAAGCCGCCGGCGAGTTGGTCGTAGATGCCGCCGCGGGCCATCGCACTGCCGGCGCGAGACACCGCCTGCAAGGCGTCAACCGACCCGGTGCGCTCGTGGTGGCGCAGCAGACCCTCGAGCAGCGCCGACGGCGGGAACTTCGGTGCTGCGCCGAAACCCCCGTGCACCGTGTCCTGGTCGCGCAGCACCGCGGCAACCGCGTCGTCGCACAGGCCGGGCGCGATCTCCGGTCCCCCACCGGGCAGACCTGACGCCATCGACCGCAACTCGCCGGCGATGTGGTCCGAGGCTTCCTCGACCTCGTTCCGGCGCTGCGTCCATGTTTCGGTGATTGCCGAAAGCAGCTGCAGGAAAGCGTCTTTGGGGTAGTAAGTGCCGCAGAAGAAGGGCCGCCCATCGGGGGTGAGGAAGCACGTCATCGGCCAGCCGCCCTGCCCGGTGAGCGCGACGGTGGCGTTCATGTAGACCGAGTCGATGTCGGGGCGCTCTTCGCGATCCACCTTGATGCAGACGAAGCCGGCGTTCATGACGGCGGCCACCTCGTCGTCCTCGAACGATTCGTGGGCCATCACATGGCACCAGTGGCACGCGGCGTAACCGATGGACAGCAGGACCGGCACGTCGCGTGCCGCGGCGTCCGCGAGGGCCTCCGGACTCCATTGCTGCCAGTGCACCGGGTTGTCGGCGTGCTGACGCAGATATGGGCTGGTGGCTTGGCCCAGGTTGTTCGTCCCGGCCGGCTCAGCCGGGGTCATGGGCCGGGCCCGGCGGTCGGTTGCTGTCGGTGTCGGTGGCGGGCCGTTCGACCGCATCTACCGCGTCGGTGCCCTCGTCGGCGGCTTGATCCGGCTCGGGATGCTGGCGATCGAAGGACTCCGGGACCTTCTTGAGCTGCCTGTTCATCGAGCGGACCAGGAAAACGGTGGCGACGATGAGCAATACGACCACCACCAGCCCGAGTGGACTGGCCTTGCCGAAATCCGGGCCGTTGTTCTTGGGCCCGGCAGCGATCACGCTGAGCAGAAAGTGGTTCACGGTGCCTCGGTTCTCTCGAAGATCCCCTCGAACAGATCGGTCTCAGGCAGGCGGGCCGGCACTCGCGAGCGGGCCAGCTCGAACTCCTCGGTCGGCCAGAGCCGTTCCTGCCACTCGATCGGAGCGGCGAAGAACTCTGCGTTCGGGTCGATCTGGGTCGCATGCGCGATCAGGGCGTCGTCGCGTTGGCCGAAGTACGCCGAGCACTCCACGCGCGTGGTCACCCGCTTCTCGAAATGGTCGTGCTGGGGCAGCCAGTGCTCGAGCCACTTCCCGAACGGACCCTCCTGCCCGTGCTTGATGAACTCGTCCTGCAGCAGCTGCATGCGCGCCCGCAGAAACCCGTGCACGTAGTACAGCTTGGACACCGCCCACGGCTCTCCGGCGTCGGGGAACCGGCGATAGTCACCGGCGGCCTCATAGGCGCTGACGGACACCTCGTGACAGCGGATGTGGTCGGGGTGCGGATAGCCGCCGTTCTCGTCGTAGGTGATCATCACGTGCGGCTGGAACTCGCGCACCACGCGCACCAGCGCTTCGGTGGATTCCTCCAGTGGCACCAGGGCGAAGCAGCCTTCCGGCAGGGGCGGCGGCGGGTCGCCCTTGGGCAGGCCGGAGTCAACGAAGCCCAGCCAGTGGTGTTCGACACCCAGGATCTCCGCGGCCTTGGCCATCTCGTCCCGGCGGATCTCGTGGATGTGCCCGTGCACGTCGGGAAGGTCCATGGCCGGGTTGAGGATCTCACCGCGTTCGCCGCCGGTCAGGGTTACCACCATGACGCGATGGCCCTCGTCGGCGTAGCGCGCCAGCGTCGCGGCCCCCTTGCTGGATTCGTCGTCGGGGTGGGCATGCACCGCCATCAATCGCAGTTTGCTCACGAGCTCCCTTGTGTCTGTTCTTCCGAGTCCGTCCGTTGGCCGCCCACCGACCCTGTGAGTGCCCCCTATACTTCCAGTTCTCCTGTACCCCACAACTCCCGAGGGCATGACTGAGCACGTGACGGAAGATTCCTTCTCCCGGCCCGAGGCACGCTACGGACGTGACCGGCTTTCGCGGAAAACGCGGCGCCGCGTCGTCGTCGGGCTGACGGTGCTGGTCCTGGCACTGGGAGTCGCGATCGCCGTGGTGGCCTATCGGCAGATCGGGTCGGCGCCACTCAAGGGCACCCTGGCCGGCTATCAGGTTATCGACGACGAGACGGCGTCGGTGACGATCAGCGTGTACCGCCGCGACCCCTCGCGACCGGTGGACTGCATCGTGCGGGTCAGGTCTAAAGACGGCAGCGAAACGGGTCGTCGGGAAGTGCTGGTTCCCCCCGCCAACCAGCAGACCGTGCAGGTGTCCACGACACTGAAATCGAGTAAGCCGCCGGCCGTGGCGGACGTATACGGCTGCGGCGCGGACGTGCCCGCGTATCTGCGGTCGCAGTAACCGCACAACAAAACGCCGAACTGCGGATATATCGGTCATCCACTGTTTGCGCGGTGGTAACATGGGTGAATGCACGGTCCTGCCGGGGACCGTGTATTGCTGCATTAGAGGCCGTGAGCAGAACGGAGTTGCAGCACCCGGGGTGGGGACCCGCAGACGCCCAACATCGGGACCAGAGCTTGCGCGGAACAACAATCACAAGGAGCGCCACGAGATGACGGACACTCAGGTGACCTGGTTGACCCAGGAATCACATGACCGACTCAAGGCCGAGCTCGACCAGTTGATCGCGAATCGTCCGGTCATCGCCGCCGAGATCAACGACCGCCGGGAAGAGGGTGATCTTCGCGAGAACGGCGGATATCACGCCGCGCGCGAGGAGCAGGGTCAGCAGGAGGCCCGCATCCGCCAGCTGCAGGATCTGCTCAACAACGCCAAGGTGGGCGAGGCGCCCAAGCAGTCCGGTGTCGCACTGCCGGGTTCGGTGGTGAAGGTCTACTACAACGGCGACAAAGACGACAGCGAGACCTTCTTGATCGCCACCCGCCAAGAAGGCGTCAACGACGGCAAGCTCGAGGTGTACTCACCGAACTCGCCGCTGGGTGGTGCGCTGATCGACGCGAAGGTGGGCGAGACCCGCAGCTACAAGGTGCCCAGCGGCAACACCGTTGAGGTGACCCTGGTCAGCGCGGAGCCCTACCACTCCTGACTTTGTTGGCGCGAGGTGGCGCGAGCAGACACAAAAGCTCCCCGGAGCGGACGCTCCAAGGGGCTTTTGTGTCTGCTCGCGGGCCGTCAGCCCAGCGCCTGATCCAGGTCGGCCAGCAGATCCGTGACATCCTCGATGCCGACCGACAGCCGCACCAGGTCGTCGGGAACTTCCAACTGTGACCCGGCGGTGGAGGCGTGCGTCATGGCGCTGGGGTGTTCGATCAGCGATTCCACGCCGCCCAGCGACTCGGCCAGAATGAAGACGCTCGTCTGAGCACAGAGCTTCTCGGCGGCCGCACGCCCGCCGCGCATCCGCACCGAGACCATGCCACCGAAGCCGCGCATCTGCCGCGCGGCGACCTCATGCCCGGGGTGGCTCGGCAGACCGGGATAGAGCACGGTGCTCACGGCCGGATGGCCGGCCAGGAACTCCGCCACGGCTGCGGCGTTTTCGCTGTGTCGCTGCATCCGCAGCACCAGCGTCTTGAGGCCGCGCAGGGTGAGATAGGCGTCGAACGGACCGGGCACCGCCCCCGCCCCGTTCTGCAGGAAGGCGAACGCCTGGTCCAGTTGTTCGTCATTGGTCACCAGTGCGCCCCCGACCACATCGGAGTGCCCGCCGATGTATTTGGTGGTCGAATGCAACACCACGTCGGCACCCAAGGTCAACGGCTGCTGCAGCGCGGGGGAAGCGAAGGTGTTGTCCACCAACACTTTTGCCGCATTGTCGGCGCCCAGCTGGGCGATCGCACTGATGTCGGCGATCGACAGCAGCGGGTTGGTGGGCGTCTCGACCCAGATCAGTTTCGTCTGCGGGGTGATCGCGCCACGCACGGCATCCAGATCCGACAACGGCGCCGGGGTGTACGCGACACCCCACTGCGTGAACACCTTGTCGATCAGCCGGAAGGTGCCGCCGTAGGCGTCGTCGGGAATAACAACGTGGTCACCCGGGCGCAGCATGGCCCGCAGCGCACAGTCGCTGGCGGCCATCCCGGAACTGAACGCCCGCCCGTACGCGCCGTCCTCCACCGCCGCCAGCGAGGCCTCCAGCGCGGCCCGGGTCGGGTTGCCGGTGCGGGCGTATTCGAATCCGCCGCGCAGACCGCCGACGCCGTCCTGCGCGAAGGTGCTGCTGGCATAGATGGGGGCGTTGACGGCGCCGGTCGCCGGGTCGGGGCGATAGCCGGCGTGGATGGCTTTGGTGGCAAGTCCGGTGAATGCGTGGTCGTCGCTCATCGACTGCCAGCCTAATCGCCACGCCGTGCCGTTGATTCTGCGGTGAGGGCGACGAAGTGCGAGTGGCCGCCGCCGTCACCGCAGACTCGACGTCGTTTAGAGCGGTAGGCAGACCGTCGTCATGATCTTGTCGGCGAGCGTCTGGCGCTTGCTGTCCCACAGCGGGAACAGGAACCCGACGTAGCAGATGATCGCGTCGACGAAGTGCGCGAGCTGGCGCACCAGCGACATGCCAAAGCCGAGCGGCTCTCCGGTGACCTCACTGACCACCTTGAACTTCAGGATCGACTTGCCGATGCTCGATCCGGTGGTGCCCTGACGGTACCCGTAGTTCCAGACCACATACGCCAGGATCAGTAGCGACGCCAACCCCTGTGCGAGGGTCCCGATGATCGACCCCTGGGTGTAGCAGTACTGCGCGACGTCGTATTGGTTGACACTGGTGACGCAGGATTCCTCCTGGGTCAGCATGTCGATCACCTGGGCGATTCCGAGGACGACGAGGATCGGGGCGTAGTCGATCAGGAACGCCAAAACGCGGGTGAGCCACGGCGTGTAGGCATCGGTCGACAACCCCTTGACCGCGGGCCCCGGCGGCGGCGGCGCATATCCACCGGCAGCCGGAGGAGGCGGCGGATAGCCGCCCGCGGGCGGCGGCGGAGGAGGCGGCGGCGGCGCTGAGCCGCCGACGGACTGCGAAAAGTCACCGCTGCTGCCCGGAGGGGGCGGTGCGGACGGCGGAAGATGCCCACCGGAGGGCGCGGCACCGGAGGAGCCAGGCGGTGGCGGCGGTGGCGGGTAGGACCCGCCGGGCGGCGGCTGATCGGTCATGGGGCAACCCTTCCGAGCTTCCAGGAGCGGACTTTGCTGAACTAAGCCGGATACAGTACCGCAGCGACGAGAGCCACGTCACAGCCCCACTAGCGTCGTCGCGTCCCCTCGGAGAGGAACCCGAGCAGGTCGTAACGGGTGATCACGCCGACCGGTTTGCCTTCCTCGACGACCATCAGGGCGTCCTGATCGCGCAACGCCTCCCCGGCCACGCTGACCAGTTCGCCGGCCCCGATCAACCGCAGGGGCGGGCTCATGTGCTGTTTGACGGCGTCAGCCAGCTTGGCCCGACCTTCGAACACCGCCGACAGCAGTTCGCGTTCGGAGACGCTGCCCGCGACCTCACCGGCCATCACCGGCGGCTCGGCGCCGACCACCGGCATCTGCGACACCCCGTACTCCCGGAGGATCCCGATTGCGTCGCGCACAGTTTCCGACGGATGGGTGTGCACCAGGTCGGGCAGCGCACCGGACTTGCGGCGCAACACGTCCCCGACCGTCGACTCGGCGGCCGAGCCGTCCAGCCGGCTGCGCAGGAATCCGTAGGACGACATCCACGCGTCGTTGAAGATCTTGGCCATGTAGCCACGGCCGCCGTCCGGTAGCAGCACCACGATCAGCGCGTCGGGACCGGCCTGCTCGGCCACTTTCAGCGCCGCGACGACGGCCATCCCGCACGATCCGCCGACCAGCATGGCTTCCTCGCGGGCCAGCCGTCGGGTCATGTCGAAGGAGTCGGAGTCCGAGACGGCGATGATCTCGTCCGGCACCGACGGGTCGTAAGCCGCCGGCCAGAAGTCTTCGCCGACGCCCTCGACCAGATAAGGCCGGCCAGTGCCCCCGGAGTACACCGATCCCTCCGGGTCGGCGCCGATGACGCGCACCCGCCCGTCGGACACTTCCTTGAGGTAGCGCCCGGCGCCGGTGATGGTGCCGCCAGTGCCGATGCCGGCGACGAAGTGGGTGATCTTGCCGTCGGTATCCGCCCAGATCTCGGGACCGGTGGTCGCGTAGTGGCTGGCCGGCCCTTCCGGGTTGGAGTACTGGTCGGGTTTCCAGGCGCCCTGGATTTCCCGGACCAATCGGTCGGACACGCTGTAGTAGCTGTCCGGGTCCTCGGGCGGCACCGCCGTCGGGCATACGACGACCTCGGCGCCGTACGCACGCAACACATTCCGCTTGTCCTCGCCGACCTTGTCCGGGCAGACGAACACGCACTTGTAGCCGCGGCGCTGGGCAACGAGGGCGAGCCCGACGCCGGTGTTGCCGGAGGTCGGCTCGACGATCGTGCCGCCGGGCTGCAGCGCGCCACTGGCCTCAGCGGCGTCGATCATCCGCTCGGCGATGCGGTCCTTTGAACTGCCACCGGGGTTGAGGTACTCCACCTTCGCGGCCACGATGCCCGCGCCTTCGGGGACGACGGAGTTCAGCCGAACCAGGGGCGTATTGCCGATGAGGTCACTGAGGTGCTGCGCGATCCGCATGCGCCTATCGTCGCAGGCGGTGCCGGGCGGCGCGCGGGCGCTATCCGGTGGCCTCGCGGATGTACTCGCCGATCTGACGCAGCGAGCGCACGGCTTCCGGGACCAGGGGCCCGACGACCTGGAAGTCGTGCACCTGGCCCGGCCACACACGCACCTCGGCAGGCACTCCGACAGCCGCCAGCCTGCTCGCCGCCAACTGCGCGTCGTGCAACAGCACCTCGGAGCCGGACACGTGAATCAGCGTCCGCGGCAGGCCCGGCTCGATGTGATCGAGGGGCTCGTAGATTTCTTCCGGCTGACCGTTCACCTTGTTCTTCGCGGCACAGCTAGCAACCAAAGCGCCGAGCGCATCAAAGGCTCTGGAGGGGAACATCGCGTCGGTTTTTATGTTGGGGTGAGACTGCTTGGGCTCCTTTGCCAGCTGCAGCAGTGGCGAGATCGCGACAAGGGCGGCGGGCTCCTCCCCTTCGCGCAACAGGCGCTGTGCAAGGGACAGCGCGAGGTACCCGCCGGCGGAGTCGCCGCCGAGCACAATCTGGTCCGGGTCGTAGCCCAGCAGCCGCAGCCATCGGTAACCGTCGTGGCAGTCGTCGAGCGCCATGCCGATCGAATGCTTGGGCATCAGCCGATAGTTGACGACGAGAACGGGTGCGTCAGCGAACTTCGAGAGTGACTCGACGAGTCGACCGTGCGAGTTTGCTCCGCAGGTCAAAAATGCGCCGCCGTGCAGGTACAGGACGACCCGCCGGGTGCCATCGGCCGGCAGTACCCCGGGTGCGCGTACCAGCTGTGCCGCCGCATTCGGCAAGGTCACATCGGCCCTGACGGTACTGGTGGCCGGCAACAGCACGCGCGCGGCGTGGTCGATCAGACCCCACGGCCAGGGCAGGTGAGGTACGTAGCTACCGGCCGCCAAAACCGGCCGGATCGTCACGCGAGAGGCCAGCGTAGCGAACCGAGCAGCAACGCTCGGCCCAGACTCGACGACCTCAACGGGAGCCCCGTCGCTGATCGCAAACCTGCGGGCTTCGAGTCTACGAGCCTTCAGCGCGTCGCGCGGGCGAATGGCGACTCTAGGTGCGCCAGAGACCTTACCGGGTGCGGTCATGCTCAACACTTCCTACGCCGTTGTAGTCCGATACAGCATGCGACGAAGAAGCTGAGCGATTCGTTCAGCCAACCTCGCAAACTTAGCTTGACAGTCCTCTACCCACTCAACTTCCACTTAATCGGTTTCGATACCACATCTGTTTCACACCGTAACCGGTTTGTTTGTCAGCTACCCCCGAAATGAGCACAACCGTCCTAAACTGATGCGCGTGGGCGTGCATGTGCCGCGGCGTTCGACGATCGCTTTGGCCACAGCGGGTGCACTCGCCTCGACAGGCTCGGCCTATCTGGGCGCACGCAACCTGCTGGTTGGCCAGGCGACGCATGTCCGCACCGTGATCCCCAAGAACTGGGAACCGCCGCCACGTGCCGACGGTGTCTATGCCCCCGGCGGCGGCCCGGTGCAGCGGTGGCGGTACGGCACGCCTTTCGACCTGCACCTGATGGTGTTCGGCGACTCGACGGCCACCGGCTACGGGTGCGCGACCGCCGAGGAAGTGCCGGGCGTGGTGATCGCCCGCAGGCTCGCCGAGCAGTCCGGGCTACGAATCAGGCTGAGCACGAAGGCCATCGTCGGCGCCACCTCGAAAGGGGTGATGGGTCAGGTCGACGCGATGTTCGTGGCGGGGCCGCCACCGGACGTCGCGGTCATCATGATCGGTGCCAACGACATCACCGCACTCAACGGTGTCGGACCGTCGGCGCAGCGGCTGGGCACGTCGGTGCGCAAACTACGCAATCGGGGCGCCGTCGTGGTGGTCGGTACGTGCCCGGACTTCGGGCTCATCACCGCGATCCCGCAGCCGCTGCGCTCGCTGGCGCGCACCCGTGGCCTGCAGCTGGCCCGGGCACAGGCCGCGGCCGTCAGAGCCGCCGGCGGGGTGCCGGTGCCCCTGGCGCATCTGCTCGCACCCAAGTTCCGGGAGATGCCGGAGCTGATGTTCTCCTCCGACCGCTACCACCCCTCGGCGGCCGGCTATGCCGAGGCGGCCGAGCAGTTGCTGCTGGCGCTGTGCGAAGCGCTGAGCGAGAAGGTTCCCGTGCTCGCCCGTCCCGCTGCGCTACCGGCCATTGCCGCCCGACGGACGATCGTGTCTCGATTGTGGTCCCGCCCGTCGCCGGCGGGTGCGACCGCCGCGGCCGCCTCTGGGTAAGGCGCGTTAGGCTCGGCTTCGCACACCGCAATCGAGGAGCCGTCATGCCGGAAGCCGTCATCGTTTCAACCGCCCGTTCGCCGATCGGCCGCGCCATGAAGGGGTCGCTGATCAGCATCCGGCCCGATGATCTGGCTGCCCAGATGGTCCGCGCCGCGCTCGACAAGGTGCCCGCCCTCAACCCTCACCAGATCGACGACCTGATCATGGGTTGCGGCCAGCCCGGCGGCGAGTCCGGTTTCAATATCGCGCGCGTCGTCGCGGTGGCGCTCGGCTACGACTTCCTGCCCGGCACCACCGTCAATCGCTACTGCTCGTCGTCGCTGCAGACCACCCGGATGGCGTTTCACGCGATCAAGGCCGGCGAGGGCGACGTCTTCGTCTCCGCCGGTGTCGAGACGGTGTCGCGGTTCGGCAAGGGCAACGCCGACGGCTGGCCGGACACCAAGAACCCGCTGTACGACGCCGCCCAGGAGCGCACCAGCGCCGCGGCCGCCGGCGCCGACGAATGGCACGACCCCCGTGCCGACGGCAACGTCCCCGACATCTACATCGCGATGGGCCAGACCGCCGAAAACGTCGCACTGCTGACCGGCATTTCTCGCGAGGACCAGGACCACTGGGGAGTGCGCAGTCAGAACCGGGCCGAGGAAGCGATCAAGAGCGGCTTCTTCGAGCGCGAGATCGCCCCCGTCACGCTGCCCGACGGTTCGACCGTGAGCACCGATGACGGCCCGCGCGCCGGGACCACGTACGAGAAGATCAGCGAGCTCAAGCCGGTGTTCCGGCCCAACGGCACGGTGACGGCGGGCAACGCGTGCCCGTTGAACGATGGTGCCGCGGCGGTGGTGATCACCAGCGACGTCAAGGCCAAGGAGCTGGGCCTGAAGCCGCTGGCACGCATAGTGTCCACCGGCGTCAGCGGATTGTCCCCGGAAATCATGGGTCTGGGCCCGATCGAGGCGACCAAGCAGGCGCTGGCCCGAGCCGGCATGTCCGTGAGCGACATCGACCTGTTCGAGATCAACGAGGCCTTCGCGGTGCAGGTGCTGGGTTCGGCGCGCGAGCTGGGTATCGACGAAGACAAGCTGAATGTGTCGGGCGGCGCGATCGCCCTGGGCCACCCGTTCGGCATGACCGGCGCCCGGATCACCGCCACGCTGCTGAACAACCTGACTACACATGACAAGACCTTCGGCGTCGAGACCATGTGTGTCGGCGGCGGCCAGGGCATGGCGATGGTGATCGAGCGGCTGTAGCGCGCTTTGGGCGTTGAGCCTGCGCTCAGGGCGGGGCCCACTCGCATTTTGTCGCCCGTGGCGCAGAGTCAACGGCGCTGTCGGCGTGCGGCCTCGCGTCTGTGCGTTGAGCCTGCGCTCAGGGCGGCGCCCACTCGCATTTTGTCGCCCGCGCCGCAGAGTCAACGGCGCTGTCGGCGTGCGGCCTCGCGTCTGTGCGTTGAGCCTGCGCTCAGGGCGGGGCCCACTCGCATTTTGTCGCCCGTGCCGCAGAGTCGACGGCGCTGTCGGTGTAAGTCGCCAACATGTCGGCATGACAAGCGCGCCGCAACCGTTTATTGGCAGTGAAGCACTGACCGCCGGCGTCCTGACGCGCCATGAGCTGCGCAGGTACTACCGCGCGATCATGCCGAACGTCTACCTCAACAAGCGGGTGGAGCCGACCTTGCGACAACGCACGACGGCAGCCTGGTTGTGGTCGCGGCGGGAGGCGGTGATCGCCGGCGCCGCGGCGTCGGCGATGCATGGCTCGAAGTGGATCGATCACGCGGCGGCGATCGAATTGATCTGGCGCAACGCCAGGGCGCCGCAACGCGTCATCACGCGTGATGAACGGTTGTTGGACGGCGAGACGCAAATCTTGCACGGACTCCCGGTCACGACGCCGGAGCGCACGGCATTCGATATCGGCCGGCGCGGGGCGTTGAGTCGGGCCGTTGCCAGTCTCGATGCGCTTGCTGCCGCGACGGACTTCAAAGTGCCGGATGTCGCTGAGTTAGCCGCCAATCATCGGCGTGTGCGGGGCTTACGGCAACTGGAGACCGCATTGGAATTGGTCGACGCGGGAGCACAGTCGCCGAAAGAGACTTGGCTGCGCCTGCTGTTGATCAACGCGGGTTTCCCGAAGCCCCAGACCCAGATACCGGTGCCGGGCCGGGACGGTTTCCCTCGCTATTTCCTCGATATGGGCTGGGAGGACATCATGTTGGCTGCCGAATACGACGGCGACCAGCATTGGACCGACCCCGCCCAGTACGCATCGGACGTGGACCGGCAGGAGTACATCCGGCGAGTGGGTTGGACCGTCATTCGGGTGGTCGGACGCCACCGGCCCAGCGAAGTAGTTCGACGGGTTCGGGAGGCATGGGACGCGCTGAGCACGCGTTGACTCTGCGTCAAGGGCGACGAAGTTCGAGTGGCCCCCGCCCTCAATGCAGGCTCAACGCCAGAGCGGGGCGCACACGCCAGAGCGGGGCTCAACGCCAGAGCGGGGCGCACACGCCAGAGCGGGGCTCAACGCCAGAGCGGGGCGCACACGCCAGCGCGGGCCGCCACGCCAGCGCGGGCCGCAACGCCAGAGCGGGCCGCAACGCCAGAGCGGGGCGCACACGCCAGCGCGGGGAGCGCCCGCCGGCGCTACCCCAAAGGAAAAGCCGGCACACCGAAGGCGGTGTGCCGGCTCTGCCCGTCAATGGGGTTAGTCGTTCTGCAGGTAACTCAGCAGACGCAGGATTTCCAGGTACAACCACACCAGCGTCACCGTCAGGCCCAGGGCGATACCCCAAGCGGCCTTCTCCGGCGCGCCAGCGCGGATCATCTGATCGGCCGCGTCGAAGTCAATCAGGAAGCTGAAGGCCGCGATGCCGATGAACACCAGCGAGAAAATGATCCCGATGGGCCCGGCACTGCGAAGACCCAGCCCCTCGCCGCCACCGACGTGGAACATCGCCAGCACGAAGTTGCCGAGCATCAGCACCAGCACGCCGAACATCGCGGCGACCAGCATGCGAGTGAATTTAGGCGTGACCCGGATGGCGCCGGTCTTGTAGACGACCAGCATGCCGAAGAACACCCCGAGTGTGCCGAGCACCGCCTCGCCGATCAGCATCCCCGCATTCGCCGATCCCACCGAGAAGTTGGCGAGCAGGAACGAGATGGCGCCCAGGAACAAACCCTCGAGCGCGGCGTAGCTGAGCACGATCGCCGGGTTGTCCTGCTTGCGGCCGAACGTCGCGACCAACACCAGCGCCAAACCGCCGAACGCACCGACCATCGTCAGCGGCATCGCCAGCTTCAGGTTGGTCGCAACCAGGAAGTAGGAAACGATCGCGGTCGTCGACAGCATGGCCAGGGTCAGCCCGGTCTTGGTGACGACGTCGTCAATGGTCAGCGGGCGCGAGACGCGAGCCTCACGACCCTGCTGGTAGGGCGCGTAGGGGTCGGCCGGATAGCCCGACTGCACGCCGGGGCCGAATTGCGCGTATCCGCCCGCCTGCTTCGGCAGCGAACGAAATACCGGGTTACTTGTCTCCCGCACCGTCGGATCCTCTCTCAATGGCTATGGCTTCGAACGTGCGAACAATCGCTCAACGAGTGGTGGTCCGCCCGAGTTCCCGGCGGAGCTGGCGTTTCGTAGTCAGTCAGGGACCCGTATAGCTCGCTTGGATCACCCTAAACCTTAGACCCGCGGGCATCGCCGAGCGAGTCACGATCTAGATTGCTCGTCAAACTCATGGCCCGGGTGAGCGGGGCCGAGCGGATTGCGGCGAAGGGGAGGCGAACGCATGACTGGGGTTGCTGAGGGGGCCGTGACCGGGGAATCCGACGAAGTCCTGACCAGCGTCGTCGACGGCGTCGGCTACATCACCCTCAACCGGCCCAAGGCCATCAATTCGCTGAACCGGACGATGGTGGACCTCCTCAGCACCGTGCTGATCCGGTGGGGCCGCGACGACGCGGTGCGCGCGGTGGTGCTCAGCGGTGCCGGCGAGCGCGGGCTGTGCGCCGGCGGCGACGTGGTGGCCATCTACCACAGCGCGCGTAAAGACGGGACCGACGCCCGCCGGTTCTGGCGCGACGAATACCTGATGAACGGTCTGATCGGCCGCTTCACCAAGCCCTACGTGGCGGTGATGGACGGCATCGTGATGGGCGGTGGCGTCGGCGTCAGCGCCCACGCCAACACCCGCGTGGTGACCGACACCTCGAAGGTCGCGATGCCCGAGGTCGGCATCGGGTTCATCCCCGACGTCGGCGGGACGTATCTGCTGTCCCGTGCGCCCGGCAAGCTGGGCCTGCACGCCGCACTCACCGGAGCGCCGTTCAACGGCGCCGACGCCATTGCGCTGGGGTTCGCCGATCACTACGTGCCGCACAGCGAACTCGACGCGTTCACCGCGGCCGTCGCTACCAACGGCGTGGAAGGCGCACTGGCCCGGCATGCAATCGAACCCCCACCGAGTGAGCTTGCGGCACAACGCGAGTGGATCGACGAGTGCTACCGGGCCGACAGCGTGCTCGATATCGTGGCCGCTTTGAAAAGCCACGACGCCAAACCCGCCAACGACGCCGCCGACCTGATCAACACCCGCTCCCCCATCGCGCTCTCGGTGACTTTCGAGGCGGTCCGTCGCGCAAAAGACCTGCCAACGCTGGAAGACGTTCTGGTGCAAGACTATCGAGTATCAAGCGCCTCGTTACGTTCACATGATCTGGTGGAAGGCATTCGCGCGCAGCTGGTCGACAAGGACCGCAATCCGAAGTGGTCACCCGCATCACTGGCCGAGGTCACCCTGGCCGATATCACGGCATACTTCCAGCCCGTCGACGACGACCTGGAGTTCTAGGAGGTAACACATGGCGTACGAAACCATTCTGGTCGAGCGCGAAGAACGAGTCGGCATCATCACACTGAACAGGCCGAAGGCGCTCAACGCACTCAACAGCCAGGTGATGAATGAAGTCACCAGCGCCGCAACGGAATTGGACCAGGACCCAGCGACAGGGGCGATCATCATCACCGGTTCGGCCAAGGCGTTCGCCGCCGGCGCCGACATCAAGGAGATGGCCGGACTGACGTTCGCCGACGCCTTCGGTGCCGACTTCTTCGCGCCCTGGGGCAAGTTGGCCGCCGTGCGCACCCCGACGATCGCGGCGGTCGCCGGCTACGCCCTCGGTGGCGGCTGTGAGCTGGCGATGATGTGTGACCTCCTGATCGCCGCCGACACAGCGAAATTCGGCCAGCCGGAGATCAAGCTCGGCGTCATTCCCGGAATGGGCGGGTCGCAGCGGCTGACCCGGGCCATCGGCAAAGCCAAGGCGATGGACCTCATCCTGACCGGTCGCACCATCGACGCCGCGGAAGCCGAACGCAGCGGCCTGGTTTCACGCATCGTGCCCGCCGACGACTTGCTGACCGAAGCCAAAGCCGTCGCCAAGACGATCTCGCAGATGTCGCTACCGTCCGCTCAAATGGCCAAGGAAGCCGTCAACCGCGCCTTCGAATCGACGCTGGCCGAAGGACTTCTCTACGAGCGCCGGCTTTTCCACTCGACATTCGCCACCGACGACCAGACCGAGGGCATGACGGCCTTCATCGAGAAGCGCCCGCCCGACTTCAGCCACCGATGAGCTCCCACCGATGAGCGAGTCCGCGGCCACCGCAACCACCGAAAAGGACACGGCGCCAACCACCGACGCTGCCCAGGATGCGCCATGGTGGCACCGGTACCGCGGCCGCTGGTGGGTCCGCCACTACACCTATACCGGGACCCTGGTCGGCCTGATCTTCGTGTGGCTGTCGCTCACACCGTCGCTGTTGCCCCGCGGCCCGTTGTTCCAGGGCGTGGTCAGCGGCTGCTCGGGCGCCATCGGTTACGGCCTGGGCGTGTTCGCCGTCTGGCTGGTGCGCTACATGCGGTCGCAAAACACCAGTCCCCCTGCGCCGCCGTGGGTTTGGCCACCGCTGATCGTGGTCGGGGCGATCGGGGTCGTCGTGATGGCGATCCGGTTCCACGTCTGGCAGGACCACGTGCGCGACATGATGGGCGTCGAGCACCTGAAGTGGCACGACTATCCACTGACCGGGGCCCTCGGGGTGATTGTGTTGTTCTCGCTGGTCGAGATCGGCCAGTTCATCCGTCGGCTGGTCATTCTTCTGGTGCGGCAGGTTGATCGGATCGCGCCGTTCCGGGTGTCGGCCGCCCTAGTGGTCGTCGGGCTGATCGTGCTGACGATCAGCCTGCTCAACGGCGTCGTCCTCAAGTTCGCGATGCGGTCGATGAACGGCAGCTTCGCCGCGGTCAACAACGAGATGGACCCTGGTTTCAGTGCACCCAAGTCCAGGCTGCGATCGGGTGGGCCCGAGTCGCTGGCGTCGTGGGAGTCGCTGGGACATCAGGGCCGGATATTCGTCGAAGGCGGGCCTTCGGTCAGCAGGCTGACCGCCTTCAACGGCACCCCGGCCATCGAACCGATCCGCGCATACGCCGGACTGAAATCCGCCGAAGACATCGACGCGACGGCCGACCTCGCGGCCCGGGAGTTGTTGCGCACCGGCGGATTGCAACGCGCGGTCGTCGCGGTGGCGACCACCACCGGAACCGGCTGGATCAACGAGGCGGAAGCCTCGGCGCTGGAGTACATGTACAACGGCAACACCGCGATCGTCAGCATGCAGTACTCCTTCCTGCCCAGCTGGCTGTCGTTTCTGGTGGACAAGGAGAACGCGCGGCACGCCGGTCAGGCGCTGTTCGAGGCCGTCGACCGGCTGATCCGTCAGATGCCGGAGTTCAAGCGGCCCAAGCTGGTGGTCTTCGGCGAGAGCCTGGGCTCCTTCGGCGGAGAGGCGCCGTTCATGAGCATCAACAACGTGCTGGCCCGAACCGACGGCGCCCTGTTCAGCGGGCCGACCTTCAACAACACCATCTGGACTCAATTGACCGCGAACCGGGACCAAGGATCACCGGAGTGGTTGCCGATCTACGACGACGGCCGCAACGTGCGGTTCGTCGCCCGACCGGAGAACCTCGATCGGCCGCAGGGGGCCTGGGGCCACCCGCGGGTGGTCTATCTGCAGCACGCATCCGATCCGATCGCCTGGTGGACGCCCGACCTGTTGTTCAGCAAACCGGACTGGCTGCGCGAAAAACGGGGATACGACGTCGTTCCCGAGATGCGCTGGTTTCCGTTGGTGACGTTCCTGCAGGTCTCGGCCGACATGGCGGTCGCTGTCGACGTCCCCGACGGACACGGGCACCGCTACGTCGCCAACTGCGCCGACGGCTGGGCCGCGGTGCTCTCGCCCCCGGGCTGGACGCCGGACAAGACGGCGAAGTTGCGGCCCTTGTTGCATGCCGACTCGACGGCAGGAACTTCGGGCTAGCTGCGCCGGAGAATTTGACGCAAAACACAATTTCCGCCGCCGCGGTTGTGGTCCACTTTTTTTCTTGACACATCGGGGTGTCGAGGCTGCTGGTCGGACCGGCGCCGAGGTTGGGAGGTTGTCCCATGTCGTTTGTCTTCGCAATGCCGGATCTGGTGACACGGGCAGCGTCAGATCTGGCCAATCTCGGCTCAGTCCTCAGCAATGCCAATTCGGCTGCCGCCGCCTCGACGACAGGTTTGCTTGCCGCAGCCGAAGATGACGTGTCGGCGGCGATCGCGTCGCTGTTCTCTACGCATGGCCGGAGCTATCAGATGCTCAGCACTCAGGCCGCGACCGTGCACGCCGAATTCGTGCGGGCCCTGGCCGCCGGCGCGGAGGCCTACACCGGTGCTGAGGCCGCCAGCGCTTCGCCGTTGAACCTGCTGCTCAATGCCATCAACGCACCGGTGCAGGCACTGACCGGACGCCCCTTGATCGGCAACGGCGCCAACGGCGCCCCCGGCACCGGACAGAACGGTTCACCGGGCGGGTGGCTGCTCGGTGACGGGGGTTCGGGCGGCTCCGGCGCGCCGGGCCTACCCGGCGGAGCCGGCGGTGCAGCAGGCTTGCTGGGTTCGGGAGGCTCGGGCGGAGCCGGTGGGAGTTCGTCGACCGGTACCGCCGGCGCCGGCGGCGCCGGCGGGGCCGGCGGTGGTGGTGATGCCGCCGGCGCCCCCGGCTGCCCCGTTGCCGGCCAGCAAGCCGCCCCAGCCGCCGGCGCCACCGTTACCGCCGCCGTTGGCCCCCAGACCGCCGGCTCCGCCGATCCCGCCGGCGCCCAACAGGATCGCCTGACCACCCGCACCGCCCAACCCGCCGATACCGGTCGGCGCGTCACCGCCGGCGCCGCCCGCTCCTCCGTTTCCGAAAAGCCAGCCGCCGTTGCCGCCCGTGCCTCCGACCGCGCCGGCGGCCCCGGCGCCGCCGGCCCCCCCATTGCCGAATAAGCCTGCAGCGCCGCCTCTTCCCCCTGCCGGATGGGCCCCGCCGCCGGAACCGCCGGAGCCGCCGTTGCCGAACAACAGACCGCCGCCGCCGCCGTCCGCGCCGGTCCCCGCGGCGCCGTCGGTGCCGTTGCCGATCAGGGGCCGGCCCAGCAGCAGCTGAGTGGGCAGGTTGATCAGGTTCAGCAGATCGTTGAGGGGGCCCAGGGCCGCCGCGCTCGCGGCCTCGGCGCCGCCGTAGGTTGCCGCGCTCGTAGCGAGGGCTTGCACGAACTGGGTGTGGAAGAGGTGCGCCTGCGCGCTCAGTGTCTGGTAGCTCAGCGCGTGCCGGCCGAACAGTGCGGCGACGGCGGCCGACACTTCATCGGCACCGGCAGCGAGAATCTCGATGGTCGGGACAGCCGCAATTGCGTTGGCAGCGTTGACCGCTGATCCGATGCTCGCCAACTCTGTTGCCGTACAGGCGATTATCTCCGGCGTTGCGAACACAGACGACATTGCGCACCTCCCCCGGCCCCGCCGGATGTGAAGCACAGAGTAGCGCGGTCAGGGCTCGAGGACGCGGATTTCGCCGGTGGCGCCGTCGACTTCGACCAACGCCCCTTGCGGCAACGACCGGGTGGCGCCCTGGACGTCGACCACGCAGGGGAAGCCGAATTCGCGGGCCACCACGGCGGCATGAGACATGGGCCCCCCGAGTTCGGTGACCACCGCCGCGGCGTAGCAGAACGCGGCCGTGTATCCGACGTCGGTGACCTCGGCGACCAGGATCTCACCGGGTTGCAGGTCGTCGATGGTCTCGGGGCGCACGATGCGAACCCGGCCCCGCACTCGGCCGCCACAGACGCCGACGCCACGCAGAGTGTCCCCGCCACCCAGCACCGCGGGCGAGGAAGTGGTGGGCTCCCAGTGGCCGCTGAACACGGTCGGCGGGACGACTGCCACCAGCCGGCGCTGCTCGGCGCGACGCTGTGCCACCAGCTCGGACACGTTGGCCGGCAACGCGTCGAGTTCGTCGACCAACAGGTAGAACACGTCGTCGACCGATTGGAAGACCCCGGATTCAGTCAGCCGGCGGCCGTACTCGCGCAGCAGTCCGCGCAGCACCCAGATGGCACGCACCATGCGGTCGCGACGTACCTCACGGTCGCGCAGTTGTCGTGCGGCAAGCAGAGCAACAGGCTTGGCGTGCAGAGGAATCGGAGTGTGTTGTGGCTCGGGCGCCGGTGGGGCGCTCAACGCCTTGGTGACCATCCGGATCAGCAACTCGGGGTCGTCGGCATAGCTGGTCGAGAGCATCTCCACCTCGGCCGGCCCGCGGTGTCCCATCAGGGCCAGTTCGTCGAGCACCGCCCGGTGAAACTTCGGCGCCTCCACGGCGAGTTTGTCCAGCCGCTCGCCGGGTTCGGCGAGCACCCGCAGTACGGTGGGATCCCGCCGGGCCGCCATCGCCAGTCGCTGCACCGCTTCCACCGATCGGGCGCTCACCAATTGCGGCCCGGCCGACGGGGCGGTCTCGCGCCCACACAATCCGCGCAACAAGACGTTGAACGCTGCGCACAACATGAACGATCCGGACGCCAGCAGCCAACCGTGCACCACATGGTCGCGTGCCAGCAGGATCAGACTCAGCAGCCGGCGGTCATCCAAACGTGTGACGTCGTCGCCGACGAGTTGCTCGAGGCGTGCTATGTCGCCGCGGTAGTCGTGCGTGTCCAGCGGGGAGCCCGCGCTCAGACCCACCAGGTTGACGCCGAACACGCCGATATTGCGGAAGGTGCGCAGCCGCCTACGGACCGGGTTGGTTTCCGACGGCGGCCGCTCCTCACCGAAGATCGGCAGCGACGCCATGCTGGGACCGAAGAATCCGCTGTTGCTGACAATGGTCGCGGGTTTGGCGAACGGCACGGTTTCGGCCATGAAGTGCGCCGAGGTGATCGCTCCGTAGAGCCGGTGGGCGAATACCGCGACGGTGCGCATCGCGATTTCCTTCTGCACTATGCCGCCGGGCCGCAATCTCTCGGCGATGCCCACCCCGCCGGCGCGCAGGCCCCGAACGGTCACGGACGCCGACGACGGCGAAAACGGGCCGGGCAACGCCTCGGACAAGTTGGTGGCCAGGAAGGTGGGGAACCGGGGGTCGATCGGGGTGTCGAACTCACCGTTCGCCGCTTCCGGACCGGCCAACTTCGGCTCGATCCCGTCGTCCGCCGGTGTGTCGACCGCGGGCAGATCCTGGACCGGGGCCAGCCGCCAGGGCAGGGCCAGCACTCGGTCGCCGAATGCGACGCGTCCGCGCACCGCGAGCGAGAAATCCTCGAGGCATTCCCTTGCGGTCCAGGCGGGGTCGAGATGCCACTCCTCGCGCAGCCGGGTGGTATCCATCAGCGGAACGGCCACCTTAGGCCCGATCGGCACCAGCGGACGCCCCAGTGACGCCGCGACCTGCCGCACCGTCGGCGTGCCCGCAGCGGCGAGATTTATTGCTCCGCTGATGATGTCGCCTTGGACGACGGCCTGGTTGAGGAGGCGAAGCGCATCGTCGGTGTGTACAACCTGGATGCGACGTTCGGCGGACCCGCTGAGCAGCACCGGCAGGGCGGCGAGGGCACGCAATCGGTCGTCGACGCTGCGGCCCAAGACGAGTGGTAAGCGGATCGCCACCCACTCGAAACCGGACTCCGCCAACATCCTTTCCACCCGCGCCGCGTGCCGCCCCGCGGGAGTCGTCGGTCGTAGCGGCTCGTCCTCGGTGACGGGTTGCGTTCGGTCACCGTAGACCTGCGCGCAAGAGGTGAAAACAATGCGCCCGCCGGCGGCCTCGGCCATCCCCGCCAGCACGTTGGCCGCTCCCTGGATATCGTCCTGGCTTCGCGCCGGGACGCAATGTGCGACGACTTTCGCCTCGCTGAGCGCTTGGCGGACCGCACCCGCGTCCCGGATGTCGGCGGTCACGAAACGCGCTGCGCTGGGCCAGCTTTCGGGGCGCCGGCGGGCGATGCCGGTGACGTCGTGGCCCTCGCTGAGCAGTCTGGCAACCAGGCCGCGGCCGAGCAGGCTGTCGGCACCGGTGACGGCGATCCTCACTCGTCGTCGTCCATGAACGCCGCATTCACCAGGTCGTCAAGGTCCATGTCAGCGAGGTCCTTGCCGCTCGACACGTCGTTCGGTGTCCCCGCAGCACCGTTCCGGTCGCCGTCCTGCTCGTTGGCCAGCGCCAGCAGCAGGTCCAGCACACCCGCTTGGCGCAGCCGCTTGACCGGAATCGACGCCACGACGCGACGCAACTCCTCTTCCCCGGGCGCCGCCGCGGGCTGCGCGTCCTGGTGCGCCGCACCGAGCAGCTCCTGGTGGAAATAGCCGGCCAGCGCGGCCGAGTTCGGGTAGTCGAAGATCAGCGTCGGCGAAAGGCCCAGTCCGGTAGCGGCCTTGAGCCGGTTACGCATCTCGACCGCAGTGAGCGAGTCGAAGCCCAGTTCCTGGAATGCTCGGTCGGGGTCGATGGCTTCCGGCGTGGTGTTGCCCAGCACGGTGGCGATGTGCGAGCGCACCAGATCCAACAGGACGGCGTGCTGTTCTTCCTCGTCCAGCCCTTCCAGTCGCTGCAGCAGCGCCGACTTGGATTTCGCGGCAGCCAGCGAGTCGTCTACCTGGCGTCGCGCCGGCGCGTTGATCAGGTCGACGAACATCGGCGGCAACGTGCCGGCATCGAACTTGGCGCGCAGTGCCACCAGGTCGATGTGCGCCGGCAACAGGAACGGCTCGTCGACAATTAAAGCGGTGTCCAGCAGTTCGAGCGCTTCCTCTGAACCCATCGCCACGATCCCGTCGCGGGCGAACCGGGCGAGGTCGGCCGCGCCCAGCGCACCGGTCATGCTGCTGGCCTGATTCCACAGTCCCCAACCGAGCGAGACGGCCGGCAGGCCGTGCTGGCGCCGGTGCAGGGCCAGCGCGTCCAGGAACGAGTTGCCCGCCGCGTAGTTCGCCTGGCCGGATGCGCCGGCCAGCCCGGCGATCGACGAAAACATCACGAACGCCGACAGTTTCAGATCGCGAGTCAACTCGTGCAGGTTCCAGGCCGCATCCACCTTGGCCCGCATCGCCGTGTCGACCCGTTCGGGGGTCAACGACGTCACCACCGCATCGTCGAGCGTTCCCGCCGCGTGGATCACCGCCGACAGCGGCCGCTGCGCCGGGATCTCGTCGATCACCTTGGCCAGCGCCGCCCGATCCGCCGCGTCACAGGCAACCACCCGCACCTCGGCGCCCGCGGCCGCCAGTTCGGCGGTCAGTTCGTCGGCACCCGGCGCATCCGGACCGCGGCGACTCACCAGCACCAGGTGACGCGCCCGGTGGCGGTGCACCAGGTGCCGGGCCAGCGCCGAGCCGGCCATCCCGGTGCCGCCCGTGATCAGGACGGTGCCGCCGGCCACACCGGAACTCATGGTCATCACGACCTTGCCGACGTGGCGTGCCTGGCTGAGGTAACGAAGCGCGGCCGCGGCCCGGCGCACGTCGAACACCGTGGCGGGCAACGGTTGTAGCACGCCCGTTTCGAACAGCGCGGCCAGCTCGGCCAGCATCGACTGGATGTGGTCGGGTCCGGCTTCGAACAGATCGAAGGCGCGGTAGCGCACGCCCTGTGCGGCGACCTCGTCGGCGTCACGGATGTCGGTCTTGCCCATCTCCAAGAAAATCCCACCTGGGGCGACCAGCCGCAGTGACGCGTCGACGAAGTCACCGGCCAGCGAGTCCAGCACCACGTCCATGCCGCGTCCGCCGGTGCCGGCGCGGAAGTGGTCCTCGAAGTCCAGGCTGCGCGAGTCGCCGATGTGGGCGTCGTCAAAACCCATGGCGCGCAGGGTGTCCCATTTGCCCTTGCTGGCGGTGGCGAACACCTCCACACCCCAGTGCCGGGCCAGTTGCACGGCTGCCATGCCGACACCGCCGGCGGCGGCATGCACCAGCAGCCGCTGCCCGGGCTGCACGTCGGCCAGGACTTTCAGCGCGTAGTAGGCGGTGGCGAAGACCACCGGTGCGGTAGCGGCCTCGGTCTGCGACCACCCGGGCGGAATCTTGATCAGCAACCGCTCGTCGGTGGTCGCTACCGCCCCGGTGCCTTCCGGGAACAAGCCCGTCACCCGGTCACCGGACGCGAAACGCTTGGCGTCGGAAGCGGTCTCGACCACGGTTCCCGAGGCTTCGACACCCATCGCCGCCGCCTCGTCGGGGTAGAGACCGAGAGCGATCATGACGTCGCGGAAGTTGGCGGCCATGGCGCTGGTCGCGATGCGCACCTGCCGCGGTCCCAGCGGGGCGTCCGCGTCCGGAATGGGTTCCATCCGCAGGTTTTCGAAGGTACCCGGGCTGCTCATGCCCAGGCGCCATGGGACATCACCCGGGGGGCTCAACAGCGAGCGCACCGCACGGCTGCCGTGCACGCGCGCGATGTGCGTGGTGCCGTTGCGCAACAAGATCTGGGGCTCGCCGACCGCGAGGACGGCCGCCGCTTCGTCGTCGGTGATGGCGACATCGCTGTCCACCAACACTATTCGGCCGGGATGCTCGGTCTGAGCCGAACGCACCAAGCCCCAGACCGCGGCGCCGGCCAGATCTGTGATCTTCTCACCCGGTAGCGCCATCGCGCCCCGCGTCGATACGACCAGAACTCCCGAGTCATGCTCGGCCAGCCAGGCCTGCACTGCGGCCAGCGCGCGGTGAGTGGCGGTGTACACACCGGCCAGGCCTGTCACAGGTTCCGACTCGAACACCTCATACGGCGGCGTCGCACCGGTGGTCAGGGCCGGCGCCGGTGACCAGTTGACCTCGAAGAGACGGTCTCCGGCCGACCCCGCAAGTGCGGCCTTGAGCTGCTGCTCGGTCACGGGGCGGGCCACCATCGAAGCCACCGACAGGACCGGCAGTCCCAGCGCGTCGGTCAACTCCACCGACACCGACGACGGCCCGGTCGGTGTGATGCGGGCCCGCACCGCCGACGCGCCCGCCGCGTGCAGGCACACGCCCTGCCAGGCAAACGGCACCAGCACGCCATCGGGGCGTTCGAGGTCGCTGTCGGCGCCCGCGATCAGGGCGTGCAGTGCCGCGTCCAGAACCACCGGGTGCACCCCGAATCCGGTGGGCGACAGGCCCGCCGTGTCGGGCAGATTCACCTCGGCATACAGGTCGTCACCGCGGCGCCACATCGCGGTCAGTCCCTGGAAGGCGGGGCCGTAGCCGTACCCGCGCTCGGCCAGTCGCTCGTAGGTGCCGGTGATGTCCACCTGGGCGGCGCCCACCGGCGGCCAGCTGGACAGCTCGGAAATCGCTTGCGGCGCTGCTGAACTCACCGAACCTTCGGCGTGCAGCAGCCAGCCGCTTTCGGCCCGCGAGAAGATCGACACGCCGCGAGTGCCGGACTCGTCGGCGGCGTCCACGACAACTTGCACGGCGACCGAGCCGGATTCGGGCAGGATCATCGGAGCCGCGAGCGTGAGCTCGTCAACCGTCGTGCAGCCCACCTCGTCCCCGGCCCGGATGGCGAGTTCCACAAAGCCTGCGCCGGGGAAGATCGCTACGCCGCCCACCGCGTGGTCCCGTAACCAGCCGTGCGTGGCGGCCGACAGTCGGCCGGTCAACACCACACCGCCCGAGCCCGGCAGGTCGACCACCGCGCCCAGTAGGGCGTGCTCGCCGGCTGCCAGGCCCAGGCCCTCGGCATCGACCGCGGTGCTGCCGTTGGCCAACCAGAACCGGCGTCGCTCAAAGGCGTACGTCGGCAACTCAACGAAGTTCGCCTGCCCCAGCACCGCCCGCCAGTCCACCGGGGTCCCGGCGACGAAAAGGTGCGCCAGCGCGCCGATCAGCGTCGCGGGTTCGGGTCGGTCCTTGCGCAACGCAGAGCTGGTGGTGATTGCCACGTCGGGCAGCGACTCCTCGATCGACGCGATCAGACCCCCACTCGGACCGACCTCCAAGAATCGTGTGGCACCGACCGACTGCGCGAAAAGAATGCTGTCGGCGAAGCGCACCGCTTCCCGGACATGGCGCTTCCAGTAGGCCGCCGACGCGAAGTCGTCTCCGGCCGGTTGCCCGGTGACGTTCGAGATGACCGGAATGGTCGGCTGGCCGATCGGGAGGCCGGCCGCGACCGCGGCGAACTCGTCGATCATCGGGTCCATCAGCGGGCTGTGGAACGCATGGGAAACGGCCAGCTGGTGGACCCGGCGGCCTTCGGCTCGCAAGCGCTCGGAAACCTCGAGCACCTGCTCCTGCGCACCCGAAATGACCAGCGACGCCGGACCGTTGACCGCGGCGATGCTGACTTCAGCGGTCAGGAGCGGCCGCACCTCGTCCTCGGTGGCCTGCACGGCGACCATCGCACCGCCGGCCTCCAGCCGCTGCATGAACCGCCCCCGGGCGGAGACCAGAACGGCGGCGTTCTCCAGCGACAACACGCCGGCGACGTGCGCCGCCGTGAGCTCACCGACGGAGTGTCCCATCACGAAATCGGGCCGCACGCCCCAGGATTCCAGCAGCCGGAACAGCGCAACTTCGACCGCGAACAACGCTGGCTGAGCGAATTCGGTTGTGTTGAGCACACTTTCGTCGTGGCCCCACATCACTTCGCGCAGCGGTCGCAGCAGGTGATGGTCCAGTTCGCCGACAACGGTGTTGAACGCCTCGGCGAACACCGGGTAGGTCGCGTGCAGACCCATGCCCATGCCCAGCAGTTGGGAACCCTGGCCGGGGAAGACGAAGACGGTCTTACCGGGTTGCGTCACACCGCGGATGACGGCACCGAGATCGTCGTCGGCCAGCTCGGACAAACCGTTCAGCAACTCGGCCCGGTCGGCGCCGACGACGACGGCCCGGTGCTCGAACGACGATCGGCCTGCCAGAGTCCAGCCGACGTCGGCCGGCTCGAGTTCGTCGCGGCGGCCCAGGTATTCGGCGAGCCGGCCGGCCTGGGCGCGCAAGGCCGGGGCGGACTTGGCGGAGACCACCCACGGCAGCACCGCCGGTTTCGGGCCGGTGGTTTCGACGGCCGGTGCGGCGGGACCGGATTCGATGATCACGTGCGCGTTAGTGCCGCTGATCCCGAATGACGAGACCCCGGCCCGCCGGGCGTGTTCCGCCGGCCATGGCTGCGGCTCGGTCAGCAGCGCAACCGATCCCGTCGACCAGTCGACGTGCGGGCTGGGCGCGTCGACGTGCAGAGTGGCCGGCAACACCTGGTGGCGCATCGCCTGCACCATCTTGATCACCCCGGCCACCCCCGCCGCGGCCTGCGTGTGACCCATATTCGATTTGATCGACCCGAGCCACAGCGGCTCGCTGCGGCCCTGCCCGTAAGTGGCGAGCAACGCCTGCGCCTCGATCGGGTCGCCCAGCATGGTGCCAGTGCCGTGACCCTCGACGGCATCCACCTCGGTTGCCGACAGGCCCGCGGCGGCCAGCGCGGCCCGCACCACCCGTTGCTGGGAGGGACCGTTGGGCGCGGTCAAGCCGTTGGACGCGCCGTCCTGGTTGATGGCCGACCCGCGCACCAAGGCCAAGACCGGATGCCCCAGCCGCTGGGCGTCGGAAAGCCGTTCCACCACCAGCATTCCGCCGCCCTCGGAGAATCCGGTGCCATCGGCAGCGCCGGCGAATGCCTTGCACCTGCCGTCGGCCGACAGTCCCCGCATGCGGCTGAACTCGATGAAGATGTCGGGCGTCGCGTTGATCGTGACACCGCCGGCCAGCGCCAGGTCGCACTCCCCCGACCGCAGCGACTGCACCGCCATGTGCAACGCCACCAGCGAGGACGAGCACGCGGTGTCGACCGACACCGCCGGCCCTTCCAGGCCGAGCACGTAGGCCACCCGGCCCGAGGCGACACTGGAAGACTGCCCGGTCAACCGGAAGCCCTCCGCCGCCTGGGCGGCGCCGATGCCGTAGCCCTGGGTGTAAACGCCGGCGAACACTCCGGTCGCGCTGCCCCGCAGCGAGCCCGGCTCAATGCCCGCGCGTTCCAGTGCTTCCCAGGACAGCTCGAGGTACAGGCGTTGCTGCGGATCCATTGCCAGGGCCTCGCTGGGTGCGATCCCGAAGAAGGCGGGGTCGAAGTTGGCGACGCCGTCGACGAATCCGCCGGTGCGGGTATAGCAGGTGCCGGCGACGTCGGGATCGGAGTTGTACAGACCGGCCAGATCCCAGCCCCGGTCGGTCGGGAAATCCGAGAGCACGTCGCGGCCCTGAATCACCATGTCCCACAGGTCTTCCGGCGAATACACGCCACCGGGATAGCGGCACGACATGCCGACGATCGCGATCTGGTCCGCACCGGTCACGCGTACGGCCGGGGTTTGGGTGATCTCCTGGGGCACTCCGGCGAGTTCGGTACGGATGTAGGTGGCCAGGCCACTGGGGGTCGGGTAGTCGAAGATCAGCGTGGGCGACAGCGAGAGCCCGGTGGCCGATTTCAGCCGGTTACGCATTTCCACTGCGGTCAACGAGTCAAAACCCAAGTCCTGAAAGGCCTTATCGGGATCGATGGCTTCGGGCGCCACGTTGCCCAGCACCGTGGCGATGTGAGAGCGCACCAGGTCCAGCAGCAGGGCGTGCTGCTCGGCTTCCGGCAGGCCGTGCAACCGGTGCGCGAGCGCCGATTTCGACTTCGCCGCGGCCAGCGACTCGTCGACCTGACGACGGGTCGGTGCGTTGACCAGGTCCCGGAACATCGGCGGCACCGCGACCGCGTGGGCGCGCAACGCGGACAGGTCGATTCGGGCAGGCGCCAGGAACGGCTCGTCGACGATGAGCGCGGTGTCGAACAGTTCCAGCGCCTCCTGCGAGGACAACGCCAGGACGCCTTCGCGACCCAACCGGGCCCGGTCGGCTTCATTCAGCCCGCCGGTCATGGCGCTGGCCTGATCCCACAGGCCCCAACCCAGCGATATCGCCGGCAATCCGTGGGCACGGCGATGTGCCGCCAGCCCGTCGAGGAAACAGTTCGCTGCCGAATAGTTCGCCTGTCCGGACGAACCGACCAAGCCGGCCATCGACGAAAACATCACGAAGGCAGACACATTCAGGTCGCGGGTGAGCTCGTGCAGGTTCCAGGCGGCGTCGACCTTGGCCCGCAGCACCGTGTCCACCCGGTCCGGTGTCAGGGATGTCACCACCGTGTCGTCGAGCACCCCGGCGGCATGGATCACCGCCGAAAGTGGCCGCTGCACGGGAATGTCGGCGATCACCTTGGCCAGAGCCGGCCGGTCGGATGCGTCGCAGGCCACCACCTGCACCTGCGCGCCGGCCGCCTCGAGTTCGGCCACCAACTCCGCGGCGCCCGGTGCGTCCGGGCCGCGCCTGCTGAGTAGCACCAGATGACGCACCCCGTGTTGGGTCACGGCATGGCGCGCCAACGCCGAACCCGCCATGCCGGTGCCGCCGGTGATCAGCACGGTGTCCCGGGACCACAGGCCCGGCAGCGTCATCACGACCTTGCCTACGTGGCGCGCCTGGCTGAGGTAGCGCAGCGCAGCCGGGGCGCGCCGGATGTCGAACGTGGTGACCGGCAGCGGACGCAGCACACCCGCGTCGAACAGTTCGGCGAGATCCAGCATGTACTGGTGCATCCGCGGACGGCCGGGCTCGAACAGGTCGAAGGCGCGGTAGCGCACGCCCGGGTACTGCTGCGCGATCACCCCGGGATCACGGATGTCGGTCTTACCCATTTCCAGGAACACGCCGCCGGGGGCCACCAAACGCAGGGAGGCATCGACGAACTCGCCCGCCAGCGAGTCCAGGACCACATCCATTCCAGCCCCGCCGGTAACCGTGCGGAACTTCTCCTCGAAGTCGAGGCTGCGCGAGTCGGAGATGTGGTCGTCGTCAAAGCCCATGGCGCGCAGGGTGTCCCACTTGCCCTTGCTGGCGGTGCCGAACACCTCCAACCCGAGATGCCGAGCCAACTGGGTGGCGGCCATGCCCACACCACCGGCGGCGGCGTGAATCAACACTCGCTGCCCCGGCCTGACCGGCGCCAGATCCATGAACGCGAACCACGCGGTGGTGAACACCGCGGAGATGGCCGCCGCTTCGGCATACGACCAGTCCGACGGCATGGGCAGCAGCAACCGGACGTCACCGGGAACCAGGGTGCCGCTGGTGTCGGGGAAGAAGCCGTACACCGAATCGCCGACGGCGAATTCGGTGACCCCGGGCCCGACCTCGACGACGACGCCGGCGCCCTCGCCGCCCAGCAGTGCCTCGTGGGTGAACATGCCCAGCGTGATCATGATGTCGCGGAAGTTGGCCGCGATGGCGTGCAGGGCGACGCGGACGTAGCCGGGCTCCAGCGGCGCGCCGGCATTGGGTACCGGCTCCAGGCGCAGGTTCTCGAAGGTCCCCGCGCTGCTCAGACCCAGCCGCCACGGCCCCTCGCCCGGCGGTTCCAGGATCTGGTCGACCGCGCGGCTGCCACGAACCCGGGGAGTGTAGAGCTGGCCCGCGCGCAGCAGCAGCTGAGGCTCACCGACCGCGAGCGCGGCTGACAGCACTGAATCATCCAGTGGCGCATCCGAATCGATCAACAGCAGGCGCCCGGGATTCTCGGTCTGCGCCGACCGCACCAAGCCCCAGACCGCCGCACCCGCCAGATCGGTGACGTCCTCTCCCGGGAGCGCCATGGCGCCGCGGGTCGCGACCACGAGCACACCAGTCTCGTGGTCGGACAGCCAGGACTGCACCGCGGCCAGTGCGCTGTGGGTCCGTTCGTAGCTTGCCGTGACCGGATCTTCCTCACTGACAACGGATTCGAAGACCTCATAAGACATCTCAGAGGGCGTCGTCGCGGTACCGCCGGCGGATGTCGCCGGCGTCCAGACGAGTTCGAACAGCCGGTCCGGACCGGAGCCGGAAAGCGCCGCCCGCAACCGTTTTTCGTTCACGGGGCGGGCCACCATGGCAGCGACCGAAAGCACCGGCAAACCCAAACCATCGGCGAGCTCCACCGAGACCGCGGACTCGCCGACGGGCGCGATCCGGGCCCGTACCGCCGAAGCGCCCGCAGCGTGCAGCGTCACGCCCTGCCAGAAGAACGGCAACACGAGTTCGGCTGCCGGGTTGGCCAATACCGCGGCGTGTAGGGCCGCATCGAGCAACGCGGGATGCACCCCGTATGCCGCCGAGCCTCCTGCCGGGTCAGGCAATGTCACTTCGGCGAACAACTCCGGCCCACGCGACCACAACGCGGTCAGCCCACGAAATGCCGGACCGTACCCGTAGCCGTGCTCGGCCAGCCGCTCGTAGCCGCCGGTCAGATCGACGGCAACGGCGCCCTGCGGCGGCCACACCGACAGGTCCGCGCCGGGCTCGACCGTTGCGGAACGCAACGTTCCCTCCGCGTGGCACACCCACACCGATCCACCGTCGACGTCGGTGTGCGAGTAGATCGACACACCGCGCTGCCCGGTCTCCTCGGCGGCGGCGCCCACGATGACCTGTACCGCAACGGATCCCGACGCCGGGATCACCAGCGGAGAGCGCAGGGTCAGCTCGTCGACCACCGAACAACCGACTTCGTCGCCGGCGCGGATCGCCAATTCCACAAAGCCGGTGCCGGGGAACACCACCATGCCGGAGACGGCGTGATCGGCCAACCAACCCTGCACACTCGGAGCAAGCCGACCGGTCAGGACGACGCCGCCCGAATCCGGCAACTCCACCACCGCGCGCAGCAGCGGGTGCTCGCTGGCAGTCAGGCCCAGGCCGGAGGCGTCGGCGCCGGTGCCCTCGCCGGACAGCCAGAACCGTCGCTTGTCGAAGGCGTACGTCGGCAACTCGACGAACCCGGCGCCGTCCAGCAGACCACGCCAGTTCACGGGTACCCCCGCGACGAATGCGGTGCCTGCCGAGGACAGGAAGCGTTGCAGTCCACCGTCTTCGCGACCCAGGGTGGGCACCACCACGGGTTCGGTATCGCAGGCGCTGGCGGTGCCCTCGATGCCGGCGATCAGAGCCGGGTGTGGACTCGATTCGATGAACACCCGGTAGCCGTGCTCACAGGCACTACGGACCGCCTGGTCGAGCTGCACGGTCTGACGAATGTTGCGATACCAATATTCGGCATTCAAACCGGCGGTATCCAACCGACTTCCGGTGACGGTGGAGAAGAAGGCGATGCGCGATGACGACGGCTCGAGGCCGGCCAGCGCCTCGCTCAATGCGCCGCGGATCGCCTCCACCTCGACCGAGTGAGAGGCGTAGTCGACGTCGATCCGGCGCACGCGGAGCTCGCGGTCGACACAGGCGGCAGCGAGCTCGTCGAGCGCGGCCACCTCGCCGGACACCACGACCGCCGCAGGGCCGTTGACGGCGGCGATGTCCAGGCGATCACCAAACGGCGCCAACAACTCTCGTGCCTGCTCGGCGCCGCAGGCGATCGACAGCATCCCACCCGGCCCGGCCAGCCCGGTCAAGAGCTTGCTGCGCAGCGTGACCACTCTGGCCGCGTCGCGCAACGACAGCGCTCCGGCTACGTAGGCAGCGGCGATCTCGCCTTGGGAGTGGCCGATGACGGCGTCGGGGCGCACACCGATCGAGCGCCACAGCTCGGTCAGCGACACCATCACCGCGAACAGCACGGGCTGCACCACGTCGACGCGGTCCAGACCCGGAGCCCCGGGTGCGCCGCGCAGCACATCGATCAGCGACCAGTCGACGAACTCGGCGAACGCTTCGGCGCACACCTGGACCTGCTGCGCGAATACCGGTGCGGTGTCCAGCAATTCGACGGCCATACCGACCCACTGCGAGCCCTGGCCGGGGAAGACGAAGACGGTCTTTCCGGTGGGCTGGGCCGCGCCGCGGATATACTCCCCCGGCTCATCGGCGGCAAGCTCGGCCAATCCCGCCAGCAACCGGTCACGGTCTGCCCCGACAATGACGGCCCGGTGCTCGAACGCGGTACGCCCCGCCAGCGACCAGGCGACGTCGGCGATGTCCAGATCCTCACGCGCGCCGATGTATTCGGCCAACCGGGCGGCCTGGGCCGTCAGTGCCGAGGCGGATTTGGCGGAGATCGTCCACGGCACTGCCGGTCCCTGCGGCGCGGCCTCGCGGGGCTGTTCGGCCGGCGCGGACTCGATGATCACGTGCGCATTGGTGCCGCTGATGCCGAATGACGACACCGCTGCACGGCGGGCGCGGGCGGGCTCGGCCTTCCACGGCTGGGCCTGGGCCAGCAACTCCACCGACCCCGCCGACCAGTCCACGTGCGGGGACGGCACATCCACGTGCAAGGTCGCCGGCAACATCTCGTGGCGCATGGCCTGGACCATCTTGATCACACCGGCCACACCGGCCGCGGCTTGCGTGTGCCCCATGTTCGACTTGATAGATCCCAGCCACAGGGGTTGCCGTCCCGCATCCGCGCGCCCCTGACCGTAGGTGGCCAGCAAGGCCTGGGCCTCGATCGGGTCGCCGAGCGTGGTGCCGGTGCCGTGGCCCTCGACCACATCGACATCGGTCACCGACAGCCCGGCGTTAGCCAGCGCCGCGCGCACCACGCGCTGTTGGGAGGGACCGTTCGGCGCCGTCAATCCGTTGGACGCACCGTCCTGGTTCACCGCGGTACCCCGCACGACGGCGAGCACCGGGTGCCCCAACCGCTGTGCGTCCGAAAGTCGTTCCACCACAACGATGGCGCCACCCTCGGACCAGCCCACGCCGTCGGCGGCGCCCGCGTAGGCCTTGCAGCGGCCGTCGGGAGCCAGGCCTCGGTGGCGGCTGAATTCGACGAACACCGTCGGGGTGGCGTTGACCGTCGCACCACCGGCCAGTGCCAGGTCGCACTCTCCCGACCGCAGCGACTGTACCGCCATGTGCAGTGCCACCAGGGACGACGAGCAGGCGGTGTCCACTGACACCGCTGGGCCTTCCAGACCCAGCACGTAGGACACCCGGCCGGAGGCGACACTGGACGTCATACCGGTGAGCCGGTAGCCCTCTATCTCCTCAGCAAACATTCCGTAGCCCTGGGCAATGATCCCGGCAAACACACCGGTGGCGCTGCCGCGCAGTCCGCCGGGATCGATCCCGGCGCGCTCGAGCGCCTCCCAGGAGAGTTCCAGCAGCATCCGGTGCTGGGGGTCCATCGCCAGCGCCTCACTGGGCGCGATGCCGAAGAAGGCGGCGTCGAAGTCGGCCACACCGTCGACGAAGCCGCCGGTGTTGGCGTAGGTCTTGTGCGCCGCGTCCGGGTCGGGGTCGAAAAGTTGACCGACATCCCAGCCGCGATCGGTGGGGAACTCGGCGATGACGTCGCGGCCCTCGGCGACCATCCGCCACAGGCTGTCCGGGGAGTCGACGCCGCCGGGGAACCGGCAGGACATTCCGACGATGGCGATCGGCTCGCTGTTCCGCTCCAGCAGCGCCCGGTTGGTCTTCTTCAGGCGTTCGACCTGGACCAGCGCTTTCCGCAATGCTTCGGTCGCATGCTGGAGCTGATCACTCATTACTAACCCCTCGCCTAATTTGGTCGTCTCTGACCCGCCGGATGCGGCTCTCGCCGAGTCATAGAAGCCGCCGCACGAAGCTGCCGCTTGGTGCAGCATTCCGACCCAAGAATCTCGCTGGTGAGTATCGCCAACTTCGGCAGGATTTCAAAAACGTCGAATACTCCCAGCAGCTAGCGAAAGAACGGCCGGGCACCCCGCGTACCGTGAGCCTTCTGTACTCCCTTGTACACCCGGCCCGCCGTCCATTGCGCGACTGTACCGGTCCGGGCGGGACGCGCGTTCCGCGCGCGCCTCAGACTCCCACGCGACGCCAGCCGTCGGCAGCCCGGGCCGCGCGCAGCAACTCGTCGCACAGTTCGCGCAGTTCCCTGGCGGCGGCGCCTTCATCCAGCGCGGTGACGACGTCCTCGGCAGCGCATCTGACCTGGTAGACGCGATCGGAGAGGTCGGCCGCCTCCTCCGCCGACAGCACCACCGCATCGACGGGCAGGGCGGAAGCTTCGCCGCGGGAGATCATGGCCCGCTGTTCGTAGGCCCGCTGCCGGCACGACTGCCGGCAGTACTGGCGGCGGCGACCCATTCCGACATCGGTCACATCACGACCACACCAGCGACACGGCTGAGGCCGAACGCGACGACTCACGCCTGACGACTTTAGTCCGATAACGGTTGTGATCCCGGTATCATGGACAGTCGCGTCGCGCACCGCGCGGAAACGTGCCTAACCGGGAACTTGTGCAGACGGTCTTAACGTTTGCTTAGACAGACCTAGAATTACGGCAGCACCACAAGCTCGCCGCACCCAAAGGAGCAGCGCCAATGGCTGATCGTGTCCTACGAGGTAGTCGCCTCGGAGCCGTGAGCTATGAGACCGACCGCAACCACGACCTGGCACCGCGCCAGATCGCTCGGTACCGCACCGAGAACGGCGAGGAGTTCGAGGTCCCGTTCGCCGATGACGCCGAGATTCCCGGCACCTGGCTGTGCCGCAACGGCATGGAAGGCACCTTGATCGAAGGCGACCTGCCAGAGCCGAAGAAGGTCAAGCCGCCCCGTACGCACTGGGACATGTTGCTGGAACGCCGCTCGGTCGAAGAGCTGGAAGAGCTGCTCAAGGAGCGCTTGGAGCTGATCCGGTCGAAGCGCCGCGGCTAGCCCGTCACGTGGCGATCGCAAGCGCGGCGTAGCCGGGCGCAGCGGGTCGCCACCATCGGGTCACGTGGCGATCGCAAGCGCGGCGTAGCCGGGCGCAGCGGGTCGCCACAATGGCGTCACGTGGCGATCGCAAGCGCGGCGTAGCCGGGCGCAGCGGGTCGCCACCATCGGGTCACGTGTGCGCGCGACTGGACCGGGTGCGGTTGCGCCGGCCCTCGATACCCCACTGAGCGACTTTGACCAGCGCCTCGCGGATGTTGGAGCCGCTCATCTTCGACACACCGATCTCACGTTCGGTGAAGGTGATCGGCACCTCGACGACTACGAATCCGGTGTTGACCGTCCGCCACGTCATCTCGATCTGGAAGCAGTAGCCCTTGGAGTCGACGCTGGCCAGGTCGATCGTCTCGAGCACTTCGCGGCGGTAGGCCCGGTAACCGGCGGTGATGTCGTGCACCCCGACGCCCAGCGCCAGCCGCGAATAGGTGTTGGCAGTCCAGGACAGGGCCCACCGGCGCCACGGCCAGTTCCGCACCGTGCCGCCGTGCACGTAGCGTGAGCCGATCGCAAGATCAGCCCCGGCGTCAACAGCCTCCAGCAGCCGGTAGAGCTGCTCAGGCGCATGGCTGCCGTCGGCGTCCATTTCGACCAGCACCGAGTAGCCCCTGCCGAGTCCCCAGGCGAAGCCTTCCAGGTAAGCCGCGCCGAGGCCGTTCTTGACGGTCCGGTGCAGCACGTGGATGCGCTCGGGATCGGCGGCCGCCAGCTCGTCCGCGAGTTGGCCGGTGCCGTCGGGACTGTTGTCGTCGACGATGAGGACGTGCACGCCGGGGCAAGCCTGCGTGACGCGCCCATGTATGAGCGGCAGGTTCTCCCGCTCGTTGTAGGTGGGAATGATCACCAGGACGCGCTGGCTGGGGCTGTGGCCCGCAGCTTCGGGCGCAGGCTGGCCGGTGGTCATGTAGCTCCTTCATTTCGCCCGATACGGGTCCGCTCACCCTCGTCGGACGGGGTGTCGTTCGCAGTCTCAACGAGTGCGGTCGTTGATTCGTTCGCCACTTTCCCGTCATCCGTTTCAGCTGACGGCGTATCGGAATCGTCAGGTTCCTCCGCCGGGCCCGACCGCCTTCGCAATCGAGGGCGCCCAGGGCGTGGGAACCAGCCGGAGGAAGAACTATTGTGCCGTATCGCGAAGAGAACCACCGCGCCAGCCGCCCCGACCAGCGCCCACTGCAGGATCGGAGCCCAACGCGTCGCCGGCGTCACACTGGTTTTCAGGCGAACCTGAGTGTCGATGTAGTCGGGCACGAAGAAATCAGTGCGCTTCAACTCCGCGCCGTCCGGTGCGATGACGGCGCTGATCCCGGTGGTGCCGGCCACCAGTACGTAACGGTCGTGCTCGACGGCGCGCACCTTCGCGAACGCCAGCTGCTGCTCGCTCATCGCCTTGGTGAAGGTGGCGTTGTTGCTCGGCACGGTCAGTAGTTGCGCGCCATTCAGGACGGAGTTGCGCGGCGCGCGGTCGAAGACCACTTCCCAGCAGGTGGCCACCCCGACCGGTACGCCGGCAATACGGACTGTCCCGGTCCCGGGAACCGGGACGAAGTAGCCGGCGCGGTCGGCGTAGCCGGAGAGATGGCGGAAAAACCACCGCATGGGCAGATACTCACCGAACGGTTGCACGATCGCCTTGTCGTGCCGGTCGGCGGGACCGGTGCGCGGGTTCCAGACGATCATCGTGTTGGTGTATTCGGGGTTGTCGGCCGGGCGGCCCGGCTTGGCGAGCAGCGTGCCGATCAGGATGGGAGCGCCGATCGCGTCGGCGGCCTTGGAGATCTCCTGGCCGGCGTCGGGGTTGGCGAACGGATCGATGTCCGAGGAGTTCTCCGGCCAGATGACGAAACGGGGCTGCGGCGCCAGACCGGCACGCACGTCCTCGGCGAGTCGCAGGGTCTGGCTGACGTGGTTGTCCAGCACCGCGCGGCGCTGCGCGTTGAATTCGAGCCCGAGCCGGGGCACGTTGCCCTGCACGATGGCCACGGTGACGGTGGGTTCGCCGCCGGAGCCCGCGCCGGCGTGGCGCACCTGCGGCCAGATGAGGATGGCGGTCAACAGCACCAGGCAGATGCTGATGCCGGGCAGGAGGACGGCCGGGGGTTTGGCGTCGTCTGTCTGCCCGGTCGAGCTTCCGGTTCGAAGCGACTTGCCGATCTCCAGTGCGATCGCCGTCACACTCGCGCCCACGAGCACCACGGCCGTCGACAACAGCGGAACACCGCCGAGTTGGGCCAACGGCAACAACGGGCCCTCAGCTTGGCCGAAGGCGATAGATCCCCACGGAAATCCGCCGAAGGGAAATATCGATTTGAACCACTCCTGCGCGCCCCAGAGCACCGCGAACCAGATCGGCCAGCCCGGCAGTCGCCGTACCACCACCGCGCACAGCCCGAACAGCCCCGGGAAGCAGGCCGAGCCCGTCGCCAGCACCAGCCAGGGCATGTCGCCGACGAGCGCGCCGATCCAGGGCAACAGCGGCACGTAGAACGTCAGACCGAACAGGAAGCCGTAGCCCAGTCCCCCGGCAGCTGTGGTGGCGGGATGCGTCAGCACCCAGCTCAACAACGCGATGGCGAGGACGGCGGCCCACCACCAGCTCAGCGGCGGAAAACTGGCGTACATCAGCAGGCCGGCAACCAGCGTGACGGCCAGCCGGCTCAGCCTCGGGCGTAGCCGGGCCCAGACGGCCGGTGTTCGCGAGATCGCGCGGCGGGCCAACCGACCCAGCCGCGCCGGTACGCCGGGCGCAGCTGCTGGCAACTCTTCGGGGTTCGCCTCCAGCGAATCACTTGTTGTTTGCTCGGGGTCTGCAGCGCCGTCAGCCATGAATGAGCGCACCCCGGTGCACGGTTTGCAGGCACTGCGGCAATGTGTCGCTCTCGTCCAGCCGTGGCAGCGCGGGGACCCGTGACCGCGGGTCGGTGGACCAGCGCTGGACGGCGTCGCGGGGTGCGCTGACGTCCAGTGCACCGGCGTCCCATATCGCGTAGGAGGCGAGGGCGCCCGGGACCAGGGTGCCGGTCAGGCCGTCGTGGATACCGCTGGCCCGCCAGCCGCCGCGGGTTGCGGCCGCGAACGCCGCCCGCGCCGACACCGCGCTTCCAGGGGTGCGGTGGTGGATCGCGGCGCGCACACTGGCCCACGGCGCAAAGCCGGTGACAGGCGCGTCAGAACCGAAGGCTAGGGGCACGCCTTGCGATGCTAACAGCGCCAGCGGGTTGAGCCGGCACCCTCGGCGCGGACCAAGTCGCTGGGCGTACATGCCATCCTGGCCACCCCAGAGCGCGTCGAAATTGGGCTGCACACTGGCGATGACTCCCCATGCTCCCAGCTTGGCGGCCTGTTCGGCGGTGACCATTTCCAGGTGCTCCAACCGGTGGCCGCAGCGGGCGACGGCGGCCACCCCGAGGTCGTCCACGACCCGTTCGATCGCGTCCACGACCGCCGAGACGGCCGCATCACCGATGACGTGGAAGCCGGCGGTCACCTCGGCCTCACTGCAGGCGCGCAGGTGAGCTTCGATCGTCTCCGGGTCGAGATGGCAGGTGCCCGTACAGCGGGGCGCATCGGCGTACGGTTCCTGCAGCCAGGCGGTGCGCGATCCCAGCGCTCCGTCGATGAACAGATCACCGGCCAGCCCGCGGGCGCCGGTCTCGGCGATCAGCGTTCGGGCGCGCTCAGCGGTGCTCACGGGTTCTCCCCAGTAGCCGATCACCTCGACGCCGTGGTCGAGGCTGCGCAGCGCGAGCCAGTCGTCGAGGCCGCCGATCTGCGGCCCGGCGCACTCATGGACCGCGACGATGCCCGACGCGGCTAAGGCCTGCAGGGCCGCGACGCGGGCTTCTGCCAGTTGCTCGTCGGTCAGCAGCCCGCGGGCAACCGCGCGCACCCGGTGATGCGCATCAGCGGTCAACGGCTGGTCGGCGGCGAACCCGGCTGCCGCGGACAGCTCGGGGACCAGCCGCCGCAAACCCGAGGACGCCAATGCCGAGTGCACGTCCACCCGGGTCAGATAAGCGGGCCGGTCACCCAGCACCCGGTCCAGGTCTTCGGTGGTGGGCGTGGTGTTCTCCGGCCAGCCCGACTCGTCCCAACCATGGCCCCACACCGGCCGCCCCGGGTGGGCCGCCGCGTGGTCGGCAATCATTTGTAAGCACTGCGCCCGGGAACCCGCGGCACGCAGATCAAGCCCGCTGATGGCCAAACCGGTTGCGGTCACATGGATGTGGCTGTCCACGAATCCGGGCGACACGAAGGCTCCGGCCAGGTCCTGCACGACCGCGTCGGGGAATTGGCTACGCCCCACCTCATCGCTGCCCAGCCAGACGACGACATCACCGCGCACCGCCATGGCGGTGGCGTCGGGATGACTGGGACTGTGCACCCGGCCGTTGACGAGCAGCGTGGTAGACGTCACGGCAAAACCCTAATGGCGGGTGGCGAGCGTGGACCGCTACCTGGGCGGCTCGGTGGCGCCCGGAGCGCGGGTCAGGGTCGGCGGTTCGCCGTCGATGACGTCGATCACCTCGCCGTCGATGTAGTCCTGGCGCGGCACGCCGGCCGGCGCGGTGGCGATCAGCGGAACCCGGCGCAGAAAACCACGCATTGCGACCGCCGTGAGCCCAGGACGTGCGACCGCCCGGATCGGCGGCACCAGCAGCAACAGCCCCAGCACGGTGGTGGCCAATCCGGGAATGACGACCAGCCCGGTGGCCAGCGCGGTCAGCGCGCCGTCGCTCAGCGCGCTGCGCGGCTCCTGCACACCGGATCGCAATTGCATGAACTGCCGGGTGAGCTGCAACCCGCCCATCGGGGCACCGAGGCCCAGTCCCAGAACGAGGGTGCCCGCCAGGACCGCAACGGTCCAGCCGACGCCGATTGCCGCCGCCAGCCCGATCGTCACCATGAGCTCGACGACGGCGTAGATGAGAAACAGCCGTCCAAACATGAAAGGCCAACGTCCGCGGCGCACGCGGGAGTTCCTCGAACGGTCGCGACGCGGCTGCAGTTAGATGACGCTATGACGACGATTGAGCTGAAGACACCCGCGGGACCGATCGATGCGCTGTTGAATGTTCCCTCCGGCCAGGGTCCGTGGCCCGGAGTGGTGATAGTCCACGACGCGATCGGGTACGGGCCGGATAACGAAGCGGTGTCCGAACGTGTGGCTCGAGCGGGCTACGTCGCGATCACGCCAAACCTATATGCGCGGGGCGGCCGGGCGCGATGCATCACCAGGGTGATGCGCGACGTGCTGACCAAACACGGCCCGGCCATCGACGACGTCATGGCCGCCCGTGAGCACCTGCTGGGCATGCCCGAATGCTCCGGGCGGGTTGGTATCGCCGGCTTCTGCATGGGGGGTCAGTTCGCACTCGTGCTGTCGCCCAAAGGTTTCGGTGCCTCAGCGCCGTTCTACGGCACCCCGCTGCCCCGCAAGCTCAGTGAGACCCTGGACGGCGCATGCCCGATCGTGGCGAGCTTCGGCAGCCGCGACCCGCTGGGCATCGGCGCGGAAAAGCGCCTGCGCAAGGTCACCACGGCCAAGAACATCACCGCCGACATCAAGTCCTACCCGGGCGCCGGACACAGCTTCGCCAACCATTTGCCCGGCCAACCGCTGTTGCGGGTCACCGGTTTCGGCTACGACGACGCCGCCACCGAAGACGCCTGGCGCCGGGTGTTCGCGTTCTTCGGGGAGCATCTGGGATAACCCCGGTGCGCGGGGCCGCCTGGGCGGCTGGCAGTGCCCGCTACGCCACGCGCAGTTCCAGTCCGACGTTGTTCTCCATGCCGCCGCGCAGCCTGCTGAACAGGTTGAATACCTTGCCGATGATGCCGTAGCGCTTGCCGATCGCGTCGTAAACGATCTTGGTCTGCGACTTGTCGAGGATGGCCGCAGTGCCGTCGATGGAATCGCTCTTCGGGCGACCGCGCATGTCGCAGATGGCCAGCTGCACGTGCGGCGTGTTGCGAATCCGCTTGACCTTCCATGACTTTCCCTCGGTGATCACCAGCAGGCGGTCGCCGTCGACCGCGGCCCAGACGGGGACGGGCTTGGGCCGGCCGTCCTTGGTGAACGTGGTGAGCAGGATGTATTGCGCTTTTGCCAGGTCGGCGAAGGTGGGGGTCACGCTGTTAACCTAGCGCCGAGACGCGCCGTTGACATTCGCACGGGCCGCGAGCGTCGAACCCGCGTCAAGTGAGGATCACAATTCGTTTGAGTGGCGGGCCGTGGCCTGTCTCTTAACGTCGCCGCCAAGGACGAACTGGTGGCTGCGTTGTTCGTCGCATCGGCGCGGTCTGAGGCCAGGCGGCTACGTCGCCAAATGAGCATTGCTCGAACGCAAGTCGGTGCGGTGATGGCGTGGATTGGCAGGCGCCGGTGGCGCTGGTGGTCAGGGTGGCCACGGCATGGTGTCGGCGGGTATCGACCGTCATTGGACCTCGGGTGACTGCGAGCATGGAACCTGCGCGATCGCCTTGTCCGGTTCTGTCCGCGGCTTGGGTGCGGCTAGTGAGCAAAGGAGTTCATCGATGGATCTGGGCTTTGCGGGATCGACCGCGGTGGTCACGGGTGGCAGTAAAGGGATGGGGTTGGCGATCGCCGAGACGCTGGCGGCCGAGGGAGCCAGCGTGGCTGTGATGGCCCGAGGCCAGCAGGCACTCGACGCCGCCGTGGAATCGCTGCGCGCAGCGGGCGCGCCGGACGCGGTGGGCATCAGTGTGGACATGGCCGATGCCGACTCGATCGCCGCCGGCTTCGCCACCGTCGCCGAGCGCTGGGGACGGCTGAACTGCCTGGTGCACACGATCGGACCGGGTGACGGCTATTTCGAGCAGATGGATGACGCCGATTGGGACGCTGCGTTTGCGCTCGGAACGATGTCGGCGGTTAGATCGGTCCGCGTCGCGCTGCC
This sequence comes from Mycobacterium gordonae, assembly GCF_002101675.1. Classification (GTDB taxonomy): domain Bacteria; phylum Actinomycetota; class Actinomycetes; order Mycobacteriales; family Mycobacteriaceae; genus Mycobacterium; species Mycobacterium gordonae. The sequence continues at coordinate 41,347 of NZ_LQOY01000040.1, read as the reverse complement.
GCTGTTGCGCAATGCGGACTGGGCCCGCATCGTCACCCTGGCGGCGCACTCCATTCAACGCCAAAGCCCACGCCTGGTGGCCTACACCGCATCGAAGGCCGCACTGGCCAGCATCACCAAGAACTTATCCAAAAGCCTTGCCAAGGACGGTATTCTGGCCAACTGTGTCTGTCCCGGCACCATCGTGACCGCCAGTTTCACCGAGAACCTCAGAGACATCCTCGCCGCCGACGGTCTGGATGCGACCAATCCGTGGGACGTGATGTTTTGGATCGACAAGAACTTTCACCACCCGTGCGATCTCGGACGCGCGGGGCTGCCCGAAGAGATCGCGTCGATCACGGCGTATCTGGCGTCTCGGCGCAACGGCTACGTCACCGGTGCGACGGTCAACGTCGACGGCGGTTCTGATTTCGTGTGAGTTCGTTACGCGAGCAGACACAAAAGCGCCTCATTTCGGCACGAAATGGGTGCTTTTGTGTCTGCTCGCGGGCTAACCCTCCAGGTCGCCCTCGGTCTCCAGCAGCGCCTGACGCAATCCGTCGAGCGTGTCCGCTGACGGCTCAGCCCACATGCCGCGACCCGCGGCCTCCAGCAGCCGCTCCGCCATACCGTGCAGCGCCCAGGGATTGGACTCGTTCATGAACTTGCGGTTTTCCGGGTCCAGCACGTAACGCTCGCTGAGCTGCTCGTACATCCAGTCGGCCATTACCCCGGCCGTCGCGTCGTAGCCGAACAGATAGTCGACGGTCGCGGCCATTTCGAACGCGCCTTTGTAGCCGTGCCGGCGCATCGCCGACATCCAGCGGGGGTTGACCACGCGGGCCCGGAATACGCGGGTGGTCTCCTCCGAGAGGGTGCGGGTTCGGATGGCGTCGGGCCGGGTGTTGTCGCCGATGTAGGCCGCCGGCGCCTGGCCCGTCAAAGCCCTTACGGTGGCCACCATGCCGCCGTGGTACTGGAAGTAGTCGTCGGAGTCGGCGATGTCGTGTTCGCGGGTGTCGGTGTTCTTGGCCGCCACGGCGATTCGTCGGTATTGCCTATTCATGTCGTCGACGGCTTCGCGACCGTCCAGATCACGACCGTAGGCGAATCCGCCCCAGGCCGTGTACACCTGCGCGAGGTCGGCGTCGTCGCGCCAGTTCCGGCTGTCGATCAGCTGGAGCAGCCCGGCGCCGTAGGTGCCCGGTTTGGAGCCGAAGATCCTTGTGGTGGAGCGTCGTCGGTCACCGTGCTGCGCGAGGTCGGCCTGCGCGTGGGCGCGCACATAGTTGTCCTCGGCCGGCTCGTCGAGGGTGGCGACGAGTTGGACCGCGTCGTCGAGCATGGTGACGACGTGCGGGAAGGCGTCCCGGAAGAATCCGGAGATCCGCACGGTGACGTCGATGCGCGGGCGCTCCAGTTCGGCCAACGGGATGACAGCCAGATCGACGACCCGCCGCGACGCGTCATCCCAGACCGGCCGCACACCCAGCAGGGCAAGCACTTCGGCGATGTCGTCGCCGGCGGTGCGCATGGCCGAGGTGCCCCACACCGACAGGCCGACCGACTGCGGCCATTGGCCGTGGTCGGCGCGGTAGCGCTGCAGCAGCGAATCGGCAAGCGCCACACCGGCTTCCCAGGCCAGCCGGGAGGGCACCGCTTTGGGGTCGACCGAGTAGAAGTTCCGTCCGGTGGGCAGGACGTTGACCAGCCCGCGCAGCGGGGACCCAGAGGGACCGGACGGGATGAAGCGGCCGTCGAGTGCCCGCAGCACCTGCTCGATCTCCGAAGCCGTGCCGGCCAGGCGGGGCACCACCTCGGTGGCCGCGAAGCGCAGCACCGCCGCGACGTCGGCGTTGTCGGTGATGCGGTCGGCGGCCGCGGGGTCCCAGCCAGCGGCCTGCATCGCGGCGACCAGTTCCCGGGCAGCGGCCTCGGTCTGATCGACGCAGACGCGTTCGTCGGTGCCGTCCTCGGCCAGACCCAGCGCCTGGCGCAGGCCCGGCAACGCGTGGGTGCCGCCGAACAGCTGACGGGCGCGCAGGATGGCCAGCACCAGGTCGAGTTCACCTTCATCCCTTGGCTTTTGGCCGAGAATGTGCAATCCGTCGCGGATCTGCACGTCTTTGATCTCGCACAACCATCCGTCGACATGCAGCAGCATGTCGTCGAAGGTGTCTTCTTGCGGTCGTTCGGTCAGCCCGAGGTCGTGGTCCATCTTGGCCGCCCGGATCAGTGTCCAGATCTGCTGACGGATGGCGGGCAGCTTGGCGGGGTCCAGCGCAGCGACGTTAGCGTGCTCGTCGAGCAGCTGTTCGAGACGCGCGATGTCGCCGTAGGTTTCGGCGCGGGCCATCGGCGGGATGAGATGGTCGACGAGCACGGCGTGTGCCCGACGCTTGGCCTGGGTGCCCTCGCCGGGGTCGTTGACCAGGAATGGGTAGATCAGTGGCAAGTTGCCGAGCGCGGCGTCGGATCCGCAGGCCGCCGACATGCCCAACGTCTTGCCGGGCAGCCACTCCAGGTTGCCGTGCTTGCCCAGGTGCACGATGGCGTGCGAGCCAAAGCCCGCATCCAACCAGCGGTACGCGGCCAGGTAGTGGTGGCTGGGCGGCAAGTCGGGGTCGTGGTAGATGGCGACGGGGTTCTCGCCGAACCCGCGGGGCGGCTGCACCATGAGGACGACGTTGCCCGATTGCATTGCGGCAATGACGATTTCGCCGTCGGGGTGGTTGCTGCGGTCGACGAACAACTCCCCGGGAGGCGGCCCCCAGTGCCGGGTCACCGCGTCGGTCAGTTCGGCGGGCAGGGTGGCGAACCACTCGCGGTAGTCGGCGGCGGACACCCGGATGGGATTGCCGGACAGCTGCGCCTCGGTGAGCCAGTCGGGGTCTTGTCCGCCGCGTTCGATGAGGGCGTGGATCAGCGCGTCACCGTCACCGGATTCCACCCCGGGCAGATCTCCAACCTGATATCCGGCTTCGCCCATCGCCCGCAGGAGGGCGACGGCACTGGCCGGGGTGTCGAGACCGACGGCGTTGCCGATGCGCGCATGCTTGGTGGGATAGGCCGAGAACACCACGGCCACCCGTTTGTCGGCGGGGGCGATGCTCCGCAATGACGCGTGCCGGACCGCCAAGCCGGCCACCCGGTCGCAGCGCTCCGGGTCGGCAACATAGGAGATCAAGCCGTCGTCGTCGATTTCCTTGAACGAGAACGGGACTGTGATGATGCGGCCGTCGAACTCGGGTACCGCGACCTGGGTGGCGACGTCGAGCGGGCTCAGTCCGTCGTCGTTGTCGCTCCATTGCCGCCGGGAGCTGGTGAGGCACAATCCCTGCAGGATCGGAATATCCAGCGCCGCAAGATGTTCGACGTTCCAACTGTCGTCGTCACCGCCAGCCGACGCCGTCGCCGGCTTGACTCCCCCGGCGGCCAGCACGGTGACCACCATGGCGTCGGCCGCCCCGAGCGTGTCCAGCAGTTCGGGCTCGGCGGTGCGCAGTGAGGCGCAGTACACCGGCAGCGCACGTCCGCCGGCCCGTTCGATCGCCTGGCACAGAGCCTCGACGTAGGCGGTGTTGCCGGCCAGCTGCTGGGCACGGTAATACAGCACCGCGATGGTCGGACCGGCCGTGGTGGAAGCCTGCGCACGTTCCAGCACTCCCCAGGTCGGGGTCGCGACGGGCGGCGCGAAGCCGAACCCGGTCATCAGCACGGTGTCGGACAGGAATGCGTGCAACTGGCGGATGTTGTCGACGCCCCCGTGCGCAAGGTAGATGTGCGTCTGCACCGCGATGCCCGCCGCGACGGTGGAACGTCCGGTCAGGTCGGCGTCGGCGGCCTGCTCACCGCTGACCAGCACCGTCGGCACCCCGCTGGTCAGCACCGTTTCGATGCCATCCTCCCAGGCGCGATATCCGCCCAGGATCCGAACCACCACAATCGAGGCTTCGGCCAGCAGGTCGGGCAACTCGACCTCGGACAGCCGCGCCGGGTTGGCCCACCGGTAGTTCTTACCGCTGGAACGGGCACTGATCAGGTCGGTGTCGGACGTCGACAGCAACAGGACGGTCGGCTCAGCCACTCACTATTCGTACCGCAGCGGGGTCAACCGGCCGAATCGGCACGTAGGGTTGCCGGTATGAGCAGGGGTTACGTTGTCACCTTCGCGATCGGGTTGATCGTTGCGTTATTCGGGGTGATCTGGGCGCTGCAGGGTTTCGGAGTCCTTGGCGGCAGCCCGATGAGCAACACCACCACCTGGTCTGTCATCGGTCCGATTACGGCGCTGATCGGGGTGGTCGTTGCGGTATTCAGTTGGCGGAAAATGTCGTCGAGCTGACCTCAGGCCGTCACGACGGTGAAGTTCACCGAGTGCCAGCCGGTAGCACCGTCGGGAACTGGGTCAGCGCGCTGCTCCGTCTGGACAGCTCCCGTGTTGTCGATCGCCCGCACCGTAATGGTCTGCTTGCCAGGGCTTTTCGCCTGCCATGGGAAGCTCCATAATCGCCAGGTCTGGTTGGAATAGCTGGCGCCGAGTTCAGCGGGCTGCCACTCCGCGTCCCCGATGCGGACCTCAACCGCCCGCACGCCCCGATTCTGCGCCCAGGCGACCCCGCCGAACACGACCGGCCCCAGCGGCACCTTCTGGCCGCCTCTTGGCACGTCGATCCGGGACTCGGTCTTGACCGGCGCCTGCGCCGCCCAGCCCTGTCGCGTCCAATAGGCCTGTGCCCTGTCGAACCGGGTCAGCTCCAGATCGACGACCCACTTGGTGGCAGAGACGTAGCCATACAGGCCAGGCACCACCAGGCGGGCCGGGTAACCGTGCTCGACGGGCAGGGGCTGGCCGTTGAGGCCGACGGCCAGCAGCGCTTCGCGGCCATCGGTGAGGGCCTGCACCGGCGTGCCGGCGGTGAACCCGTCGATCGACGTAGAGAGCACCATGTCGGCGTCCTTGTGCACCCCGGCGGCCGCCAGCAGATCCGCCACCCGGTAACCCGTCCAGACTCCCGTCGAAATTAGTTTTCCGCCAACGGGATTCGATACGCAGGTCAGTGTTGCCACCGATTCGACGAGGTCGAAGCGGGCGAGGTCGTCGAAGCTGAACGTGATTTCGTGGTCAACCATGCCGTGGATGCGCAACCGCCACTCGCCGTGACTGAGTTGAGGAACACTGAGCGCGGTATCGATCCGGTAGAACTCGGTGCTCGGCGTGATGAAGCGCGGAAGCGCAACACCTTGCGGTTGCACCTCCGCGGGAATGGGGGGTGCCAGCGATCGCGGTTTGGGCAGGACGAATGTTCTGCGGTCGGCAGCCACTGAATGAGCCAGGCGCGCGATCACGGCACCGGCCACTCCGCTGAGGACTCCGAACCCGAGCACCCCCATGACGAGCAAGTTGCGCCTGCCGGCATCCGTCCCGTTGCTGCTGTCGTCCGCGTCCTGCGGGCCGGATTCGAATCGACGAGTGAGCATGCGCAGCGCCAGCACGCCGCAGGCGGCGCCCACGATGGTGGGGATGGTGTCCAATGGTGTCGCACCTTGCCGCGACAGCACCGCCACACATCCGAGAACACCGCCGGCGGCGATCACCGCGCTGCCGAGCGGCCGGCGCCGAGTCTCGAGCGTGCCCGCGATCGCTGCCAGCGTGGCGATCACCACGAGCACCACGACGGCCAGGAACGGCTTGTCCAGCGTGCCGAGGGTCTGGATCGCCCACTCTTTGACGGGCCCCGGTGTCAGGTCGACGACCGCTGAGCCGACGGCGGTGCGCGCGTCCGCCCGGGGACCGAATGGGATGCTGACGAGCTGGGCCACACCGAGGGCGACGGATGCCGCGGCGACCCCGGCGAGCATCCGCTCGTTCGACCGGGCGGCAACCATCGCCGCAACTTTACCCGCGCTTTGCCCCGGATATGTAAGGTGTTGGGATGCAACGGGATTAGCGAGACGGCCGCCCACTGACGGCCTACCGGCTGAAGGTAGGCGAGCCAATTGCAGCCAACATCCAGACAGCGGGCCGGACCCGGCGTACTCTGCACACCGATTCACCGATACGTCACTGACGACGTGGCAGGAGGACGGCGATGTCACACCTGTGGGCGGTTCCGGAGTTGCTGGCTTCAACGGCAACCGATCTATCCGATATCGGCTCGGCGTTGATGACCGCAAATGCGGCGACGGTGGCGCCCACCGCTGGACTGCTGCCCCCAGCCGCTGACGAGATATCGGCGGCCATCACATCGGTGTTCGCCGACCACGCGCGGGTCTACCAGGTACTCAGCCGCCAGGCCGCGGCGTTTCACGACCAGTTCGTCCAAACGTTGAGCGCCGCCGCGGGCTCGTACGCGGCCGCCGAGGCGGCCAACGCCTCGCCGCTGCAGGCCGTGGTCGACAACGTGCTGGGTGTGATCAACACGCCCACCAACGCGCTGCTGGGACGTCCTTTGATCGGCAACGGCGCCGACGGCACAGCGGCCAGCCCGAGTGGCGGTGCCGGCGGACTGCTGGTCGGCAATGGCGGCAACGGCTTCTCGGCGACCACCGCCGAGGTGGCCGGCGGGGCCGGTGGCGCCGGTGGGTTGTTCGGCAACGGTGGCGCCGGCGGGGCGGGCGGTGTGGCGGCTCCGGCATCAGGAGCCAGCACAGCTGGGGTGAACGGTGGCGCCGGCGGCGCCGGCGGTGCCGCCGGGTTGTGGGACGCCGGTGGTGCGGGTGGACGGGGCGGTAGCGGCGGGGGGGGGTACATCCCGCCCCTCCTCGGACAAACTATCCGCCTGTCCGACCTGGCGCTGGCCGGCGGTGACGGCGGCGACGGCGGACGCGGCGGCTTGCTGTACGGCGCGGGCGGAGCTGCCGGCCAGGGCGGAGCCGGCAGCCCGGGAGCGGCCCTGGTCAAAATCCCCGGCGGTGGCGCCGCCGCCTTCACGTTCGCCATCAACAACAACATCGCCACCACGGCTAACGTGAATCTGCTTGGCGTTGGGGCTTTTTCGTATACGCCTACCGTCGTGGCGCCGCTACAGCCAGGGACCAGCGCTTCGGTGTCAGTAGCAATCCCGATGGGCTCGACCGGTGGCACTTTGAACGTGATCTCCAGTGTCGCCGGCCAGTCCGGGCGTGCCGGCAACGCCGGCGCCAGCGGGTTGCTCGGCTAGATCCAGCGATGGGTAGCGTGAAGCGATGACATCCTCAGTTGCCGGAAAAGTCGTCGCTATCACCGGGGGCGCGCGCGGGATCGGCCTGGCCATTGCCACCGCGCTGCACCGCTCCGGCGCCAAAGTCGCCATCGGCGACATCGACGAAGCCGGCGCCGCCGCGGCGGGCGATCGGCTGGGCCTGCCCCTTGCCGTGAAGTTGGACGTCACAGACCGGCCATCGTTCACCGAGTTCCTCGACTCGGTGGAGAGCCGACTCGGGCCGCTCGACGTTGTGGTGAACAACGCCGGCCTCATCACAGTGGGCAGCGCGGTCGAGGAAGCCGATGACGCCACCAGGCGCCTGTTCGACGTCAACGTCCACGGCGTCATTTTGGGCACGAAGTTGGCCGCGCAGCGGATGCTGCCGCGGCGCCGCGGCCACGTCATCAACATCGGATCGCTGGGTAGCGTGTTGCCCACCGAGGGCATCGCAACCTATTGCGCTACAAAGCATGCCGTGCTCGGCTATACCGACGCGGTCCGCATGGAGAACCGCGGGAAGGGTGTCCACTTCACGGTGATCATGCCGACGCTGACCAATACCGACATGGTCGCGGGGGTCGGGCACGCCAAGGGCTTCAAGAACGCCGAACCAGAAGACGTGGCGCGGGCGGTCGTCGGCGTCATCGAGAAGCCGCAACCTCACGTAGCCATACCCCGCTCGTTGGGTCTTACGGTGTGGGCTCAGCGCCTTATGCCGCTCGGTGTCGCCGAGGCTCTTGGCCGTGCACTGGGCAGCGGACGGGTGTTCACCACTGACCTGAAACGCGATCAGCACGACGTATACACCCGGCGCACCGGCCTTTCGTGAGCCGGGCGTGAGCACACGCATCGACCTGGGCCCGCAGTCGCTGTTGTGGCGCTGGGCGGGCGATATGCGGATCGCCTTCGAGGGCGGTACTGCCGGGCTCATGCAGACGATGCATCCCGCCATCGGTCAGGGGCTCATCGACCACTCGAACTTCTTCGACGACCCCGTCGACCGGGTGTTCCGTTCGCTGCCAGGCATACTCGGCACCATCTACGACGGGCCCGAGGCGGATGAGACCGGGCTGAAAGTGCGCGATTTCCACCGCGACATCAAGGGGCAGATGCCCGACGGGCAGCGGTACCACGCCCTCAATCCGCAGACGTACTGGTGGGCGCACGCCACCTTCCAGGTCATGGTGCACCGACTCGCCGAGTACTGGGACGTGCACCGGCTCACCGATCGTGAGCGCGAGCAGCTCTACCAGGAGGGCTGCGAATGGTATCGGCGGTACGGCATGTCGGAATCGGTGCTGCCTCCGACGTTGACCGAGTTCAACCGTGAGTACGAGCGCTACTGCGCCGAAGTGCTGCAGCCCAACGCGGCTTCGGACTTTCTGATCGAGTTCATCCAGCGCACGGCGATTCCCGACATGAGCGCCTCACCGGATTATCCGAGCACTCCCCTACTGAAACCGATCATGGACGCTTTGCTGCCCACCATGCCTGTGCGCACGGCGCTTGCGCCTCCAATGCGCCTGGTGATCTTCGGTGGCCTGCCGCCAATTGTGCGCGAGCGGTTCGCAATTGGCTGGTCCGGTGTGGACGAGACCAGCTACCGCGCGGTGCGCGCGACCATCAGACAGGGTTGGCGCGCCATACCCGCCGCGCTGAAGTGGCACGATGCCGCCCGGAAGGGCTGGCTGCGGGAGCTGGGCAGCGTTCCCCGCCGCGTGTAGTCGGGGTCAGGCGGTCCGCACGTCGAAGTCGGCGAGCTCGGGATGCCGCAGCAGTTCATGATGGGTCTCCGGCGTCCACGGGAACAGTTCCGGTAAGCCGTCTTTGCCCAGGTACCAACTGCTGCAACCGGTGACCCAGATGGTCTGTGGCATGGCGGCTTTCATGTCTTCGTTGTATTGCTTGGTGGCGGCCTCGGTAGGCGCGGCAGCGAGGACGCGGCCGGCGCGCAACTGTTCGATCCACCACATGACGTAGTTGGCCTGATCTTCGGCGATCGGCACCAGAGACTGATTGCCGATCGGCGAGTGCGGGCCGACCATCATGAACAGGTTGGGAAACCCTGGCACCGCAACCGAGCGATAGGCCATTGGGCCATCGGCCCATACCTCATCGAGGGTGCGCCCGCCTTCACCGATGATCTCCATCGGTCGCACGTATGCGCGGGCGTCGAATCCGGTGGCGAAAACCAGCAGGTCCACTTCGTGCAGTACTCCGTCGGCCGTCACGATGCCCGATGGCTCGATGTGGTCGATCGCCTCGGTGATCACCTCGACCCCGGGCTGACGCACCGAGCGGTAGAAGTGCCCGGCCATCACCTGCCGCTTGCACATGGGCTGATCCTTGGGGGTGAGTTTCGCCCGCAGTTCCGGGTCACGGACCGAAATCCGCAGGTTCCAGCGGCACATGGCTTGGAGTACGCGCCGTTGCCACCCCGGCCGAACGGGCGCGATACCGAAGAACTTCCTGAAAAGCAGACCCCAGAAAAGGTAGGGCATCCGGTTCAACGACGGTCGCCGCGTCAGCGCCGCCCGTGTGAGCGCTGAGTAGCGCCCGTTCGGCATCGGGTAGACCCACTGCGCGGTGCGCTGAAAGATCTTGAGACCGCGCACCTTTCCGCCCAACTCCGCGGTGATCTGCACGCCCGTCGATCCGGTGCCGATCAAGCCGATCCTCTTGTCCGCCAGCGAGACAGAGTGATCCCAGCGTGCGGAATGGAATGCGGGGCCGGCGAACGTGTCTCGTCCAGGGATCTCGGGGTAGCGCGGCACCCGCAGGAATCCGGTTGCGGTGACGACTACATCGAACGTCTCGTCGCCGTCTGCGGTGGTGAGGTGCCACTTACCGCCGTCGTATCTGGCCCGAGTCACGTCGCGACCGAACCGGATGTGCGGACGGATGCCGCGCTCGTCGGCGACCTGCTGAAAATAGGCGTGTATTTCGGGGCCCGGAGAAAGCAGGTGTGACCACTTGGGGTTCGGACGGAACGAATAGGAGTAGAAGCGCGACGGCACGTCGCAATGGAGACCGGGATAGGTATTATCGCGCCAGGTGCCACCGACGTCGTGGGCCTTCTCGAAAATGGTGAACGAGTCGATGTCCGCGTCCTGCAGCTTGGCTGCCATACAGATGCCGGACATGCCGGCACCGATGATTGCGACCTTCGGTGCACGCTGCGCCATAACAACCTCCGGGTGTTTGGCTTAGGTTGAGGTGCACGTTACGCCGATCGCACCGGCGTACCCAGAGATTCGCGGGTGACCACATTTCCGCCGGACCCCTCGTGGACGTAGCGCTTGCCCGTCCGGCGGTGTTGTGCCCGCGCGACCCGCAGCAGCATGGCAGGCCGCAGCAATCGAGCCGGAGGATCGATCATCGCGGTGACGCGCATGAATTGCGCGGCGACAACCGGATCGGATTCGGCCGCTGTCATCACCGGTTCCAGGCAGGCGTTGCTGATACGGATCCCCAGCGGCCGCGGTCCCGGCACCTCCGGAAGCGAAAGGTCCGAGGCGACGGCGGTCTGCCAGGCCACGCGCACCTTCTTGGCGGCGGCGCCGGTGAACCGGCGCGTCAGTCCGCGGCCCCCGCGCCGCAGGCTGTCCCGCAACACAATGGCTTCGATCGCGGCGACCGTCATACCCTGCCCGTAGATCGGGTTGAAGCTGCACACCGCGTCTCCGAGGACCAGCAGACCGTCGGGAATCCGGCGCATTTTGTCGTAGCGCCGCCAGCGGTTCGACGGCACCCGATAGTGGACGACGTCGCCGACCGGCTCGGCCTGGCGTAGCGCCGTGACCACAGCAGGTGCCAGTTCCGTTGCGTAGGAGAGGATCTCGGAATATTCTCGGGGGGGCTCCAGTCCGGCCATGGTGCCGGCAGCGATCATCCAGAAGTTGTTCTCGTAACCGAGCATTGCGAACATCCGCGGCCGTCCCGCCCGCGGGAAGTGCGCAATCATGTGCTCGTTGATGACCCCGGGCGGTATGCGAACCTGTTGACTGGCGTAGGCCAGTTGCACCTTCACCTCGTCCTCCGGCGGGCGCCGGTAGCCAAGTTGCTCGAGGAATACCGGCGTGCGCGATCCACGACCCGTTGCGTCGATGACCAGATCGGCGGAGAGCGTCTTCTCATGGTCGCTCGACCGATCGATCACCCGGGCACCGTTGACGCGCCGCCGATCCGGTGTCGCCGTCAGGCCGACGACATCATGGTTCTCACAGAATGTCACCTTCGGAATCGCCCGAACACGTTGCCGGACATTCCATTCCAACAGGGGCCGGCTCGGTGACACGATTTGGGGCGCAGCAGCCGACCTGCCCGAGCGCACCATCGAATGCCCGCCGAACGACCAGTCCAGCTTGGCGAAATCTCCGTCATCCCAACGGGTGGCCCCCTGGGCGACCAGATCGTCCCGCATCCCCGGGAAGAGTTCGTCGAGCACCTGGGTGAGCCGCGCCAGGCAGGCGTGAATCAGCCGGCCCTGCGGCACGCCGCGACGGTTGACCGGATCGTCGGGCAGCAGGTCACGTTCGATGACCGTCACCCGGTCGTAGTAGTCGGCCAATACCCGGGCCGCCAACAGGCCGCCCATGCTCGCACCCAGGACAACCGCATGACCACCGCGTCGCACCATCGCAGACTCCTTCGTCGGACTGCCTAGAAGTCTGCTGCGGAGCGGGGCGGGCGCTTAGAGTAGTCGACTACTGAATTTCCGGGCGGGCCAGCACTGCAATGCGCGCCGCGACCTCCCCGGCCACTAGTCGGGCCTCGTCACCGTCACCCGGTACGTAACGATCGGCGGCGGCGTCATACTCGGCACCGGCGATGGTTCCGTGATCGGCTGCCAGTCCCACCAAGTCCACCGGCCAGCTCACATTCTCCAGCGCCGCGGCGAACCTCCTACTGGCACTGATCGGGACCACGTCATCAGCCAGCCCGTGCAACAAGGTGAACGGCGCGCCGACGCGGGCCGCCGACAGCAGTTCCGTCAGGGGTCGTCCGGAAATTGGGTCGTCGGCCATGAAAGCTCCGGCGAGGCACACGGTATGCGCCATCTTCACTTTGTGGCGCTGCGCATCCAGGGTCAGGCCCGCCGCGGCGGCGCCGCCCAGTGACCATCCAGCGAGCACGATCGCGCCGGATGCCCGTTCGCGGGTGAAGTCGACCGATCGCAGCAGGTCGGCGCGCCCGCCGTCGTGAGCATGGGAATCCCAGTCCGGCACGACCACAGCGGCGCCGTAACCGGACAGCATCGCGGCCAGCGGCCGGACGGCGGCGCGGGCGTTGCTTTGCATGCCATGCCACAGCAGGATGGTCGGTTGCGCTGGATCGCCGAAGACATCGGCCAGCCGACCTGGGGCGTACTCCACCGTTTGCACAGGCACCGGTGTGCCCGCGGGGCGTGTCGTCAAACCCTCGGGCGTTCATGCCGGCGGCCCCGAGGCCGCTTCCGAGTCAGTAACCTGGGCAGGTGGCCAGAATCCGCGACACCGACGCCTGTCCCGGCGCGTTGCAGGTGCATGAGGCCGCCGATGGCCCGCTGGTACGGGTTCGGGTGCCGGGCGGCATGCTCACCGCCGCCCAGTTGGTTACGTTGGCGAGCATCTCAAGCGAGTTCGCGTCGGCGACGTTGGAGCTCACCGGCCGGGGCAACGTGCAGTTGCGAGCGGTCACCGATGTGGTGCGCGTCGCCGAGACCGTCGCCGCGGCCGGACTGCTGCCGTCGGTCACCCACGAACGCGTCCGCAACATCGTTGCGTCGCCGCTGTCGGGGCGCGTGGGAGGCAACGTCGACGTGCGACCCTGGGTCGCCGAACTGGACGCGGCGATCTGTGCCGAACCCCGGCTGGCCGAGCTGGGTGGTCGGTTCTGGTTCAGCCTTGACGACGGCCGCGGTGACGTCTCGGGTCTGCACGCCGATGTCGGGGTGCACATGTTCGCCGACGGCCCGGCGTTGCTGTTGGCCGGGCACAGCACCGGCATTCGGGTCACCGATGTCTGTCAGAGCCTGGTCGGTGTGGCACTGCGCTTCCTTGACGTCCGGGGAAAAGCCTGGCGGGTAGGTGAATTGAGCAACTTCGACGATTTGGTGCCGGGCGCCCTTCGCGGTGCCGCCCTGCCCCCGGCCGGGCGGGCACCAGTGGGCTGGATACCGCAGGACGACGGCCGGGTCACCCTGGGGGCGGCCGTGCCGCTCGGAATCCTGCCCGCCCGTGTCGCCGAATTCCTGGCCGCGATCGAGGTACCGCTGGTCATCACGCCATGGCGGTCGGTGCTGGTGTGCGATCTCAGTGAGGAAGTAGCCGACACCGCGCTGCGGGTGCTGGCGCCACTGGGTCTGATCTTCGACGACAACTCCCCCTGGCTGGCCGTCAGCGCGTGCACCGGTAGCCCCGGCTGCGCCCACTCCGCCGCCGACGTGCGGGCAGATGCCGCGCAGGCACTGGACGGCGGTCACCCGGTGCACCGGCACTTCGTCGGGTGCGAGCGGGCATGCGGCAGCCCGGTGGACGGTGAGGTACTGGTCGCGACCGGCACGGGTTACCGGCTGCTGAGGTCTTAAGGTGAGCGGGTGCTCGACTACATCCGCGATGCGGCGGAGATCTACCGGCAGTCGTTCGCGACCATCCGCGCCGAAGCCGACCTCAGCCGATTTCCCGCCGACATCGAACGTGTGGTGGTCCGCCTGATCCACACCTGCGGTCAAGTCGACGTCGCGGACCACGTGGCCTACACCGACGACGTCGTCACCCGGGCCCGAGCCGCGCTGTGCGCGGGTGCGCCGGTGTTATGCGACTCGTCGATGGTGGCGGCCGGCATCACCAAGGCGCGGCTGCCGGTCGGCAACGAAGTGGTGTCGCTGGTCGCCGATCCGCGCGCGGCCAGGTTGGCGAGCGAGCAGGGGACCACCCGATCGGCCGCCGCCATCGATGTATGGGCCGATGAATTGGATGGCGCCGTCGTCGCCATCGGCAACGCTCCGACGGCGCTGTTCCGCCTGCTGGAGCTTGTCGACGATGGCGTTGCGCCGCCCGCCGCCGTGCTGGGTGGGCCGGTCGGTTTCGTGGGCTCCGCGCAGTCCAAGCAGGAACTCATCGCGCGCCCGCGCGGGATGGCCTATCTGCTCGTGCAGGGCCGGCGCGGAGGCAGCGCCATGGCCGCCGCGGCCGTCAACGCGATAGCGACCGAACGCGAATGACGGGGACGTTATGGGGGGTCGGGTTGGGTCCCGGCGATCCGGAGCTGGTGACCGTCAAGGCCGCCCGGCTCATCGGCGAAGCGGACGTGGTGGCTTACCACAGCGCCCGCCACGGTCGCAGCATCGCGCGCGGTATCGCCGAACCGTACCTGCGGCCCGGTCAGATCGAGGAGCACCTGGTGTATCCGGTGACCACCGAGACGACCGACCATCCCGGCGGTTATGCCGGCGCGCTGGAGGACTTCTACGTCGCGGCCACCGAACGGATCGCCGCACACCTGGCCGCCGGTCGCAACGTGGCACTGCTGGCCGAGGGCGACCCGCTGTTCTACAGCTCCTACATGCATCTGCACACCCGTTTGACGGAACGGTTCAATGCCGTGATCGTGCCGGGCGTGACGTCGGTGAGCGCCGCCTCAGCTGCCGTCGCCACTCCCCTGGTGGCCGGCGACGAGGTGCTCTCGGTGTTGCCGGGCACGCTGCCGGTAGCCGAACTGACCCGCCGGCTCGCCGATGCCGACGCCGCGGTGATCCTCAAACTTGGCCGCTCCTATCGCAATGTGCGGGAAGCGCTTTCGGCTTCGGGGCAGCTCGATGAGACGTTCTATGTGGAGCGCGCGAGCACCCCTGGCCAACGCGTACTGCCCGCCGCTGACGTCGACGAGACCGGTGTGCCTTACTTCTCCCTGGCGATGCTGCCGGGTGGCAGGCGCCGATCGGGGGTCGCCGGGACGGTCGCCGTGGTTGGCCTGGGGCCCGGCGCCACCGAGTGGATGACACCGCAGAGCCGGCGTGAGCTGGCCGCGGCCACCGACCTCATCGGCTACGACGGGTATTTGAGCCGGGTTCCCGTGCGCGAAGGACAGCGCCGTCACGCCAGCGACAACACCGACGAACCGGCCCGTGCCCGGCTGGCCTGTTCGCTGGCCGAGCAGGGGCACGCGGTGGCAGTGGTGTCATCGGGTGACCCGGGCGTGTTCGCGATGGCCACCGCGGTGCTGGAGGAAGCCAAACAGTGGCCGGATGTGCGGGTCCGGGTGATTCCGGCGATGACCGCCGCCCAGGCGGTGGCCAGTCGGGTGGGCGCGCCGCTGGGACATGACTATGCGGTGATTTCCCTGTCAGACCGGCTCAAGCCCTGGGACGTCATCGCTGCGCGTCTGGCGGCCGCGGCGGCCGCCGATCTGGTGCTGGCCATTTACAACCCGGCCTCGAAGTCACGGACCTGGCAGGTGGGCGCCATGCGTGATCTGCTGCTGGCCCATCGCGAACCGGGCACACCGGTGGTGATCGGCCGCAATGTGTCCGCTCCGGATGAGCAGGTGCGGGTGGTGCGGTTGGCCGACCTGGACCCCGCCGACGTTGACATGCGTTGCTTGCTGATCATCGGTTCGTCCCAAACACAATGGCACACAACCGATTCCGGTGATCGGGTGTTCACGCCGCGACGCTATCCGGGTTGAGGTTTGACAAGGTTTGGCAGCGGCGCCAGTCGCCCGTTACCGCTGGCCGGCGACCCAACGCGCTGCGGCTGCGACCGAGTCGGCCGTCCTGACGCCCTCCGGTAGCGGCGGACGCGACACCATGATCACGGGAATATCAAGTGCTGCGGCAGCATCCACCTTGCCGCGGGTCATCTCTCCGCCGCTGTTCTTGGTCACCAGCGCGTCGACGCGGTGTTCGGCGAGAAGCCTCAGTTCGTCGTCGTAGCGATATGGCCCGCGCGAGAGCAGCAGTCGATGGTGACGGGGCAGCAGAGCGTCGTCGGGCGCCGTGACGGCGCGGATCAAAAACCACGCGTCGCTGCCGAGGAACGCGGCGACACCGGACCGGCCAGTCGTGAGGAAAACACGGGAATATCGTTGCTCTGCGACCTCTTGCGCTGCTTCGTCGTCCGATGTGACGATGGTGGCCGAGCCGGGATCCCAAGCCGGGCGGGCCAGCACCAGATGCGGAATCTGCAGCTCGGCGCAGACCTGCGCGGCGTGCGCGGTCATGGTGGCCGCGAACGGATGGGTGGCGTCGACGACGGCGTCGATGTGTTCGTCGCGCAACCACCGGCGCAAACCGTCGACGCCACCGAATCCACCGATCCGTACCGGCCCCACCGGCAGTGCGGGGTCGGGCACCCGGCCGGCCAGCGAGCTGACAATGTCGACTTGCGGGTGCAGCTCTTTCGCCAATGCCCGCCCCTCTGCGGTACCGCCGAGCAGCAGCACCCTCATCAGTGTGCGCCTCCCCGGCGCCGAGCCATCGAGTACAGATAACTGTCGGTGAAGCCTTCGGCGCCCAGCACGTCGCCGACGATGATGACGGCCGTCTTGGTGACACCGGCTTCGTGCATCTGCCCGGCGATGTCGGCCAATGTGCCGCGCAGCACGATCTCTTGCGGCCAGCTAGCGAAAGCGACTACCGCCGTGGGCGTTTCGGGCTGGTAGCCGCCGGTGAGCAACTGCGGAACGATGTGGTCGATCTGTGCCGCGGCGAGGTGTAGAACGAGGGTGGCGCCGGACTGGGCGAGCGCGGTGAGCTCTTCGCCGGGCGGCATGGCGGTGGACAGCGTCGACACCCTGGTCAGGGTGACGGTCTGTGCCACCCCGGGGACGGTGAGTTCCCGCTTGAGCGCGGCGGCGGCCGCGGCGAAAGCCGGTACCCCCGGCACGATCTCGTAGCCGATCCCCGCTGCGTCGAGGCGCCGGCACTGTTCCGCGAGTGCGCTGTAGAGCGACGGGTCACCGGAGTGTAACCGCGCCACGTCGTGGCCGGCCGCATCGGCCTCCGTAATCTCGCCGATGATCTGATCGAGCGTCAGGGGGCCGGTATCGACGATTTTCGCATCAGCAGGGCATTGCCCCAGAAGATCTTTGGGCATGATGGAGCCCGCGTACAGACACACCGGACATTGCTGCAGGAGCCGTTGGCCACGCACCGTGATCAGGTCGGCGGCGCCGGGGCCGGCGCCGATGAAGTAGACCGTCACTGCTTGGTCACCGACCACTGCGTCACAGGGTACTGCGGGCGCCAGCCGGTAAAGCCGCCCAGCGGTTCGCCCTGGTAATGCTGCAGACGCCGGAGCTCGCCTCCGCGTAGCGAATAATGATGCGCCAGCACCGCTTCGGATTCGGCCGTGACCGCGTTGGTTACCAGGCGGCCACCTGCGGGCAGGTGATCCAGGCAAGCATCCAGCAGTCCGGGGTGGGTCACACCGCCGCCGACGAAGATCGCCGACGGGTGCGCCGCTCCGGTGAACTGCTCGGGCGCTGCGCCGCGCACGTCGACGCTGACACCGCTGGCGGCGGCATTGAATCCGATGTTGAGCCGGCGCCGCTCGTCGAGTTCAAACGCCACTGCGGTGCAGCCGGGCGCGCTGCGGCACCACTCGACGGCGATGCTGCCTGACCCCGCGCCGACATCCCACAATCGCTGTCCCGGCCGCGGATTCAGCACGGCCAGCGTCACGGCCCGGACGCCGTGCTTGGTGATCTGCCCGTCGTGAACAAACGAGTCATCCGGCAACGATGCCGCACGGTCGTCGGGCAGGTAGCGGATTGCCATGACGTTGAGGTCATCGACGTCCGCGGGCGCCGTGTGCGCCCAGCGCCGTGCGGTGCCATCGCGGCGGCGCTCGTTCGCAGCGCCGAGCAGTTCGAGCACGGTGAACTCCGAGTCACCGCGTCCGTAAGCGTCCAGCGCCGCCGCCAGCGTTTTGGGTGTGTTCTTGTCGCGGGCCAGCACGATCGCCTGGCCACCGCGGCGGATCGCGGCGTGCGGCTCAGCCGTGACCAGACTGATGACCTCAGTCTCGTGAACGTTCCAGCCCATCCGGGCGCAGGCCAGGGTGACCGACGAAACATGTGGCAGGATACGGACCTTCGCTGCGCCGAACAGCCGGACCAGCGTGCCGCCGATGCCATGCAGCAAGGGGTCGCCGCTGGCCACGATGTGGATGTCCGGGCCGTCGGCCGGCAGCGCCTGTAGTGCGGGCAGCATCGGCGACGGCCACTGCCGTCGCGGCGCTGCAACGGTGTCGCCGACGAGGTCGAGTTGCCGCTTCGATCCGTATATGACTGTGGCGCTTTGTAGTTCGTTTCTTGATGCCGCGGAGAGCCCTGGGACGCCGTCGGCGCCGATGCCGACCACGATGATCATCGAGGCATCCTGCGCCAGATGGGCTGCGGCAGCAGTCGCAGTGTGAAGAACATCGGCCGCAGCGCCCACGGTATCCAAACACTGCGTCGACCTTTGGCGAGTGCTCGCGCGGTGGCGGCGGCGACCTGTTCGGGGGTGCTGGACAACGGCGCCGGCGTCATACCTTCCGTCATGCGCCCGATGACGAATCCCGGTCGCGCGATCAACAACTGGACTCCGCTGCCGTGCAGCGCGTCGGCCAACCCGTTGGCGAAACCGTCCAGACCGGCCTTGGCCGAACCGTAGACGTAATTGGCTCGTCGCACGCGCACCCCGGCCACCGAGGAGAAGACCACCAGGGACCCTTGTCCGGCCGTGCGCATCGCCGAAGCCAGATGTGTGAGCAGACTGACCTGAGCCACGTAATCGGTGTGCACGATGGCCACGGCATGCTCGGCGTCGTGCTCGGCGCGGCTCTGGTCGCCAAGGATCCCGAACGCCAGCACAGCGGTGCCGATGGGACCGTGCTCGGCGATCAGCGCGTCGACCAGTGGTCCGTGCGAGGCGACGTCGTCGGCGTCGAATTCCCGGGCGTGCACCGCTTTGGCGCCCGCGGCGAGCAACACGGATTTCTGGTGCTCGAGTTGTCCGGAGTTGCGCGCCGCCAGCACCACGATCGCTCCTGGCGCCAGGCGTCGCGCGAGTTCAATACCGATCTCGCTGCGACCGCCGAAAATTACCAGCGGACCAACGCGGGTGTCGTCCACGGCTGTGATTATGACCTGCGCTAGCGTGAAGGGCGATGGCCAAGACCACGACCCGTCTCACCGACGATGCGCTGGCGTTCCTCTCCGAACGCCATTTGGCCATGTTGACCACGCTGCGCACTGACAATTCCCCGCACGTGGTGGCGGTCGGTTTCACATTTGATCCAAAGACTCACATCGCGCGGGTGATCACCACCGGCGGTTCCCAAAAGGCCCTCAACGCCGAGCGTGCCGGAGTGGCCGTGCTCAGCCAGGTCGACGGAGCACGGTGGCTTTCCCTCGAAGGCCGCGCGGCGGTGAACAAAGAGCTGGACGCCGTACGTGACGCCGAGCTGCGCTATGCCCAGCGCTACCGGACACCACGCGCCAACCCTCGACGAGTGGTGATCGAGGTCCAGATCGAGCGGGTTCTGGGCTCGTCAGATCTGCTGGACCGCGGCTAAGAGCTCGCTACGCCGGTTCACGGGATGGTGTAGTTCACCCAGGCTCCCCCGGCGGGTCCGGCCGCGGTATGCAGGTTCGAGTTCTGCACACCGGTTCGGGGCAGTCCGAAAGTGAAGCCAGCCATAGTGCACTCGGCCGGGGCATTGGCGAACGTTACGGCCGCGGTCACATGCCAGTTGCCGGACCCGTCCTGGCAGCCCGCAGCATGCGTCGCCGCGCACGGCGCTGCCACCCAGCGCCCGTCCGCGCCTTGCAGCGTGCAGTTGCCGACGCTGGTGCGCGGTTCGTCGGGCGCCCAGCTCCACAGCGTTCCCTGGATGCGACCGTCTTCGGGCAGGAGCTGGTCGAAGCCGAACAGATTGACGCCGCAGTTCGTCATCGACTGCGCTTTCGGCGGTGTGAGAGCTGCCGGGTTGGTGGGGGGTCGGCTGGGGTTGATCAGGGCCGAGATGAAGGTGGAGTCCTCGTAGTAGCGCACAATTTTCGTCGCGTAGACGGCCTGACTGTAGGTGGCATCGCATTTCGGGTAGGGCTGGTAGTCGAAGGTGGAGCCGCTCTGCACTTCCTGCCCGTCCCAGTTGAATACGGTGGTCCCCCAACTCGGCACGCAGTCGCCGACGAGCACAACTTGCGCGCCGGCGGTGCGGACGTCATCGCGCGAGATGGTTCGCGGGAAGTTGGCGCAACCGTTGGGGAGGATTTCGGCGGGCGTGGGATGGTAGATCAGGCTGGAGCCGTCGGGTCGGCGCAACTGGCGCTCGAAAGTGTCGAGCGCTGAGGCGTAGGCCTTCGCGTCCTTGAGTTGGTCCTCGATCAGCATCAGCACGACTTCATTTGGATTCGCGTTCAGCCAATCCGTAATGGCGGGAAGCACTTTGGTCAGCACCGGTTCGGTGGTGCAGCCGAGGTTCGCCTGATCGGGCCCACGCCCGTGACACACGGTCACCGCGCGATTGCCGAGCTGGTCGATTTGCGGGATGTAGTGGAGGTCCAACTCGATACTGCGGGCGTCGATTTGCATCTGCTGGGGCATCGACAGCTGCTGGTTGGAGTCGGCATGCGACGGGGTGAACTGGCTGACGAGACTGTTGAACGAATTGTGGGTGCCGATCCACTGGGCATCCTTGAACGGAACGGAATTTCCGAGTGCGTACTGGAATTGCGCGGTGCGGTGCACCCACGACTGCAGGTAGGCCGCCGTTGCTGCTTGAGTCACCTTTGCGGCCAATGGAACCAGGCAGAGGTTGTCGGTCACTCCGACACGGCGACATTCCGCGGCGACCGCGTCGGCGAACTTTCCGGTCCCTACGCAGGGAAATGCGAAGGGGCTGATGGCATTACAGGGTGCGGTGGGAGAGGGCGGCGTCGGCGCGTCGTTGACGTCAGCGGTCCCGGGCGGCGCCGACGCCAGGGCCAGCACGAACGCACAGATCACGACGGCGGATTTCAACCACCGGGCGGATGGGGCGCTTGGCATGCGCGAAAGATTGACACGGCTTCGTGCTGTGGACGAGAAATGTTGTCGAACCGTGCGAGTGTTGAAATCACTCTGTTAACTTTGGTCACTCTGCCTTACTGGTTTCTCATAGGTCTCTTCTGTTTCTCTAGTCTCTGGTTGGGGCGGCACTCTGGTTGCCCACGTTCGAGCGACAACGTGTGTGGGACTGAATTGCCGACCGAAAAGCGTCGAACTAGCCTCGCCAGCATCCGACGACCAGGAAGGGGCGATCGTGCTCGTCGACCCTGCTCTTCTGCACTCCGGCGGCAGTGAATCGCAACGGGCCGGTGACCACGCACACCGAGCGGCGCAACGCCTTTCGGCGACAGAGTTGGTGCCACAGATGTTCGGCGACTTTGCCACCGCCGAAACGTTCCACGAGGCTGCCGGGTCGGCCTGGACACATCACACACGACTACTGTTGGAACACAGAAGCTTTTTCGGACTGGTCGGCCGGGGGGCGTCGATGGCCGCCGCCGGGTTCGCCGACATGGAGGAGGATAACTCCGCAAGCGTCCGGGCGGTGTGGTGCAACTCCGCTACATAAGCTTGCCGAGTCTGGTCAATGAGACCGGCGGCAACCCATGGGCCGTCAACAGGAGCCTTCAGCGAGGTCAACCTGCGCATATCTCGCTCCTGGGTAAGGCTTTTCACGATGCGGGGCAGCTGACGGGCGAGGCCGAAACCGCGTTCAGCGAGGCACTGCGCCGTTTCGAGGCGGCATGGAACCACGAGGCCGGTGGTCATCCGATCAACGACGCGGCCGAGGTGCAGCGCGCGACGGGTGCACTGGGTGTGCAGGCAGCCCAACTGCCGCAGATCGCGATCGACCTGGAACGCGTTGCCGCGGTCTTGGCCGAGGCCCAGCGAGCGGCCGCAGGCCAGATCCAGGTGTTGGAGCGTCAGTTGGAGGCCGTCGACAGCGATCTCGGCCAAGCCCATACGCTTTTGGACTCGCACCAGCTGTCGATGGCATATGAAACGGCCCTGGATGACATCCTCGGTGATCTCGAGCAGGACGCGATCAACAAGACCGCCGCCGCCCTGCGTCAGGTCGAGCAGATACGGGAGATGTATTCAGAACTATTGAATCGACTGATGACTCGTATGCGGGTGCAGGGCGGCTATGACGGGGCCGGGATAGCGCTGGACGGGTTGTGGAGCAACTCTCCCGCATCGTCTAGGCAGGCCGAACGCGACGTGCACTCAGCACTGGCCGGCGATAAGTCGGCAGCGTCGCGAGTGAACTCCGTGCTGAACTCGATCACTGCCGACCAACGTGCCGGCAAGGCACCGCTGACGCCGGATCAAGCATCGGTGTTGAGTCAATTGCAGGCGCAACAGCACGGGATGTCGATCGAAGAACTGTCGACCGCTGAGCAACGCCTCGGTGACCAACGAGACATGGTCGCCAACTCCTGGCAGCTGATGAGCAACCCTGCGCTTACGTTCCCGCGGACCGACCTTGAACCCGGCGCCCTGCAAGGGATTTACATGGTGAACGGTAGTGAGGCGCAGCTGCCGGAATCAGTAATGCAGGCTCTGACGGCACCATGGTCGCAGTATTACGACCTGGTGGTGGGGCAACTACTGGCCGCCGGCGACCCGATGAAGGCCGTCACTGACATCGTCAGACACGGCAGGCCGTCATTCCAGACCAATACGGGATTGGATCGGCAGATGCTCGCCAGAGCGTCAGCCATGATGGACGCGACATTCGGCGAATCCGTGACCCCCGCGCAAGCCCGCTTGGGCGCTCTGGCTTTCGATCCGCTTGTCGCGAACATCTTTGCCGCGGTGTCGCCGGATCATCAGGTTGTCCATGACCGCCTGACTGGCGAGTCGGGCCCGGTCTTCCTAGACCACGTCGCCCGACACTTCTGGGGCGACCACGGGAAAGGTGCTGCAACGCTGTTCGACTGGACCGAACACGCGGCCCGGGGCCCCGAAGCTGGGATCGCTGGGCAAGCCGCCCGGGCGCTGAGCATGTACATCGGGGCGAATGAAGCACCGCTGCTGCACCTTCCCGGCGATCACACTGTGGGTGAAGTCAATCCGGACTTGGTCCGGGGCATGGCACACGGATTGGCTCCGTACGTCAACAACATCGCCGGCACAGGTGGTTTGGCCGAGTTCGGCGAAGCCCCCGACGGCTCCCGCGAAGGCGGAGTGATGCCGCTAGCCAAAGGGATCTTCTCAGTGCTGAGCACTGACGAGGCCTCGGCCCAATACTTCGACGGTGCCGCTGACCGGGAAGCAATCATCGCCGAGGGCGCCTACGCCCAGGAAGTGGCCAAGCACGAACCCGGCACCGGCATGCACAATGCGAACCTGCACCACGCAATGACGTTGCGCGGCTTGGTCAATTCCGGCCTCCATAATGCGCTGCAAGCGGATACCGAGAACAAGCACCTCACTGACGAAGCAGCCGCAACCGCCGAATACACCCGAAGAAAGCTTGCCTACGAATTGGCCGCGAAAGCGCTCAGTTCAGCGGCAGGATTCGTCCCGACTGTCGGCTCCGTGTCCAGTGCCGTACTCGGGTTCCTCGGCACAGCCATCGAGAACGACTACATAGGACCTGCACCGTCGGGTGTGACACTGACCGACCACGCGCTACCGAATATGTCTATCGGCCAAGCAGATCGCGAGATCCTCAACGCGGTCATTGCTTCCGGACAGCGTGTCGAGGGCATCCCGCCGCAGTACATGGTCGAAGGACGGATCGGAACCCCCGACGAATTGGCGCGCGGACACGTGCAAGTCGACCTGGGCGAATACGAGCAAACGCTGAATCGACTCTTGACCGCTGAACTGCGTCAGGGTCAGGGCGCGGTGCCTGCACAACCGTTTGTCCCTGATCTCTACATGGTCGACCGCTACAACGCGGTCGTGAAGGACCCGAACCCACAGAAGAGGTAGCCAGGTGGCCAGGTGCCCACCCCAGCGAAGCTGAATAACGGCGATGGCTGATCGGCGCTAGCATCACCCGATACGGGAGGCGCACACCCCTGCCTGCGCGTGACTCCGATCGGGCATTTGAGACTTGGAAGGACGCCATGAGCGGTGGGGACGACCAACTAAGAATCGTTCTTGATCAGCTCTCGCAGCTGTTGGGTATACCGCCGCCGCCGATGATCACGCCAGATCAGTTGGCGACCGGAGCTTCGAGCATCAGTCAGCTGCTACGCGCTCTCGGTGCCGCGGCCAACGCGGGTGACCCCGACGACTACGGCGAGGCACTCGCTGGACACGACGAGCGCGAAGCCAAGACCTCGGATGCACTGGCGAAGTTTCCGGCCAACGAGGAGCGGGCCGCCGCGCAGCTGGCCGGTGTCGGCGGCTCCGGCGATATGAGCCAGATGCTGCAACAAATGCCGCAAATGGCCTCCGGGATCGCGGGAGGCATCGCCGGCGCCCTCGGTGGTGTGCTCCAACCACTGAGTCAGATCCCCCAGCAGCTTGCTCAGGCCGGTCAGCAGGCCATGCAGGCTGGGATGGGCATGATGCAGCAGGGCGCCGGCGCGGCCCGGGAGGCACCCGAAGAGCTTGCCGGCGCCGAAGGCGAGCTGGGCGGTGGAGGTGGCGACTTCTCCGCGGCCGGCGGCGGTGGGGGCGGAGCCAGCGGCGGTGGAGGTGTCGAGGGGACCACACCGACGGCGATGCTGGGACCACCGCCGACGCCCTCGGCCGGTACTGTGCCTGCCTCGTCGCAGGCAGTGACGCCGGTCCCTGCTGCTGCACCTGAGTCAGCACCGGCCCAGCGGGGTGCGATGGGCGCGATGCCGATGATGCCGCCGGCAGGGATGCACGGGGCGGGCGCTGCGAGCGGTGAGAGCAAGCCTGACACCAAGCGCATCGTGGGGCCGACGGTGAAGAACGGGGCGCCCGTGCAGGGTCGGATCACTGCCCCGCCGCCCTTGCCGACAGTGACGAAAAAGGTTGACGGCAAGCCGGTTGCGACTCGCAGGATTGCGCTGCCGGAGGTCAAACGCGACGACGAGGGCCGCTGACCGTAGGTTCAGCAACGTCTACTAGACGGGTTAGTCCCTGCTTGAGCAGCTTTGTTTGAGCGCAAGGCAAAGTCTGACTGGCGAATTCCCGCAGGAACGTTACGATCCTCGCGTGTCGAACATGCCTCCCCTGCAGCCTCCGCCACCGCAGTGGCAACCAGCACCGAGTCGACCGCCGCGCGGCCTGTCTATGGTGTCGCTGGGAATTGCCCTAGTCGCGGCCGGCATTGCCATCGGTGCGTGGTTTCGGCCGCTGCCGAAGAATGATCCGCCTCCGGCGCCGACATACTCAAGCCAGCAGGTCGCGGATGCGAAGTCGAAGGTGTGCGCGGCTTACCGACTAGTTCGCAAGGCTCTAAGCGCAACAGGTAGCCGAGATGGCGGAACGGACCCCACCGCGACGCTCGCGGTTGCGACGAGTTCCCGACAAGCGCTCGAAGTAGGCAGCCGATACTTGCTTTCCGAGCTCGAGGAAGCGCCGGCCACTACGGTCGATTTAGCGTTGGCGCTTCGTAAGCTGGCAGGCCTTTATCAAGCGATCGCCATCAGCTACCTGGCTGAGGTCGATGAGGCGGAGATAGAGCCGTTACGACGTGCAGCAGAACAGCCCTCTATGGATATTGACAGGTTCTGCAAATGAACGGATTTCCCGAGGGAAGGTGGTCCTTACTGTTAGTGGGTGAACACTGGCCTACGGAGAACGATCTCTCGGTGCTTCAACTTGGCAGGCTCAATCGCGACAAAATTCACACCGGATATCAACATTTTGCGGAATCACTGCGGACCGCGCAATTTTCTTCCCTCACCGATCAACATGGGATAACGATCGGTGATCTCCGTCAGGTGTTTGAGAGCGGTGAAAGTCAGTCGTTCCGAGTAGCGGAAAAGAATAACGTAAAAGAAAGGGCCTATGCTACTGCTTACGACAGCACCCTTCATCTCCGTCATGATTTGACGGTCTTAGCTGACGAAGGAAATCGCGCGATAGAAGAGATCGTCAACTCTCAGAGTTCGGAACTATCGAAGATGACTCAGATCTCGTCTCTGATTCAAAATTACAGAGCGCTGGCAAGTCTCGCTGCCGCCAAGTGCGGCAGCAATGTTATTGACGCAATGCAAGCAATACTAGATGCCGAAGGCACAGGTCAATCCGCCCGTGGGTTCGCCAGCGGCGAGGGAGTGGAAGTTGCCGAATTATTTCGGCAAGGGAACACTCCGCAGGAGTTAGAGTCTGAAGTTCGCACGACGCTGCATGAGCCGGTAGATTCCGCCGGAATTCCAAACAATCAATCGACTAAGCCGATCCTCACTGCCCCCACACCAGTAGCTGAAGGCCCAAGCAGGGGCACAGTTCAGTCGAACCTCAGCGCTGGACAAGGCTCTGTTCAGACGGGAGTCTTTTCGCACGACCCCAACGCAGGTTCACAGATTCCTCGCAACGTGTCGACACGACCGCAGATAGGAGTTGCAGCAGGGCAATCGCTTCCACAGTCGCCTATAGTGAGCCCTCAAGGCGCAGGGCCTAGCATGCCGTTATCGGCTTCTGGTCGTCCCAGGATTCCCTTCACCGTGGCCCCTTCTGTAGAAACGCCAGCATCGCTGCTTCCATCCGGCGGTGCTCCAAGCTCACTTGTGCCAGGCACCGCCCCCATCACAACTCCTACCCCCACCGAACTCGCTCAAAGCTTCAACAAGGGCATGCAATCAGGCGCGCCAATATCCGCCGCCGCGCACGCGGTGCCGTCGGCTCCGATCACGTCGACGGAGCCGCAGATTTCCCATGCCACGCAGACGATTCCATCCGCAGCCGTCAACCCGCAGGTGCACGTGGCAGATACCCCGACGCCGGTCCATCACACACCGCCTCCCGACGCCCCACCTCCGACCCCGATACTTGCTGCGCCGCAACCTATTTCCCCACCCACACCGCCGCAGCCGGTGGGCCCACTGCCAACCTACGGCTCCGATCTACGCCCACCGGTCTCGACAGCGATCACACCACCCGCGCCACCAAGCACACCGCTACCGCCGTCGGGCACGCCCACTTCCGCGCCGGTCACGCCGTCCGCCGGCCAATCCGCGCCGCACCAGCCAGCGGTTGTGCGCCAAAACACCCCGCCCACTCCCCCACACCCACCATCGACGCTGGGCGCGCAAGCCGTCGCAGCCACCGCGACCGGAGCCGCAATGGGAACGGCCTCGGCCGACGCCACCGCGCGAAAACGACTGCAGCGCTTGGTCACGGCCGTCGCCCGGCAGCAGCCTCGCCTGGCCTGGGCGGCCGGAGACCACGCCGACAACACCACTCTGCTCGTCACTGATTTGGCCAGCGGCTGGATCCCACCCGACATCCGATTACCTTCAGCCATAAGCCTTTTACCGCCCGCGCGGCGCCGTGGCAACTTGGAAGCCCTACTCGGCGACGCCAGCGTCACCGCAAGCTACACCCCCATCCACCATCTGCCTGACGACGGTGAGCCAATCCCGACATCACCGCGAGCCCGATCGGCCCCTGACGTCAAGGAACTCGGCTGGGAGCTCAACCAGGCCACCCAATGGCGCGACGGCTTGCCCCGGCTGGCCCACACCCTGGCCAAAGCTGCTTCGGCCGGCACGGGCGTGCTCGACTCCGAGCTCGACCTACTGCACACCCACCTCACGGAAACCAGCAAGCGGGTGCTGGACAGCTATCCCGACAACGTCGACGCCCACGAGGTCGGCAACTGGCAACTGCTCGCCGCAATCGACGCTCTGGTCGCCGGCGACAAGGCGGGCGCCAACTACCACATCGCTTGGTTTCTGGCCGCGAAGACGGCGTAGTGATAGCGCATGCGATATCACGTTTCAGGCGGCATTGTGCCCTGGAAACTGGTACAGCTGTGACAGCTGAGACTTACGAAACCGGCACGACTAAGAGCTCATGCGGCCGGTTGTTGACCGACAACGCACCATCCGAAGTCACCACCACGATGTCCTCGATCCGAGCCCCCCACTGGCCCGGAAAGTAGATACCCGGCTCGATCGAGAACGCCATACCCGCAGCTAACGGCAAATCATTACCATCAACGATGTATGGCTCCTCATGCACGCTCAACCCGATGCCATGCCCGGTGCGGTGCACGAAATACCCGGCAAGGCCAGCCGACGCCAGCACATCGCGGGCCGCGGCATCCACCTGCGAAGCTGTCACCCCCGGGCGGACGGCCTCGAACGCCGCGCGCTGAGCGCGCTGCAATACCGAATACTGCTGCGCCACTTCTGAACTTGGCTCACCAATGCTGTAGGTGCGCGTCGAATCCGAGTGGTACCCGGGTGCATACATACCGCCGATGTCGACGACGACGATGTCTCCCGCCGTCAACGGCCGGTCCGAGTATCCATGGTGCGGGTCTGCGCCGTGCGGACCTGACCCGACGATGACGAACGCCACCTCCGAATGCCCCTCTGCCACAATCGCTTCCGAGATATCCGCGGCAACATCGGCCTCAGTCCGGCCCGGCACCAGTAGCTCGGGCACCCGTGCGTGGACCCGGTCGATCGCGGCACCGGCGGCAACCAACGCGTCAATCTCGGCTGCCTCCTTGACCATCCGTAGCGAACGCAGCACGTCGGTTGCCAATACGGGCTGCACCCCCAACTCCGCAGCCAACGGCAACACGTGCAGGGCGGGCATGGAATCGCTCACCCCAAAACCGCCGCTCCCCAAGGCGGCACCCACCATGGCGTAGGGGTTCTCCCCGTCCACCCAGTCCCGCACCTCCAGTCCCAGTTCCAGCGCCGCGGATCCCTTTAATGAGGCCAGTTCCAGCCGAGGCAGCACCACCGTCGCCGAGCCGGCAGCCGGCACCACCAGTGCCGTCAACCGCTCGAAAGTCTCCGCACGTGATCCGAGCAGATAGCGCATGTCATAGCCCGGCGTTATCACCAAGCCGGCCAGCCCGGCCTCGGCTGCCAGCGAGGCAGCAGCCCTCAGCCGTCGGCCATACACCGCCGACTCGAATCGGTGAGCATCCATGGCAGCCAGGCTAACCGGAGGGCCTGGCAGGATTGTCGGCATGCCCGCACCCCTGTTGTTGCTGGACGGCGCCAGCATGTGGTTCCGCTCGTACTTCGGCGTGCCGTCATCGATCAAGGCTCCCGACGGTCGGCCGGTGAACGCGGTGCGCGGATTCATCGACTCGACGGCAGTGGTCATCACTCAGCACAAACCCAGCAGGCTGGCGGTGTGCCTGGACCTGGACTGGCGCCCACAGTTCCGGGTCGACCTCATCCCCTCCTACAAGGCGCACCGCGTGGCAGAGGAGGAACCCGCCGGCGAGCCCGATGTGGAAGTGGTGCCCGACGACCTGAGCCCACAGGTCGACATGATCATGGAGATACTGGACGCCTTCGGAATCCCGACGGCCGGCGCACCCGGGTTCGAAGCAGACGATGTGCTGGGAACGCTGGCAGCGCAGGAGCGTAACGACCCCGTGGTGGTCGTCAGCGGTGACCGCGATCTGTTGCAGGTGGTCGCCGACGAACCGGTTCAAGTGAAAGTGCTCTACCTCGGCCGGGGACTATCCAAAGCCACCTTGTTCGGGCCAGCCCAGGTCGCCGAACAGTACGGGGTACCGCTCGACCGGGCCGGCGCGGCGTATGCCGAACTCGCCTTGCTGCGAGGCGACCCGTCCGATGGCCTGCCGGGGGTGCCGGGGGTCGGCGAAAAGACCGCGGCCACGCTGCTCGCCCAGCACGGCTCGCTGGAGCAGATAATGGCAGCCGCCGAAGACCCGAAGTCGAAGATGGCCAAGGGAATCCGCACCAAGCTGAAGTCCGCGAGGGACTACATCGAAGCCGCGCACACGGTGGTACGCGTGGCCACCGACGCACCCGTCACGTTGTCCACGTCCACCGACGACCTACCCCTGCACGCCGCCAACCCCAAGCGCACCGCCGAACTGGCTACCCGCTATGGCGTCGGATCCTCGATCTCACGCCTGCAGAAAGCGCTCGACGCGCTGTGACTACTGTGGCCGACCGACCTCGTACGTACCCTTGTCGTCCTGGAACGTCACGGTCACGTGCTTGTTTGCGCCGTCGATGCTCACGGTGCACTCGAAGGTGCCGCCCTTCTTCACCACCGGGTCCGAACCGCCGTTGCACTTGACGTCTTTGACGTTCTTGGCCCCGTAGCCGTTGGTCTCGTCGGTCAGGATCGACTGCACATCGGTGTTGGCCTTGTTGACGTTCAGTTTGGTGGTGACGAAGAACCCGGGGACCACGAAGCCGAGCACCAGGATGACGATCACGAACAGCAGCGCGATCCCACCGATCACCGCCCCAAGGAACGCTTTGGAACGCTTGGGCCCTTGAGGCGCCTGAGTGTACGGCTGCTGCGGGTACTGACCCGGCTGACCCGGCTGGCCCGGCTGCCCGTATTGCGGGGGCTGGCCGTACTGGGGCGGCTGGCCGTACTGAGGAGGCTGACCGTACTGCGGCGTGGCGCCGTACTGCGTGGCTTGCGAGCCGAAGTCGGAGCCGTACCCGGGTGACGACTGCGGATATTGCTGCGGGTATGCGGGCTCAGCCGGCTGCTGGTAGCCGGGGTACTCTGCGGCCGGGTACGACTGCGCATGCCAGGTCGCATCCTGACCACCGGGTTGCTGCTGCCATGGCGAGCCCGCCACGGTCGGGTCCGAGGAACCCCCTGGCGGCTGCCATGACTGGTTCGGCCCCTGCGGTCCACTCATCGTTGCTCCTCAGTCTGATTCGTCCTCGCCACCGTCGCCCCCGGCGGCCCCTATACAAATTCCGGATGTAACCGTAGCTCCGGCCTAGCCTACCCGGCGTCAACTGCGACGACGCCGCGCCGAATGTCATTGATAGCGCGCTTGGCAGTCGACCGCACATCGGGGTCAGGCGCCGCATTGCGAACCTGGTCCAGCAGGTCAAGCACCTGGCGGCACCAGCGCACGAAATCCCCTGCTGACATCGGAGATCCGGATCCGTAAGCCTCGGCGGCGGCCAGTGCCGCGGCCAGGTCGCCGGTGCGCGCCCATCGGTAGATCACCTGGACGAAGCCGTCGTCGGGTTCACGACTCTGCCCGATACGGTGGGTCTGTTCGTCCGCGCGCAACTCCGTGGACAGCCGCGCGGTCTGCCCGAGCGCCTGTCGCAACCGCGGCGTGGGGACGTCGGTGCCGAACGGGGCACCCGGGCCGTCACCGCCGCGGGCTTCGTACAGCACCGCCGACACCACCGCCGCCAGCTCGGCCGGTTTCAGCCCGGCCCATGCACCGGTGCGCAGGCACTCGGCAACCAAAAGGTCGCTCTCGCTGTAGATCCGTGCCAACAACCGCCCGTCGTCGGTGACGTGCGGATCCGACGACGGTCCCTGGATGAACTCGCGCTCGGTGAGCAGACCTACGATCCGGTCGAAGGTGCGGGCGAGAGAATTGGTGGCAGCGGCCACTTTGCGCTGCAATTGCGCATTGTCGCGTTCGATACGCAGGTAGCGCTCGGCCTGCCGGACCTGCGCCTCCACATCGGGCGCCTTGTGCGACGGGTGCCGACGCAACTCATCGCGCACTGACGACAATTCCGGGTCGTAATGCGTGTCGTCCTTGGAGCGGCGGCCCGCCGGAATGGCCAGACCTTCGGCCGCCGAGCGCAAGGCGGAGGCCAGATCGCGCCGCACCCGCGGCTGGCGGTGTTCGACCCGCTTCGGCAACGTCATCGACCCGACCGGCGGCGTCGCGCCCGAGTAGTCGGCCGATGAGATCCGGCCCGCCCAGCGATGTTCCGTCAGCACCAGGGGTCGCGGGTCGTCGGTGTCCCGTGCCGATTCCAGGACGACGGCCAGCCCGCCGCGTCGCCCGTGGTTGATGTTGATGATGTCACCGCGCTTCAGGGCGGCCAGGGCGTCGCTGGCGG
Organism: Mycobacterium gordonae; assembly: GCF_002101675.1. Lineage (GTDB taxonomy): Bacteria > Actinomycetota > Actinomycetes > Mycobacteriales > Mycobacteriaceae > Mycobacterium > Mycobacterium gordonae. Next base: position 9,209 of record NZ_LQOY01000040.1, on the reverse strand, counting down.
CTTGCCGGCGGTGCAGCCGGGACGCTCGGGCCTGAGACCGTTCCAGCTCGCTGATCCGCGCCCGCAACCGGGCATATTCCAGAACGGGAGCCTCGTGCCCGCCCAACTCGGCGGCGATTTCGTCGAGCATCGTCTTGCCGCGTTCGATGCCGCGCACCAGACCGACGACGGACCGGTCGGCTTGATACTGGGCGAAGGATTGCTCGAGCAGCTGGTGCGCCTGTTCGGGGCCGAGCTGGTGCACCAGGTTGATCGTCATGTTGTACGACGGGGCGAAGGAGCTGCGCAGCGGGAACGTGCGGGTCGATGCCAGACCGGCTATCTCGGACGGCTCGGCGGTGCTGTCGGAGGGATGCCACAGCACGACGGCATGGCCCTCGATGTCGATCCCCCGGCGGCCGGCACGGCCGGTCAGCTGCGTGTACTCCCCCGGGGTCAGCGGCACATGCTGCTCGCCGTTGAACTTGACCAGCTTCTCCAGCACGACGGTGCGGGCCGGCATGTTGATGCCCAGGGCCAGCGTCTCGGTGGCGAACACGGCCCGGATCAGCCCGGCGGTGAAGAGTTCCTCGACGGTGTGACGGAACGCCGGCAGCATTCCGGCATGGTGGGCCGCAATGCCGCGCAGCAGCCCTTCGCGCCACTCGTAATAGCCCAGCACAGCCAGGTCATCGTCGGCCAGGTCGCCGCACCTGTGCTCGATGACCTCGGCGATCTGCGCCCGCTCCTGTTCAGTGGTCAGCTTCAGCGGCGAGCGCAGGCACTGCTGCACAGCGGCGTCGCAGCCGGCCCGGGAGAACACGAACGTGATGGCCGGCAGCAGCCCCGCCGAGTCCAGCGACGCGATGACGTCCGGCCTGGCCGGCGGCCGGTAGAAGCGTGGCCGCGCGGGCCGTCCGGGGTTGCGCCGGCGCGGCTGCCAGTCCGACATCCGGTCGGCTTCGCGGCGGTGGGCGATGTGGCGCAGCAGCTCGGGGTTGACGTGCGGCTTGTCCTTGGCCGAGCCGTCGGAACGGTAGTCGAACAGGTCGAACAGTCGCTTGCCGACCAGAACGTGTTGCCACAACGGCACCGGACGATGCTCGTCGACCACCACGGTGGTGTCACCGCGCACTGTCTGGATCCAGCCGCCGAACTCCTCGGCGTTGCTCACCGTTGCCGACAGGCTTACCAGCCGCACTTCGTCGGGCAGGTGCAGGATGACTTCCTCCCACACCGGACCGCGCATCCGGTCGGCCAGGAAATGCACCTCGTCCATAACTACGTGCGAAAGGCCTTGCAGCGCAGCCGAATCCGCATAGAGCATGTTGCGCAACACCTCGGTGGTCATGACCACTACCGGGGCGTCGGCGTTGACGGACAGATCACCGGTCAGCAGCCCGATCCTGTCCTTGCCATAGCGCAACGTCAGGTCGGTGTGCTTCTGATTGCTCAACGCCTTCAGCGGCGTGGTGTAGAAGCATTTGCCGCCACCCGCCAGCGCCAGATGAACGGCGAATTCACCGACGACCGTCTTGCCCGCACCGGTGGGCGCACACACCAGCACACCGTGACCGCCTTCCAGAGCAGCACACGCCCGGCGCTGGAAATCGTCGAGAGGGAATGGCAGCTCGGCCGCGAACTGGGCCAACTCGGGCAGTTCAGTCACGCCCGGCCTCGCCAGGGTGCGCCAACCGCCGGTCGCAACGGCGTGTCGAGGTACCGACACGCACGCTCGCGCCCGCGCGGATCAGGTGACGTCGTCATGAGTTCCGCCGATCACCGACGGCGCCGGTATCGGCGAAGGTGGCTCGATGACCGATGCCTCGTCATCGGGTATCGCGGCGGCCTCCCGCTTGGCCTTCCGCTTGTCATGTATCCGAGCAATTTGGATCGCAAATTCCAGCAGCACCGTCAGCGCCAAACCGAGCGCGGTCATGGAGAACGGATCGGAGCCCGGTGTGAACACCGCGGCGAACAGGAACATCGCGAAGATCAGTCCGCGGCGCCAGTTCTTGAGCCGCTCGTAGGTCAGCATGCCCGCGACGTTGAGCATCACGATCAGCAGCGGGAACTCGAAGCTGACGCCGAACACCACCAGCAGGTTGATCAGGAAGCCGAAGTACCGGTCACCCGACAGCGCGGTCACCTGCACGTCGCTGCCCACTGTCAGCAGAAAACCCAGGGCTTTGGCCAGTACCAGGTACGCGAGGACGGCGCCGGCGACGAACAGTATTACGGCCGGAATGACGAAGGCCACCGCGAAGCGGCGCTCCTTCTTGTAGAGCCCAGGCGTGATGAAGGCCCACAGCTCGTAGAACCACACCGGGCAGGCCAAGACGATTCCGGCGGTCATCCCGACCTTGAGGCGCAGCATGAACTGGTCGAACGGCGCGGTGGCCAGCAACCGGCATTGCCCGTCAGCGCTGATGCTGGCCCGCGCCGACTGAGGCAGCGCGCAATAGGGGTGCCGCAACCACTCGCCGAGGCTTTCCAGGCCGAAGACGGCGTGCGAGTACCAGACGAAACCGAACGCCGTGGTGACCAGGATCGCGGCGATCGATATCAATAACCGCGTGCGCAGTTCGGTCAGGTGATCGACCAGCGACATCGTCCCGTCAGGGTTGACCCGGCTGCGCCGATTACGCGGGTTGAGGCGTTTGAGGGGACCAAAAGCGCGCGCTGAAACCCTGGGACCTTTCACGACATTCGGTCAGGAGTGCGGACGGGCTACGCCGGCCGCGCTTCGGTGTGGCCCTGCTCGGCAGGGGCCGGCGGCTCGACACGCTCCGCCTGCACCGGGGTCGGTGCTGCGGCAGGGGCCTGAATCGACGAGTCGGCCTTGTTCTCGCTCTGCAGCTCACGGACCTCGGACTTGAAGATGCGCAGCGACTTGCCCAACGAGCGCGCCGCATCGGGAAGCCGCTTGGCACCGAACAGCACGATCACCACTACAGCGAGGATCAGCCAGTGCCACGGTTGAAGACTGCCCACTTTGATTACCTCCAGACGTCCACCCGATGCTACCGCAGCACGGGGACGTGTCCGGGACGAGCGAACGGTCGGAGCGCCGCCTAGCGCAAATCACGGGGTGTCAGGGCTGCTCAGAGCTACTTTGCGCCGCCTCATACGCCGCGAGGCCCGCTATCGCGGCCGCTCGCACCCGGTGGGCGAGTGAATCCGGTGCCAGCACCCGCACGGCCGACCCCAAACCGAGCACCAGCCGGGTCATCCAATCCTCCGAGGCGTAAGTCATGGTCACATCGCAGGACCCGTCGGGCAGCTCCCGGGGATCGCGCAAGGGGTAGTACTCGAACATCCAGGACGCCGAAGGGTCCAGCCGCAACGTCGCCGACGGCAGCGCGGGGTCGCCGTCGAACAACGACGTGTCGGGCGGGGACTGCAATACCGGCTCGGGGGGCGCAGCCGGCTCGTTGAGCTCGGCGGCGTCGACAATGCGGTCGAAGCGGAACAGCCGCACTCCCTCGGCCTCGCGTGACCAGGCTTCCAGGTAGCTGTGGTCGCCGACCAGCAGGACGCGGATGGGGTCGACGACGCGAGTGCTGAGCGTGTCATGCGAGGCCGCGTAGTAATCGATGGTCAACGCCCGCTTGTCGCGAACAGCGGCGCGCACCGTGGCGGCGGCGCGACTTTCCGCGGGGGCCGGTTCGTCGACGGCGGTCGCGGCGTCGTGGTGTCCGGCGGCACCGGCCGCCGCGGCGATCTTGGCGATGGCGCTGCGCGCCGCTTCCGGGTCGACGACGCCGGGAATGTCAGCCAGCGCTCGCAGCGCCACGAGCAGTCCGGTGGCCTCCGGCGAGGTCAACTTCAGCGGGCGGTCGATGCCCGCGGAGAACGTCACCTTGACGGTGTCGCCGGAGAACTCGAAATCGATGAGATCACCGGGGTCGTAACCGGGCAGGCCGCACATCCACAGCTGTTCGAGGTCCTTTTGCAGCTGATCCTCGGAGACGCCGAGCTCCGCGGCCGCCTCGGCCTTGGTGATGCGTGGGTTGGCCTGCAGGTACGGCACCATGTTCAGCAACCGGACCAACCGGTCGGATACGGGAGTCACTGAGGCCGCCCCCCTGCCGCCGCCCGCAGTCTGGTCAACACGTCCTCGCGCAGGGAAGCCGGCTCCAGCACGATCGCATCAGCCCCATAGGCGGCGATCTCGCGGGCCAGCCGGTCGTTGAAACCGATGTCCAGCTCGAGCACGTCGCCGACGCGGCCCGCCAATTGCCGCGCGCCGACGAAGCGTCCGGCGCGGCGCAGTGCCGTGGCACGCCCGTCGGCAACCCACACCGTGGCCAGCGCTCCGGTCGGGCCTTCGGCGACCGCGTCGGCCACAATCCGCTTCAGGTCGACATCGTCAGGCACCGTGACAGCGCCGGGCTGCCCGACCGTGGTCACGTCGGCGCCGATCCGGGAGAGCCGGAAGGTGCGGGTCGCGTCGCGGTCGCGGTCATGACCCACCAGATACCAGCGGCCCTTGTCGGTAATCACGCCCCACGGTTCGACGGTGCGAGTGGCGTAGGGCGCTGAGCGCGACGATCGGTGCGGGAACTGCACCGCCTGCCGAGAATTGATGGCAGACAACAGGATTCCGAGTACTTCTTCCGATTGCCGCAGGCTCGGCACACCGGCCGGGGACGCGATGGAGACGGACCCGACGGAGTCGACGGAGTCGACATCGATGCCGGCCGCGCGCAGTTTCAGCAGCGCGCCCTGAGTCGCGGTGATCAACTCGGGTGACTTCCAGAGCTGGGTGGCGACCGCCACCGCGGCCGCCTCCTCCCGCGTGAGGTCGACGGGAGGCAAAGCGTAGGCGTCGCGGTTGATGCGGTAACCCTCGGCCGGGTTCAGGTTGGAGACCTTGCCGACCTCCAGGGGGATACCGAGGTCACGCAACTCGTTCTTGTCGCGTTCGAACATCCGGGAGAACGCCTCCGCGGACGGACTGTCGGCATATCCCGCGACGCTGGACCTGATCTTTTCGGCGGTGATATAGCCACGGGTGGACAGCAGGGCGATGACCAGGTTGACCAGTCGCTCGACTTTGTTGATGGGCATCTGGTTCAGATTAAGTGCTACATACTCGCGATCAGTCGCTTGACCCGCTCGTCGACGGCCCGGAACGGGTCCTTGCACAGGACCGTGCGCTGAGCCTGGTCGTTGAGCTTGAGGTGCACCCAGTCGACGGTGAAATCGCGGCCGGCGGCCTGGGCGGCGCTGATGAACTCGCCGCGCAGCCTGGCACGCGTCGTTTGCGGCGGGCGGTCGACGGCGTCGGCGATCTCCTCGTCGGTAGTCACCCGAGCCGCCAGACCCTTGCGCTGCAGCAGGTCGAACACGCCGCGGCCGCGCTTGATGTCGTGGTAGGCGAGGTCCAGTTGAGCGATCTTCGCGTCGGACAGCTCCATGTTGTAGCGGTCCTGGTAACGCTGGAACAGCTTGCGCTTGATCACCCAGTCGATCTCGGTGTCGACCTTCGCAAAATCTTGGCTCTCGACGGCGTCGAGCTGGCGGCCCCACAGGTCCACCACCTGCTCGATCTGCGCGTTGGGTTCACGGGTCTGCAGGTGCTCGACGGCCCGGCTGTAGTACTCGCGCTGGATGTCCAGCGCACTGGCCTGACGGCCGCCGGCCAGGCGCACGGGCCGGCGACCGGTGGTGTCGTGGCTGACCTCGCGGATGGCGCGGATGGGATTGTCCAGCGAAAAGTCCCGGAACGCGACCCCCGCCTCGATCATCTCCAGCACCAGCGCGGCGGTGCCCACCTTGAGCATGGTGGTGGTTTCGCACATGTTCGAGTCGCCCACGATGACGTGCAGCCGTCGGTACTTCTCGGCGTCGGCGTGCGGCTCGTCGCGGGTGTTGATGATCGGCCGGCTGCGGGTGGTGGCGCTCGAGACGCCTTCCCAGATGTGTTCGGCGCGCTGCGACAGACAGAAGGTGGCGGCCTTCGGGGTCTGCAAGACCTTGCCGGCCCCGCAGATGAGCTGACGGGTAACCAGGAACGGCAACAACACGTCGGAGATCCGGGAGAACTCGCCGGCCCGCACGATCAGATAGTTCTCGTGGCAACCGTATGAGTTGCCCGCCGAGTCGGTGTTGTTCTTGAACAGATAGATATCGCCGCCGATGCCCTCGTCGGCGAGCCGCTGCTCGGCGTCGATCAGCAGGTCTTCGAGCACCCATTCACCGGCGCGGTCATGGGTGACCAGCTGAACGAGGCTGTCGCATTCTGCCGTCGCGTACTCGGGGTGGCTGCCCACATCGAGATACAAGCGCGCGCCATTCCGCAGGAAAACATTTGAGCTGCGACCCCACGACACCACCCGCCGGAAAAGGTAGCGGGCCACCTCGTCCGGAGACAGTCGGCGATGCCCGTGAAAGGTGCAGGTGACACCAAACTCCGTCTCGATGCCCATAATTCGTCGCTGCACGTAATCGAGGGTACTTGTTGTCCAATTGCGGTGGTGACGAAGCCACGCCAGGAGATGGGGATAGGTGATCGCGACCGCCCGCTTGCGGCCTGAGCATTGGATATGATGAGCACGCCCCCGCTCGGGCCCCGGGGCGTCAGATGACCCTCCGGCGCGGAATGTGGCGAACCATTTCAGAAAATCTGCGCATCCAAGCCCTCGAGCGCTACCGCGTGCTCGACATGCCGCCAGACCGGCTGGTGGCACGGATACCCCGGTTAGCGGCTCAATCCCTCGGAATGCCGATGGCGACGGTGTCGATTGTCGGCGAGGACGACATTTACTTGATGGCCACCCACGGCCTACCGGATTTGGCGCGCCTGCCACGGGACGAGGGACTGTGCGGGTCGGCTGTCATGAACAGCGGCCTATACGTCGTGAACGATGCGCCATCCGACCCCCGCACGGCCCACAACCGCTTCGTGCACACGCACCGCGTCAAGTTCTATGCGTGCGCTCCCATCGTGACCTTCGACGGATTCAGCCTGGGCGCGGTCGCCGTGATGGACACCGAAGTGCGCACGATGTCGGACGTACAACTCTCAGTACTGCAGGACCTGGCGGCGATCGTGATGGAGCAGCTCGACTTGCGCCTGGCCTCACTGGACGCGCTCGGGGTGGAACGCGGTCTGCGCAGCGCCGCCGAAGACGCCCGCGACGACGCCCGCGTCCAGCGCCACCACGCCCAGCAGGCGCGGGACACCGCACAACGTGAGCGCGACGACGCGCGTGAGGATCGAGACGTCGCGATTCGCGACCGCAACATCGCAGAGTACGACCGCGATCTCACCGAGGAATACGCAGCGGTCCTGCAGCGAACCTTGCTACCGCCGATGCTGCCCGCCATCGAGGGCGCCTCCCTGGCAGCCCACTACCACCCAGCCTCCCCGCGCCGTGTCGGCGGCGATTTCTACGACGTGTTCGCCCTTGGTAACGACCGTTGGGCCTTCTTCATCGGTGATGTCGAAGGGCATGGCGCGGAAGCGGCTGTGGTCACGTCGCTGATCCGGTACACCCTGCGGTCTGCCGCCCTGCATTACAGCGACCCGATCGACGGGCTTGCCGAACTCAATGCGGTGTTGCTCCGGGAGTTGTATCCACGGCGCTTCTGCACTGTGCTGTTCGGCACCCTGCAGCGACGATCCGACCACGACGGATTCATGATCACCATCGCCACCGGCGGGCACCCCCCTGCTCTGCTGCTCGACCCCAGGAGCAGGACCGCGACCGAAGTCCGCTCCGACGAAGGAATGCTGGTCGGATTGCGCGCCGATGCAAAGTTCCACGCCTGCGAGATGGTCCTGCGGCCGGGGCAGACCCTGCTGGTCTACACCGACGGCATCGTCGAAGCCCGCCGCGGCGCAAATCCGTTCAACGAGGACAGCCTGGCCGCCTTCGCCGCCGAGCACGCCGGACCGGACGCCGCAGGGCTGATCGAGGAACTGGCAACGCTGATCCCCAAACTAGGGCCGGCCGACGACATCGCCGTACTGGCGATCAGCGCCACCTAGAGGGCTAATCGACCCCTGGTGTCGAGGCAGCGAATATAAAAGTTAGGCTGTCCGAAACTTCGCTTGAATTGAGTCTTCGGAGGGCTGGGCACAATGACGGCGGCTGTGTGGATGGCAGTTCCGCCGGAGGTTCACTCCGCGCTCCTGAGTCAAGGCCCGGGGCCGGGGCCACTGATGGCGGCGGCGTCGGCGTGGCAGGCCCTCGCCGTCGAATATGCCGCCGCGGCGGACGAAATCAGGGCATTGATGGCCGCGACGCGGGCGTCGTGGGAAGGTTCCGGCGTGCAAGCGTGGGCTGCCGCGCACGAGCCGTATCTGGCGTGGTTATCACAGAGCAGCTCGGACAGCCTGGTGGCGGCGGCTCAACACGAGGTTGCCGCGATCGCGTACTCCGCCGCTCTGGCGGCCATGCCGACCCTGCCCGAATTGGCCGCCAACCACGCCATCCACGCTGCACTGGTCGCTACCAACTTCCTCGGGATCAATGCCATCCCGATCGCACTCAACGAAGCCGACTATGTCCGGATGTGGGTCCAGGCCGCGACCACAATGACCGCTTATGAAGCCAGTTCAGCGGCGGCGGTCACCTCGACGCCGCCGTCATCCCCGGCTCCGCAGATTCTGCGCGCGACGGCACAAGCCCCGGCAGCCTCGCTCGATCCGGTGCGGATGGCGCTGAACGCGCTCGAACCGATCCTGAACAGCTTCGGCGTCAACCCGCTCATCCGCAATCCGCTGGTTTCCAACGTCGTGACGTCCTTCATCGCGGATGTATTGGAGAATTTCGGCATCTACTGGGACCCCGCCGCCGGGATGCTCAACGGACTCGATTACGAGTACTACGCGGATGCCACGCAACCCATGTGGTATCTCGCCCGAGGCCTCGAACTGATCGGGGACTCCATGCAGATGACGCAGAATCCGACGCAAGCGATTCAGTACATGCTGGCCCTGGCCATCTTCGATTGGCCCACCCACATAGCCCAGTTCGGCACCGCTATCAGCCAGTCCCCACTGCTGCTGGCCGCGGCCGGCGGCGCGCTGATGTTGCCAGCGGCGTCGGCCGGCGGGCTTGCCGGGCTCGCCGGGCTGGCGACGGCGCCTCAACCGGCTGCCGCACCTGCACCGCAGACCGGGCCGGCCGCCACCGGCTCCTCGCCGACGGCGGCCATGACTGCTCACCCGCCAGGTTTGGCTACGGCCCCCGCGTCCGCCCCAGCCCCCACCGCAC
>NZ_LQOY01000039.1 GCF_002101675.1 Mycobacterium gordonae | reverse complement strand
TGCTACCGGCGGCGCCCCCGGACAACCCCGGCGCGCCCGATCCGCCGGCGCCGCCGTTGCCCCACAACAGTCCGCCCGCGCCACCGTTTTGGCCGCTCCCCGGAGCGCCGTTGGTGCCGTCACCGATCAGTGGTCGGCCCAGCAGCAGGTTGGTGGGCGCGTTGACGACCCCCAAGATGCCGTCGACGAGGGCCTGCAGCGGGTTGGCGGCGGCCGCCTCGGCGGCCGCGTACGCGCCGCCCGCGCCGGCCAGGGCCTGGGCGAACTCGGAGTGAAACGTTTCCGCCTGCGCCGCAAGCAGTTGGAACTGCCGGCCGTGACCGGAGAACAGGGCGGCGACCGCCGCCGATATTTCATCCTCGGCCGCGGCCAGTACCGCTGTGGTAGAGCCCACCGCCGCGGCATGTGCGGCGGTCAGCGAATTGCCGATGCCCGCCACATCGCCGGCGGTGGCAGCCAACGAATCGGTTGCTGCCACCAAATACGACATCGCTAACCTCCCGACAGGTTGCAAAGATCGTCTCGAACGAGATTCTTGTGAGTATTGTCCTGGCGATCGCCCAGCTCAGCGGTTTAGCTGAAACTCCGCATCTCTGGACCGGTTCAAGCTAGTGCGCGAAGTGCTCCGCCTCGTAATGTCCGCCCGGCTTGAGCTTGTCCAGCGACGTCAGCGCCTTGATGGCGTCGTCGTGCAGCGCCCGGGCCAGGTCGGCGGAGAGCCCTTCGCGGACCACGATCCGCAGTACCGACACGTCGGTGGCGTTGTCTGGCATGGTGTAGGCCGGCACCTGCCACCCGTAGCCCCGCAGCTCGTGCGAGACGTCGAATTCGGTGTAGCCGCGGTCTTTGGCGAGCCTGAAGCTGACCACCGGAATCGCCGAACCGTCGGAGATGATCTCCATATGCTCGCCGGTGCGCAGCTGCTCACCGAGCCAGCGCGCGGTCGAGGACAGCGACTGCATGACCTGGGTGTAGCCCTCGCGCCCCAACCGCAAGAAGTTGTAGTACTGGCCCACCACCTGATTGCCCGGCCGGGAGAAGTTCAGCGTGAAGGTCGGCATGTCACCACCGAGGTAGTTGACCCGAAACACCAGGTCCTCGGGCAGGTGTTCGGGGCTGCGCCACACCACGAACCCGATGCCGGGATAGGTCAGTCCGTACTTGTGGCCGCTGACGTTGATCGACACCACCCGCGGCAGCCGGAAATCCCACACCAGGTCCGGGTGCAGGAACGGCACCACAAAGCCGCCGCTGGCGGCGTCCACATGCACGGGAACGTCCACGCCGCCGTTGGCGGCCAGCTCGTCGAGCGCCTTGCAGATCTCCGCCACCGGTTCGAGTTCCCCGGTGTAGGTGGTGCCCAGGATCGCCACCACGCCGATCGTGTCTTCGTCGACGGCGTCGAGCACCTGCTCGGGCGTGATGACGTACCGGCCCTCCTCCATCGGCAGGTAGCGCGGTTCGACGTCGAAGTAGCGGCAGAACTTCTCCCACACCACCTGAACGTTGGAGCCCATCACCAGATTGGGGGTGCGGCTCTTCCAGTTCCGGCTCTTGGCGCGCCAGCGCCACTTCATCGCCAGACCGCCCAGCATCACCGCCTCGCTCGAGCCGATGGTTGACACCCCGGTTGCGCTGCTCGGGTCGTCGTCGCGCAAGCCTTCGGCGTGGAACAGGTCGGCCACCATGCACACGCAGCGCTGCTCGATGGCCGCGGTGGCAGGATATTCGTCCTTGTCGATCATGTTCTTGTCGAACGTCTCCGCCATCAGCCTGCCGGCCTCGGGGTCCATCCAGGTGGTGACGAACGTGGCCAGGTTCAGCCGCGAGCTGCCGTCGAGCATCAGCTCGTCGTGGATGAAGCGATAGGCAGCTTCGGGGTCCATCGACTCGTCGGGCATCCGCAACGCGGGCACCGGCGCGGTGAACAGGCGGCCGGTGTATGCCGGAGTGATCGAGTGGGTGGCGATGGACGGGTGGCTCTTGGACACGGCGATCCTTTCGTTGCTGGGTGCTAGAGAGCGGCAACTGCCGCCCTGATGTGGTGCAGAATCCGGGACGACGAGGTAGGCGCCTCGCCGGGTCCGGGGTCGGCGGCCGACAACGCCGCCGCCCGGGCGTGGACGAATGCCGCGGCGGCGGCGGCCTCGGCGGCAGGCAGGCCCGAGGCGAGCAGGGCGCCGATCATCCCGGACAGCACGTCGCCGGACCCGGCGGTGGCCGCCCAGGACTGCCCGGCCCGGTTCAGATAGACCGGGCCACCGGGATCGGCTATGACGGTGACGTTGCCCTTGAGTAGCACGGTCGCCCCCAGCGCGTCGGCCAGCCGGCGCGTCGCGCCCACCCGGTCATCCCCCGGCGGCGATCCGGCCAGCCTGGCGAACTCGCCCGCGTGCGGTGTCAGCACGGTCGGCGCGGTGCGGCCGGCGACCAGATCCGGGTGGGCGGCCAGCATGGTCAGCCCGTCGGCGTCGACCAGCACCGGCAGGTCGGTGTCCAGGGCGAACCACAGCGCGGCGGCGCCGTCCTCGTCGGTCCCCAGTCCCGGCCCGACCACCCAGGCCTGCACCCGTCCGGCCGCCGCCGGGGTAGGTGAGGCGATCACTTCCGGCCACTGGGCGAGCACTTCGCGGTGGGCGCTGCCGGCGTAGCGGACCATGCCCGAGTGGGTCGCCACCGCCGCGCCCGTAGTAAGCACCGCGGCGCCGGGATAGGTCGACGAGCCGGCCAGCACGCCGGTGACCCCCTGGGTGTACTTGTCGTCGCGGGCGCCGGGCACCGGCCAGCGCGCCAGCACATCGGCGGCCTGAAAACTGAGCAGGTCGGTGTCGGGCAGGTCGAGCCCGATGTCGACGAGTTCGACGCGGCCGCAATCGGCCAGCGCGTGTACGGGTTTGAGCCCTCCGAAGGTGACGGTCAGGGCGGCGCGCACCGCGGGCCCGGCGACGGCTCCGGTGGCCACGTCGATTCCGCTGGGGATGTCGACGGCGACCACCGGGATGCCGCCGGCTCGTTCGAACACTTCTGCCGCGGCCGGCCGCAGCGGTCCAGAACCGGAGATGCCCACCACCCCGTCGATCACGAGATCCGTTGTCGGATCAATGGTTTCGACGACGCGACCACCCGCCTTGCGGAATGCGGCAAGCCCTTTGCGGTGAGCCTTGTCGGGATTGAGCAGCACCGCGTCGGCGGCCGCGCCGCGCCGGCGCGCAAAGGTCGCCGCCCACAGTGCGTCCCCGCCGTTGTCACCGGACCCCACGACCGCGCACACCCTCCGCCCGCTGACTCCGCCGGTGCGGGCGGTCAGTTCACGCAGGATCGCGGTGGCCAGCCCGAAGGCCGCGCGTTTCATCAAGGCGCCGTCGGGCAGGCTGGCCAGCAGCGGCGCTTCGGCGTCGCGAATCGTCTCCGCGGAGTAGTAGTGCCGCATCGTCAGCCCGGCGCCTCCTGTGTCTTGCGTCCGAAGACGGCTTTGAACCGCTCGGCCGGATTCCAGGACCCGGTCTTGCACTCGCGGGCCATCGGGAAGAACGCCAGACCGATCAGCAGCGCCGCGAAATGACCGATGGCGGTGAAGCTCAGCTCGATGCGGTCCATCAACAGCACCGGAAACCCGAAGATGAGCAGTAGCACGCCGAGGTAGCCCCAGCGCCAGGGCCGGGCGATGCGGTAGGTGAGGATGCCCATGACGCCGACCAGGAAGTAGCTGACCCCGATGTCGTGGGCGCGCACGGACCTCGCCGAGGCGTCGTGCATCTGGATCGCCATGTAGAGCAGACCTTCGCTGATGTAGGTGGCGAGGATGTGCGACGTCAATCCTACTGTCAACCAACGCAATTGACCGAGCCATCGCTCAGCCGGCGCCAGAAAGATGGTGAACAGCAACAGGTAGGGTTCCAGGCTTCGGCCGTCGATCCACCACAGGCTGGAGAACAGCACGCCCAGCGGATCGGTAGCCAGCGCATGCAGATTGGTATAGCGGTGCAGCAGTACCGAATGCAGCTGATGACCCGTGAGCACGTTCTGCACGATCGTGGTGATGGCCAACGCGAGCAACCAGGCGTAGGTCAGCGGGGCGCTGGTGACGTAGTGCCACACGATGCGCACCAGCGCCCGAGCTCGTACCGATACCGATACCCTCGCCACCGTGTAACCCTTTCACGCCCGGTGTCGCAGCCTACAGCGTGGGCGGCTTACGATCAGCTAGTTGCCTTTGGCTCAGCGGATTTCGCGGGTTCCTCCGGCTGCTCCGGCTGCTCCGGCTGCTCCGGCTGCTCCGGCGCCAGGTGCCGCCACCAGCAGGTGATGTAGATCAGCATCGACAGCACCAAAACCACGATGACCCAGAGCACCACCCTGACGTCGACTGCGGCTCCGAACGGTGGTGCGTTGGGCAGCGCATTGCGCAGTGGCACCACCGCGAAAAGCATCGCCGCGTACCACGTCGTCATCGGCGGCTGGAATCTGCGTTTGTCCCGAGCCGTCTGGACCGCAACGACAAGTCCCATGCCGGCGAGCGCCACCAGGACCGCGAGGATGACCACCGCGAATGTCTTGGTGCTCGGCGAGCGCTCCAACTCCACTCGACACGGGGCGACGGCACTGGAATTGTCGGTCGTCGAAATGTCGATGCGCCAACCGGCAAGGCGGTCGGCGAACGTCACCGCCGCCCGCTCGGGCATCGGGTTGTCACCTCTGAAGATTTCGACGGTGATCGGCCCGCTGAAGTAGTGATCGAACGGCCAGTCGGTGACGGCACCCGAAATGCTCAGTGGCACAGGGAAACTGCCAGGCACCATCCCCTTCGACCACGAGCGCTTGGTCGGCGATGCCGCGGACGTGACGACGACGCTGAGGTCCTGGGTCAGGTCGTGGGTGCGCGGGTCCAGCAGTGCGGGGCCGGGCACGATGGTCAGGTTGGCCAGCAGGATGGTGTTGCTCTGCTGCACCTCCTGCAAGTCCATGGTGACGGTGGTTCCATCCGGCATCGGGTGCCCCTGCGTCAGGTCGTGCGGGCCGTGACCGGCGGCGGCATAGAAGAAGTTTGAAGCGACATATGCCGCGATGAACAACACCACACCGGCGATCCCGAGCTTCATATTTATTGCCTATAGCCGCATCCGACAAGCCGCAAGGCCGCGCTGGGCCTCACTTCTCAGGTTTCAGGTGCCGCCACCAGCAGGCAACGTAAAGCGTCAGCGAAATGACCAACACCACGATGACCCACAGAACCACCGTGACGTCGATCCACGCGCCGACCGGCGGCGCGTCGGGGAGCGCGCCCCGCAGCGGCATCACCGCGAAAAGCATCGCCGCATACCAGGTGGTCATCGGTGGCTGGAATTTCCTGCGGTCCCGAAACGTCTGCACCGCGACGAACAGCGCCAGCACGGCCAGGGCGACGAGGACACCGAGGATCACCAGAGCGAAGGCCGCCGTACTGGGTGACCGGTACAGATCAAGGCGGTAGGGCGCACGTTCGTTGCCGGCTCCCAGCCGATTGACCTCGATCTTCCAACCGAGCAACCGATCGACCAACGTCGCCGTCGCGGGCACCGGCAGCTGGTCAGCGCCGGAGAAGAGCTGCATGGCAAGGGGTCCGGATTGGTAGCTGTCGAACGGCCAATCGGCGACGTCACCGGTGAGGCTCACCGAGACAGGGACGATGTCGGGCAGCGTGCCCTTCGGCCAGGTCCGCTTGCTGGTCGACACCACCGATGTGGCCACGACACTGAGGTCGTCTTTCAGCGTGTGCGTCTGGGGGTCCAGCAGTGCCGGACCGGGCAGCACGGTGATGTTGGCCCGCAGCACACTGTTGTCGGACTGGATGTCCTCGATGTCGAAGGTCACCTTGGTTCCGTCGGGCAGGGCCGAACCGTCGGCGATTCGACGAGGATGGCCCATACCGCTGTCGACATACAACACGATCGATCCGATGTAGGCCGCGATGAACAGCAGCACGCCGCTGATCGCGAGTTTCATGGGTCAGGCACTGCGGCCGGCGGCTGCTCCGCTTTCGCCGGCTCGGCCGGTTTCTCCGGCGCCAGGTGCCGCCACCAGCAGGACACGTAGATCCCCATCGACGCCACCAGAGCCACGATGACCCAGAGCACCACGGTCACATCGACCCACGCGCCGAACGGCGGCGCGTCCGGAAGCGCATTGCGCAGGGGTATCACCGCGAAGAGCATGGCGGCAAACCACGTGGTCATCGGCGGCTGAAATTTCCGTCGATCGCGCAGCGTCTGGACGGCGACGAAGAGGCCGAAGCCGGCGATGGCGAGCAGAACCGCGAGCAAAACGACGGCGAGCGCCACCGTGCTCGGCGACCGCTGCACCTCCGCCCGGTACGGGCCCTTGGCATCACCGGACGCGCCGCCGTGCACTTCGACCTTCCAACCCGGAAGGCGATCGACGAATGTCACCGCAACCCGTTCCGGTGTCTGCGGGGTGCCGTGGAACAGGTTGATCGATACCGGTTTGGAGATGTAGCTGTCGAAGGGCCAATCCGACACGTCACCGCTGATGTTGAGCGAAACCGGGACGACGCCGGGCTGCGTCCCCTTCGGCCAGGTTCGGCTGGTCGGGGTGGTCGCCGAGGTGGCAGCGACGGTGAGATCTTCTTTGAGGTTGCCGGTCAGCGGATCCAGCAGCGCGGGGCCGGGCGACACCGTGAGGTCACCGACGAGCGCGTTGCGATAGGGCTGAATCCCGGTGACGTCCAGCGTCACCGTCGTCCCGTCGGCCGTCGGCTGGGCTTCGGTCAGAGAATGGGCCGGACCCATTCCGGTCAGCGCATACAGCGCGACCAGACTGATGTACGCCACGACGAAAACCGCAAGACTGACGATCCCCCACCTCATGGCATCTGAAGACTATTCGACCGTCACTGACTTCGCTAGATTACGCGGCTTGTCGACGTCATAGCCACGTGCCTGGGCCACCGACGCCGCGAACACCTGCAGCGGGATGGTCGACAGCAGCGGCTGCAAAAGCGTTGACACCGAGGGTATTTCGATCAGATGGTCGGCGTAGGGGCGGACCGTTTCGTCGCCCTCCTCGGCGATCACGATGGTGACCGCGCCACGGGTCTGGATTTCCCGGATGTTGGACAGCAGCTTGGCGTGCAGCGTCGCCGACCCTTTCGGTGAGGGCATGACGACGATCACCGGCAGGTCGTCCTCGATCAGCGCGATCGGGCCGTGTTTGAGTTCGCCGGCCGCGAAGCCCTCGGCGTGCATGTAGGCCAGTTCCTTGAGTTTCAGCGCCCCTTCCAGCGCGACGGGGTAGCCCACGTGGCGGCCCAGGAACAACACGGTCGAGGACTGGGCGAACCGGAAGGCCAGCTCGGCCACCGGCCCGGTCGCCGCGATCACCTGGGCAACCAGGTCCGGCATCGCCTCCAGTTCGCGGAATTCGCGTTCCACCTCGTCGGGGTACTTGGTGCCGCGAGCCTGCGCGAGCGCCAGACCCACCAGATAGTTGGCGGTGATCTGCGCCAGGAAAGTCTTGGTGGAGGCCACCCCGATCTCCGGGCCGGCGCGCGTATAGAGCACCGCGTCGCATTCGCGCGGGATCTGCGAGCCGTTGGTGTTGCAGATCGCCAGCACCTTGGCCTTCTGCTCCTTGGCGTGCCGGACGGCCTCGAGTGTGTCAGCGGTCTCGCCGGACTGGGAGATGGCCACGACGAGGGTGCTGCGGTCCAGCACCGGGTCCCGGTACCGGAATTCACTGGCCAGCTCGACCTCGACCGGCAACCTCGTCCAGTGCTCGATCGCGTACTTGGCCAGCAGCCCCGAGTGATAGGCGGTACCGCAGGCCACGACGAACACCTTGTCGACTTCGCGCAATTCCTGGTCGGACAGCCGCTGCTCGTCGAGTACGATCCGGTTTCCCACGAAATGGCCCAGCAGCGTCTCGGACACCGCGGCGGGCTGCTCGGCGATCTCCTTGAGCATGAAGTACTCGTAGCCGCCTTTTTCGGCGGCGGCCAGGTCCCAGTCGATATGAAATTCGCGGTATTCCCGCCCGGCTTGCAAGTCGTCGTTGCCGTGGAAGTCGGTGATCCGGTAGCCGTCGGCGGTGATCACCACCGCCTGGTCCTGGCCGAGTTCGACGGCCTGGCGGGTGTGTTCGATGAAGGCCGCCACATCGGAGCCGACGAACATCTCACCTTCGCCGATGCCGATGACCAGTGGCGTCGAGCGTCGGGCGGCGACGATGGTGCCCGGCTCGTCGGCGTTGGCGAAGACCAGCGTGAAATGGCCTTCCAGCCGGCGCAGCACCGACAGCACGGATCCGACGAAGTCGCCTGCCGTCTCGCCGTCTTGGTAGGCCCGGGCGACCATGTGCACCGTGACCTCGGTGTCGGTGTCGCTGGCGAACTCCACGCCGGCGCCCTCCAGCTCCTGCCGGAGCGAGGCGAAGTTCTCGATGATGCCGTTGTGGACGACGGCGATCTTGCCGGCCGTGTCGCGGTGCGGGTGCGCGTTGCGGTCGGTGGGGCGTCCGTGGGTGGCCCAGCGGGTGTGGCCCAGGCCAGTGGTGCCGGACAGTTCGTCCGAAGTCATCTCGGCGAGCGCCGCCTCCAGATTGGCCAGCTGGCCGGCGCGGCGACGCACCGTGAGCTTGCCCTTGCCGTCCGCCAGCGCGATGCCGGAGGAGTCATAGCCGCGGTACTCCATCCGGCGCAGGGCGTTCATCACGACATCGCAGGCAGGACGCTGCCCGACGTAGCCGACGATTCCGCACATTCTGACCAGGGTAGTGCAGGTGCTGAATTATCACCGGGACCGGCGATATCGTTTATCTCTCTACGTGCACGAAAGGTCTGCTTTGTCACAGCCGTACCAGCCGCCTGCTCCCTATCAGCAGCAAGCAGCTCAGGGGTACCCGAACTCGGCGCCCTTGTTCCAGATCAGCCTGCTCAAGCACACCGGCGCACTGATCTTCTGGCAACAGCAAACCGTTCGCTACACCGGGACCCTGCAGCAGTGCGAACAGGCGTACAAAGACGCACAAACCCACTGCCTGCTGGCGGGATGGTGGAGTCTGGCGTCGGCGGTGGTGCTCAACTGGATTGCGCTGTTCTCCAACATGAGTGCCATCAAGCGCATTCGGGAACTGGCCGGCAATCCTCAGGCCATGGCGCAACAGCAACAGCAACAGCAACAGCAACAATTCATGGGCCAGCGGCCACCGGCGGCCATTCCGCCAGGGTGGTACCCCGACCCGTCCGGGCAACCCGGCCAACGCTATTGGGACGGCGCGGCGTGGACCCACTTTACCCATCCACCGGCGCCCCGCTAACGTCGACGGGTGGCCCGCATCCGCAAGCTCGTCGCCGCCCTCAACCGTCGTGGTCCACATCGGGTCCTGCGCGGTGACCTGGCCTTTGCCGGCCTGCCCGGCGTGGTCTACACCCCCGAAGCGGGGCTCAATCTGCCCGCCATCGCGTTCGGCCACGACTGGCTGACCGGCTCCGCCCAGTATTCGGGCCTGCTGGAGCACCTGGCGTCCTGGGGCATCGTGGCCGGGGCGCCGGACACCCAGCGAGGTTTCGTCCCGTCGGTGATGAACCTGGCGTTCGATCTCGGTGTCGCGCTGGACATCGTCTCGGGCGTTCGCCTGGGCCCCGGAGAGATCAGCGTTCACCCCGCCAAGCTGGGCGTGGCCGGCCATGGATTCGGCGGTTCGGCCGCGGTGTTCGCGGCGGCCGGCATGGCCGGCGCGGCGGGCAGGCCGCTGGCGGCGGCGGCGGCGCTCTTCCCGACGGTGACCGCTCCCCCGGCCGAACTGCCCGCCGCAAACCTCGACGTGCCGGGCCTAATCCTGACCGCACCCGGCGACCCAAAGACGCTGAACTCCAATGCCCTGGCGCTGGACCGCGTCTGGGAAAAGGCCACCCTGCGCATCGTCAGCAAGGCAGAGGCCGGTGGGCTGGTGGAAGGCCGACGGCTACCGAAGGCGGTGGGGCTGGCCGGTTCCGACCGCAAGACCCAACGGGCGGTCCGCGCGCTGCTGACCGGCTATTTGCTCTACACGCTGGCCGGTGACAAGACCTACCGCGACTTCGCCGACCCGGATGTGACGTTGCCCAAGACCGACCCGGTGGACCCCGAAGCGCCACCGGTGACGGCGGAAGAGAAGATCGTCGCGCTGCTGAAGTGACCGCTGGGCGGGTGTCCCGGCGGGCGCGGGCGGGTAATCGTCGTCCATGACAGACGTGCAGACTATGTACCGGCGGTGGATCAGTGAACTGTGGGCGGGCCGCCCCATCGCTGGGGAGATCGTCACCGACGACTTCGTAGGTCATTGGCCCGAGCGCGACGTGCACGGACCCGACGAACTCACCCAAGTCATCGAGCAGACGCGAAACATGTTGAGTGACCTGGCTTTCAGCATTGAGATTGGCCCGCTGCGCGACGGTGACCTGGTCGCCGGCCGCTGGGTCGGCACCGGCGACGGCCCCGACGGTCCGGTCCGGTTCACCGGCAACGACATCCTGCGACTCGACGCTGACGGGCAGCGGTTCGCCGAGTACTGGACCGGCACCGCCACGGGCTGACGCCCGGCCCCCGACCGGCCGTGGTAAGTGTCGTTGATGCGAATCGGGATCGCGCTGGACTACTCGGGCGGCTTTCACGAAGCCGTCGACCGCGTCGTCGAACTCGAGAAGGTCGGCATCGACGTCGCCGTCGTCGCCGAGGCCTACGCCTTCGACGCGATCAGCCAGCTCGGTTTTCTGGCGGCCCGGACGAGCACCGTCGAACTGGCCTCGGGCGTGTTGCCCCTGTATACCCGGACGCCATCGCTGCTGGCGATGACGGCCGCGGGACTGGACTACGTCTCCGGTGGTCGCTTCCACCTCGGGATCGGAACCTCCGGACCGCAGGTGATCGAGGGCTTCCACGGGATCGAGTTCGACGCCCCGTTGGGCCGGACCCGAGAAGCGGTGCAGATCTGCCGGCAAGTCTGGCGCAGGGAGCCGCTTCGGTATGCCGGCAAGCACTACCAGATTCCGCTGCCCAGCGATCGCGGCACCGGCCTGGGCAAGGCGCTCAAGCTGATCAATCACCCAGTGCGCGAACGCATTCCGATATCGATCGCGGCGCTGGGCCCGAAAAACGTAGAACTCACCGCGGAGATCGCCGAGGGTTGGCAGCCGGCGTTCTACTATCCGGACAAAGCCCACCTGGTGTGGGGTGAGGCGCTGGCGGCCGGTGCCGCCAAGCGCGATCCCGCGCTCGGCCCGCTGGACGTCATGGTGGGTACGGCGCTCGCGATTGGCGAGGACGTCGAGGATCGGTTCGCCTGGATCAAACCGCAATTGGCGCTCTACATCGGCGGAATGGGCGCCCGAGGCCGCAACTTCTACCACGACCTTGCCACCCGATACGGGTTCGGTGAGGTCGCCGACCGGATTCAGGACCTCTATCTGGCCGGCCGCAAGCGTGAGGCGATCGACGCGTTGCCCGACGAACTGGTGCGCGGAGTCTCCCTGATCGGCCCGCGCGGTTTCATCGCCGAACGACTGGCCGTCTTCGCCGAGGCGGGGGTGACCACGTTGTTGGTGCGACCGGCGACGGCAGACGCGGGCGAGGCCGTTCGCTACGTCGAGGAACTGCTGCAGCTGGTTCCCTGACATCACTGCCCGGCCTGCGGAAGCTCGTTGGCCGCGATCTCGCACGGCGTCGAGCCCGTTGGCTTCGGCTGCGGCGGTGGCTCCGCGACCGGGACCGAAACCGGCGGCTCCGTTGCCGCCGGCGCGGCGGGCGGCAGTGCAGAAGCGGGTACTCCCGCTGCCGTTTCCTTGACGCCGACCGGCGGCGACGCCTCGGCGCCCTCACCGTGCGGGCGCGCGGCCTCGGATTCTCTTGCCTCTTCGTTTTTTTCGAGCCGGTCAGGGTGGTCGCGGTGATCTTCGGTATCGAACGGGTCGTCAGCGGACGGATCGGCAGCCGATCCCAGCAGGTCGCCCATGCCCGCGACGATCCGGCTGGCAAGATCGCCCAGCCCTCCGAAGCCTCCGAGGCCGCCGCCACTGCCGACACCACCGGCGGCTCCGGGGTCCGCCGCCCACCCGGCCCCCGACTCCGGCTGCGTCGCCGTCGACGCCGGTACGGACGCGGGCGGCGACGCGGTGACGGTTGCGGGGACCGACGCCTGGGCCGGCGCCGCGGCCGGTGCCGCGGCCGGTGCCGCCGATATGGCCGGTGCCGCCGATATGGCCGGAACAATCCGGGCCGTTACCGGCGCCGGCGGCCGCCCGAGCGGCTGGAAATCGCCGGGGACTTCGAAGTAGGCGCGCGGTGCCGCGGCGAACCGGTCGACGACCGTGTCGTACGCCGCCGTGACGCCGCGCCGGGCGGACAGCAGCGCGGTGCGCAAATCATGGCGAATGTCGTTGTCCACGAACGGCTTGATGTGTTGATCGACCACGTCGCGGGCGGCCGCATCGGTCGTGACCGCGGCGGCGGCCGCCAGCCAGGTTGGTCGTTGCGCCAGCGTGCGGTCGTCGATCGTGATGGTTGTCGCGACCTTCCCGTCGACCAGGTGCCACAGGTTGTCGCGCAGCGACTCACCACGCTGCGCCGCCGCGCGCACCTCGGCGACCACCCCATCGGCGATATCGCAATGGCGCCGCAAGAACGCCACCGCCGCGTCGGCTCCTGGTCCGGTCCAGGCAGTCGCCAGCACGGTGAGCTGGTCGCGCAACAATCGCAGCGCTTCGCTGATCACCGATCCCGCCGCACGCAAGGCCGCACAGTCGCTGTCCAGGGCGCGCAGATCCAGCCCGTCTTCACTGGCATACCAGTCGCGGATCTGCGCGGGATCGCCGTTCAGCTCCGGATCTCGGTAGCCGATCTGCTGGCACGCACGCAGGTAACTCTGCATGTGCTCGACCGCGGGCAGGCCTTCAGCCAGGCGGCCCGCCACGTCCAACCGCCCGGCCACGATCAGGCGATCCGGGCCGCGGCGTACGACTCGGCCTCGGCGTAGCGATCGGCTCCGGCACGCAAGGCGGCGGCGATCTCGACCGCCGCTCGCGCCCACTGCGACACTTCGGCGGCCAGGCGGTCAATCTCCGCGCGCAATCTGTCACCGCTCACGGCATACGCCCGCCCGGCCCGGGCACCGTCAAATATCAACCGGGACAGGTGGTTTGCCACCGCGTTATTGATCAGCTCCGCTGCGTCGTCGATGCGGTTAGCGATCCCGCACACGTCCGCGCTATCAAATTCCATACCCACTTCGACGCCACACTGGGCGTCGGGGTTCCACCCGGTTTTTAGCCGGCGGCGCCGACGGCGTCGGCCACCGTGGTGGCCAGCCGCTGCGCGATGTCCGAGTCGGCGGCCTCCACCATCACCCGGATGAGTGGCTCGGTTCCGGAGGGGCGCAACAGAATTCGCCCGGTGTCGCCTAGTTCGGCCTCGGCCTGCGCCACCGCGGTCTGCACCGAGGGCGCCACGGCGGCGCTGGCCTTGTCAGCGACCTCGACATTGATCAGCACCTGCGGCAACGTTTGCATCGCCGCCGCCAAAGTGGCCAGCGACGAGCCGGTCTGCACCATCCGGGTCATGAGGCGCAGCCCGGTGACAATGCCGTCACCGGTGGAGCCCAGCGCCGGCATCACGATGTGGCCGGACTGCTCGCCGCCCAGGCTGTAGTCGCCGGCCCGCAACTCCTCCAGGACGTAACGGTCACCGACACCGGTGGTGCGCACGGTCACCCCGGCGGCGCGCATGGCCAGGTGCAGTCCGAGATTGCTCATCACGGTCGCGACCAGCGTGTCGGACGCCAGTTCCCCGGCCTCTTTCATCGCCAGGGCCAGCACCACCATGATGGTGTCGCCGTCGACCAGTTCGCCGTTCGCGTCGACAGCCAGGCAGCGATCGGCGTCACCGTCGTGCGCTATTCCCAGGTCGGCCCGGTGCGCGATGACCGCCGCCCGCAGCGCCTCCAGGTGGGTGGAACCACAGCGGTCGTTGATATTGAGGCCGTTGGGTGCGGCGTTGATCGCGATGACGCGGGCGCCGGCCGCGCGGTAGGCGCTCGGTGCCGCTACCGAGGCGGCGCCGTGGGCGCAGTCGACCACGACGGTCAGCCCGTCCAGTCGGCTGGTGCTGGCCTTGCCGACATGGCGCAGATAACGCTCGGCCGCGTCCTCGGCGTCAAGCACCCGGCCGATCCCCGCGCCGACCGGGCGCAGCCCGGGCCCCGCGGCGACCAGGTTCTCGATCTGATCTTCGGTGTCGTCGTCGAGCTTGTGTCCGCCGGGGCCGAAGATCTTGATGCCGTTGTCGGGCATCGGGTTGTGTGACGCCGAGATCATCACACCGAAGTCGGCGTCATAAGCTCCGGTCAGGTAGGCCACGGCAGGCGTCGGAAGCACCCCGACCCGCAGTGCGTCGACGCCTTCGCTGCTCAGGCCCGCGATGACCGCGGCCTCCAGCATTTCGCCGCTGGCCCGCGGATCACGGCCGATCACCGCCACCCGGCGGCCCGGTCCAGTGGAACTGGCCAGGTGCCGCGCCGCGGCAGCGCCCAGCGCGAGCGCCAGTTCGGCGGTCAACTCGCGGTTGGCGACTCCACGGACGCCGTCGGTGCCGAATAGTCGACCCATGCGGACAAACCTCTCACAGATAGCGATAGTGCTCATACCCACTTTTGGCCGCGAGCGGGCGGACTAGCGGCGCGACACGCCGACTGACACCCGCTCGCAGCCAAAAAGTGGTGGCTGATCAGCGCTTGCTGTACTGAGGCGCCTTGCGAGCCTTCTTCAGGCCGTACTTCTTGCGTTCGGTGGCACGCGGGTCACGGGTGAGGAAGCCGGCCTTCTTCAACGCCGGCCGGTCCTCGGGGTTGGCCACGATCAGGGCGCGGGCGATGCCCAGACGCAGCGCGCCGGCCTGGCCGGACGGGCCACCGCCGTGCAGCAGCGCGTAAATGTCGTAGCTCTCCAGCCGCTCGACGGTGACCAGCGGAGCCTTGATGAGCTGCTGGTGCACCTTGTTGGGGAAGTAGTCCTCGAGGCTGCGTCCGTTGAGGTCGAACTTGCCGGTGCCCGGTACCAGGCGCACCCGCACCACGGCCTCCTTGCGGCGGCCGACGGTCTGGATGGGGCGCTCGAACACGAACGACTCGACCTCGACCGCGGCTTCTGCCACCTCGGTGGTTTCCAGACTGGTCTCGGTCACTGCGCCACCTGCTTGATCTCGAACGGAACCGGCTGCTGAGCGGTGTGGGGGTGCTCCGGGCCTGCGTAGACGCGAAGCTTCTTCTGGATCTGCCGGCTCAGCTTGTTCTTGGGCAGCATGCCGACGATCGCCTTCTCCACCACGCGGTCGGGGTGCTTTTGCAGCAACTCACCGATGCTCCGCTGACGCAGCCCGCCGGGATAACCCGAGTGGTTGTAGGCCATCTTGCTCTGCAGCTTGTCGCCGCTGATGGCGACTTTTTCGGCGTTGATGACGATGACGAAGTCACCGCCGTCGACATTGGGCGCGAACGTGGGCTTGTGCTTGCCGCGCAGCAGCGTCGCCGCCGCTACGGCAAGGCGGCCAAGCACGACGTCCGTGGCGTCGATGACGTACCACGACCTCGTGGTGTCACCCGCCTTGGGCGCGTATGTAGGCACAGCGCTTACCTTCTTCTTTCACTCGGGTGGATCCCGGTGCGAACCGGGGGCCGGTCAGGCGTTTGCGATGGGGCTGGTCTCGGCGACCGACAGTGACCCGAGGCCCCTTTGCACCCGCAGGCACCCGGAGGTACCGCACGCCAACGGAGCAGCTTACCGACGCGCATCCCCGCAGGTCAAAACGACTACCGCGCCCAACTGCCCGCCGCCCGGTGATCGGCGCCCGCCACCTCGTCGGCGCCGTCGCGGACCGCATGTCCCAACTCGACCAGGATCTCGTTGAGCGCGGTGGCCGCTTGGTGCCATTTCAGCTGTTCGGCCTGGTAGGCGGCGGCCGCCTGCCGGGTCCAGAGCTGCTGTAGCGGCGCGATCCGGGACCGCAGCTCGTCCAGCGCCGCATTGAGGCGGGCGGCTGTGGTGTGAATCTCCTGGCGAACGGAGTGCTCGATGGCGTCGAAGTTGTAGGACAGCGTCGCATCCACGGCTTGCCTCCCGCTCAGAGGTTTGCGCCGGTGGCGGCGATGTGGTCGGCATGGGTCTGGACAGCCTCCCGCAGCGTGGCCTCGTTGTGCCGGATGGTTTCGGCGATGTCGTGCAGCACATGCTGCAGCCGCGTCGACTCGGCGTTCCATCGATCCACCACGTCTTTGAAGCGCACCGCGGCAAGCCCGCCCCACACCGAGGGCGGCACGGCGCTCATTCGGCCGATGAAAGCGTGCAGCATCGCCCGGATCTCCTGGCTGCGTTCATCGGTGGTGGCGGCGACGGACCTCATCAACTCGAAGTCGGTGGAGAGGGTGCTGGTACCCGTGTGTGCGTTCATCTGTCTCCTGTCTCTCGGTTGGTTCGACCGCCGGGGTCCCGGTTCGGTTCCATTGATTCGCTCGGGTCTCATCCCACCGCGTGAGCGGTCCGCACGGCCTGCTCGCAGGCGTCCCGGACGGCGTCCTCCGCCGCGGGCCGGCTCTGGCATCCGATGCTGATCCGCAGCGATCCGTCGACCAGCACCGTCCAGCGCACGTGGTGAGTCACACGGACTTCGCGGTAGGTCACCGCGGGCCGGCCGGCGCTGGCCCCGGCGGGGTTGAAGTCGACGAAGACACCGGCCGGTTCGGCGTCGATCGCCCGGCGCAAGCGGTCGGCGGCATCCGTGAGTGTTTCCCCGGGCGTCGGTGTTTGCGTGACGTGCAGCGCCGCTTCGGGATCCGACGGCGAGGTGATCTGCACCCGGGCCGAGCCCGGCCCGGCGACGACCCGCTGGGCTCGCCAGCCGACCGGGATGGTTAGTGCGACGTTGCCCTCGACCAGGACGGTCGTGGGCTGCGCCCGGATCGCCGGACGCGTGTCCTTCTCGGCGGTCACCGCGGGCAGCGCCAGACTCGCCGCGGTGACTGTGACACCGGCGACCGCCAGCCGCGAAAGGGACTTCCGGTGCCCGCGCCTGGTCGCGACCGGTTCCCCCCTGGTAACCGGCGCGAGCGCGCGGGCCAGTCGGGTCACCTCGGCGTCATCGACGGTGGTGACCTCGTGCCCGGTCGCGACCGCAGCGGTGATCGATCGCGCCAGCGCCGGTGCTCCCGGGATCGCACCAGGGGCGTCGATAACCACGCGGCGCTGGGTCATGGTGGCGATGACGCGGGCCACCTCCCCGGCGACGGCTTGTTCATCGCCCAGACGCGGCACGGCGACGGCATCGCGTCCGGACACGGCCACCACCCGTTGGTCGATTTCGACTAGGACCGCTGAATCCTGTTGCGTCAGCAGCCACGACCGCGGCCGCGCGGCACCCTCATCACCCGCCACCGTCCGCACCGCCGCAGCCACCACCGCAATCCGGGCCGCCGACCACCACGACGGGTGCACCACGAGCACCCCGCGGTGCCCTCCGGACAGCCCTCGCACCACGGCGCCCCACAGCGCATCGACGGCGACCGGCCGTTCGTCGACCAAGGCCACCGGGTCGTCTACCGCCTCCAGCGCCGCCACCAATCTGCCATCGTTTTCACCTGTGGCACAACACAATCGACTGACGGCGCCTGGCCCTGCCGCGATGACGGCGCGGTGTGCGTTCACGCGGGCGGGCTCCACGCCACCTGCACCAGTACCTCGACGCCGGGGCGGGTGATCAGGGTGGCGCGCCCGGGTGGCAGCGGCACGGGTGGCCGCGACCCGAGCAGGGTGCCCTCCTCCGCGCGACCGCTCATCATCAGACCCATGCACCCGAGGGCGCGCAGGCCGGCCAGCAACGGCTCGAACAGGGCCCGCGCCGCGCCGCCACTTCGTCGCGCGGCGATCACGTGCAGTCCGAGATCGGCCGCATAGGGCAGATATTCGAGCAGTGGCAGCAGGTGGTTCGCGGCCGACGCGGCGATCAGGTCGTAGTCGTCGACCACGAGGTAGATGTCGGGCCCGGTCCACCAGGATCGGGCTTGCAACTGGGCCTGGCTGATCTCGGCACCGGGCATCCGTGCGTCCAGCAGTTCGACCAGCTCAGGGACCACCGCGCTCAACGCCGGCGGCGACACGGCGTATCCGCCCAGGTGCTCGGACGTGACGACACCTAGCAGAGTGCGCCGGAAGTCGACGAGGAACAGTCGGGCCTGCGCCGCGGTGTGGGTGCGGACGATCTCGCGGCACAGGGTCCGCAGCGTCGCGGTCTTGCCACAGCCGTTGTCGCCGAGAATCAGCAGATGCGGATGCTGTCCGAAATCGACCGTGGCCAACTCCAATTCGCGTTCTTCGAGCCCCAGCACGATCCGGGTTTCGTCTTCGCCGACGGTGGTGTCGTAGTCGACGTGGGTAGGCAGCAGCGCTATGGGCGGCGCCGGTGCGCCGGCGAGATGTAACGCAATCCCCTCCGGCAGCGCGATCATCATGTGCAGGCCGTCGCCGCACAGACCGCGACCGGGACGGTCGGCCGGCACCTGCCGGGCCCGCCGACGATCGATTTCGGAGTCCGCGGGGTCCCCGAGCCGCAACTCGATGCGGGTGCCGATTTGATCCTTCAGTGCCGGCCTCATCTCCGCCCACCGTGTCGCCGCGATCACGACATGCACGCCGTACGAAAGCCCCTGGGCCGCAAGAGCGACGATCGAGTCGGCGACCGCGTCGAATTCCTGGCGCAGGGCCGCCCACCCGTCGACCACCAGGAACACATCAGGCAGCGAACCGGGTGACCGGCGATCACGAAGGCTGACTTCCCGCGAGCGCACCAGAGACTCCACTTCGGAGACCATCCGCCACACGAGTTCCGGCTGGCCGCGGTCGGCGACCGCACCGACATGCGGCATCTCGTTCATCGGGGATAACGCACCGCCGCCGAAGTCGAGGCAGTAGAACTGCACCTGCCCCGGACCGTGGGTGGCGGCCAAGGCGGTGATGAGGGTGCGAAGCGTTGTGGACTTGCCTGATCGGGGTGCCCCGACGACCGCGACGTTTCCGCCCGCACCGGACAGGTCGACTCGCAGCGGCACCCGGGCCTGGTCGTAGGGCCGGTCGACGACGCCGATCGGAACCGCCAAAGGCGTTGGCGCCGAATCGGCTAACAACTCTCGGAGGGCGGGTGCCGCATGCAGCGGGGGTAACCAGACCCGATGGGCGACTGGTCCCTGCTGCGCGACCCGGTCCAGAACCGCCTGCAGGACCGACGGACCGCGCCGGGATTCCGTTGTCTGCAAGGGCCCGACCATTTCGGCCGTGAACCGGCGTACGGCCGGCGCTCCCGACCCGAGTGTGCCTCCGGCCTGCGACGGACCGGACACGAAGGCGGCCTGAAAGCGAATCGGTTCCCTTCCGGCGATTCGCAGCAGCCCCGCCCCGGGTGTGCTGGGCAGCTCATAGGCATCCGCCGTGCCCAGCACTGCGCGTGACTCGCTGGCGGACAGGGTCCTCAGGCAGATCCGATAGGACAGGTGGGCTTCCAGCCCACGCAGCCGGCCCTCGTCGAGGCGTTGACTGGCCAGCAGCAGGTGCATCCCCAGGGAGCGGCCGAGGCGCCCGATCGTCACGAAGGTGTCCGCGAACTCGGGCTGCTGACTGAGCAACTCGGAGAACTCGTCGACGATGATGAACAGCGTCGGCAGAGCCGGCGACCCGGCACCGCGAGCTTGGTCGTAGGCCGCGAGGCTGGGAAAGCTTCCTGCGGCTCGCAGCAGTTGTTGGCGACGGTTCATCTCGCCCGTCAACGCCTCCTGCATCCGTTCGACCAGGGGCGCCTCGTCGGCGAGGTTGGTGACGACGGCTGCCACATGTGGCGCCCGTGCCAGGTCCAGAAATGTTGCGCCACCTTTGAAGTCGATCAACAGCAGGTTCAGCACCTCCGGAGAGTTGCGCGCCATCATGCCCAGGGCGACGGTGCGCAGCAGCTCGGACTTCCCCGATCCGGTCGCCCCGACGCACAGTCCGTGCGGCCCCATGCCATGCTCGGCCGCCTCTTTGATGTCGAGCTGTACTCGTCTGCCGTCAAGGGTGGTGCCGATCGGGACACACAGACTTCGCCGCCGGTCTTGGTTGTGCCACAACGCGACCGGGTCGTCGTCGATTCCCGCCAGCTCGTCGGCGTCCTCGCGCGGCGGGCGGCCGGCGTAGGCCGCCATCCGGCGAGCGCACACCACCGCCTCACGCCGGTCGAGATGGTCGGGTGCTTCCGGCACGTCTCGCCGTCCGGATTCTCGGATGGTCAGTGACTGCGCATCACCGCCGACCCGGAGCACGGTCGCACCGGTGATTCCGGTGTTGTCGCCGCCGACTGCCTCGAGGATGATCACCGCACGCCGCGGCGCCAGTGTGGCCAGCGCATCGCGCGCCGCGGTCAGCGTCGGGTATACCAACCGCACAGGTCCGGCCAGATCGGTTGCGCCGGGATGTTGGTTGTGCGGGAGCCATTTCAGCCAGTCCCACTCGGCCCGGTCCGTCACGACGCCGACGATCAGCAGCCGGGTGGGCGGGTGCGCTACCGCCAGCTGGCAGATGACGGCGCGAAGCAACCCGCGCACCCGGCTGCGCTCGCCGTCGATCGTCACTGTCTGCGTCGCGCGCAGCGCAATCGCGACCGGCGCATCCGACAGTGTCGAATGTGTTCGCACGAAACGATTCAGCGCACCGACGGTGACAGGATCACACCGCCGCGCGGGTGGTGTCGCCGCAGCCTCCAGTCGAGGTTCGAGCCGGACACCGCCGACACCGACCCTGACCCAGCAGGGCTCTGCCACCGCGGATTGCCCCGACCACATCTCCGCGCCGCCGATCAACGTCCACAGCGTGCCGGGGTCCGGGTGGCGCGAATTCAGCGAGACATTTTGGGCAACAACGGCTTCGGCGACCCGCTCGCGCACCGCGCAAAGGTATTCGAGATACTCGTCGCGCTCACCGCCGATCACCGCACCCCGGCGGCGGCCCCGCCCGATCGTCAGGGCTACTGAGGCGAGCATCATTGCGGGAACGGCCAGCAACGCCGGGTTTCGCGCCGCCGACGAGCCGTTGAGGAACACCGCACTGGTGACGCCCATGGCCACGACGGCCGTCAGCACCGGCAGCATTACCGTGCCCGACGCAACCGATCGCGGCACCTCCGGCGGGGCCTCGATTTCGATGACCACAGTTCGGCGACGTTAGCAGCACCGACAGTCAACGCAATTCAGCTGTGGACAACCGGAAACGGCCCGATCGCGCACCGGCTAGCGTGCCAACGATGCCTACAGATGAACCGGGCCTGTGCCGCGTCACGGTGCATGCCGACGGCACCTCCGCCGACCTGACCTTGCCCGTCGCCGTGCCTGTCGCGGAATTGATTCCGTCGATTGTCGACACCCTTGGCAGGGTGACACCGGGAGCGCGATACCACTTGGCCCGGCTGGGCGCTTCCGCTTTGCCGAACTCGACGACCTTGGCACACAACGGTGTTCGCGACGGTACCGAACTGGTGCTGACTCGCCAGATTCCCGGCCCGCCGGCGCTGCGCTACGACGACGAGGCCGATGCGGTGTCGGCGGCGCTGGGCCCCCCGCCGCAGTCGCTGCGCCGGATGACCGCCGCCCTAGCCGCCGTGTGCTGCACCGCCGCAGGTGCGCTGGCGCTGATTCGTTACACAGCCGGTGCGGTCCGAAATGCCGACATCTCCGCCGCGGCGGCGGGTACCGTCGCACTGATCGCGGTAACAACGGCGTTGGCCATCAACCCGATCCGCCGCGACCGGACGGCCTGCCTCGCACTCAGCCTCATCGCCACGATGTCCGCGGCGGTCGCGGGTCTGCTCGCGGTGCCCGGCGGTCCCGGCGCCTTCAACGTATTTCTCGCCGGCTTGGCCGCGGCCGTTACGGCGGTCCTCGCCATCCGCGTAAGTGATTGCGACACAGTGGTGTTAGCCGCCACGGCGTGCGGTGCCGGCATTGCCGCGACCGCCGCTGTGGCCAGCGCAGTCACCGGAGCACCGACCCCGGCCGTCGGATCGGTGACCGCTCTCGTCTGCCTCGGACTGATCGAGGTGGCACCGCGGTTGTCGATCCGGTTGACCGGCCTTATGCCCGACATCGATCAGGAGGGTCCGAGGCCTGACACCGAACTGACGGCGAAAGCACTGCGCGCCAGTGGCTTGCTGGCGGGCCTGCGCGGCGGATCTGCGGCGGCCGCGGCAGTCGGGGCCACACTCGCCGCGCTCGGCGCCCACCGCGCCATTGCGCTGGGCGCCGTCACCGGCGCCGTGCTGATCTTGCACGCCCGAACCGCTGACGCACTGGGATGGCTGTTTGCTATCGCCGGGATTAGCACTGTCACAACAACAGTGGTGATTGCGGCCATAACCCTGCCGAACCAGGCGGCGTGGGTCGCGGTGCTGGCATCGGCGGCGTCCGCGACGGCGATCTACCTGGGTTTCATCTCGCCCGCAGTCGCGCCGGCCGGGCGCCGCGGCGTGCACGCGTTAGGGTGCGTCTTCCTCACTCTCGTCGCCCCGCTGACGTCCTGGACGTGTGGCGCGTTCGGCGCCGCCCGCGGACTGAACCTGCTCCGTACGTGAGCGGCGCACGTGTGGTGTGCCCGTTGCTCGTCGCGGTGCTGCTGTCCCCGTGCACAGCACCACCGGCCCGAGCGGTCACGCCGCCGGCGATCGACGAGCGGTGGCTGCCGGCAGCAGCAATACCGTCACCCGCGCAACGCACCGTGCAGCGCGAGACCTGCGCCGTGGCAACGGTGGAACCGGGCAGCGCCGAGGCGCCGGCCCAGCTCGCGGGCTTCGACCTGCCGCAGATCTGGCAACTCACCCGCGGTGCCGGGCAACGGGTCGCCGTCATCGACACCGGCGTCCACCCGCATCCGCGCCTGAAGGAGCTGGTGGCCGGCGGCGACTACGTGGCCACCGGGGACGGCACCCAGGACTGCGACGCGCACGGCACCCTGGTGGCCGGAATCATCTCCGCGACAACGGATTCCACGTTCACTGGGATTGCGCCCGGCGCCACGCTGATCAGCATCCGGCAATCCAGTTCCAAGTTTGCACCGGCCTCCGGCCGCACCGGTGCGGGCGTGGGCGATGTGGCGACGCTGGCCGCGGCCGTGCGCACCGCCGCCGACCTCGGCGCTACCGTCATCAACATATCGTCGGTCGCCTGCACCCCGGCTGCCCAGGCACCCGACGATCGGGCGCTAGGGGCCGCGCTCGCGTACGCGGTCGACGTCAAGAATGCCGTCGTGGTGGCGGCGGCCGGCAACACCGGGACGCAGTGCCCGCCCCAGCCGTCCGGCGTCACTCGCGACACCGTCGCGGTGGTGGTCAGCCCGGCCTGGTACGACGACTACGTCCTGACCGTCGGTTCGGTGAATTCACAAGGCGCCGCGTCATCTTTCACGCTGGCCGGGCCGTGGGTGGATGTCGCGGCGACGGGCGAGGGTGTGACGTCGCTCAGCCCGGGCGGCGACGGCCTGGTGAACCGCGTCGGCGCAGGATCACCGATCTCCGGCACCAGCTACGCGGCGCCGGTCGTCAGCGGACTGGCCGCCCTGATCCGGGCTCGGTCTCCCGCGTTGACCGCGCGCCAGGTGATGCAGCGCATCGAGACCACCGCGCATCATCCACCCTCGGGATGGGACCCGTTCGTTGGCAACGGCGTCGTCGACGCCCTCGCCGCGGTCACCGCCGAGACCCCGCCACCGGTCAGCCCCGCCCCCAAACCGCTGGCTGTGCCCCCTCCGGCCACGGGTTCGCCCCCGCCAGACCGGTCCCGCGTGTTCATCGGCGCCGCGATCTGTCTGGTGCTGCTGCTGGCCGCGCTGGCGACGACTCGGCGGTCAGGGACCAGACCCGATCGTGTCGCGGGCGACTGACGCATTCTCCCGGCTCAGTTCCGGCCCGCACGGCAACGACGACAGCACCGGCCACGGCGCCGGCGCCGGCGCCGCGGGCAGCCCCAGCAGGTGAGCCACTTCGTCATCGTGGATCGCGAACCGAACCCCGGTGTCGGTCAGCAGGTAACGCGTGTCCACCCGGGGACCGTTGGCAGTGTGGCTCTGCGTTGCCACGTAGGCGCTGCGGCCCGCCGCGATGGCGAAGGTATCCACCGCAGGCCCCCGCCCGTCGGCTTGCGCCAGCCTCACCGCCTCCCGGGCCGGCCAATGCGGATCCGTCACGAATCCGACGTCGGGCGGCCCCGAGGTGGCCGGCGCCCACACCGCACACCACGTCGAACCGCCCGCATCCGACGGCACCTGGCCGGGGATACCGGCGACAGCCAACAGGTCGACGTTGGGCGCCGCATGCAGCACACTCGGCGCGACGGTGAGGATCTCGGCCGCATTGTCGAAGCGCAGCACATCGGCCACGACCTGGCTTATTCGCTGGACGCCGGCGCGAAGCACCACGTAGTAGTCCTCACCCGAAACCCGTGTGATTCGCAGCACATCGCCGATCCGAAACCCGGGCAGCCACGCCCCTGCCGGCGCGCCCGCGCCGTCGATGCGCGGTACCGCCACTGGCGGCGCCTCTGGAATCGCATTCAGCAAAGTTTGCGAAACGACGTGGGGAGCTCGGCCCTGCAACCTCAGCGCGCGCACCACGCCAAGATCCGCGAGGTCCACCGCCGCCCGCCGCCCGCGGTACAGCAAGTAGGCCGATGCCCCGGCGCCGGCGGCCATCAACAGCGCCCGGTCGGCACCGACGCGACCCGCCGACAAGTCCGTCCCGAGCGCGACCATCGTTCCGCCGTCGCCGTCACACACCGTCCACACCGAATCCCGCGCCGGCAGCGGTGCGGAGATCAGTGCAGGCGCGCCCGGAATGCCCAGTAGCGCGCCGTGTTTAGCCTGAGCCAGCACGGACTCGGGCACCGGCAGCGGATTGACGGCGGCAGCCGCGATCAACCGCGCCGACGCGAGGTTGAGCACCGGGTGCCAGGTGTCGCCCACCCGCACATACAGCGCCCCGGTCGACCGGCCCATGAGGATTCGAGCATCGCCCAGATCCGGCTGGGGCCACAGCCGGCTCATCAACAAGCACCCGGCCAGGGCGATGACAGTCAGCACACCGCCCGCCAGCAGCGAACCGCGCCGCAACCGCGCGGCCGACTCCGCCTCGGTTCCCAGCAACGCACGTTCCAGGCGCCGCAGGTAATAGCGGCGGGCGCTCGTATGCAGCCAGATCGGCGCCTGCAGAGGCACGCTCCCCCCTGTTCTCGTCCGCTCAACCCGTTACGTTAGGCCGTCCCGCGGCCCCGTTCGAGCCTTCATCCACAGTCGCGGAGGTTTTGCTCCGCCGCGCCGCGGGTAAAATTTCGGCGTGTATCAGCACTTCATGCGCCTTGCCGGTCGCGCCGGTGTGGGCCTCGCAGCCTTGTCGGCCGCTGTCCTGCCGGTCAGCCCCCTCGCCGCTGTCCCGTCCGCACGGGCCGACGATTGCCCGGACGCCGAGGTGGTGTTCGCCCGGGGAACCAATGAGGCACCCGGCCTGGGCCGGGTGGGCGACGCATTCGTGGACTCGCTGCGTCAACAAACCAGCGGCCTGAACATCAGGACCTACGGGGTGAACTACGCGGCCAGCAAGTTGCAGCTGCACGGCGGCGACGGGGCCAACGACGTGATCTCCCACGTCAAAGCCACGGTGTCGGCGTGTCCCACCACGAAGATCGTGCTGGGCGGTTACTCGCAGGGCGCGTCGGTGATGGACATCGTGGCCGGCGTTCCGATCGGCGGTATCAGCTGGGGCAGCTCCTTGCCGCCCCAGTACGTCAGCAATATCGCGGCGGTGGTCACCTTCGGCGACATCGCCGACCGCGCCGGTGGATCGCTGCCCACCAAGAGCACCCTGCTGGGCTCCAAGGCTGTCGATTACTGCAATCCGCAGGACCCGATCTGCCACGCCGGCTCCGGCAACGAATGGAGCGGGCACACCGAGGGATATGTGCCGTTCTACACGACGCAGGGAGCGGCGTTCGCCGCGCCCAAGATCATGAATGGCATCCCGCACATGCCCGGCCAGGTGCCCGTTCCACTGGTCCCGCAGCTGCCGGACACCGTCCCGCAGAACCCCGCGCTGGCGCCGCAGGTGCCTGGAACCACCTCCACCCCGGTGCAGCAGCCCGTGGTTCAGGTGCACTGACACTCTGTCAGTAACGCCTACCATTGGGGGGATGAGAAGCGTTCCCCTGGGTCGGTTGTCGGCCGCCGCGCTCGCGGCGGCCGCTCTGTTGGTCGCCCCGCCGCTGGCACCTCCGGCACATGCCGCCTGCCCGGATGTCGAGGTGGTGTTCGCCCGGGGCACCGGTGAACCGCCCGGCCTCGGCAGGGTGGGTAACGCCCTGGTCGGATCGCTACGGCAACAGACCGGCCGCAACATCGGCGCCTACGGCGTGAACTATCCGGCCAGCAAGGACTTTCTGGCCGCCACCAACGGGGCCAACGACGCCAGCGACCACGTCCAGCAGATGGCCAACAGCTGTCCCGACACGCGACTGGTACTCGGTGGCTATTCCCAGGGCGCCGCGGTCATCGACATCGTCACTGCCGCACCGTTGCCCGGTCTCGGTTTCACCCAGCCGTTGCCGTCGGCGGCGGCCGACCACGTCTCGGCAGTCACCCTGTTCGGCAATCCGTCGGGCCGGGCCGGCGGGTTGCTGACCGCCCTGAGCCCGCAGTTCGGCGGCAAGATCCTCAACCTGTGCAACGAGGGCGACCCGATCTGTTCCGACGGCAACGTGTGGAAGGCGCACCTCGGTTACGTGCCGGGCCTGACCAACGAGGCCGCGAATTTCGTCGCGGGCAAGCTCTAACCGGGTGATCGGATGTCGCGCGTGACCAGATTCCGCGCGGCAAGCTGGTCATCCGGCGGATAGTCCACCCCGATTAGTGTCAGCCCCTGCGGCGGCGCCGCCGCGAAATCACTGGAACGGCTTGTCGCACCGAGGAGTTCACGACACCACTGCGGTTCCCGCCGGTGTTCACCCACGGCCAGCAGGGCGCCCACCAGGGACCGCACCATGGACCAACAGAACGCGTCGGCGCTTACCTGCGCGGTGACCAGATCGCCGTCGCGCGTCCAGTCCAGCCGTTGCAGCTCCCGGATCGTGGTGGCGCCTTCGCGGTGCCGGCAGAACGCGGCGAAGTCGTGCAGTCCCACCAGTTCTCGCGATGCGGTGGTCATCGCGTCGAGATCAAGCGGGCGTGGCCACGCGGTGACGAAACGCGCCTGCTGCGGCAGCACACCGTACGTCGCCGTCGACAGCCGGTAGACGTAGTGCCGGCGCAGTGCCGAAAACCGGGCGTCGAAACCGGCTGGTGCACGGGCGATATCAATGACCCGCACGTCCGGCGGCAGGAACCTACCCAGCCGCCGCACCAACGCCAGGAACTCCGGATCACCGGTCCGGTCGGCCCGCGAGTAGGCGTGCGGCAGCGCCTCGACCGGGACATCGACATGGGCGACCTGCGCGGTCGCGTGCACGCCCGCATCGGTGCGGCCGGCCGCACGCAGCCGTACCGGCGTGCGGAATACGGTCGTCAGCGCATCATCGAGTACGCCGGCGACCGTGCGTTGCTCCGCTTGCGCCGCCCAGCCCGCGAAATCGGTTCCGTCGTAGGCGATATCGAGCCGCAGACGGACGTCCCCACTAATTCTCGGGGTTCTCCGGGGTCTCGGCCGCCTCGTCGGCGGCCGCCTCGTCGGCGGCCGCCTCATCGGCGGCGGCCTCGTCGGCGGCGGCCTCGTCGGCGGCGACCACCTCGGTCTCGGTGGCCTCCTCGGCCGTCGGACCGACAGCCTCCTCCGGCTCCACCGCCGCCTGCGGAGCGGCCGCAGCTGCCACCGGCGCCGCCTTCTTCGAGGACTGCACCCGGCGGGCCCGGTCAGCCTCCGAGGTCACCGTCTTCTCCCGCACCAGCTCGATCACGGCCATCGGGGCGTTGTCGCCCTTGCGGTTTTCGACCTTGATGATGCGGGTGTAGCCGC
The DNA here is from genome assembly GCF_002101675.1 of Mycobacterium gordonae. GTDB lineage: Bacteria > Actinomycetota > Actinomycetes > Mycobacteriales > Mycobacteriaceae > Mycobacterium > Mycobacterium gordonae. The sequence continues at coordinate 13,667 of NZ_LQOY01000039.1, read as the reverse complement.
CGTCGCGGTCGGCGAAGAACGGGCCGATCTCCGCGAACAGGGTGTGCACGACGTCCTTGTCACGGATCTTCTTGAGCACCTCACGCCGGTTGTGCAGCGTGCCCTTCTTGGCGTGGGTGATCAGCTTCTCCGCGTAGGGCCGCAACGCCCGCGCCTTGGGCTCGGTGGTCTTGATCCGGCCGTGCTCGAACAGCGACGTGGCCAGGTTGGCCAGAATCGCCTTCTGGTGCGAAGACGACCCGCCGAGGCGAGGTCCCTTGGTGGGCTTGGGCATTGCGGCTTCTCCTAAGTGGGGCCGGCCCCCGTATCAGGTAGGGCCGGGACGGACGTCTGTTGAAGGTGTCCGGTTAGAGCTGTTCGGTTTCGGCGTAGTCCTGGTCGTCGTAAGCGCCCTCGGTGGACCAGGTGCCGGTGGCCACGTCGTAGCCGGCGACCTCCGACGGGTCGAAGCTGGGCGGGCTGTCCTTGAGCGACAGACCGAGCTGGTGCAGCTTGACCTTCACCTCGTCGATGGACTTCTGACCGAAGTTGCGGATGTCGAGCAGGTCTGACTCGGTGCGGGAGACCAGCTCGCCGACGGTGTGCACGCCCTCGCGCTTGAGGCAGTTGTAGGACCGCACGGTCAGGTCGAGGTCGTCGATGGGCAGCGCGAACGAGGCGATGTGGTCCGCCTCGGCCGGCGACGGCCCGATCTCGATGCCCTCGGCCTCGACGTTGAGTTCACGTGCCAGACCGAACAATTCGACCAGCGTCTTACCGGCCGAGGCCAGCGCGTCACGCGGGGTGATCGAGCTCTTGGTCTCCACGTCCAGGATCAGCTTGTCGAAGTCGGTGCGCTGCTCGACACGGGTGGCGTCCACCTTGTAGGTCACCTTGAGCACCGGCGAGTAAATGGAATCGACTGGGATACGGCCGATTTCGGCACCCGAGGCCCGGTTCTGCACCGCCGGCACGTAGCCGCGGCCGCGCTCGACGACGAGCTCGACCTCGAGCTTGCCCTTGTCGTTCAGGGTCGCGATGTGCATCGACGGGTTGTGCACGGTGACACCGGCCGGCGGCACGATGTCGCCCGCGGTGACCTCACCCGGACCCTGCTTGCGCAGGTACATGGTGACCGGCTCGTCCTCCTCGGAGGAGACCACCAGGCTCTTGAGGTTCAGGATGATGTCGGTGACATCCTCCTTGACCCCGGGCACGGTGGTGAACTCGTGCAGGACGCCGTCGATGCGAATGCTGGTGACCGCCGCGCCGGGGATCGACGACAGCAGCGTGCGACGCAGCGAATTGCCAAGGGTGTAACCGAATCCCGGCTCCAGCGGTTCGATGACGAACTGGGACCGGCTATCGGTGAGGATGTCCTCGGACAGGGTGGGCCGCTGAGAGATCAGCATGGTGTTTCTTCTTCTCCTTCTCGGCACCCGCTATTTGATGCCGTTAAGTCCCCGCACCGGATGGTGCGGGACATCTTTACTTCGAGTAGAACTCGACGATCAGCTGCTCGGTGAGCGGCACGTCGATCTGAGTGCGCTCGGGCAGCTGGTGGATCAGGATGCGCTGCCGCTCCCCCACCACCTGAAGCCAGCTCGGGATCGGGCGGTCGCCCGCGGTCTCCCGTGCGATCTGGAACGGCACCGTGTTCAGTGACTTGTCCCGCACGTCGATGATGTCGTACTGCGACACGCGGTAGCTGGGCACGTTGACGTGCACGCCGTTGACCGAGAAGTGGCCGTGGCTGACCAGCTGGCGGGCCATCCGGCGGGTACGCGCCAACCCGGCGCGGTACACGACGTTGTCCAGCCGGCTCTCCAGGATGCGCAGCAGTTCCTCACCGGTCTTGCCCGAGTGGCGCACGGCCTCTTCGTAGTAGCGGCGGAACTGCTTCTCCATCACGCCGTAGGTGAAGCGCGCCTTCTGCTTCTCCTGCAGCTGCTGGCGGTATTCGCTTTCCTTCACCCGGGCGCGGCCGTGCTGGCCGGGCGGGTAGGGCCGCTTCTCGTAGGACTGGTCGCCACCGACGAGGTCGGTGCCCAGCCGGCGTGACTTGCGAGTGACGGGTCCGGTGTAACGAGCCATGGGTATGTCCTCCTAGACCTAGACGCGCCGACGCTTGGGCGGGCGGCAGCCGTTGTGCGGCTGGGGAGTGACGTCGGAGATCGCGCCGACCTCCAGGCCCGCGGCCTGCAGCGAACGGATCGCGGTCTCGCGGCCCGAGCCCGGACCTTTGACGAACACATCGACCTTCTTGACACCGTGCTCCTGCGCCTTGCGCGCGGCGTTCTCGGCGGCCAGCTGAGCCGCGAACGGCGTCGACTTCCGAGATCCCTTGAACCCGACGTGACCCGAGGAGGCCCAGGCGATGACGTTGCCCTGAGGGTCGGTGATCGTCACGATCGTGTTGTTGAACGTGCTCTTGATGTGAGCGGCGCCATGCGGGATGTTCTTCTTTTCCCTGCGGCGGGTCTTCTGGCCCTTCTTGGGACCCGAAGCGGTCCCCTTCTTCGGTGGCATCGGTTACCTGGCCTTCTTCTTGCCTGCGATGGTGCGCTTGGGGCCTTTACGAGTCCGCGCATTGGTCTTGGTCCGCTGGCCGCGCACGGGCAGCCCGCGACGGTGTCGCAGACCCTGGTAGCAGCCGATTTCGATCTTGCGACGAATGTCGGCTTGCACCTCACGGCGCAGGTCACCCTCGACCTTCAGGTTCGCTTCGATGTAGTCGCGCAGATGGGTCAGCTGGTCATCGGTCAGGTCCTTGGTCCGCAGGTCCTTGTCGATGCCGGTGGCCGCGAGAATCTCGATCGAACGGGTGCGGCCGATGCCGAAGATATAGGTCAGCGCGATCTCCATGCGCTTGTCGCGCGGCAGATCGACGCCTACTAGTCGAGCCATAGGTGGCGTTTCCTCTTTCTCAGCGGAGGTCTTTTCCCAGTCCGTTCCCGCAACCCGAATTGGGTCTCCCTCGAGGGGCTAGCGGGGCCCGGCCTCCGTCCGGGCGTGTCCGAGCGACGTATTCGCTCAGTGGTGCTGGGAGGTCAGCATTCAGTTGTGCAGTTCGGCGATCAGCCTTGCCGCTGCTTGTGACGGGGGTCCTGGCAGATCACCATGACCCGTCCGTGCCGACGGATCACCCTGCACTTGTCACAGATCGGCTTGACGCTGGGGTTCACCTTCACGGCAGTCTCGGTCCTGTTCTCTGGTCTCTGGGTGTTTCGTTACTTGTACCGGTACACAATGCGGCCCCGGGAAAGGTCGTAAGGAGACAACTCCACTACCACCCGGTCCTCGGGAAGGATGCGGATGTAGTGCTGCCGCATCTTGCCGCTGATGTGGGCGAGCACCTTGTGGCCGTTTTCCAGCTCAATGCGAAACATGGCATTGGGCAGGGGCTCGACCACGCGGCCCTCGACCTCGATGGCACCGTCCTTCTTCGCCATTACTTTTCGGAGATCCTCTACTTTTCGTCCATACCTGGTTTGGCGCAGCAGTCGTCCGAACTACAAAACGTGAGCCGATAATGGAAATTCCCGAGGGAAGTTCAGACAGGGCACGCCAAGAGTCGGCACGGACGCCGCACCGTTGGTCCACGATACCCGCAGCCCCACGTTCGACGCAAAAACGCCCGAGTGACGCCAGAAGGCAACCGGGAGGAATACGCCGCGCCGCCCTGCCGGTTGGAGCAACCATGACCGCTTCTGCTGACAACAAGCCTGATCTGGGCCGCTTTGGATCGTTCGGGCGCGGCGTCACGCCGCAACAAGCAAAGGACATCGAAGCCCTGGGTTATGGGGCGGTGTGGGTAGGCGGCTCCCCGCCGGCCGAGCTGGACTGGGTGGAGCCGATCCTGGATGCGACGACGACGCTGCAGGTCGCGACCGGAATCGTCAACATCTGGACGGCGCCGGCCAAGCCGGTCGCCGAATCGTTTCACCGGATCGACAGGGCGTACCCCGGCCGTTTCCTGCTCGGCATCGGCGTCGGCCATCGGGAAGTGGTCACCGAGTACCGCAAGCCGATAGATGCCCTGACCGAGTATCTCGACCAGCTCGACGAGTACGGCGTTCCCGCCAGCCGCCGGGTGGTCGCCGCGCTGGGGCCGCGAGTCCTCCAGCTGTCCGCGCAGCGCGGCGCCGGCGCGCACCCGTACCTGACGACACCCGAGCACACAGCCCAGGCGCGTGACCTGATCGGACCATCGGCGTTCCTGGCCCCCGAACACAAGGTGGTCCTCACCACCGATGCCGAACAGGCCCGGGCAATCGGGCGCAAAGCCCTCGGCATTTACCTCAACCTGGCCAACTACCTCAACAACTGGAAACGGCTGGGATTCACCGACGACGATCTGGCCAAACCCGGCAGCGACCGTCTGGTGGACGCTGTGGTCGCTTACGGAAGCACCGACGCCATCGCCGCGCGGCTGCGCGAGCATCTCGACGCCGGCGCCGATCACGTACCGGTGCAGGTCCTCACCTCCAGCGACAAGCTGGTTCCGGCCTTGGCCGAATTGGCCGGGGCGCTCGGGTTGTAAACGGGTATAGGGACCGCGATGACTGATTCCGTTTCACTCAAGCCCGACCTGGGGAAATTCGGCGTGTGGCTGGGCAGCCGGAGCATCGCCCCGGAGTTGGCCGCAGAGGTCGAGAAGCTGGGATACGGCGCCGCCTGGATCGGCGCGTCCCCGGACGCCGAGTTGGCCTGGGTCGAGCCCGCGCTGGAGCAAACCTCGACGCTGCAACTGGCGACCGGCATCGTGAACATCTGGACGGCGCCGGCCGCGGCGGTCGCCAAGTCCTACCACCGCATCGAAGAAGCCCATCCAGGCAGATTTCTGCTCGGCGTCGGCGTGGGCCACCCCGAGGCCAGCCAGGAGTATCAGAAGCCTTACGACGCGCTGGTGTCCTACCTCGACGAACTGGACAGCGCCATCGTGCCGAACAGCCGTCGGGTGTTGGCCGCGCTCGGACCCCGGGTGTTGCGGCTGGCGGCCGAACGCAGCGCGGGAGCCCATCCCTACCTGACCACGCCCGAGCACACCGGCAGGGCGCGCCACCTACTCGGCAACACGGTGTTCTTGGCGCCCGAACACAAGGTCGTGCTCACCGCCGACCCAGACGAGGCACGCGCCGTCGGCCGCAAGACCCTCGACTTCTACCTGGGCCTGGGCAACTACGTGAACAACTGGCTGCGCCTGGGGTTCACCGATGAGGACGTGCGCAAGCCGGGCAGTGACCGCTTGATCGACGCCCTGGTCGCCTACGGCAGCCCGGACGCGATCGCACGCCGCCTCAACGAGCACCTGGACGCCGGCGCCGACCACGTCGCCGTCCAGGTGCTGGGATCCTCCCGGCCGGAGAAGCTGGTGCCCGCGCTCACCGAACTGGCAGGAGCGCTCGGCATCACCGGTTAGGGTTTGTAGCCATGCGGCTGCTAGTCACCGGGGGGGCGGGTTTCATCGGGGCGAATTTCGTGCACAGCACGGTGCGCGAACATCCCGAGGACTCCGTGACGGTTCTCGACGCGTTGACCTACGCCGGCCGTCGGGAGTCACTGGCCGACGTGGCGGACTCCATCAGGCTGGTGGAGGGCGACATCTGCGACACCGAGCTGGTGTCCGCGCTGGTGGCCGAGTCCGACGCCGTGGTGCATTTCGCGGCCGAGTCGCACGTCGACAACGCGCTGGACAACCCCGAGCCGTTCCTGCACACCAACGTGGTCGGTACCTTCACCATCCTGGAATCGGTGCGGCGCAACGGGGTGCGGCTGCATCACATCTCTACCGACGAGGTGTACGGCGACCTAGAGCTCGACGATCCGCAGCGGTTCACCGAATCCACGCCCTACAACCCGTCGAGCCCGTACTCGGCGACCAAGGCCGGCAGCGACATGCTGGTGCGCGCCTGGGTGCGGTCCTACGGCGTGCGCGCGACGCTGTCGAACTGTTCCAACAACTACGGCCCGTTCCAACACATCGAGAAGTTCATTCCGCGCCAGATCACCAACGTGCTGACCGGGCGGCGGTGCAAGCTGTACGGCAGCGGTCACAACGTGCGCGACTGGATCCACGTCGAGGATCACAACAGCGCAGTGCGGCGGATCCTGGAGAAAGGCGAGTCGGGCCGGACCTACCTGATCAGCTCGGAGGGCGAGCGGGACAATCTGACCGTGCTGCGCACCATACTGCGGTTGATGGGCCGCGATCCCGACGACTTCGACCACGTCACCGACCGCGTCGGCCACGACCTGCGCTACGCCATCGATCCGTCCCTGCTCTACAACGAATTAGGTTGGGCGCCAAAGCACACCGATTTCGAAGAGGGGCTGCGCGCCACCATCGACTGGTACCGCGACAATGAATCCTGGTGGCGTCCGGTCAAGGACGCCGCCGAGGCCCGTTACGAGAAGCGCGGTCAGTGAGATGAAAGTTCGCGAACTCAAGATCCCGGGCGCTTGGGAGATCACCCCCGCCATCCACGGCGACTCGCGCGGAACGTTCTTCGAGTGGCTCACCGACCAGGGTTTCAGCTCGTTCGCCGGCCACCGGTTGGATGTGCGGCAGGCCAACTGCTCGGTGTCGGCGGCCGGTGTGTTGCGCGGCCTGCACTTCGCCGAGCTGCCACCTAGCCAGGCCAAGTACGTGACCTGTGTACGGGGCGCGGTGTTCGACGTGGTGGTCGACATTCGGGAAGGCTCACCGACATTCGGCCAATGGGACTCGGTCCGGCTCGACGACCAAGACCGCAGGACCGTCTACATCTCCGAGGGACTCGCCCACGGTTTCCTTGCGCTGCAAGACAATTCGACGGTGATGTACTTGTGCTCGGCGGAATACAACCCGCAACGCGAGCACACGATCGCTGCCACGGATCCGGAGATCGGCGTCGACTGGCCGCTGGTCGATGGCGCCCCGCCGAGCCTGTCCGACCGCGACGCAGCAGCACCCAGCTTCGCCGACGTGCGAGCCTCCGGGCTGCTCCCCACCTGGCAGCAGGCCCAGGAATTCGTCGCCGACCTGCGCGCCCACTGACATACTGCTTGTCAACCTCTGCTGTGCGTGCCGATCGATAAGGAGACTCTGGTGAAGCGTGAGCTGTTGATCGCCCTGGGCGCGGCGACCCTCGTCGTGAGCATGGCCGGATGCTCCAAGGAAGAGAAGTCTTCCGGCACCTCGTCCAGTTCGACCTCCACCACGCCGAGTTCGTCGGGCGCACCCGCCTCCCCCAGCGCTGCAGCCGCCCCCGCCGCCGCCGGTGAGACGAAGGTCATCATCGGCGGGCAGCCGCAGCCGGTCAGCGGACCGGTCGTGTGCGAGACGAACCAGGGCAAGTTCTCGATCGCCATCGGCGACATCATCACCGGTGTGATCGTCGGCCTGGAGCAGGACGCGTCCGCGGTCCGCAGCGCGGGCCTGGGCACGGTCGACGGGGTCGTCCTGAGCTTCACCGAAGGCGCCCCCGGCAACAGCGCCAAGGCCACCAAGAACGGCAACGCCTATCAGATCACCGGAACCGCAACCGGTGTCGACAACGCTGGGCAACAGGTCAGCAAGACCTTCGAGGTCGACGCCACCTGCCCCTAGGCAGCATGAAAGTCGATGAGTCGCACGCCGATGGCGTCTTCCACCTCGCTGATGTCAATGCGCTGGTAGATCGGTGGTGCGGCGGATCGGTAGTGTGCGTCGGTGGGGGTGATGAATTCGGTGGTGTGGGTGCCGTTTTCGTCGTGGGCGGTGACGCGCCAGCCGGGTGATTCTTTGACGTAGTTGCAGCGTTCGCACAGGCCTTGGCCGTTGGTGGCGGTGGTGGGGCCGCCGCGTTTGGCTGGGGTGATGTGGTCGCGGTGGCGGATGGGGGCGTCGCAGTAGGGGGTGCGGCAGGTTTGGTCGCGCAGGTTGATGAACTCGGCCAGCCCGCGGGGAAAGACGCGGGCGCGCGATTCCATGGCGACCAGTGCCCCGCTGGTGGGGCTGGCGTACAGGCGGCGCAGCGTGGCCAGGGTCTTGTGGTCGGCCAGTGCGGCGGTGAGCCAGCGGCGGGCGACTTCGGCCGGGATGGGGCCGTAGCCCTCCACCAGGGCCGGGTCGCTGTTGCCGCCGAGCAGGGCGCGGTCAGAAATCACGACGTTGAGGGCGATGTTGGCCGGTGTGCTGGCGGGGGTGGCGGTGATGCGCTCGATCAGGGTGTCGGCCATGACCTGCCCGCGGGTCCGGCGGTCGAAGGTGGTGTCGGCGGCGCGGCGCAGCGCGGCGTACACACCGACACCCTGGGCCAGGGGCAGAAGGGCGCTGATGCGGGTCATGGTGTCGGGAGCCGGGCGGATGGTGACGGTGCGGTCCTGGTCGGCGTTGGCGGCGCGCTCGACCACGGCCCGCGGGTCCAGCCGGTAGGCGATCTTCTGGGCCGCGGCGGTGATCCGCCTGTCACCCCACCCGACCAGCCGTTCGGCGTCGGCGCACAGTTCGCGGTCCAGCACCCGGCGGTCCTCGACGTCTAGACAGGCCGATTCGCGCACGATGAGGGTGGCCCGCCATTCGCTGAGCGCGCCGTGCTCCAGGGCGGCCAGCGTGCAGGGCATCTCGTGTACGAGGGCGTTGGCGAACCCCAGATGCCGGCCCCCACGCGCCGGGGAATCGCGCCGGGCCAGCGCGACCTCGCTGGCCACGCCCCGGCCCCGCTTGGCCGCGGGCACCCCCGCAGCCGCCTCGGCAGCGCGTCGGGCCGCATCCAAAGCCGCGGCCGCGCGGGCCTGACCGGCCGCCGCCGCGGACTTCAACCGCTCCCACTCCGCGATGCGCGCGGTCAGCTCCGCCTCGGTGGCACCCGGATCAACCCGAAAGAATTGCCCGAAATCGAACACATGTTCGATGGTACCACGATCTCGCAATTCTCGCCGTCGGTCTAGCCCCGGCTACAGATCAACAGGTGGGCCGGGAGGTGACTCCTGTCGATTTGGCGGTGGTCGACAACCAATCCGGCGCTACGCAGGGTCTCCACGAGTTCCGGCACCGGACGCAGGTGAAAACCGTGTCTACTGGTCGGCATCTTCTCCATCGCGTCCGGGTCGGCCAACCCGATTACGATGCGGCCCGAGCGGTTGACCACCCGCGATAGTTCGGCGAACGCGCGGTCCAACTCGGTGACGAAGTAGATGGTGTTGACGGTGATGACGCCGCTCAATTCCTCGTCGCCAAACGGCAGCTGCGTCAGGCCCCCTTGCTGCAGTGCAAGTCGGCCGGCAGCGATCTCGCGGCTATAGCGACGCCGGGCGCGAGCCAACATCGTCTCCGAGAGCTCGACACCGTGGACCACGCCCGACCGGCCGACACCGTCGAGCAGGAACTTCAGCCCGACCCCACCGCCGAACCCGACATCCCCCACCCGGGCACCTGCCTGGAGTTCTAGCGCCTGCACCGCGGCATTCACCAGCGCCCGGTTGCCCTTGTTGAGCAGCATCCCGACTAATCGCCCACGCAGCCCGCTCGGGTGACCGAGTTGCTTAGCGATGCCTGCCATGACGGCGTCTCGGACAGTCATCTCATGAAGGTGCGCCCGCCGAACCACGGGCGCACCGGACCATTTTCCCCGCGCTTGCCACGGCGACGCAGAATTACTAGGATATGCAAGTATCCTCACCTTCCTGACATTGGACCATCATGACCACACAGATCCCGCATTTCATCGACGGTCAGCGCACCGCCGGCTCGTCGGGCCGCAGCGCCGATGTCCTCAACCCGAGCACCGGCGAGGTGCAAGCCAGCGTGCCGATGGCCAACCAGGCCGACGTTGACGCCGCGGTGGCTTCTGCCGCCGAGGCCCAGCGAGGCTGGGCCGCTTGGAATCCCCAGCGCCGCGCCCGGGTGCTGATGAAGTTCGTCGACCTGGTCAACCAGAACATGGACGAACTGGCCGAGCTGCTGTCCCTCGAACACGGCAAGACGCTGCCGGACGCGCGAGGCGACATCCAGCGCGGCATCGAGGTGATCGAGTTCTGCATCGGCATCCCGCATCTGCTCAAGGGCGACTACACCGAGGGCGCGGGGCCTGGCATCGACGTCTACTCACTGCGCCAGCCGCTGGGCGTGGTCGCGGGCATCACCCCGTTCAACTTCCCGGCGATGATTCCGCTGTGGAAGGCCGGACCGGCCCTGGCATGCGGGAATGCGTTCGTGCTCAAGCCAAGCGAACGCGACCCGTCGGTCCCGGTGCGCCTGGCCGAACTGTTCCTGGAAGCCGGCCTGCCCCCCGGCGTGTTTCAGGTCGTCCATGGCGACAAGGAAGCCGTCGACGCGATCCTGCAGCACCCCGACATCCAGGCGGTGGGCTTCGTCGGCAGTTCTGACATCGCCCAGTACATCTACAGCCACGCGGCCGCGACCGGAAAGCGTTCGCAGTGCTTCGGCGGCGCCAAGAACCACATGATCGTGATGCCCGACGCGGACCTGGATCAGGCCGTCGACGCGCTGATCGGCGCCGGCTACGGCAGCGCCGGGGAGCGCTGCATGGCGATCAGCGTTGCCGTCCCGGTCGGACAACAGACCGCAGACCGGTTGCGCGCCAGGCTGATTGAGCGGATCAACAGCCTGCGCGTCGGGCACAGCCTGGACCCGAAGGCCGATTACGGCCCGCTGGTCACCGAGGCCGCGCTGACCCGGGTGCGTGACTACATCGGTCAGGGCGTGGAGGCTGGCGCCGAACTGGTCATCGACGGACGCGAGCGCGCCAGCGACGACCTGACGTTCGGTGACGCCAATCTCGAAGGCGGTTACTTCATCGGCCCCACCCTGTTCGATCACGTCACGCCGGAGATGTCGATCTACACCGACGAGATCTTCGGACCGGTGCTGTGCATCGTCCGCGCGCACGACTACGAAGAGGCACTGCGGTTGCCGTCCGAGCACGAATACGGCAACGGCGTAGCGGTTTTCACCCGCGACGGTGACACCGCTCGGGATTTCGTGTCGCGCGTGCAGGTGGGCATGGTCGGCGTCAACGTTCCGATCCCGGTTCCGGTGGCCTACCACACCTTCGGCGGTTGGAAGCGGTCCGGCTTCGGTGACCTCAACCAGCACGGCCCAGCGTCGATCCAGTTCTACACCAAGGTCAAGACCGTCACCTCGCGCTGGCCGTCCGGCATCAAGGACGGGGCCGAATTCGTCATCCCGACCATGAACTAGCGAGCATTAGCCACATGTTTACCCTCAACGACGAAGAACGGGTGATCACCGAGACTGCGGCGGCCTTCGCCGAGAAGCGGATGGCGCCTTACGCCTTGGAATGGGATGCCACCAAGCACTTTCCGACCGACGTGCTGCGCGAAGCCGCGGAACTCGGGATGGCGGCGATCTACTGCCGCGATGACGTCGGCGGCAGCGGGCTGCGCCGCCTCGACGGCGTACGCATCTTCGAGCAGTTGGCGATCGCCGACCCGGTCACCGCCGCGTTCCTGTCGATCCACAACATGTGCGCCTGGATGATCGACCGCTTCGGCACCGACGAACAACGCAAGGTGTGGGTGCCGCGACTGGCGACCATGGACGTCATCGCCAGCTACTGCCTGACCGAGCCCGGCGCGGGCTCGGACGCGAGCGCGTTGAGCACCCGGGCCGTCAAACAGGGTTCCGATTACGTGCTCGACGGTGTCAAGCAGTTCATTTCCGGCGCCGGGGCATCCGACGTCTACGTGGTGATGGCGCGGACGGGCAACGAGGGCCCGCGCGGCATCTCGGCCTTCGTCATCGAGAAGGGCACCGCTGGACTGAGTTTCGGCGCGCTGGAGGAGAAGATGGGTTGGCATGCCCAACCCACCGCGCAGGTGATACTCGACGGCGTGCGGGTACCGGCCGACGCCATGCTGGGCGGGGCCGACGGCGAGGGCACCGGCTTCGGCATCGCGATGAACGGCCTCAACGGCGGCCGGCTCAATATCGCCGCCTGCTCACTGGGCGGCGCACAGTCCGCCTTTGCCAAGGCCGGCGCCTACGTCCGCGAGCGCCACGCCTTCGGCTCCGCCCTGCTGGACGAGCCCACCATCCGGTTCACCCTCGCCGACATGGCCACCGGACTGGAGACATCGCGAATGATGTTGTGGCGGGCCGCAGCCGCGCTTGACGAGGATGCCGCGGACAAGGTCGAGCTGTGCGCGATGGCCAAGCGCTACGTCACCGACACCTGCTTCGAGGTGGCCGACAAGGCGCTGCAACTGCACGGCGGCTACGGTTACCTGTCCGAATACGGTCTGGAAAAGATCGTCCGCGACCTGCGGGTGCATCGGATCCTGGAAGGAACGAACGAAATCATGCGGGTGGTCGTCGGCCGAGCCGAGGCCGCACGTTTTCGCGCCAGCGCCTAGAAGGGCACCATGACAACACGTCTCGCGATCGCGTTCCTGGGACTCGGCAACATGGGCGCGCCCATGGCCGCCAATCTCATCGGCGCAAACCATCTGGTGCGCGGCTACGATCCGGTACCCGCAGCCGCCAGCGCCGCCGCCGACAAAGGTGTCACAGTGTTCGGCACCGCTGCCGAAGCGGTGGCCGACGCGGATGTCGTCATCACCATGCTGCCCAACGGTGAGGTGGTCAAACGCTGCTACGGCGAGGTGCTGCCCGCCGCACGCCCCGGGGCGCTGTTCATCGACAGCTCAACGATCTCGGTGAGCGACGCCCGCGAGGCGCACGAACTGGCCGGGTCACACGGTATGCAGCAACTCGACGCCCCGGTGTCCGGTGGCGTCAAGGGAGCAACGGCCGGGACTCTGGCGTTCATGGTCGGTGGCGAGGCCGACGCCCTGGACCGCGCCCGCCCGGTGCTGGAACCGATGGCGGGCAAGGTCATTCACTGCGGCGATGCCGGGGCCGGCCAGGCGGCCAAGGTGTGCAACAACATGGTGCTGGCGGTGCAGCAGATCGCGATCGGCGAGGCTTTCGTGCTGGCCGAGAAGCTCGGCCTGTCGGCGCAGTCGCTGTTCGACGTGATCACCGGGGCGACCGGCAACTGCTGGGCGGTACACACCAATTGCCCTGTGCCAGGACCGGTTCCGACGTCCCCGGCCAACAACGACTTCAAGCCCGGCTTCGCGGCGGCGCTGATGAACAAGGACCTGGGGTTGGCGATGGACGCAGTCGCCTCGACCGGTTCGGCCGCGCCCCTTGGCAGCCACGCCGCCGAAATCTACGCCAAATTCGCCGCCTCCCACCCCGACAAGGACTTCAGCGCGGTCATCGAATTGCTGCGGGGCGGCTGAGTCACCGAAGACCTTGAGACCGAAAGTGCGGCCGGCCATTCGGCGGCGCGCACTCCGATCAGCGCCTCCACCCGCCGACTACGTCAACCCGTCGAGGCCCAACAGCAGCCCTCCGGCTCCGGCAACACCACTGGGACCGGTTGTGCCGCCAACCCCGCCCTCGCCGCCGTTGCCGCCATTACCGATCAACACGGCATTACCACCAGCCCCACCCTTGCCGCCGGGCACCGCACCCAGAGTAAGTCCACCGGCGCCACCAGATCCCCCGTCGCCGAACCACCCGGCATTGCCGCCGGCGCCGCCGACTCCACCAGTGCTGCTCAGGCCGCCGGCGCCCCCGGCCCCACCGTTGCCGGAGAGAAGGCCGGCATCGCCGCCGGCGCCGCCTACACCTCCGACGCCGCCTGCGCCTGTAGCGCCGCCACCGGCCCCGC
>NZ_LQOY01000038.1 GCF_002101675.1 Mycobacterium gordonae | reverse complement strand
TACCACACCGAGGTCCACCACGTCTCCGGCTGGACCACCACCTTCTACACCGACATCCACGACCTCACCCTCGCGTGCGGCCCCCACAACCGCCTCGCCGAAAAAGGCTGGACCACCCGCAAAAACGCCAAAGGAGACACCCAATGGATCCCACCCGCCCACCTCGATCACGGCCAACCCCGCACCAACACCTTCCACCACCCGGAAAAGCTGTTCACCACCGAAGACGACGACGAACACGATTGACCTACCTCGATAAGGTTGCATCCTTCCGGGTTTGACCGCCGGAGGGAGATAACGGCGCATCCGTGCAATGCGCCGAGATGCGGCCGTGCTCCACTAGGCTCAGGGCAGCCACGCTTTCGCCGAACAAGCCCAACCGTCAGCCAAGGGGCAGCGAGATGACCTTCGCCCATTCGACCGGTATCCGGCTTGCCGCGGCGGCACTGGCGGGGCTGTCAGCGCTGTCTCTATCGGCCTGTGGCAATTCGACAGTGAAGCCCGAGGGCGCCGCACAATCGGTCGTCGACGTCGTCTCCAGACAGACGGGCTTCCGCCCCACGGACGTGAACTGCCCGTCAGGAGTGGAAGCGAAAGTGGGCCAGCAATTCGACTGTCACTTCACCGGACCCGAGGGCAAGCCCTACACCGCACACATGCGAGTCACCAAGGTCGACGGCGAGACGGTCTTGTTCGACGTCAACTCCCGGCCGAGCTAGGCAGCCGCTCGGCGGTGGCCGCGAGCACCTGCCGACACCCGCTCCACATGCGGGCGATGATGTCGGCCGCCGGCGGAAGGTCGTCGATGCGTCCGGCTACCTGACCGGTATTGGCAACGCTGGCATCCATGTCGCCGTCGAAGTAGAGTCGCTGCACCCGCTGCAGTGCCGCCCCTCCTTCCTCGAAAGAGTCTGAAGCATCAAGTTTTTCAGCCGCCGGGGTCCGGATCACACGCATCATCCGCCGCCCGTCGAGGGGGAGTAGCACCGTGGAGGTCTCGTCGGCGCTGACCACCGCCTGCTTGAGATTGCCGTGCACCGGCGAGTCCGCGGACGCCAGCAGTCGGGTGCCCATCTGCACACCGTCGGCCCCGAGGACCAGCGCGGCAGCCATCGATCGGGCATCGCAGATGCCACCCGCCGCCACGATCGGTACGTCCACGTGAGCTGCCACCAGAGGCAGCAGTACCATCGTCGATGCTCCGAAACGGTTCTTGAACCCGCCTCCCTCGACGCCTTCTACCACCAGCCCGTCCACCCCGGCGTCGACGGCCTTCCGCGCCGCCGCCAGCGTGCCGACCACATGAAACACGGTGATACCGGCGTCGTGCAGTCGGGCGGTGAACAGCATCGGGTCACCCGCCGACGTGGTCACGAAGCGAATGTTGTTGGCAGCCAGCAGGTCTATGACGGCCGGGTCGCGATTGAACAGCAGCGCGATGTTGGCCCCGACGGGCCGGTCGGTCAATTGGTGAACCCGCCGCACATCGGCGCGCCCCTGCTCCGAGGTGGTTTCGATGATGCCCAGTGCACCAGCGTTGGACACCGCCCCGGCCAGCTGCGCACCGGCGATATAGGTCATCGGCGCCTGGATGATCGGAATGTCGATGCCGGCCAGCGCGCACAGCCGATTGGCCTGGTCAATCGGCATGGCGCCCCTCGCTTTTCGCGTTGCGCGGGTCGATCAGGTCACGAAAACCCTCGGCGCGGATAACCGATGCGCCGAGACTCCGGACCCGCTCGGCCAGCGCCCTGTCTGATGTCACGACCCGGATTTCGCCGGGCCGGGCGTAGGCCTGGACGAGCCCGACAATCTCGTCATCGGCCGAATTCGCCGCGGCTCGAGGAGCATACGCCACCTCGACCAGCGAGGAGCGGATCGGCGTCGACGGCGGGCGCTCGAACACCACCGTGACGGCTTCCTGCTGGGCGTGTGCCCACTGGTCAAGCCGGTCGGTCAGCGTCACCATGGCGCGCTGACGGTCCTTCCACCAGCCGTCCGGGCGACTCCCGATCACGTTCATTCCGTCGACGATCCACCGCACACCACACGGTACGACGACAGATCAGAACCAGCGACGTCTGCGTGCGCTCCGGCTGTAATTCTGGGCACTTTCTTCCAGTGCCCCCAAGGCATTGATGATCTCCAGCTGCGACAGGATCATCAGTCCGTTCAACTGCTTGAGTCTTTCCGGGTTGGCGGCAATCGACTCCTCATCGTCGACATAGATGAGCAGAAAATCCCGCAGCGCCTGACTGCCCTTCATCCGCTCGGGGACTTTCATCTGCCGCAAGACAGCGGCCATCTCGGGCTCGTCGGTCACAACAGCGCTCCTTCACGTCGAGTGTCACGCGTTAGCGTAGATCCCTCGACGTCGCGAAACTCAGAGCAGTCGCTCGCGGGCCTGCTCGTCCTCGCCGTCGTGCTGGCGGTCATCTTGGTCGTCAGCCGGCGCGGTGGTCGAGGCCAGACTTGCCTTCGAGGAGCCGCCGGCAGCACCGGCACCGCTCATGCCGCTGCCCAGCGGGGCCGCACCGCCCATCGCTGACGAGCCGGCGCTGGCGGCCGTGGAGGCCATCGATGATGACGCCGCCTCGGACGTGAAACCGGCCAGCACCGGGTTGCTCGCCGCTGCGCCGAGTTGGCTTTGCAGCGCCGCGGTACCCAGCCCGGCACCGCTCAAGCTCGACCCTGCGGCCGACCCGAACCGGTTCATCGTGGCGGCACTGAACGCCACCGCGCCGGCCGCCGCGTCGTCGGACTCGTTGTACATCCGGGCAATGTCGGTCAATGCGGTTCCGGCCCTCATCAGCTCTTCCTGAGCCGCGGCGTTGGACGCCAGCATGGTCGCGGCCTCTTGCGCAAAAGCCATCACCGCCTGCATCGACACCTCTTCCCCGCCGGCAGGTATCAGACCGGTCAACACCGTCATGGCCGCCGTCGAACCGGCGCTGAGCCCCTGGCTACCGATGTCGACCAACTGCGAACCGATGTCACCGGCGGCCGGATCATGCGACATGGAATCCATTGCCATCTGCGTGCTGCTCCTGTGTTTGTGCGCGCCTGCCGCCGGCGAGCCCGCCGGTCCAAGCGCGCTGGACAACATCTCAATTCTAAGGTCCCCGAGGAAGGTCCCGAAGCACTTTCTGACGCGGCCGAACCAGCGATGAGCACAATGCGCAAAACTGCGAAATCGTCGCTTACTCCGACTATCGCCCACAACCGCGACACATCCACCATCGCGCCCTAAGTTCGATCTCAAGCAATAACGCGATTTGCAATGCGGTAAGCAGCGTCTGCCGATTTCGCAGTGCAGGGAATTTCGGCACCGCACAGCCCAGGAGTAAGTCAATGCAACCCATGACATTTGATCCGGTCGTCGGTGACATCGGTGCGCAGGTCGTCCAGATCGGCATCAGCAGCCTGCAGGCCGGCGACCACGCGCAGCAGTCGATCACCGGTCTGGCCCCCGCCGGCTCCGACGAGGTATCGATGCTGGCAGCAACCGCTTTCGAGCAGCATGCCGGCTCGCTACTAGAGGTGCACAGAGCCGCCCAGGAAGAACTGATGCGTACCGGTGCGGCACTGACGCAGATCGCGCAGACATACACCGATGCCGACCGGGCCGCCGCGGAATCCGTGATTATCAGCGCGCTGCCTATGTCGAATACGTGGGCCGCTGAATAACCGTTGACCATCTTCGAATAGGGAGCACGCAATGACCGCATTCAATGTCACCAAAACACCGAATTCTCCATTTGCCGGCGGCGTCGACAACGTGATTGATCTGGCCGACCAGGCCATGTTCCTGGGAGAACGGGCCACCGGAGCAACCGGCCTGCTGCAGTGCGCGTGGGATTACCACCACGCGATCGACATCGACGGTCTGCGGCGGTTTCATCAGCACCTGCAGCAGGGAAGGCTGCGGCGCGCCATCGAACGCTCACCGTTGCCGTTCGGCCGCCACCGTTGGGTGAGTCCGCGACACTTCTCCGACATCGAGATCGTTGCGGCCCGCCCGCGTGCCGACTTCGATGCCTGGCTGGTCGAGCAGGCTCACACCCGGCTCGACGCCGAGCAGGGGCCGCCTTGGCACCTTGCGGTGCTTCCGTTCGCCGAAGGCGGCGCCGGCGTCAGCCTGGTGCTCTCACACTGCCTGGCCGACGGGCTGGGGCTGTGCGAAGCGCTGGCTGATGCGGCTTCGGGTCGCGACGGCGCCATGTGCTGGCCCGCCCCAGGATCCGCTCGTCGTTCGCGGGTGCTGCGCGCCGACATCCGTCAAACCGTGCGGGACAGTCGCGCCTCAGCGCGCGCCGTCGCTGCGGTGGCACGGATGGCCTGGCGGGAACGCGGTGGCGCGGCGCCGTCACCCGGACGCCTTGCGGGGCGCGACGAGCCGATCGCCATGCCGATGACGACGGTTTTCCTGGACGGCGACGAGTGGGACGCCCGCGCGCACGCGGCCGGCGGCACCAGCAACGCGCTGTTCGCCGCTGTGGCCGCCCGGCTGGGTCAGCGGGTGGGACGGATCGCCACCGATGGCTCCCTCGTGTTGGCCATGCCTGTCAACGAGCGCATTCCCGGCGACACCCGCGCCAACGCGGTGACCAATGCCGACATCACCATCCCGCGGGTACCGATTCCGACCGATCTCCGCGAGATCCGGGCGACGATCAAAGACGCGCTGATCCGCCACAACGAGGTACCCGACGAGCGGTGGGCCTTGATGCCGCTGGTGCCGTTCCTGCCCAAACGACTGGTCAAGAGGTTGGTCGGGGTCGCCGCCGGTACTCCAAGCACCGTCGTCGCATCCAACCTCGGCGCCGTCGACCCCGCTGTCACCCGCGCCGACGGCACGCCGGCCCACAACTTCGCGATGATGTCGCTGTTTCCCGGTGTGACAACCTCGATGATGCGCAGCACCGGAGGACGGTTGGCACTGGCGTCCGGGCGCGTGCACGGCCGCCTGTTCATCTCCGTGCTCGCGTATCAGCCGGACCGGTTCAACTCAAATGACGTTCTGCGGCAGGACCTTCTGGCCACGCTGGGAGAGTTCGCACTGACCGCCACCTGCGGCTGGCCACAGCCCGGGCCACGTGACGAGGCCGCCTGACATGACAGTGCTGGGCCGCTTGGTGGTGCGCGCTCCGTGGCTGGTGATCGGCGCCTGGCTGACTGCGCTCGCCGTGCTGATCGTGGCTTTCCCGCCATTGAGCCAGGTGGTGGAAAGTCGCACGGTCCAGCCACTTCCGCCGAGCGCCATGGCGGCGGCGGAACAGATGGCCAAGGCCTTCGGCGAATCCGCACAGAACACTCTGGTGGTCGTGCTCACCGACGAGCGTGGTCTGCAGCCGGCCGACGAAACTACCTACCGGAAGCTGGCCGCCACGCTGCGCGACGACACCACCGATGTCACGGCGGTACAGGACCCGTTCAGCACTCCGGCGCTGCGCCAGGTCATGGTCAGCCCGGACCACAAGGCGTTCTTCATGGCCGTGACGCTGCGCGCGCCCACCGGATCGCCGGAATCGTCGCAGGCCTACCAACGCGTTGCCCGAGTGGCCAAGCTGGCGACCGCCAACGGCCCGTTGAGGGCCGATGTCACCGGGCAGCCGGCCGTGCTGGGTGACCTGTCGATCGTCACCGAGCACGATATGCACCTGATCGAGATTGCCACCGCGTTGTTGGTGCTCACCATCCTGGCCGTGATCTACCGGCGACCCGCCACCGTGCTGCTGCCTTTGGTCACCATCGCAATATCGGTGGCCTCCGCACAGCGGGTCGTGTCCGCGCTCACCCAACTCGGCCTGGGCGTCTCGGCGCTGACGACCGTCATGATGACTGCGGTAATCGCCGGCGCGGGAACCGATTACGCGGTGTTTCTGATCAGTCGGTACCACGAGCACCTACGGTCTGGCAGGGAATCGGACGTCGCCGTGGTCGATGCGCTGCGCTCGGTCGGCAAGGTCATCGCGGCCTCGGCGGCCACCGTGGCCGTCACCTTCTTCGCCATGGTCTTCACCCGCCTACCGGCTTTCACATGCGTCGGGCCGGCGCTTGCCGTGTCGATTGTGGTGTCTTTCGGCGCCGCCGTCACGCTGCTGCCGGCCATTCTCGTGCTCGCCGGCCGGCGCGGTTGGGTGGCTCCGCGGCGGCCACTGACCGATCGACTGTGGCGACGCTCGGCCGTGCAGATCGTCAGACGCCCGAAAGTCCATCTCCTGGTTAGCCTTTCGATTCTGATCTCGTTGGCCGGCTGCGTGACGCTGCTGCACCCGACCTTCGACGATCGCTCTCAGCTGCCGGCATCGGCGGAAAGCAACCGCGGGTTCTCGGCGATGGACCGCCACTTCGGTGCGAGCACGCTACTGCCGCAATACATTTACCTGCACTCACCCCGCGACCTGCGCACTCCGCAATCGCTGGCCGACTTGGAGCAGATGGCGCAACGGGTGGCCGCATTGCCGGATGTCGCTGCGGTGCGGGGGATCACCAGACCCGCCGGTTCGCCGCTGACTGCGGCGGAGCTGAGCTTTCAGGCCGGCGAAGTCGGAGCCAAACTGCAAACCGTGTCCACTCAGATCGCCGACCGCAACGACGATCTGAATGCATTGACGAGCGGGGCTGACGAACTCGCCGGCAATCTTGCCCGGGTCCGTGATCAGGTCAGCGGCGCCGACGGGTCGATTACCGCACTCGCCACCAGTTTGAGCCTGGCCCAACAGCAGCTCGACGAAGCCGCCAGCCTGTTGAGAACACTGCGAGATCTGCTCAATGCCGGGCCCGGCGTGGCACCGCTGGCCGCAGTCATGGATGCCACAGGGCCGATGCTCAACGCCCTGAACAGCAGCGCTCAGTGCGATGCCGACGCGAGCTGCCGCAACGGACGCCAGCAGTTGCAACACCTCGTCGCGACCCACGACAGCGCAATCGCTGATCAGGCCGTTTCGGTGGTGCGGCGGTTGCAGGCAGCTCTGGATCGGCTGCGCAGCCTGCTGACGGAGGCGGGCGGTCCAGCCGGGGTTCAGCGCACCATCACCCACCTCCGTGACGGCGCCGACTCACTGGCCGGCGGCAGCCGGCGATTGGCCGAGGGTGTTCGGGCTCTCGTCGATCAGACCAGGCAGATGGGCATCGGCATGACCCAGGCCGCAGATCTGCTGCTGTCGATGAAGCGCGATGCTGCCCAGCCCTCGATGGCGGGCATGTACATCCCGCCTCAGGTGCTGGGCTCGGCGGACTTCAAGCGCGCCGCCGCGGTGTTCATCTCACCCGACGGACATTCGGTGCGCTACCTCGTCGAGTCGAAATTCGCGCCGTTCAGCGCGGCGGCGATGGATCAGGATTCCGCGATACTCAACGCCGCCCGCAGCGAGCAGCACGGTTCGACACTCGCGGATGCCTCGATATCGATGGCCGGCACCACCGCGATGTACAACACGACGCGCAGTTACTACAACGGCGACATCCGGCTGGTCGTCATCGTGACGCTGCTGGTGGTTTTCCTGATCCTGGTCACGGTATTGCGCGCGATCGTGGCGCCACTGTATCTCATTGCCTCCGTGGTCATTTCCTACCTATCGGCGGTCGGCTTGGGTGTAGCGTTCTTTCAGTTCGTGTGTCATCAGGCCATCTACTGGAACGTTTCGGCGATCGCTTTCATCATGCTGGTCGCGGTCGGCGCCGACTACAACCTGCTGCTGATCACCCGGATCAAAGAAGAAGCCAGATTCGGTGTCCGCTCGGGCATCATCCGCGCGGTCCGGTCCACCGGCGGAGTGATCACCTCGGCCGGGCTCATCTTCGCCGCTTCGATGTTCGGGCTGTTGTTCGGCAGCATCTCCATCATGGTGCAGACCGGTTTCGTCATCGGGATGGGTTTGCTGATCGACACGTTCGTGGTGCGCACGATCACCGTCCCCGCGCTGGCGGCAATGATCGGAACGGCCAATTGGTGGCCCAGGCTCGGCCGGAAAGCGGATTCAGCGTCGTGATCGCGCTGCCGGATCGCCCGTGACGAACTCCTGTTCCGGCCGGCCCGTCGTCCCGTACCGCAATCCCACGCTGACCTCGCCGGTGGTGGCCAACGACGCCAGATAGCGTTGCGCCGTTGCCCGCGAAATGCCAATGGCGCCGGCCACCTCGGCCGCCGACATCGGCACCTCTGATGCTTGCAGAGCCTCCAGCACGAGCTTTTTGGTCGGCGAGGCCACGGTGGTGGGTGACTGAGCCGGAACCACTTTGGGACGCAGCGCATCCAGCGCCGAATCCACGTCGGCGGCAGTGAGGTTCGGACCGGACAGGATCTTGCGGTAGCGCGCGTAGCCGGCCAGCCGCGCCGCCAGTTCGGTAGTGGCGAACGGTTTGACCAGGTAACTCACCGCGCCCGCTGCCATCGCGGCACGGATGGTGTCGGCTTCCGTCGCCGCCGTCAGAACCATGCTGTCGCCACGCAATTCGCGAATGAAGTCGATGCCGGAGCCGTCCGGCAGATAAACGTCGACCAGCGCCAGATCGACCGGGGCGGCCTGACGTGCGGCCACCAGCGTGTTGGCGGTCGCAGATACGGCGAAACCAGGCATCGCCTCGACGATTCCGGCGTGCATGTTGGCAACGCGGAAGTCGTCGTCGACCACCAAGACGGTCAAATCTGTTCCACCCATTGCTCCTCCTCCGTCATCACCCCCGGCAGGCGGGCGATGAACTCCGCACCCACCAACCCCTGCTGTGCGGCCGGATTGCCCGGACTCGACAACCGAAGCTCGCCGCCCAGCGAGCGGCTGATCTGGCGTGACAAGGCCAATCCGATGCCGCGCCCGCCGGGGATGCCGGAGTCCGGCTTGGTTGTGGTCCCTTCGGTGAACAACTGCGCGACGAAGTCGGGCGTGACACCGTCGCCGCTGTCGGCCACCGTGACATGCAGCGTCGAACCTTCCTGCAACAGTTCGATTTCGACCTCTTTAGCGGGATTCGAACCGGTTCGGGCGGCGTCGATCGCATTGTCGAGCAGGTTGCCCACCACGGTGGTGACATCCACCGGAAGTTCGAGCCTGCCTGATACCCAGGTGTTCTCACCGATCTTGAGTGTCACACCGGCTTCCCGGGCAGCCGCGGCCTTGGCTCCCAGGAACGCCTGCAGATGGTTGTCGCGGATGGAATCGATGCCCGGCAGGGCCGAGCCGAGCGGCCCGGATCCGAGCAACTCCTCCAAGTACTGCAACCCCTCTTCCACATGGCCGGTGTGCAGCAGCCCATTCAGCAAATGGAGCCGGTTGGCAAACTCGTGCCGCTGGGAACGCAGCGCGGTGCTCATCACCTGAACCGCATCGAGTTGCCGGGTCAGCGATTCGACGTCGGTGCGGTCGCGCACCACCAGCACGGTGCCCAGTGGCCGACCGTCCCGCTGCACTTTCCGGGCCGAGACCACCACGATGCGCTGGCCGACGGTGGCCAGTGCCGGTGCCGAGTCGGCCGCGTGGAACACATCGAGAACCCGTGGAGTCAAGCCGATTTCGTCGATGCGCCCACCCAGTTCGGTGCCGATCTCCAATAACCGGCATGCTTCGTCGTTGACGAAGGTGATGCGGCCGGTCTCGTCTGCGGCCAGCACGCCCTCACCGATGCCATGCAACACCGCCGCCTGCGTGCGGACCAGTTCGGCCATCTCCGCCGGGCGCAGGCCCAGCGTCAATCCGCGCCACCGCCGGGCCAGCGCCACCGAACCCACCACACCGATCAGCAGCGCAGCCCCGCCCAGCGGGGCCAGCACGCGCAGATTCTTCGAGAACTGTTCGTCGAACTCTTTGGTGGAGATGCCGACGCTGACCATGCCCAGCACCCGGTTGGTCCCCGGCTGCAGCACCGGCACCTTGGCGACGATCGAGCGTCCCAGCGTGCCGGACTGATGCACCACCTCTTCCTGGCCGCTCAGGGCCTTCGAGGGATCGGTGCTGACTCGCAATCCCAACTCGTCGCGATGGGGATGGGCGAGCCGGATGCCCTGCGTGTTGGTGATGACGACGAACAACACGTGGGTGCGCTGCTCCACCCTCGACGCGACGGACTGTAAGGGCCCGGTCTCCAATTCGTTGACGAGCGCGGACGGCGCGGTCACGGTTGGGTTCAAGCGGATGTCTTCGTAGCGCCCGATGTTGTTGAGCACCGTAGGGGACGAAGCCACGACACGCGCGATATCCATTGCGTGCACACCGTATTGGAGGTCGAGGCGATGGCGGTTGAACTCGGCGAACAGCCCGAACGCCACGATCAGGGTCAGCGTGACCAGGACCAGTTGCAGCAACAGCACCCGGCTGGCGAGCCGCAAGTCGATGCGACCCCTGGTGGGCATGCAGGGACACTACCACGAGCAGAATGCGCAAAACCGTCGTTCACACACCCGGCGCTGCGACACCGGCACACCGCTACCATCAGCGCATGCGTGACAAGAAGATCCTGATCACGGGGGTGACCGGACAGGTTGCCACCCCGGTTGCCGTCGCTCTGGCAGCCGACAACGAAGTCTGGGGCGCCGCCCGGTTCACCGACGCCGCGGCTCGAGCCCGCCTCGAGCAGGCGGGGGTGCGCTGCGAGACGGTCAACCTGGCCGAGGGCGATGTCACCGGCCTGCCGTCCGACTTCGACTATGTCCTCAACCTGGCCGTCGCCAAGAGCGGTAAGTGGGACAGGGATCTGGCGGCCAACGCGGACGCGGTGGGCGTGTTGATGGCGCATTGTCGTGGCGCGCAGGCATTTCTGCACTGCTCGTCCGCGGCGGTTTACGACCCGCCGAACGACGACGTGCGCACCGAGGATGCCGCGCTGGGAGACAACCACAAGCCGCTGTTCCCGACCTACTCGATCTCCAAAATCGCGGGGGAGGCCGTCGCCCGTTCGATGTCACGCGTGCTGGGAGTGCCCACCACGATCGCCCGGCTGAACGTTCCCTACGGCGACAACGGGGGATGGATGTACTACCACATGGAGATGATGCTGGCCGGTATCCCGATTCCGGTGCCGCCCGGCGGACCGGCCCGCTACAACCCGATCCACCAGGACGACATCATCGCCACCATCCCCAAATTGCTTGACGCGGCGTCGGTTCCGGCGACGACGGTCAATTGGGCCGGCGACCAGGTCGTCAGCATCCAGCAGTGGTGCGCTTACCTCGGCACACTGATCGGCCGGGAGCCGGTGTTCGACGAAAGCACCCAGGCGCTGCGCGGCAATCCCGTCGACGTGAGCCGGCTTCACGAACTCATCGGCGCCGCCAGCACGGTCGACTGGCAGGACGGCTTGCGCCGGATGGCGACCAGGTTCCATCCCGAACTGGTCAGCGCCTGATCACAGATGGCCCAGCAGGCGGTCGGCA
The DNA here is from genome assembly GCF_002101675.1 of Mycobacterium gordonae. Classification (GTDB taxonomy): domain Bacteria; phylum Actinomycetota; class Actinomycetes; order Mycobacteriales; family Mycobacteriaceae; genus Mycobacterium; species Mycobacterium gordonae. Next base: position 50,359 of record NZ_LQOY01000038.1, on the reverse strand, counting down.
AACATCTCGGGGTGTTCCCGGTGCATGAAGTGTCCGCCGGGTAGCTCTTCGACGGTGTACTCGTTCTCGAACATGCGCGCGGCGAACCGGTAATCCGACGGATCGACGATCGGGTCGTCCAGTCCGGCGAATACCACTGTGGGCACCGTGATCTTGGCCTTCAGGGACGCCGACGGGATGGGGGAGAGCTTCCGGTAGTAGCCGAATGCCGCGTTGAGGCTCGCCGGAACAGCGAAACTGGCACGGACGGCCGCGAACTCGCCGGGATCGGGATTCCAGGCTGGCGACCATCGCCGGTATATCGCAGGCAGCGCGGCAAAGTCGTTGCGCGCGAATCGGTTAGGCGCCCCCGGCAGCTTGTAGGCGGCAAAGTGGCGAACTCCCCAGATCTTCTTCAACGACGGCTTGACCGCCGCGGGGTGAGGGATGCCGATCACGAACAGCTTTCGCACCCGCTCGGGTGCGAGGCCCGCTGCGCCATAGGCGGCCGAGGCACCCCAGTCGTGTCCGATGAGGATCGCCTCCTGCGCGTCCAGCGCATCCATCAAACCGAGGGGATCGCGCGCCAAGGTCTCCTGATCGGCATCGTCGTCGGGAATTCCGCTGGGATGGTATCCCCGCATGAAGGGGCTGACCGCACGGTAGCCCTTGGCTGCGATCCGCGGTCGCAGGTCATCCCACGAATGCGCGGTGTCGGGGAACCCGTGCAGCATCAGCACCAGCGGCCCCGATCCTTCTTCCAGGTACGCGAAGCGCAGCCCGTTCGCGTCGACGAACTGGATGTCATCGCCCATGGCGGGGACGCTACGCGACGCACTGGGCGGTGAACAGGCCGTCGAACCGGCGCCGAGGCGGTGCGGCGTCAACCGCCTCACCGGTAGATAGACGCGACCCAGGCCCGTGAGCACAATTTCTGCTGGGCGGTCGCTGGGTCCAGCCCACCGGTGTTCCGCTGTGGTCGATGTCCCGCAACAGCGGCGCGACGCCCGATTGGCCCACCTGGTCGGCGGGTTCGCGGAACTGCTGGACGACGGTGTCGCGATCGTGCACGGCGAACGACCACGCGGCATCGCTGGACACCTCGAGCGTGAGGTTGCCCAGCGTCAGCACGCAGTCCACGTGTTGATCGGCGAGCTTCGGTTGGTAGTCGAGGTGCCACCTTTCGCAGGATATGGGTTGTGGCGCAACCGCATTGGCGCCGGAAGACGCGTTCGGCGCCGACCGTTGCGAATTCGCGCAAGCCCCACTACCGATCGTCAGTGCCGCGGCCAGGGCCGCTGCGACGATTCCCACCGGCGCGGCGCGGCGGCTCATCCCCATCCCGCGAGCCTAAACGTCTCGCCGAAACGACGAATGGTCCCGATGACTCGGGACCATTCGGATCAATCAGCTCGTCAAAGCCGTTCGGCTTCGGTGTCTTTGTGGTAGCGGGTCAGGAAGCCGACCGCCCCGATGGCGGCCGCAGCGCCGAAGGCAAGCGAGAAGACGATGTTGACGATCATCGCTCCGGCGAAGACACCGAATGCCATCGAGATGTAGAGCATCCAGAACAAGCGAAAGACGGAGCCGGCGGCTACCAGAGCCAGGCTTACTCCGATCCACAGGCTCCATTGGCGGTCAACCCGGTTGATCTGTGCCTGGATGCCGGCGGGGACGATGTTCATCTGCGGTCTTCCTTTCGTGGCGCGCCGCCTTGGTGGCGTCGTCGTTGCACGAAGTACACCGAAGCCGCTGCGCTACCGATCCCAATAACTTCAGGTGCGCTGCAATTCGATGACCGGGATCACCCGGTCGGTCTTGGACTGGTAACCGCCAAATCCCGGTGCCTGTTCGACAATCCGCGGGTATACGGCGTCGCGCTCGTCGTTCGGCAGCTCGCGGGCGCGCACGTCGTAGTCGTCGGTGCCGATTTCGATGTGCGCCACCGGGTTGGCGCGCAGGTTGTGTAACCAGGCGGGGTCGACGTCGGCGCCGGCGTAGGAGCCGACAATCAGCAGTTTGCCGTCGATGTCGAAGCACATCACCGGGTTGATGCGCTGTCGGCCCGACTTGGCACCGGTGGTGTGCAGCAACAACAGGGTGGCACCTTCGAACGGACCCCCGACCTTTCCGCCGTTCGCGCGGAACTCATCGATGATCGCGGCGTTTCCGGTGACATCGGGACGATCAGCCATGCTCGGGCACTCCTATCTGCGGGTGATTCATCTCAGCCTGGAACATCCGATATTGCTCCGCGTGGCCGGGGCGGTGTTTAACCACCAGCCAACCGGCCGCCAGCAGCACGAACCACGCCGGAAACCAAGCCAGGGCCACAGCCGTTTCCCGATCGGTCGACAGCGTCCAGACGACGAATACGAAGAAGGCCAGAATCGCCCAGCACATCACGACGCCGCCGGGCATCCGGTACCGCGAATCGGCGTGCCGCCGGGGATGCCGGCGACGGTAAACGAGGTAACTGACCACGACCATCGTCCACACAAACATGAACAGCAGCGAGGCGACCGTTGTGATGACGGTGAAGACGCCGATAACCGAGGCGCCGGCATAAAGCAGCGGCACCGAAATCAACAGCAGGGGAGCGGTCGCGAGCACAGCGGACCCCGGGACACCGGAGCGGTTGAGTCGGCGGAACAACGACGGAGCGCTGCCCTCGTCGGCCAGCCCGTAGAGCATCCGGCCGGTGGAGAAAACTCCCGAATTCGCCGACGAGGCCGCAGAGGTGATCACCACGACGTTTACCAGTGACGCGGCCGCACCGAGGCCGGCCAGCGCGAACATGGTCACGAACGGCGACTCGCCGCTGGCGAAATGTCGCCACGGCACGACGGCGAGTATCGCCAGCAGTGCGGCGATATAGAAGATCGCCACTCGCATCGGGACGGCGTTGATGGCTCGGGGCAGCGTGCGGCGCGGGTCAGCGGTCTCCGCCGCAGCGGTGCCGACCAGCTCGACACCCACGAAGGCGAAGAACGCGATCTGCATGCCACCGACCAGACCCATGAACCCGGTGGCGAAGAACCCGCCGTCATTCCACAAATTCGCCAGCGTCGCGCGGTCGCCGTGCGGCGAGACGAAACCGGTGGCCACCAGGGCGATGCCAACCACGATCAGCCCCAAAATCGCGACGATCTTGATCAAGGAGAACCAAAATTCGATCTCCCCGAAATTGCGCACGCTGAACAGGTTGAAGGCCAGCACCACAAGGACGGTCACCAACGCCGGGATCCAGTCGGGCAGGCCGGGCCACCAATACTTGGAGTAGCCGACGATCGCCACGACCTCCGCGACACCGGTGACAACCCAGGCAAACCAGTAGGACCACCCGATGAAGAAGCCGGCCACCGGGCCCAGTAGGTCGGCTGCGAGGTCGACGAACGACTTGTAGTTCAGGTTCGACAGCAGCAATTCGCCCATCGCACGCAGCACGAAGAAAACGAAGAATCCGATGACCCCGTAGACCACCACCACCGCCGGGCCCGCCTGGGTGATCGTGCGTCCCGATCCCATGAAGAGACCGGTACCGATCGCGCCACCGATCGCGATCAGCTGGATCTGACGATTGGACAGATCGCGATGCAGGTGGCGGACGGCGCCTGCGTCCTGCTCGTCAGCCGACATCGGGAGGCCCCATGGTCATGACATTAGGGGCAGCGTCCCAGCGCTGCCGGTACTTTCGCACGAAAGACGTCGACCACCGTGGGACCAGTCAACAGCCGGCAACTCAGTTGTGCGCAATACCGTTGCAGCGGTGCAGCATTCGCGCTACGCGAGATAGACGCCGCCCGAGGTGAGGACGTCGCCCGCGGCCACCTCACTCTTGTCGAGTTTGCGAAACAGGATTCCGATGTTGTCACCCGTAGCGGCCGTATCCAGCTTCTTGCGGAAAGCCTCGATCGCATCGACCCGAACCGGGGGGCCGTCGTTGATCCGCACTTGATCACCAACACTCAGCTGCCCGTACTCGACTCGGCCGGTCGCGACTGTGCCACGCCCTTTGATCGAGAACACATCCTGAACGGTCATACGAAACATGAGGGCACGGTAGTTGATCAGTCCACCAATTCGCACTACCGGCACGCCGGTGCCCGCTCGCTGACACCAAAATGCAACCGGCGCAAACCATTTCACTGTCGACGACTCGTTCTCCGACACGCTGTCGACGTCTTCGCGCCGTGACCGTACGCTGACCTGGTGGGTTGGTTCGAACGAGCAAGAAACGCCGGGGCGGGGGAGCGGGTCACGCGGGCCGACAAGCGGCAGGCCGCCGACACGCTCGCCGAGCTCACCACACTCAACGCCGAGCGGGAGCGGTTGCTGCGCGATGGGATAGCGGGCGTCGCCACGATTGTGGGCATCCGCGAGAACGTCGCGACCACCTCGCTGGGCCGTTGGCACGAACTCGAACTAGATGTTCGGCTGCCTGACAACGACCCCTACCGCGCCACCCGCCGCGTCGCCCTGGAACTCTCGACGGTTCCGCACATCACGATTGACGCACAGGTGCCGGTACGCGTCGATCCGCACGACTTCTCCAAGGTCCTCGTCGTCGCACCGCATTAGGCACCGGGGCGTACCACCAGCCGCGAAAGCAGCACGTCCGCGAGTTGCTCACCACGGTCCTCCTGCACGAAGTGTGCCGCGCCCTCGATGCGCACCTGCTCACCCGCGGTGGGAATCAGATCGCAGAACAACTGGCCCGCCTTGGGGTAGGGGAATACCGGGTCCGAGTCCGAAAAGGCAACTAGCGCAGGCTTATTCCAGTGGGCGAGTTCAGCGCCGATCGCTCTCATCCGGTCAACCCCCGGTGCGTCCTCGGTGATCGGAACAAGCAGCGGAAACTGCGCGGCACCGGCCTTCGACTCGACGGTGGGGAAGGGCGCCTCGTAAGCGGCGACGACATCATCGGACAGTGGGGTCGTGGTGGCGCTCTGTATGACGAAACCGACGGGCAGATCCGGGTTCTTCTCGGCGAAGTTGCGCCACGCCATGAAGCCCTTGGACACGTGCCCGGTGAACAATCCGGTGTTCATGATCATCAGTGCGTCGACCCGGTCGGCGTTCTCCGTGGCCCACCGCAGACCGATCGGGCCGCCCCAGTCCTGGACGACGACGGTCGCGCCGTTGAGGTCGAGGCCGTTCAGGACCGCACCGATCAATTCGCTGTGCCGATCGAAGGTGTACCACCGTCGGTCGGTCGGCTTGTCGGAGCGGCCGAAACCTACGAAATCGGGCACGATCACCCGAAGGCCGGCCGCAGCGAGTGGCGGCAGCATCTTGCGATAGAGATAGGCCCAGCTGGGTTCGCCGTGAAAACACACCACCGGGGTACCGTCGCGCGGGCCCTCGTCGAGGTAGTGCATCCGCAATCCGTCGACCTCCGAATAGTTGGGCGCGAAGCCGTATCCGGGCAGGTCGGTAAAGCGAGCATCGGGAGTGCGGAAAACCTCCGGGGTCGTCGGACTCATCGGCGCGATCTCCAATCATTCGTGGGACCGTCCCAACGTAGATTATTTTTGACCGACCAGTCAACTATCGTTTAGAATCGACCGTATGCCGCGCACCTCGGACGCTCGCGAACGCATCGTCTCGACGGCGGCCCGCCTGTTCCTCGAGCGGAGTTACCACGACGTGGGTGTCGAGGAACTGTGCGCGGTGGCCGACGTCCGCAAGGGCAGCTTCTACCACTACTTCTCATCGAAAGCCGAACTGGCGAAAGCGGTTGTCGACCTGCACCTGGCGGTATTTCAGGCGCGACTGGCCAACACCCCGGGGACTACCCCCGCCGAGCGGCTCTCGGCGATCCCGGACGCCATCGCCGCGATCCAGTCCGGGCTGCAGCGTCAGTTCGGACGCCTCGTGGGTTGCCCGTTCGGCAATCTGGCCGCCGAGCTGTCCACCACGGATGAAGCAGTTCGCAGTCACCTCGCCAGCCGGCTGGCCGCGCTGGAGAGCGAGCTCGCGGCCATCTGTCGCGACGCCGCCCAAGACGGGACGCTGCGTGCCGGCGTCGACCCGGACCGGCTGGCCCATGCCCTGTTCGCGCACTACCAGGGGCTGATCCTGCTGGCCAAGCTGCACGGCTCGACCGTCTCCGATCTGGCCCCGGCGCTGCACGATCTCATCGAGGGCTATCTGAGCCCGCCGGGCGGAGATCGCGCCTAGGTGATCTTCACCATCAACTTGCCGACGTTCTTTCCGTCAAACAGCATGTTGATGGCGGTCGGCAGCTGCTCGAAGCCCTCGACCACCGTCTCCAGCGGCTTGAGCTTGCCCTCCCCGATCAACCCGGCGATCTCGCCGATCGCCTCCGGAGCCCGACCGAAGTGGTCCAGCACGATGAACCCCTGCACCGTGGCGCGCTGGATGAGCAGGTTGCCGAACGCCCGCGGCCCAGGCGGCGGGTCGGCCTCGTTGTAGCCGGAGATCAAACCGCACAACGCAACGCGCGCGTTGATGTTCAGCCGGGCGAAGATCGCGTCCATGATCTGCCCGCCGACGTTCTCGAAGTCGACGTCGATGCCGTCGGGGGTGGCCGCGACCAGTTGGGCGTACCAGTCGTCGGCCTTGTGGTCGACGGCAACGTCGAACCCGAGTTGCTCGGTCAGCAGGGCACACTTCTCGGGGCCACCGGCGATGCCGACGACGCGCGCGCCGTCCGCCTTGGCCAGCTGACCGGCCACCGAACCGACCGCACCGGCCGCGGCCGAGACCACCACCGTCTCGCCGGGCTTCGGCTTTGCGATGTCGCGGATGCCGATCCAGGCAGTCAGCCCAGTCATGCCGAGCGCACCCATGTAGGCACTGGGCGAGACGCCCTCGGCGACCTGGACCGGCATCACCGGGTTCTGGTCGGACGCCACCACGTATTCCTGCCAGCCGAGCAGGCCCTGCACGATCTGACCCACTGGGTAATTCGGGTTCTTCGATTCGATGACCTCACCGATACCGCCTGCCCGCATCACCTCGCCGATCCCCACCGGCGGGAGGTAGGTCGGCACGTCGGTGATCCACATCCGGTTGGTCGGGTCCAGCGATATCCAGTTCACGCGCACGAGTGCTTCACCGTCACCGATCTGGGGGATCGGCTCCGCACTGAGTTCGAAGGTCGTGGGCCCGATGCGCCCGGTCGGACGTTCACGCAGGAGAAAGCGACGGTTTTGGTCAGCCATGAGCGAACCGTACCCGACCTCGAAGGGGCGCGATATGAGCGAACCGGGCCTGTCGGTACCCGGTGCTATAACGCTCGTATGGCAGGCACTGACCACGTCATCACACATGTCTCCGACACCGCACGATGGACGGCGTTGCATCGGGCGACCGAGTCCGCGCGCCCGGACGCGCTGTTCAACGACTTCCTTGCCGAGCGGCTCGCCGGCGAGCAGGGCCAGGCGATCGTCGCCCGCGTCCCACGGTCGACGCGCAACGGCTGGTGGCTGGTCGCGCGCACGAAAATCATCGACGACGCGATTCTGCAAGCGATCGCCGACGGCTGCGACCGGGTGCTGAATCTGGCAGCCGGGCTGGATACCCGCCCCTACCGCCTGCCGCTTCCGGCTGAGCTCACCTGGGTGGAGGCCGACCTTCCGGCACTGGTCGAGGAGAAGACGCAGCTGCTGGTCGGCCAGGAACCTCGCTGCCGGCTGACGCGGACCGCCGTCGACCTCGCCGACCCGACGGCGCGCGACAGATTCTTCGACGAAGCACTCGATGGTGCCACCAAAGCGCTGGTGCTCACCGAAGGACTGTTGATGTATCTCGACGAGGCTGACGTCGACGCGCTTTCCGCCGCGCTCGAAAGGCGCGAAGTTTCTTGGTGGATGCTGGATCTCGCGGGACCGGGCCTCAAGCAGATGATGAACCGGAAGATGGCCGGATTGTTGCAGAACGCTCCATTCAAGTTCGCTCCGGAGAACGGCTTGGCGCACTTCGAAAAACTTGGCTGGCGCGTGGTGCACTCCGAATCGCTGTTTTCGGCCGCGCGCCGTTTCCACCGCTTGCCGATGTTGATGCGCGCAACCGCCTGGCTACCGCAGCCCGACCCTCGCCGCCCCGGCCGCCGACCCTGGAGCGCGGTTGCGCTGCTGGCCCGGTGCGGCGGTGCGCGCGCTATGTGACGCAGGTCATCGTCAGGTTTCGAATTCACGGCAAATTCTCATCTAGGGACACGGTTAGGTCACAGCTTTGCTGGGCATCCTGAGTAACACAGCTACAAACCGCATGGTTGTGGCTTTGCGCAGTAAGTCGGAGAGGAGTTGACAATCGTGGCGAATGAATCAGAGGCAAACGTAATTTATCTCCAATCCCACCCGGTCTGGACGGCAGCGCACCGGCGGGAACGTCAGCTCCAAGAGGCAATGCGTCGGCATCCCGCATATATCGCCAGGCAGCGCGCCGCCGCAGTGGGCGGTTCGGTTTCGACAGGTCACGGCACCTTCGGGATGTACTCCACCGCTGACGCCCCCGCGTAACGTTCTCGCACGTTAGTCGCTCTATTCGGTTAGTGATCCGATCGCGAATCATCCGCACGCACCGCCATCGCGTGCGGTTGTTTTGCTGCGGATTTTTCTGAGCACCGCCCCCTTATCCTGATACAGACAATAAGGGGACCGCCATGTCACAAACACCTGCCGCGACGCGCGCCGTCTTCCCAGAAATCAGCTCACGCGCCTGGGAACATCCCGCCGACCGGACTGCCCTGTCAGCGTTGCGCCGGCTCAAGGGCTTCGACCAGATCCTGAAGTTGCTGTCCGGGATGCTGCGCGAACGCCAACATCGCCTGTTATACCTGGCCAGTGGCGCGCGGGTGGGTCCTCGCCAGTTCGCCGACCTCGATGCGCTGCTTCAGGAGTGCGCTGACGTCCTGGACGCACCAGAGAAGCCTGAACTTTTCGTGACGCAGTCACCGATCGCCAACGCTTACACGATCGGGATGGACCAGCCCTTCATCGTCATCACCTCCGGTCTGTATGACTTGATGACCCACGAGGAGATGCGCTTTGTGGTGGGGCATGAACTCGGTCACGCGCTGTCCGGGCACGCGGTCTACCGCACGATGATGATGCACCTCATGCGGTTGGCGGGGTCATTCGGATTCATGCCGATCGGCGGCTGGGCTTTGCGCGCCATTGTGGCGGCGTTGCTGGAATGGCAGCGCAAATCGGAGCTGTCCGGGGACCGCGCCGGGCTGCTGTGCTGCCAGGACCTGGACACCGCAATACGGGTGGAGATGAAGCTCGCCGGCGGGAGCCGACTGGACAAACTCGACTCGCAGGCATTCCTCGCTCAGGCGCGGGAGTACGAAAGGTCGGGGGACATGCGCGACGGTGTGCTCAAGCTGCTTAATCTTGAGCTGCAGACACACCCTTTTTCAGTCCTGCGGGCCGCCGCTTTGACCAAGTGGGTGGACACCGGCGGCTATGCCAAGGTGTTGTCCGGGGATTACCCGCGACGGACCGACGATGACGGCGCCTCGTTCGCCGATGACTTCAGCGAGGCTGCCCGGCACTACAAGGACGGTTTCGACCAGTCCGACGACCCGCTGATCAAGGGCATTCGCGACGGATTGGGCGGGATTGTCGACGGGGTCGGCCGGGCTGCAACGACTGCAGCCGATTCGCTGGGACGCAAGATCAGCGAGTGGCGGCAGAAACCCGAGTAGCGACCGGCTAGCGCGGAGGGCTGGTGTCGACGTCGGCGGGTTCTGTGACCCAGGCGGCGAACACGGGCACCCCCGCCCACGGGTCACGGCGGGCGCGACGCTGGCCGACGCTGGCAACGACGGCATACGGATGGCCGAAACGCACAATTGCGGTGCGCGACAGGCCAGTTGGCATCATTGCGCTGCGCAGCGCGACGGCGGTGACAGCGGCCGCCTCGAAACCCCACCGGTTATAGCGCGCGACGGCCGACTGGCGAGCCTGTATGTCCGGCGCTGCTGGCAATGCGTCGGCAAGCGCCCTTCCCACTGCGCCAAACCCCAGTCCGGGATCGGTCGTCAGGTCGTGATTCGACGCCGCTTTCCACGCCGGCATAACCACCCGCACCTGATCCCCACCCGGTCGGCGGTCCTCGGTGATCGTCCAGAACGGTCCGTCGCCCAACGGGAGGTCGGAGAGCTTTCGACGCCGCACCGTCGAGCCGGTGGCTTGTTGCTGCGCGAGGTCGTGGGCGGCCGCCAGAACCGCCTCCGACCCGGCATCTTCGCGGGCGATGACGGACGTCACCTGCAGAACATCGTTTCCGACGGCGGTGTGCACCGCGACCGGGCCTAGCCCGGCGGCATCGGTGACATACCCGCCGGCACCACTGAGTGCCTGGGCGACGCGCGAGCTCCAGGGCGATCTCAACTCTGCGGCGTCGGTGCTGTCGTAGGGCCGCACCCAGGCGATACGGGTGGCCAGGGCACTGGCTAGCACCGCCGTCATCTCCGAAACGTCGACCGGGAAGCGGTCGATCATGCCGTCGGTGTGATCGCGCGCCCAGGCGTCAGCCTGCTCCTGAGCGGGCACCGGTCCCGTTTGCACCGCGGCGGGCAGCTCGCCGGGCCAGGAGGGCAATCCCCACACGGCCAGAGCACTGCGGATGACGTCCGGCGGATCGCTGAGCAACTCGTCCAGTGCCCGTCGGGCACGCCTGACATCGACGCCCAGAACCTCCTCGAGGTCCTTTCGGACGGAGCCTTTGGCCAATGGGGCGGTCAGCGCCAGCAACAGCCAGGCGCCCAGCGGGGAGGACACCGAGTGCCTGTCGGCGTGCACTCGGCAGAAACGCTGGGCATAGCGCGTGATCAGCGGCCCGGGCGCGGCGTTCATGCCCGAACTGTAGTGGCTACCAGACCCGCACGTAGTCGACCAGCATCTGCGCCGGATAGTGCCCGGGCCCGGGATCACCGCCGCCGGAACCGGCCACAGCCAGATTCAGGATTGGGAAAACCTGGTAGCCGGGATTGTTGAACGGCCAGTCCGGCAGCGAGTTGGCCGCCACCGTGAAATACGGCTGCGCGCCGTCGGTGTAGTCCTGCCAGAAGCGCATTCCGGCGTCGTCCCACTGCACTCGCCAGGTGTGCCACGCGCTGTCCAGAGCGATGTTGTGGGTCTTCCACTCCGAGCCGTTGGCTTTTGCGTGGACGGTAGTCGCGGACGGCCAGCTGCCGTTGCCGTACCACTCGACGATGTCGATCTCGCCCTGCGCGTCACTGGACAACCAGAACGCGGGCCAGGCGCCCGGGGTGAGGCAATCGAACTTGATGCGAGCTTCCCAGGTGTGGCCGATGCCGCCTTGCCACGGACTGAATACCTTGCCGCCGTAGTAGGTCGGCCCGTCTTTGGCGGCGCGGATGACGAGGTTCGAGTTCCCGTCGATGAAAACGTTCTGTCGATCGTCGCGGTACTGGCCGACGTGCTCGGGAAGCTCCCAATACGTCGGGTCCTTGATCGTCTCGCGCGCTTTGGAGACCGTCCATTTCGCGGGGTCCGGGGCGGAGCCGGCCGGTCCGTCGAACTCGTCGTGGAACAGGTACGGACCGGCTGCGCCGCTGGGAGCTGCACCGGCCTTCGGAACGGGGGCCGCACCCAGTGCGGCCGCACCGGTCATCAGGCCCGTCATCAACAGCATGCGGCGACGATCAAATTCGAGCATTAGCAAGGCACCCTAGCAGCCACGACGAGGCCTTCGAAAATCCCCGAAATTCACGAGCGCCTATCCGGCCGCCGGTGGCCTGGTCATGAAGGTCAACCGATGCCCGTAGGCGGGCGTTTTGCGGCCGTTGCCGGCATTGAAAAACTGCCCGAATGGCGGGGCCACCGGAGTATTGCCGGCCGCGCCCGTTGCCGTGGTTTCCAGAGCCGCCGGAATTGCGGTGGAGTTGCTGATCGCCGTGGTACCCGGACCTGTAGCTGTCCCCACCGCGGAGGTCCAGCTGGCCGGCACCGACAGTCCGCTCAGCGGGACCGCCCTACCCAGACCAGCGGTCACGCTGCCCACCTTCGTGCCCAGGTTGGCCCCGGCCGCGCCGGCGGCTTGAGCGGCGCGGCCGGCCGCTTTGGCCGCAGGAGCCAGATTGTTCATGAAATTGGTGATAGCGATCGAGCCGCTGCTGGCCTGTCCGAACGCCTGCCCCGACTGGAATATCGCCGTGACCGCCGAGACGTAGGGCGAAAGGTACTTGCTGTAGAGCGGAACGATGTCGTCCAACGGCGTGTTCGCGATCAGCCACTGGTCGATCGCCGTGCTGTTGATCGGCGACGACAGGGTCTTGAGCACGTCGGCCACTCTGGTGTTCAGTTGACCCGCGACGTTCATGACGTTGCTGAAAACCTGGCTGTATTGACCTTTGAACGCCGCAATAGCCTGGTCAGCGAGCTGATATGGGTCGGCGACTTCGGCCGGTTCCGGCAATTCCCCGAACTGGGTGGCCGCCGCCGCGCTGCCCGCGTAGTTGTACATCGCCGCGGCGTCCTGCGCCCAGAACTCGGCGTAGAGCGCCTCGGTCGCCGCGATAGCGGGGGTGTTCTGGCCCAGGAAGTTGGTTGCGACCAGCGCCGCCAGCAGAGCACGGTTGGCGGCAATAACCGGCGGCGGGATAGAAGCGGCGAACGCGGCCTCGTAGGCGGCTGCCGCCGCAAAGGCCTGGCTTGCCGCCTGCTCGGCCTCGACCGCACTGCTGTCCAGGAACACCACGAAGGGACTCGCCGCCGCCAGCATCGACGCCGACGCCGGACCCAGCCATGGGCCGCTGGTCAGCTCGGATATCACCAACCGATGGCCGGTGGCTGCGGCTTGCAGGTCTGCCGCCAGTCCGCTCCACGCCGCCGCGGCGGCAAGCATTGGTCCCGCCCCCGGACCCGTATAGATGCGGCCCGAATTAACCTCGGGCGGCAACGCGCCGTAATCAACCATTGCTTTGTGCAGCGGCCGTTAGCCGGCGGCCGGGGGCTTGGCCATGACGGAAGGCTTGAACCCGTAGGTCGGCTGGTTGCGGCCGTACCCGCCGTTGACGAACTGCCCGAACGGCGGGGCCATCGGGAAGCTGTTGCCCTCCGCGGCGGCCGGGATCGCGCTGGCGATGCCGGGATTGGTGGTGGCGTGCCACGGCACCCAGTTCGCCGGCGCCGACAAGCCGCCGATCGGAATCGCCTTGCCCAGACCCGCTGCCACACCGCCGAGGTTGCCGGCGGCGCCCGCCGCGGCCTGCCCGGCGCTGGCCGCGGCCGCGCCCGCGGCCGATGCTGCGCCTTCGGCCGCCTTAGCCGCGGAAGCCGCCGGCTTCGCGAAGTTTGCCATGGCGGTAAGACCGTTGCTGACCTGGCCAAACGACTGCGTCGACTGGATCATCGCCGCCATCGAGTTGACATAGGGCGAGAGGTACTTGCTGTACAACGACACCACGTCGTCCAACGGCGTGTTCGCCACCAGGAACTGGTCGATCGCCGTGCCGTTAATCGGGGAGGACAACGTCTTCAACACATCGGAGACCCTGGGGTTGATCTGCGCCACCACATTCATCACGTTGGTGTAGCCGGTGTTGTACTGCGCTTTGAAGACCGCGATGGCCTGGTCGACCACGCCCATCGGATCCACCACCTCCGCCGGCGCCGGCAACTCCGACAGCTTGGTGGCCGCCGCCGCACTGCCCGCGTAGGTGTACATCGCCCCCGAATCCTGAGCCCAGAATTCGGCGTACTGGGCCTCGAGGGTCGAGATCGCCGAACTGTTCTGGCCGAGCAGGTTGGATGCGACCAATTCCTGCAGCAGGGCGCGGTTCGCGACGATCAACGGAGGCGGAACGCTAGCGGCAAATGCCGTTTCGTAGGCGTTCACCGCGGCGGTCGCCTGACTTGCTGCCTGCGCGGCCTGCAAGGCGCTGTCGTCCAGCCAGGTGAGGAACGGACTGACGCTGGAGGTCAACGATGCCGATGCCGGGCCCAGCCACGGCCCGCTGGTCAGCGCAGTGATCACCGACCGATGGCCCGACGCGACCTCCTGCAGGTCGGCGGCCAGCCCACTCCATGCCGAGGCAGCGGCCAGCAGTGAACCGGCCCCGGGACCGGCGTAAATGAGGCCGGAGTTGATCTCGGGCGGCAACAAGCCGTAGTCAACCATTGCGTTCGTTCCCCTAGTCTCTTGTGATCGCTCAGACCGAAGCCGCGTTGGCTGCTTCGGTCGCCGCGTAGGAGCCCGCACTCGTCCCGAGCGTCGCCGCCAGTGCCGCCTGAATCTGAGCGGCCCGTGCCTGCAACTCCTGAAACCGCGCGGCGTGAGTGGCGAACTGCGCCGCCGTCAGGATCGACACCTCGTCGGCCGCCGCGGGGACGACGCCGGTGGTGGGGGTTGCGGCGGCCGCATTACCCACGTTCAACGCCGCGCCGAGCGACTGCAGATTGCTGGCCGCGGCCGCCAGGTGCTCTGGATAAGTACGTACGAATGACATAGGTTCCTCCGAACAAGCTGTGGGGTCGGGTTCTCACAGGTCAATGCGTTGCCGTTATCTCGGTACGGTATTGACCGCGCCCTGGCCGGTTCAATGTGGCTAACCTCGCCGAATGGACCCTGATCTTGCTGTTTAGCCAACATTCACCTTGATTTTTAGTCACATCATCTTCATAGAATCTGCGCAGCATCTGTGCAGTAAAAGGCCACATAATCCGCCGCAGGCACGACGCAGGGGCAGGGCAGCAACACTCGGGTCGAGCAGGGACCGCGCCAGCGCAGTCCGCCGGAGACCCTGGAAGCTCAAAAAGACGATGTCAGTGAGCTTTTCGTGCGGCACGACGTTGGGGAGCAACCGTCGGGCCGATGGGACGCAGCCACCGGAACGCCTCATGTCGGTCGGCAATGCGGCGTCCGGCAATCGCGGCGCACGACGACGCCGGCCCGGGCGACGGCGACTGAGCCGATCGCCCTCACACGACCCCGAAGCGCCACTGAATAGTATTGCGCTGGCTAATCATATGAATACCGAAATTCCATCTATAAATTCAGCGTGAACATATCTCCCTGGCGTGGAATGCCGGGGTCGCAGCGTCGCCCTGTCACCTTAATTCTCAGGCTGATTCTTAACGGGACCCGGCGTCGGCCCGGGCCGGGTCCGAGGAGCGGGCCTTGGTTTATTGGCCGAGGCGTATCTTTCGTGAGACCGAACCGCGACGGCGGCAGAGCAGGCTCTTCGACATGGTGGTGCTGATTGGGCTCGCTCTGATAACGGCCCTGTGCACCGGGTATCACTTCGGGCGGCGCTCAGCCTCCCACCGGCCAACCTGGAAGAAGCGGACCTCTCGACTCGCCCTGGGCAAACTCACCGTCAGTCTTGTCGTGCTGGTAGTCGCCCGTCGGATGCAGCGGATGCTGGCGCCCCGCCATGCGTCCACCGCGATCGCAGGCCTTTGGGGACAGGTACCGATGGCGCAGGCCCGGCGGCTGCTCAGAAGCAGATAGCTACTGCAGCTTGCCCGCGACGAAGTCCGCGGCCTGGTTCGCCATGCCGGCCTGGATGTACGCGTTGGCCAGGTGCTCTGGCCAGTTCTGTTTCCAGGTATTCGGGTCGGCCGGGTTGCAGACCGGGTCGGCTCCGTGACACAGCTCGATGGTCCGGTCGTTGTAGAGCGGGCTGAAATTGGTGATCGGCCCGACCCATTGACTTCCATTGCCGAACAGGGCGACGGCGGCGATGTGTTGATCGGCACCATCGGGAAGCGGGCTGTCGAATCCGAACGCGGACATGGGCACCGCGAGCACGACGTCGGTGACCGCCGCACCGAGCGAGTAGCCGCCCAGCACCAGCCGGGTGTTGGGGCAATTGTTGACCATGTACTGGATGTGCCGACTCATGTCGTTGGCGCCGATATCAACCTCGGTGTCGGCCGGGTACTTCACGGCGTAAGTGCTCATGCTCCGACCGCCGACCTTGGAACTGAGCGAGCTGATGAACGCATTGCCGAGGGCTCCCGGGCCCGCCGATTCGAATCGGCCTCTGGCGAAGACGACTTCCACCTGCGGACAATTGGCGGCGACCGCGGAACCGGCCGCGCCGGGAGCACCGGCCGGCAACACCACACCGGCGAAAAGCAGCGCGGCAACGGTGGCGATTGCCGCTAGACAGGGTTCTACCGATTTCCGGCTGACTAGTTGGCGCACAGCACATGATCGTAGCCAGTGATGTCGCGCCCGTATGCGGCTTAACAACTTTGGTCGACCGGTTAGGGAATGTGCTGGCGTTTGGTGCCCCGGTGGCGATACTTACCTGGTGAACGACGACGGGACGGCGATCGTGGAGTTCCTTCGCGAAAACGGCCCAATCGCCATGGCACACAGAGGGTTTACGTCGTTCAAGTACCCGATGAACACGATGGCCGCTTTCCGGGAGGCGGTGCAGCTCGGATTTCGCTATATCGAGACCGACGTACGAGCCACCCGTGACGGCGTTGCGGTGGTCCTGCACGACCGGCGGCTTGACGATCGCTGTGGCGTGCGGGGAGCGGTCGACGAGTTGGATTGGCGCGAAGTGAGCACGGCAGATCTCGGCGCAGGAGAGTCGATCCCCACTCTCGAAGACTTGTTGACCACCTACCCCGATATCCGGGTCAACATCGACATCAAGGTCGGGTCGGCGGTGGAGCCGACCGTCGACGTCATCGAGCGGATGAAGGTGCACGACCGGGTATTGGTGACGTCGTTCTCCGAGCGCCGCCGCCGGCGGGCACTGCGGTTGCTGTCCAGGCGCGTCGCCAGCGCGGCCGGAACAGGGGCACTGTTAGCGGTGCTGGCGGCCAGGACACCGCGCGACCAGGGCTATGCGTGGCGGCTGATGCACGACAGCGACTGCCTGCAGCTACCGTCGCGGCTGGGGGCGGTGCCGGTCATCACGGCCGGCCTGGTGCGCACCGCCCACGAGATGGGCCGCCAGGTGCATGCCTGGACGGTCGACGACCCGGAGGAGATGGCCGCGCTTTTCGACATCGGAGTGGACGGCATCATCACCGATCGGGCCGACCTGCTGCGCCGGGTGCTGGTGTCCCGCGGCCACTGGCAGCAGGACTGACCAACATCGATCCGCCATAGCCCCCCGCTTAGCCGAAGACGTTGTGCTGGTGTCAAGTCCGGGCAGCGCGCGGCGAAAGCCGAGCGGCTGCTGCGCGAGGAGGTTGTGCGTGCGGGACGGGTCCTCGAGAACGGGTTCACGGCCTGGGAGGGCGACGGCCTGCCGGTCGACCGCGGTGCACCGCGATGGGAGCTCGAACGGCAGGTGCGACTGGTCGCGGGGTCGGTCGTGCTGTCCTCGATTCTGGGGGGAGCGTGGCCGTACCCAAGCGATGGCCACGGGCCTTGCCAAACTTCCCTATAGCCGCGGCGCCAACTCTGATGTGGGCGCCATCATCGCGGCGCTACCGCCAGGTCAACCCGAGTTCTTCAGCAGCGCCGTAGTTGTCGTCGACCAGCACCGTCGCGCGGCCGTACTTGTCGAGGATGGAAGCCGCTACCGAAGCCCGGTAGCCGCTGGCGCAGTGCACCCAGATCTCACCGTTCGGAAGTTCGTCGAGACGGCGCATCAATTCGTGGACCGGAATGTTGATGGCCTTGTGTACGTGGCCGTCCCGGAACTCCTCGTCGCGCCGCACGTCGAGCACGGCCACCTCATCACGACCCGTTTCCGCTGCCAGTTCGCCGAAATCTGAAACCGGTAGGAGCGCAGACCGAGCTCGCCGGCCAGTTTGCCGATGTCGCCGGTGGCCGCACCGCGCACGTCGTCGACCCCGATACGTACCAGTCCCCTTCGGGCAGTGGCGATCTGGTCGTCGTTCTCCTATCAAGGTCAGCGGTTCACCCCAGGCATACAGCCAGCCGAGGTAGGTGACGAACGAATCCGACAACTCGAAGCCGTAGGAGCCCCCGATATGTCCAGCCGCGAACGCGGTCCGGGAGCGTAGGTCGATCACCCATTCACCGGCCTCGATGCGGCGCCGAAGTTCGCCCGGGTCCACCGGCGCCGGTGTCGACAGGTCCACCGGAGCGGGTCCGTCGCGGTTGATCACGCCCATGTGCTCGTAGTAGGCGGGGTAGGCCGACAACGTGGCGAGCAACCCGCCGACGAACGTTTCCTCATCCAGGGTGAGGGCCGGATTAGACGCCCGCTGCTCTCCCACCGTCGACGAGTCCCGCCCCTGGCCACCGGCCGCACAGAAACTGCCGAAGCCGTGTGTGGGATAGACCTGAGTCTCGGCGGGAAGTTCGCCGGCCAGCCGGCGCACTGACCGGTACTGGTCCACGGTCAACTCGTGGGCACGGTCGACGCCGAGCAGATCGGTGCGTCCTGCGGTATCGAAAAGCATTGAACCACCGGCAAAAACGCCCAAGGAACGCCCCGAAACATCGCTGAGCGCATAGCTCACGTGCTCCAGTGTGTGCCCCGGTGTGTGGATGACCCGCAGCCGAAACCCGCCGGCGTCGATGACGTCTCCGTCGCCGACCCGGCGAGCCGGATAACCGACGTCGTCACCCCGGGGAATGACGTACTGCGCTCCCGTCGAGCGGGACAACTCCAAACCCCCCGTCACATAGTCGTTGTGCAGATGCGTTTCCAGGACATGGGTGATGCGGGCGAGGGCTCACCAAGCAGCTGCATTACCCGGTCGATGTCGCGCTGCGGATCGATGACCACCACGGCGTCCTCGTCAGCGACCACATAACTGCGATCGCCCAGGCTCGATGTCTCGACGACGTCCACACGCACACCCATGTCCACCAGGTACCCCGGGCCCGCGGCCCGGCCGTGCGCGGCAGCCGCCGGCAGCCCCAGTAGCTGGGATCGGATTGAATTCTCGACGATCGCAAAGATGCGGTTGCTACCATCGCGCCGTGCCCGAATCCGCTTCACCCAGTGGCCCTCGTTACCTGTCACGGCGCGCAGCGTTCACGTACGCCCTTGCGCCGGTGGTGCTCGGTGCGTTCGCAGCGACGGCCCAGGCGCCCAAAGCCTCAGCCGGCAACGGTCAGTTGATCGACTTCGCCTTGCAGAGAATCCCGGCGGAGGAGATCAAGGCGGCCGGCTATGAAGGCGTGGTGAATTACGTCTCCGAGTCACGGCCGGGGATGAACTTCGAAGCCAAGCCGATCACCCGCCAGTACGCCGACTCCCTGCGCGCAGCGGGTCTGCACATCGTCAGCAATTTCCAGTACGGCAAGCCGGGCGGATCCGCGCCCTCGGATTTCACCCGCGGTTACGACGGTGGGGTTGCCGATGCACAGGCGGCGCTGGCGCTGCACAACGCCGCCGGAGGAGGAGCGTCCGCGCCGATCTTCTTCAGCGTGGACGACAACATCGACCAGGGCACCTGGAACAGTCTTGCGCTGCCCTGGTTCCGGGGCATCAACTCGGTGCTCGGCGTGGGCCGCACCGGGATTTACGGGCACTCCCGCGCGTGCGGCTGGGCGATCAACGACAACGTCATCGGGCAGTCGACCACACCGGGTCACCGGTGGGCCTGGCAGACCCGGTCCTGGTCCAACGGAGAGCGAGAACCGGCAGCGGTGCTCTACCAGGGAGTGGTCAACGGGCCGTTGCTGGCCGGGACTCAGATCGACATCGACGACGTCCTCGCGGCCGACTACGGACAATGGGACCTCACCCGATAGCCACGCTGCTCGGTGTGGCCGTGGTGGCCGCATCATCGGCGTGCGGTCCGGTGACCCCGTCGACGCAGGCATCGCCTCAGTCGCAGGTGACCACCAGCACCACGTCCAGCGCTTCGGCGCGGCCGACAACGACGACCGCAGCACGGACGGGCGTCTACGGCGATCCCGCGGCAGCCGCCAAGTACTGGCAACAGCAGTCGCTCGAGGACAACTGTGGTCTGGTTTCGGTGGCGGACGTGGTGGGCCAGATCACCGGTCATGCGCCGACCGAGCAGCAGATGATCGCGTTGGCGGTGAGCACGCCGTCGGGGACCAACCCCGGTCCCATCTATGCGCCGGTGAATGACCCGAGCCACGCGAACGGCACCGGCGGCATCGAAATGGCCGACGAAGTGGTGCTACTCGAGCACTACGGCATCAAGTCGGTGATGACCGACGCCACGACGCATCCGGAACAGACCGGGCTGCCCGCGCTGCAGCGGTACCTCACCGACAGCCGCAAGATCATCGCCTGGGTCAACTCCGCGGTCATCTGGAACACCAGCGATCAGCGCACCGCGGCCGATCACTTCCTGGTGGTCACCGGAATCGACACCAACACCGAAGTCGTTCACCTCAACGACCCCGGCGCCGATCACGCCGACGAACAGGTAGCGATCGCCACCTTCACGACGGCCTGGCAGACCGGGGGCGACTCGATCGTCGTCACCGTGGCCGCCTGAGGGCCCCTGAACGACGGACGCCCCGCGAGCCTGAGCCCGCGGGGCCTCCGATGACCGAAACGGACTACTTCAGGTCGAACCGATCGTTGTTCATGACCTTGACCCAGGCCGCGACGAAGTCCTCGACGAACTTGCCGTGGTTGTCGTCCTGGGCGTACACCTCGGCCAGCGCACGCAACACCGAATTCGAGCCGAACACAAGGTCATTCGCGGTGGCGGTCCACTTAAGTTCGCCGGTTGCCCGGTCGTGACCCTCGTAGACGTTCTCGGAGTTCTCCGACGCCTTCCATTCGGTGCCCATGTCGAGCAGGTTGACGAAGAAGTCGTTCGTCAGCTTGCCGGTCTGGTTGGTGAACACACCGTGCTTGCTCCCGCCGTGGTTGGCGCCGATGGCACGCAACCCACCGATGAGCACCGTCATCTCCGGCCCGGACACACCTAGCATGTAGGCCCGGTCCAGGAGCAACTGCTCGAGCGGAGCCTTCTCGCCGGGGCGGAAGTAGTTGCGGAACCCGTCTGCCCGCGGTTCGAGCACCGCGAACGACTCCACATCGGTGTTCTCCTGGGAGGCGTCGGTTCGGCCCGGCGCAAAGTGCACCGAGATCTCATACCCCGCGTCCTTGGCCGCCTTCTCCACGGCGGCAGAACCGGCCAGCACGATCAGGTCGGCCAGCGAGACCTTCTTGCCGCCGGAAGCGGAGCCGTTGAAGTCCTGCTGGATCTGGGTGAGAACCGGCAGCACCTTGTCCAGCTCGGAGGGCTCGTTGACCTCCCAGCTCTTCTGCGGTTCCAGACGCAGCCGGGCCCCGTTGGCGCCGCCCCGCTTGTCGGTGTTGCGGTAGCTGGCTGCTGCCGACCACGCCGTCTTCACCAGTTGCTGAACCGACAGACCCGACTCGAGCACCTTGGACTTCAGCGCGGCGATGTCGCTTTCGTCGACCAGTTCGTGGTCGACCGCGGGGACCGGGTCCTGCCACAGCTGCGGCTCCGGGATCCACGGTCCGAGATAGCGGCTGACCGGTCCCATGTCGCGGTGCAACAGCTTGTACCACGCCTTGGCGAAGGCCTCGGAGAGCTCCTCGGGGTGTTCCAGCCAGCGCTGGGTGATCTGCCGGTAGATCGGGTCCTCGCGCAGCGAGACGTCGGTGACCAGCATGGTCGGGTTGCGCCCCGGGCCGCCGAACGGGTCGGGAATGGTGCCCGCACCGGCGCCGTCCTTCGCGGTGAACTGCCATGCCCCGCCGGGGCTCTTGGTCAGCTCCCACTCGAAGCCGTACAGGGTCTCCAAGAAGGTGTTGTCCCACTTGGTCGGCGTCGGCGTCCACACCACCTCCAGGCCGCTGGTGATGGCGTCCTTGCCGCTACCGGTGCCGAAGGTGCTCTTCCAGCCCAGCCCCTGCTGCTCGATGGGGGCAGCCTCGGGCTCGGGCCCGACAGGGTCGGCGCTGGCACCGTGTGTCTTGCCGAAACTGTGGCCACCCACGATGAGTGCGGCGGTCTCTTCGTCGTTCATGGCCATGCGGCCGAACGTCTCGCGGATGTCGCGCGCCGCGGCGACCGGATCCGGCTTTCCTTCGGGGCCTTCGGGATTGACGTAGATCAGTCCCATCGTCGTGGCGCCGTAGGGCTGTGCCAGGTCACGCTCGCCGGAGTAGCGCTTGTTGGTGCCCATCCATTCGTCTTCTTCGCCGAAGAGGACTTCCTCCGGCTCCCAGACGTCCTCGCGGCCGAACGCGAAGCCGAAGGTCGCAAAGCCCATGTCTTCCAGGGCCACGTTCCCGGCGAGCACCAGCAGGTCGGCCCAAGAGATCTTATTTCCGTGCTTCTTCTTGACGGGCCACAGCAACCGGCGCGCCTTGTCCAGGCTGGCGTTGTCCGGCCAGCTGTTGAGCGGCGCGAACCGCTGCAAGCCTTGTCCGGCGCCGCCGCGACCGTCATAGATGCGGTAGGTGCCGGCCGCATGCCAGCTCATGCGGATGAAGAAGCCGCCGTAGTGGCCGTAGTCGGCCGGCCACCAGTCCTGAGAAGTCGTCATCACCGAGACCAGGTCGGCCTTGAGCGCCTCGACGTCAAGCTTGGCGAACTCGGCGGCGTAGTCGAAATCGTCGCCGAGCGGGTTGGCCTGCGGCGAGTGAGGGTGCAGCTTGGACACGTCGACCTGGTTGGGCCACCAGTCCTGGTTGGTGCGCGGCGCACCTTCTTTCGGGGTGGGCGACGGGATTGCCGGGTTCTCGCTCTCGCTCGTGCTCGCCGAGTCGCTGGCGTGAGGAGGTCGGCTATCGGATGTATCGGATGACACAGCATTCCTTCCGGGTTATCTGAAACGGGCTGCGATCACGGTTGTGATCGGGAATCAGTACTCGAGCAGTCGGGGCACAGGCCCCAGTAGATGACTTCGGCCTCGTCGAGGACGAACCCATCCAACACGTTGTTGTCGTCTGAGGGGGTCAGACACGGCGTAGCACCGACGGCGCAATCCACATCGCCGATGACCCCGCAGGATCTGCACACGACGTGGTGGTGGTTGTCGCCGACCCGCGATTCATAGCGGGCGACCAGACCTGAGGGCTGAATCCGCCGCACCAGCCCCGCGGCGGTCAGCGCATTGAGCACGTCGTAGACGGCTTGCCGGGACACATCGGGCAACCCCACTCGCACGGCGGAGAAGATCGTGTCGGTGTCGGCATGAGGATGCGCATGAACCGCCTCCATCACTGCAATCCGCGGCCGCGTTACCCGTAAATCGGCCATTCGCAACTGCTCGGCGTGATCCGAGGACACATGCTCATACTCCGCACTTATCTGGAGTCAGTCAAGACTTTGCCGGAGGCCAATGCGGTACCAATGCAGGTATTTTTGAGACCGATCCGACCACCCGAAAACGCAGGAGTCCATGGCTGCCCAGCACGTTCACTGGACGCCGTCGGGCGTCCGGCTGCGTCTCCACAGGCGGTGCGAAGGCGGGGTGAACTGGCTTTTCCTACCAGGCGGTCCGGGTATCGGGTCGGAATCCCTCGAGGAACTCGTCGACGCCGTGGCGGTGTGCGGAAGCTCCTGGCTGGTCGACCTACCCGGCGACGGTTCAAACACGAACGCTCCCGGCGCCACGACGGATCCCTACCGGCTGTGGCCTCAGGTCTTGCTCGAAGCCGCACAGGCCGTCGAGCATCCGGTCTATGTCGGGCATTCCACCGGCGGCCAATATCTGCTGGCGACCCCCGCATTGGCCGCGATGCTCGAAGGCATGGTGCTGATCAGCACTGCTCCCGACGCATCGTGGATTCCGGTCTACGAAGAGATGACCGCCAACAACCCGTTGCCGGGTTTTGAAAATGCGGCGGCCCGATACGAGGCGGACCCCACCGGCGAACACCTGCGCGAGCTCGCGCTGCGATCGGCGCCGTGGAACTTCGCCGCCGACAATCTCGCCGCCGGAGCCGAACTGCTAGGGCGGATGCCATACAACGTCGACGCCGTGCGGTGGTCAGCGGAGCATTTCGACCGCGACTACCGATTGGCGTGGTGGCCCACCGCGTTGCCGACCTTGATCGTCAGCGGCTCGGCGGACCGGATCGTCACGCAGTGGTTGTGGCAGCAGGAACGATTTCACAACGACAACGTGATCTGGCGGGTCATCTCCGAGGCGGGCCACTTTCCCTGGATTGAGCAACCCACCGCGGTACGCGATGCGTTCGCCGAACTCGCGGCACGCCTGGGCATCAGTCCGTGACCGAGCGCTCCAGACTGGCCAGCGACGCACCGAGATAATCCTCCGGGAAAGGCGGCATCCCACCGATCTGGTCGCGAAACTCCTGCGACGTAGCTGTCCAGTCGTAGGTGAGTGTGACGTCGGTCTGGTCACCGTCTGCGGCCAGCTCGTACCGCCAGAACCAGCCACCTGCAGCGTGATTGCCGGCGGGGTCGAGCCGGCCCGGCATCCACGCGATGGTGCGGTCCTGGTCGAATTCCGTGACCAGGTTGTAGGTGACGTAGTCACCGCCGGCCGCCTCGAGGTACATGTTCATGGCGAAGATCTGACCGGTACCGGTGATCGGTTCGGCGTCGACCGCGTCACGGACCCAGTCGGTGGGTTCGGTGTCGCGATGGCGGGCCGGGTCGGACAGCACAGAGAAGATCGCCGTCGGCGTAGCCGAGATGGTTCTGGTCGCCACGAAGCAGTCGCTACTCATTCTTGGTCCTCTCCGTAGGCACGGGCGATGTCAGGCGAGGTCGACCACCCGGAGTAGGTGGGCCTCGACGGCCATCCGGGCGGCGAATCGAGCCACTCCTCCTGTCGACCCCAGGGCAGTATGTCGATTAGCGCAAAGGAGTGGCTGAGCTGCTCGGTGCCGCGGCCGTTAGTGTGCCAGGTGCGGTAGACGGTGTCACCGTCGCGCAGGAACACGTTGACAGCGAAGCCACCGCCGGGCGGGGCGTCCATGTCCGTGCCGAACGAGCTCTCCGACGACGAATACCACTGCATCCGGTTGCCGACCCTGCGGCGGTAAGCGAGCGCCGCGTCGATCGGTCCGTTGGTGACGATGACGAACCGCGCGTCGTAATTGCCGAGAAACTCCAGCCGGGTGAACTGCGAAGTGAAGCCGGTGCATCCACTGCACTGCCACTCCGCACCGGGCGACCACATGTGGTGATAGACGATGAGCTGCGAGCGTCCGTCGAAAACCTCAGCCAGGCGAATCGGCCCGTCGGCGCCGATCAACGTGTACTCAGGCAAGGCCACCATCGGCAACCGGCGCCGCTGGGCGGCGATGGCGTCCAATTCGCGGGTCGCGGCCTTCTCGCGGTCGCGCAGTTGGTCGAGCTGAGCACGCCAGGTCTGCTGGTCAACGATCGGCGGCATGGCCTTGTACATGGGATCCACCTTGTCTCCTGATGTGTCCGGTCGGTGGGTATGACCCGCCGCAGACGAGAAACTCATCGTCGGCGTGATGTGACCTAGCCGGTGGTTTCATCTTGGCCCGACGGGGAACTAGGTACCCGCCGGCGTCGGGCATGCCGGACTCCCACCAGGGAGCTCAGGCGCCACGAAAGGCATAACCCGCTTGTCTCAGCACTTGCAGCCGCACTTCGACGACGTGCAGGCACATTACGACTTGTCCGATGACTTCTTCCGGTTGTTTCTGGACCCCACCCAGACTTACAGCTGCGCATATTTCGAGCGCGACGACATGACGCTGGAAGAGGCCCAGCTCGCCAAGATCGATCTGTCGCTGGGCAAGCTGGGCCTGCAACCCGGCATGACGCTGCTGGACGTCGGTTGCGGATGGGGTGCCACGATGCGCCGCGCAATCGAGAAGTACGACGTGAATGTCGTAGGACTGACCCTCTCCAAGAACCAGGCCGCGCATGTGCAGAAGACGTTCGACGCAATGGATACCCCGCGCAGCCGCCGCGTGCTGCTGCAAGGCTGGGAACAATTCACCCAGCCCGTCGACCGCATTGTGTCGATCGGCGCGTTCGAACACTTCGGCCACGACCGCTACCAGGATTTCTTTTCGCTGGCCTACAAGCTCCTGCCGGCTGACGGCGTTATGCTGCTGCACACGATCACTGGATTGACCCGCGAACAACTCGCCAAGAGCGGTTTGCCTATCTCGATGAACCACATCAAGTTCGCGAAATTCATTGTCACAGAGATCTTCCCGGGCGGCCGGTTGCCGGATACCGATATTGTCGCCGACTTCTCGGAGAAGGCGGGATTCCGGCTGACCAGACGCCAATCGCTGCAGCAGCACTACGCCAAGACCCTCGATCGGTGGGCCGCGGCCCTCGAGTCGCGCCGGGACGAGGCCATCGCCATTCAGTCACAAGAGGTCTACGACCGGTATATGAAATACCTGACCGGCTGCGCCGAACATTTCCGCACCGGCTATATAGACGTCAATCAGTTCACGCTGGAAAAGTAACCGTCGCCCGTTCCGCGGTGGGGCAATTCCACCGGTGTTTGGGAATGCGCGCTGCGGTCTATAGATAGCTACGTCTCCGATTTCAGAAAGGGCTATTGATGAAACCCCTCGCACCTGCCGCGATTGTTATCGCCGCGCTGATGTTCAGCGGATGTTCGGCGTCAAAGGTCATCAACACCGGTGGCGATACCAAGTGCAAAGACTTCACCAGCCAGGACGAGAAGAAACAGAGTGAGGAGGTCAGCAAGATGCTCAAAGACAAGAGCGGCGCCGAGCCGACCTCACTGGAGATCAACGCGACCCGCCTCTCGGCCCAGACGTACTGCCAGACGTTGGGCAAGCCGGACAGCAAGATCTCCGAGGCCCCGCACGGCTGACGTATAGGCCTTCTGGACAGCCGGACGGCTGTCCAGAAGGATCCCTTCCTCATCCGCGCCAGCAAGGACGCCGACCAGGCTGCCGCCGCGCCCAGGGCGAGCGATAAGTTCGTCTGATGAGCGATGATGCCACCGGCTTTACGGCGCGCGTGCTCGCGCTCGCCGAGCAGGTACAGGGCTTCATGCCCGGCGACGAGGGGCGCGCCCTGTACGACGCCGCACTGCGTTATCTCGACGGCGGCATCGGAGTGGAGATCGGCACCTACTGCGGCAAATCCACCATGCTGCTCGGCGCGGCGGCGCAACAGCGCAACAGCGTGCTCTACACGATCGACCATCATCACGGATCGGAAGAGCATCAGGCCGGCTGGGAATTCCACGACACGTCGCTCGTCGACGAGGTGACCGGGCTTTTCGACACGTTGCCGACCTTCCGCCGGAACCTCGACGCCGCCGGCCTCGACGACCACGTGGTGGCCATTGTCGGCAAATCCCCGATCGTTGCTCAGGGATGGCGCTCGCCGCTGCGGTTCCTGTTCATCGACGGCGGTCACACCGAGGCTGCGGCTGCGCGCGACTTCGAGGGATGGGCCAAGTGGTTGGTCGCCGACGGCGGTCTCGTCATCCACGACGTGTTCCCCGACCCCAACGACGGAGGTCGCGCACCATACCAAATCTATTGTCGCGCACTGGCTTCCGGCCAGTTCCGAGAGGTTGGGGCGACCGGGTCGCTGCGGGTGCTGGAACGCACCGGCGGTCAGGCCGGCGAGCCGGTCGAGACTAGCGACTCGGGCCGGCCGTAACGCACTCGCAGTCGAAATCGGTTTGCAGGCCCACCGGTAGGGCGTGCCCACGAAAAATTCCGCTGCCTGGCGTCGTTCCCGACAGCGCGTCGGCGGCCAGGATCATCGCCGCACCCGTCCACGTGGTGCGCTCCTCCGGCCAACGCTTACCGTCGGCGAACACCAGACCGGTCCAATAGGAGCCGTCGCCTTCACGCAGATGTTGCATGGCGCCGAATTGTCGGTGTGCGGCTGACCGGTGACCGATGGCGTCCAACGCCATGACCAGTTCGCATGTCTCCGCTCCCGTGACCCAGGGCCGGTCGACCACACAGCGAATGCCGAGATCGCCCACCACGAAATCGTCCCAGCGCTGCCGGATTCGCGACGCGGCGGCCGAACCACGCAACGCGCTCCCGAGGATGGGGTAGTACCAGTCCATCGAGTAGCGGTCCTTCTCGGTGAACGCTTCGGGGTGGGCGACGATCGCATGGCCCAGTCGGCCCAGCGCGAGTTCCCATTCCGGCTGCGGTTCCCCGATCAGCGCGGCGAGCGCCAGCGCGCACCGGATGCTGTGAAATATGCTCGCGCACCCAGTCAGCAACGCTTCCTGGAGCGGACCGGCTGCGCTTCGGGCCCAACAAATTTCACCGTAACCGACTTGCAGGTCGATGACGAAGTCGATCGCCCGCTGCACCACCGGCCACATCAGAGCGGCGAATCTCTCGTCGCCGGTAACCAGCACGTGGTGCCAGACACCGGTGGCGATATAAGCGCAGAAGTTGCTGTCGCTGTTGACATCTTCGACGATGCCGGCCCGGATCTGGATCGGCCAGGAGCCGTCCGGACGCTGCATTCGACGGCACCAGTCAAATGCTGCCCGCGCGGGTTCCAGCAACCCCGCCGCGGTCAGCGCCATGGCGCTTTCCACGTGGTCCCACGGATCGGTGTGCCCCCCGGTGAACCAGGGGATCGCCCCGGACGGCTCCTGGGCGGCCGCGATGGATAGCGCAGTCTGCCGGCACTGCTCGGGGGTCACCACACCGGCGACACCCGGCGCGTTGTCATCCCGACGCAACTGAATATCCCTGCGCAGTACGGCTTTGCACCGAGTGGGGCTTGGTGAAGTACATGGCGACGCTCTTACCCATCAGTGGATTGAGCACGTTCTCGGCGACCTGGGTGATCTTCGGCCGCTGCATGAGATCCCACACCAGCAGCTTGTGGTAGGCGGTTACGGCCGGATGGTCATTCTTGGACGTTCCCACGGCGCATTTGAGCCACCAGAACGGTGAGTGCAGGGCATGGGCGTGATGGGTGTGCGTCAGATCCATTCCGCGACCGGCGATCTTGTCACGTAGCGCGCTGGCGCGGTAAATCCTGACGTGGCCGCCCTCGTTGCTGTGATACTCCTCGGACAGCAACCAGCACACTCGCTCAGGCAGCCACCGCGGCACGCTGACTGCCAGCACGCCACCGACTTTGAGGACTCGGACCAGTTCGGCGATGGCCGCGTCGTCTTCGGGTATGTGCTCCAAGATCTCCGAGGCGATCACGCAGTCGAACGTCTCGTCGGCGTAGGGCAAATTGAGCGCGTCGCCCCGAACCACCTTCGCCGAGGCCGTTTTCGGTGCCTCGCCGGTCTCGGCCATCGCGCGCAACAAGGTGTCGACCGACCGCAGTTCGGCGGCGTCCTGGTCGAAAGCGACCACATCCGCACCCCGCCGGTAGGCCTCGAAGGCGTGCCGGCCGGCCCCACAACCCACGTCGATGACCGTTGTCGCGGGACCGATCCCGAGCCGGTCGAAATCAACCGTCAGCATCGCGGCCCGCCCTCGACCGCCCGGCGTTGTATCGCCCGTTGGTAGACCTGGACTGTTTGGGCGGCCACCGCATCCCAGCTGAAGACGTTGACCGCCCGGTTACGTCCGGCCGCGCCCAGGCTGCGGCGGCGCTCCGGTGAATCCAGCAGCTTCCCGAGGGCGTGAGTCAGGGCGTCGACGTCAGCCGCTGCCACCAACTCGGCGCAAGCACCGTCGGTTCCAAGGACTTCGGGCAGCGCACCGACTCGGCTGGCGACGATGGGTGTGCCACTCGCCATCGCTTCCACCGCCGGCAGCGAAAAACCTTCGTAGAGCGAGGGAATACACGCGACCTCTGCCGATGCGAACAGCGCCGCAAGCTCGGTATCGGGTAGCCCGCTGGCGATGTGCACGATGTCGGAGATGCCCAGTTCGGCAATCAGCTTGTGGGTCGGACCGTTGGTTTCGACTTTGGCGACCAATCGCAATTCCAGGTCCCGGCTGGTGCGGAGTCGGGCGACGGCGTGCAACAGGGTGCTGACACCCTTGAGTGGCGTGTCCGCGCTGGCGATCGCCATCACCCGCCCGGGTTGCCGTGGCGCCGAACCCGGCTTGAACAGCTCGGTGTTCACCCCCAGCGGCACCACGTGCAACTGCTCCGGGGACACGCCGAAGTCCGTCACGATGTCCGACGCCGAGGACGACGAGACGGTCAGTAGGTCGGGAATCTGACGCGCCACCTGCTTCTGCATGGTGGAGAATCCATACCAGCGGTGCACCAACGGCTTTCGCCACCATCGCGCGGCGGCCAGATCAAGCAGCCGGTCACGGGTGATGGGGTGGTGCACGGTCGCCACCACAGGCATACCGGCGGCGATGGTGAGCAATCCTGTTCCCAGGCTTTGATTGTCGTGCACGACGTCGAAATCGCCTGCCCGTTCCGCCAGTAACCGCGCCACCCGCAGCGTGAAGGTTCGTGGTTCGGGAAATCCAGCGGTCCACATGGTGGCCAACTCGAGCAGGTCGATGGAGTCCCGGATCTCGCTCGGCCGGGGCACCCGGAAAGGGTCCGGCTCGCGGTACAGGTCGAGACTCGGGACCTTCGTCAGCCGAACCCGGGGATCGAGCAGTTCCGGATACGGCTGGCCGGAGAACACCTCCACCTCGTGACCGAGGTCCACCAGACCGCGGCTGAGGTGGCGCACATAGACACCCTGTCCGCCGCAGTGGTCTTTACTCCGGTAAGACAGCAGAGCGATTCGCATACTCAACCCTTCGCCGCCAGCGATCGACCAGGACAAGGGGAGAAAGGCGCCAATCTCATTGCTGTCAACGCACCCGCGAACGACCGGACAGCAAACTGGACATGTGTCCAGATTATAGTTCGGTCGGCTAATTGACGCAAACCAAACCCCCCACTGATCGCAGCGACGTGCCCACGCGGCACGCATCGCACTCGCACAGTTCCCGGCTACCGTTCTGAACCGGTCGAGCCTAAGTCAGGCTCGTCTCAAGCTAAGACAACCACAGCCATTAGCGCGAAGCCGCGCGGCCTCAACCGCGATTAAATCGCGTCAAATCGGTTTAGTCTCATCGTGATGACTCGGCAACGACTTCCCAAAGAACTTCGCCATCGCGATCCTGAGTTCATTCGCGCCGTGCTGCCCCCGCTATGGTTGGCCTCCACCGTGTGGTTTCGGGCCGAGGTGCACGGCTTCGAGAATGTGCCGGACGAACCGGTGCTGTTCGTGGGCAATCACAGCGGCGGGGGAGCGACTCCGGATACGTTCGTTTTCCTGCTGGCCTACAACACCTACTTCACCGTCGAAGGCCGTCCCCTCTACGCGCTGGCGCACGACACCGTCACGGCCGCGCCGGTCATCGGCGGGCTGACCCGCAAGCTCGGCGTGGTCCCTGCCGCCAATTCCTTCGCCGAGCGCATCTTCGACAGTGGCGGCTCGGCGCTCGTCTACCCGGGCGGGGATGTTGAGGCCCTGCGCCCCTGGCGCGACCGCAACAAAATCATCTTCTCGGGCCGCAAAGGATTCTTGCGGCTGGCCCACAAATGCAACGTGAAGATCGTGCCTGTGGTGGCGACCGGCGGCCATGACACCTTGATCGTGCTCAACGACGGCCGCCGCACCGCGCAGCTGCTGCGCTTGGACAAACTGGCACGGGTGAAAAGCATGCCGATGACGCTGAGCATTCCCTGGGGACTGTCCCCGCTCCCGCTGCCGCACTTTCCACTTCCGGCGAAGATTCGCATGCAGGTGCTCGACCCGATCGACGTGCGGGCCAGATTCGGCGACGAGCCGCATTGGGACCAGGCGCTGGCCTATGTCACCAGCATCATGCAAGTTGGCCTGTCAAAGCTGGCCAGCAAGACCATCGTCCCGATGATCCGGTGACATGACCCAGACCGTCACCGTTTCCCGTCATGTCAACTGCCCGCTCGCCACAAGCGGCCCTTTCATCACCGACCCGCACAGTCTGCTTCCCCAGGTGTCCACTTTCAGCCGCTGCCGGTTCGTCAAAGCGCGCGATGACGGCGAGCTGTGGGACGTCTATCTGGACAGTGGCACCATTCAGCTCGGTGGCCGGGTGCTGATCACACCGCCGACCGGCAGCCTGCTGAAGTGGCGAGCCGTACAGGGAACGCGGCACTCCTTCGCGGCGCTCGTCGAACCCGACGGCGACGGCAGCCGCCTGACCCTGGCCTTGACGTTTTCTACCACCGGTCTAGGTATCGCCCGGCTCAGCGAGTGGCTCGGGCGCGGTTTGGTCGCCCGGAATCTGGAGGCAGCGGCCGAGGAGATCAGGCACTTCCTCGAATTCGAGAGGTAGCCCCCCAGGCGGCCGCTGCCGGACCGGCGTTTCGGTGATGAGCTGAATATGTGCTTTATTGGTAAAGGCTGTGCAAACGGCAGGCGACGAGCTGTTGTCTGGCGTAGCGCTACGAGGTGATGTCCGCTCACAGGGCCCAGCGGGGGTTCGGGCCGAGCGTGGATTGAACGTCATGGCAAATCGGTTGCCCAGCCGACCACACCGATCGGAGGAGGCGTGATGGACTTCGCGTTGTTGCCGCCGGAGATCAACTCGGCGTTGATGTACGCCGGCCCGGGCTCCGGATCGATGCTGGCTGCCGCCGCGGCGTGGGACGAGCTCTCCGGCGAGCTCTACGCAATGGCCAGTTCCTACCAGTCGGTGGTCACGGCCCTGACCGCCGGACCATGGGTCGGCCCAGCGTCAGCGGAGATGGCCGCGGCCGCTTCCCCGTACATCGCGTGGCTCAGAGTCACCGCCCTACAGGCTGAACACACCGCTGGCCAGGCCAAAGCAGCAGCTGTCGCTTACGAGACCGCGTTCGCCGAAACGGTCCCGCCGCCGGTGGTCGCGGCAAACCGCAGCTTGCTGATGGCGCTGATAGCGACCAATCTCTTCGGCCAGAACACCCCGCTGATCGCACTGACTGAGACTCAGTACGCCGACATGTGGGCGCAGGACACGTCCGCCATGCAGGGCTATGCGGCGTCTTCGGCGGCTGCGACGACGCTGACGCCGTTCGCCGAGCCTTCGTCCAGCACCGAGTCCGGCGGCTTGCCGGCGCAAGCGGCCGCGGTCAGCCAGGCCACCGGAACTGCCGCCGGGGAGGTGCAGAACGCCGTCTCCTCGGCGGAGCAGGCGTTGGCCGCTGTGCCCACGGCGTTAGCCGGTCTGGCCACCCCCGCTCCGGCCGCGGCGATTTCGCCGTTCGACATCGTGACGCTCCTCGACTTCGGCGCGGGTCTCGTCAGCGGGTCAATAGACGGAGTTCTTGCGACGACTGCCCTGCCGTACGACGTCGCCGGCTACCACGTCGGTGTGCACACCGACGACATCATCAGCGGTTGGGCGGGAGTCGAGAGCTGGCCGGGGGCGGGCGCCGTGCCACCGACCGAATTCCCGGTGATCACCAACGTCGGCCAGCCGATGTCCGCCGGCCTGGGCGAGGCGGCATCGGTCGGCGGACTGTCGGTCCCACCCGGTTGGACCACCGCGGCCCCTGGCTTCCGGCTCGCGGCGCTGACGTCGCCCGCCACCAGTGTCGGCGCCGCCGCGGAGGCTTCCGCGGCGGAGGGCGCCGGGGCGCTGTTCGGCCAGATGGCGGTGGCCGGCATGGCCGGGCGGGCGATGGCCGGCACCGTCGGCACCAGCGGGTCGGGCGGCGCGCGCACCAAGGAGCGGCTCGGGGTGGCTAAACGCGGAACGCCGGCGGCGGACGTCGCGGAGGAGCCTGCGACGCCGGCGCCGGTGCTGCCCGGCGGCCCGATCACGAGCATCGCCGCCGAACTGCGTGAACTTGCGTCGCTACGCGACGCCGGCATCCTCACCGAAGCGGAGTTCACCGAGCAGAAGCAACGCCTGCTGCCGCACTAGGGTCCCGGGCTGCGTCTGCTCACCGTCCGGCCGCGACCGCACGGCTAGATGGCTACGCCTCACCGGGCGTTCGGATCAGCGACGCTACTTGACCCGGTTGGCCGCGAAGGTTGCGGCCTGGGTGGTCATACCGTTTTCGATGTACGAGACGTGCGCCATGATGTTGCCGCCTCCGGTGCAGATCGGGTCATCGGCTGCGCACAGGCTGATCAGTTTGCCGCTGTAGAGCGGGCTGATCGTCGGTAGCGGGCCACCGCCCCACAGCGCACTAGAGAACCCGCTGGATGGCTCGCCGAAGTAGGCCACCGCTGCGACATGGTCGGCGACCGGTGCCGGCATCTGGGTGGTGGCCAGGTCGATCACGGTGGCGCCCTGCGAGTAGCCGCCCATGACGATCTTGGAGCTGGGACAACTGGCGACCGTGTTCTGGACGTGGGCACTCGCGTCGTCGGCGCCGCTGGTCGCGCTGTTGTGGTAATCGTCGTTGGCGGGGTAGTTGACCGCGTACACCTCGACCGAACGGCCGGCCAGCTGGGAAGTCAGTGAGTCGACGAAGGCCTGGCCGACGTTGCCCAGCCCCGGCTCTTGGTGAGTGCCGCGGGCATACACAATGGAGACGTCGGCGCAGGGGTCGGCCGATGCGGTGGTCGGGCTGGCGAGGGGCACGCTCAGCAGAGCCCACGTCGTCACGACGAAGACACCGGCGATTCGTGCGAGGCTGCGTGCAGTCATGCCCCAGATCCTGGCATACCGTCGGCCACGCCCTATCCGGCGGATCGGGTAGCCGCTGGCGCGCTCGTGCGCTGCGGCTCAATCCGTCAAGCCGGTTTCCTGGTCGTGGTTGCCGAACCATTTCAAGGCCTCGAGTGCAACCGCGACGCGAACGGTGGTGCGTTCCAAGGGTCGCGGCAGTAGTCGCTGGGCGGCGTCGAGTCGGCTCAACAAGGTGTTGCGGTGGATGTAGAGCTGTTGCGCCGCGCGGGCGGCGTTGCACTGCTCGTTGATGTACGTCAGCAGGGTGTCCCGAAGCACCGACCCGGCCGAGGCGAATGCCCCGAGCGTGTGGCTGATGAAAGCCTCTGCCTGGCCTTGCTTTTGGGTGAGCAGCGCAACCATTTGGATGTCTTCGAACAGCGCCACCTGCTGGCGTGACCGCAACCGCACCATCATGTGCTGCGCGGTGAGGGCCTCCTCGTAGCTGTTCCGGAAGCCCTCGACGCCCCGCGCACTGGTTCCCACGGCGACGCGCAACGTAGGCGTGTCCTCGAGCACCCGCCGGACCTGTTCGCTGTCGATCTCGGCGATGTCTTTGAACCACACCCACCGTGTCGCTTCACTGGCGACCACGGCGAAGGGGTGTGGGCACCCGACAACTTGCCCCAGGGCGGCAACTGTCCGGTCCAGCAGACGGCTGTCGCCGTCAGCCTGGTCGCACCACAGGATCGCGGCGGCGTGAGAACCGCTGAGCGGGTAGCCCAGTCGGGCTTCAGCGCGCTTGTGGTTCATCGACTCGCCGTCGAGGATGAATTCGACGATCTTGCGCCGCTCGACGATCGCCCCCTGGGCCAGCTCGTTGTGCTCCAGCTTCATCTGCCGCGCGATAGCTGCCAGCGTCAAGTCGACGAAGTCACTTGCTGAGCGCGACACCACATTGAGCAGCTCACGGAGTTCGTGCGGATCGGACGTGAGGTCGAACACGATGTCCATCCAGCGTTGCAGGGCCACGTTCTGGCCGATGCGGTAGACGTCGAGCGCCGACGCGCCCAGGCCACGGCGCACCAGAATGCGCGCCATGCGCAGCGGCTCCGGCCCGAGGTACGCCGACACGACGCCACCGGGGTCACGCAAGTGGCTGGTGGCGAAATGCACCAGGCTCGCACGGTTGGAGGAACTGACCGCCGCGGCCAGGGTGGGATCCCCGGCGATCGCGGAGCTGCCGGCCACGGTTGCCTGGTCGAGCTGGTCCAGCCATTCGGGGGTGGGATTGAGAGCGATCCACGCTCCTTGCCGGATCAACTCGCGGATCTGCGGCGACAATTTGCTATCTACCACGGAAAACCATTCGGTCGTAGGCGCACTTTGTACTTTCATCGAGTTCTCTCGGTGAGGTGTGGTGATGGGAGTGGGGTTCGACAGCGGAATCGATGTGGGCTTGGTTACCGGGGCCCTTCCCAAAGGCTACATTAACGTATCGTATACAGTCAAGCATTGTATACTCGTGTGTATTCGTTAGAAGCTCTGCCGGCTCAATGACGCCCGAATGCGACCGGGCCGGTCTAAAGTTCCAAACGATGCGTCGCGCCTGGACCTGGACTTTCGACCTACCGCCAGATGAGCTCTGGCCGGTGCTGGCCGACACGAATCGGTTCAACGAGGCCTTGGGCCTGCCCCCGTACACGCTTGACGAGACGCCGCAGGCGAACGGAACTGTCCTGCGCCGGGGGCAGGGTAGGGCGGCGGGATTCGCGCTGGAGTGGGAGGAAAAGCCGTACGAGTGGGTCGCGGGCCGGCATTTCCGCCAGTCCCGGGTGTTCAGCAAGGGCCCCTTCCGGCGCTTCGGCCCGGTTTTCGACGTCGAGCCGGACGGCAGCGGCGGCTCGCGGGTTTCTTATGCGCTCGAATGGGAGCCGCTGAACATGGCGGGTCGCCTGTTCGGCGCTCGACTTGCGGCGCAGGCCGGTGAGAACGTCCGCCGGCGCGTCCTTGAAGCGGTCGCCTTCCTTCGGGGCGGCCGCGAATCCGACCGCCTCACACCGTTTGTGCTGCCGGAACCGATCCTGCCCCCAGGCGCCCGTGAACGAGCCACCGCGATAGCCCGCGAAATCGACCGCAGCGCTTACGGAAACGGACTCGGCGACCGCTTGGCCGACCTGGTGCTGCACGCCATGGCGGCCGATCTCAACCGGCTGCGGCCCAAGGTCCTGGCGGGCCAGCTTGGTGTGCCGCCGCGCGCAGCCGCCGAGGCCTGTTTCACCGCCGTGAAGGCCGGCCTGCTTTCCATGAAGTGGGATCTGTTGTGCCCCAACTGCCGCGGTGCGAAGGTCAGCGTCTCCTCACTTGCGGACCTACCGCACGGTGCGCACTGTTCGTCCTGCAACATCGATTACGACCGCGACTTCGAACGCAATGTCGAGCTGACTTTCACGCCGTCACCGACTGTGCGCCCGCTGCGGGAAGGCGACTTCTGCCTCTCTGGACCGATGAGTACCGAGCATGTGGTGGTGCAGGTCTTGCTGAGCCCGGGGGAGCGCCGCACCGTGCCCGTCGATCTGCCTTCCGGCTCCTATCGTGTGCGCACGCTGCATCCGGGCACCGTCGTCGACGTCGACTACGTAGCCGGCGCTTTTCCCAATCAGCGCATCACCAACTCCGGCGTGGAGTTGCTCCTTACGCCGGACCACAACGACCAGCCGGGAGCCGTCACCTTTGTCAACGACGCCGGATTCGAACTGGCAGCGTTGATCGAAGAGCGGTCGTGGACACGCCAGGCCCTGACGGCGCCGGAAGTGATCTCGTTGCAGGCCTTTCGCGACATGTTCGCCGAGGCGACCCTGCGCCCGGGCGACGATGCCGGCGTCAGCCAGGTTGCGCTGCTATTCACCGACCTGCGTGGCTCGACCGAGCTTTATGAACGGGTCGGTGATGCCACGGCCTACAACCTGGTCCGGGAGCACTTCACCTTGCTCGCCGAGGTCGTGCGCGATCATGACGGCGCCATCGTCAAGACCATCGGCGACGCGGTGATGGCGTCGTTCGACGATCCCGCCCAAGCGGTGCGCGCGGCGCTGGCGATGCAGGCCAAGATCGCCTCGTCCGCGCATGGCGCCGAGCATCTGGTGTTGAAAGTCGGCGTCCATGCCGGCCCGAGCGTGGTCGTGACGTTGAACGACCGCCTGGACTACTTCGGCTCCACGGTGAACATGGCCGCACGACTGCAAGGTCAGAGTGCCGGCGAGGACATTGTGCTGTCCGAAGCCATCGCGTCGGATCCTGCGGTAGGCGAACTGCTGGCCGGCCTACCACAGCGGCACGAGACGGTAGCGCTCAAAGGTTTCACCGAACCGGTCGGTTTCCTGCGGTTGCTGAGTTTGGAATCTCCCCGGGACGGGGAAGACGGGCACTAGATGTGCTCGCGCGATACGAGGTGTGCAATGTGGACGATCATCTGTCGGCTGATATCCGTCGCGGCCATGGTGCTGGCACCGATGGCGGTCGTAACGATCGCGACCCCCGCCGTCAGTTCGGCGCAGTGCGCCGATGGCGAATGGTGGGATCCCACCGGTAAAGTCTGCCGCCCCTTGGGCGTTGGCCCACAACCTCTCAACTGTGATGCGGGTCAGTGGTGGGATCCGACGGCCAACGTCTGCCGACCCTTGGGCGTCGGGCCGCAACCACTGGCGTGCGACAACGGTTGGTGGTGGGACCCGGCAGCCAACGTGTGCCGGCCGCCGTTGATCCCAGGGGCATAGCGCACGAGTCGACCCAGCAGCTCGGAAAAGCCCACTTCGTCCGCTGTCGCAATCTTGCAGACATGAGACCAACCTGGCCCGCTCCAGCCGACCACTACGCTGGCCCGAGTGGCCGATCCGAGTGTCAGCGAGTTGCGCAGGCGCCTCGACGGGCTGACGATCCGCGACGCCACCCGCATCCGTAGGCGCCTGCAGAATCTTCGCGGCGGCGCACACCGGGAGACGTTGCAGCAGGTCGCCGAGCAGGTCGCTGTGGCTGAATCGCTGGTGGCCGCGCGGCAGGCCGCAGTGCCGACGATCGGCTACCCCGATCTCCCCATCACCGAGCGGCGCGAGGAAATCAGCGACGCGATACTCAATCATCAGGTCGTCATCGTCGCCGGGGAAACCGGCTCCGGTAAGACGACCCAGCTACCCAAGATCTGCCTCGACCTCGGCCGCGGCGTGCACGGCACGATTGGGCACACACAGCCCCGCCGGCTGGCCGCCCGGACTGTCGCGCAACGCATCGCCGACGAACTGCACAGCCCACTCGGCGACGTCGTCGGGTACACCGTGCGGTTCACTGACCAGGTCAGCGACCGCACCCTGATCAAATTGATGACCGACGGCATCCTGCTCGCCGAAATCCAGCGTGACCGCCGTCTGCTGCGGTACGACACGCTCATTCTCGACGAGGCCCACGAGCGCAGTCTCAACATCGATTTCCTGTTGGGATATCTACGCGAGTTGCTGCCCCGCCGGCCGGAGCTGAAGGTGGTCGTCACCTCCGCCACCATCGAACCGCAGCGTTTCGCAGCGCATTTCGACGGAGCGCCCATTGTGGAGGTATCTGGACGGACCTTTCCGGTGCAGATCTTGTACCGGCCGCTGGAGGTGCCCGTTTCGGTTGGCGCGCAGGACGATCCGGACGACCCCGATCACGAGATCATCCGTACCGAGACGCGCGATGAGATCGAGGCGATCGCCGATGCTATCGACGAGCTGGAGGCGGAGCCGCCGGGCGACGTGTTGGTGTTCCTGTCCGGAGAGCGCGAAATCCGGGATACCGCAGAGGCATTGGCAGGGCTCAAACATACCGAAGTGCTTCCGCTCTACGCCCGGCTGCCCACGGCCGAGCAACACAAGGTGTTCGCGCCGCACACCGGTCGCCGGGTGGTGCTGGCGACCAACGTCGCGGAAACGTCGCTGACCGTGCCGGGAATCCGCTATGTCGTCGACCCGGGCAACGCCCGGATCTCGCGTTACAGCCGACGATTGAAGGTACAGCGACTGCCCATCGAACCGATCTCGCAGGCATCGGCCGCCCAACGCGCCGGCCGGTGCGGGCGGGTGGCGCCGGGTGTGTGCATCCGCCTGTACTCCGAAGAAGATTTCGACGCCCGCCCCCGCTACACCGAGCCGGAGATACTTCGAACCAACCTCGCCTCGGTGATCCTGCAGATGGCGGCGCTGCAACTCGGCGACATCGAGAATTTTCCCTTTCTGGATCCACCGGACCGGCGCAGTATCCGCGACGGCGTACAACTGCTGCAGGAACTCGGTGCCTTCGACCAACGGGGCATGATCACCGACCTCGGCCGTCGACTGGCGCGGCTGCCCGTCGACCCCCGGCTCGGCCGGATGATTTTGCAGGCCGACCGCGAAGGATGCGTGCGCGAAATCCTGGTGCTCGCTGCGGCGCTGACCATCCCGGACCCCCGCGAGAGGCCCGTCGACCGCGAGGAAGCGGCGCGCCAGAGCCACGCCCGGTTCGCCGACGAGCACTCTGACTTCGTTGCCTACCTCAATCTCTGGCGTTATCTGCGAGATCAGCGCAAGGAACTGTCGGGCAGCGCTTTTCGGCGGATGTGCCGCAAGGAGTTCCTGCACTATCTACGCATCCGCGAGTGGCAGGACCTGGTCGGCCAGTTGCGCAGCATCGCCCGCGATTTGGGCATCCGGGAATCCGACGAGCCGGCTGACCCAGCTCAGGTACACGCGGCGCTGCTCGCCGGGTTGCTGTCGCACGTGGGTATGCGCCGCGAAGACACCCGCGAGTATCTGGGCGCCCGCAATGCACGGTTCGTGCTGGCGCCGGGCTCGGTGCTCACCAAGCGGCCGCCGCAATGGGTCGTCGCCGCGGAATTGGTTGAAACGAGCCGACTCTACGGCCGGACCGCCGCACGCATCCAGCCAGAGATCGTCGAACGGGTCGCGGGGGAGCTGGTGCAGCGCACCTACAGCGAGCCACACTGGGACGCGCAGCGTGGTGAGGTGCTGGCCTACGAGCGGGTGACCTTGTACGGTTTGCCGCTGGTCGCGCGTCGCCGGGTCGGGTACGCCCAGGTCGAACCGGCGGTGGCGCGGGAGTTGTTCATCCGGCACGCGCTGGTGGAGGGCGACTGGCAGACTCGTCACCACTTCTTCCGCGACAATGCGCGGCTCCGCGCCGAACTCGAGGACCTCGAGGAGCGGGCGCGCCGTCGCGACCTGCTCGTCGGTGACGACGACGTTTACGCGTTGTACGACGCCCGCATTCCCGCGGATGTCGTGTCCGCGCGGCACTTCGACGCGTGGTGGAAGAAGCAGCGGCACCGCACCCCGGAGTTGCTGACATTCTCTCGCGATGACCTGTTACGCACCGACGAGGCAGCAGCGGGTGAGGATCGCCCGGACACCTGGCGGACCGGGGATGCCGCACTGCCGCTGACCTACCGGTTCGAGCCGGGGGCCAGCGACGACGGGGTGACGGTGCATGTCCCCATCGACGTGTTGGCCCGCCTCGGGGGTGACGAATTCGCCTGGCAGGTGCCGGCACTGCGCGAGGAGCTGGTCACCGCGCTCATCCGCTCGCTGCCAAAAGATCTGCGACGCAACTTCGTTCCCG
The DNA here is from genome assembly GCF_002101675.1 of Mycobacterium gordonae. GTDB lineage: Bacteria > Actinomycetota > Actinomycetes > Mycobacteriales > Mycobacteriaceae > Mycobacterium > Mycobacterium gordonae. The sequence goes on along the minus strand of NZ_LQOY01000038.1, from coordinate 9,369 downwards.
CCCCCGACACCGCCCGCGCGGTGCTGGCCGGGATCGACCCGTCCGGTGAGCCGCTACTGACCGCGTTGCAGCGCGAATTGCGCAGGCGCACCGGCGTTGTGGTGCCCGTCGAGGCTTTCGACCTGGACAAGTTGCCGCCGCATCTGCGGGTGACTTTTGCCGTTGAGTCCGCGGATGGAACCGAGGTTGCGCGCGGGAAGGACCTGCGCGTGCTGCAGCAGCGCCTTGCGGCGCCGGCCCGCCAAGCCGTCGCTCATGCGGTCGCCGGGCATCTGCAGAAGATGGGATTGCGTTCCTGGCCCGAGGAAATAGCAGAACTGCCGCGTGTCGTCGAGCGCGTCGTTGACGGACGATCCGTGCGGGGCTTTCCCGCCTTCGTCGATTCGGGCGCGGCCGTGGACCTGCGTGTGTTCGCCAGTGCCCCCGAGCAGGAGAGCGCCATGGGTCCCGGGCTGCGCCGGCTCGTCCGGCTCAGTGTGCCGTCACCGGTCAAAGCTGTTGAGCGCCAACTTGACCCACGCACCCGCCTGATGCTCGGAACCAACCCGAACGGATCGTTACCCGCGCTTCTCGACGACTGCGCTGACGCGGCGGCGGATGCGCTCACGCCACAGGTGGTGTGGACACGTGATGCGTTCACCGCGCTGCGGGATCAGGTCGCCGCGAAACTGGTTGGGACGACCGTCGAGATCGTGGGCCGCACCGCAAGAGTCTTGTCAACGGCGCAAGAAGTGCGACTGCTGTTGCCCTCGAATCCGCCGGCCGCGCACCTCGAGGCGGTCACCGACGTACGCGAGCAGCTCAACCGGCTTCTGCCAGTTGGATTCGTCACGACTACCGGGGCTGCGCATCTGGGTGACCTGGCCCGCTACCTGACGGCGAGCAAGCGCCGACTGGAAAAACTGCCCCAGGCGCTTCAGGGGGATCGGGAACGGATGCGCCGAGTACACGCTGTGCAGGACGAATTCGATTACCTGGTGCAGACGTTGCCCGCTACTCGCGCGACTGCGAGCGATATCCGCGATATCGGCCGACAGATTGAGGAGCTGCGGGTAAGCCTGTGGGCTCAACAGCTCGGTACCCCGCGGCCGGTCAGCGAGCAGCGCATCTATCGGGCGATCGATGCTGCGCGCGAACGTAGTTGAGCGCGCCGCAGCGGGCGGGGCCTTAGTACTGTACTGACAGAGTGTCAATATCGACACGGTGCCGACCGAATGGGAGGCACCGGGTAATTGGGCGCTTTCCCGGTCCCATTGGCCCGCGTCCGCAACGAATTGCGGGCACCGGCACGAAACTGCGGACCAGCACGTGCAGATCGGACTGCGCGATGGAAGTATCGCGGGAGTGGCCACCAAGAAACCGCAAACAATCTCCTACCCGGCGCCCGAGGCGCGTCCGCACCGACACGACAATGCTCCGCTGGAACCCCACGTCATCGTCTTGTTCGGCGCGACAGGAGATCTGGCGAAGCGCAAGCTGATCCCCGGGCTCGCCCACCTGGACCAGTCCGAACTCGCACCCAATATCGAGATCATCGCGACCTCACTGGAGGATTTGACCGACGACGAGTTCCGGGAAATCGCGAAGAAAGCGATCGACGAGTTCGGGTCCCACAAACTCACGCCGGAACAGTGGGACGAGTTCGCGAAGATTCTCACCTATGTGCCACAAGACGCCGGTGCCGAGGCACTGGCCGATGCGGTGGCGAAAGCCGAAGAAACGCTTGGCGACACGGTGCGACGACTCCACTACTTATCAGTGCCTCCCAAAGCGGCACGCGACGTCATCGACATGCTGCGCGAAGCCGACCTCGTCGAGCGCTCACGAGTAGTGATGGAAAAGCCGTTCGGCACCGACTTCGACAGCGCCGTGGCACTGAACGACTTCGTGCACGAAACCTTCGACGAAACCCAGATTTTCCGCATCGACCATTTCTTGGGAAAGGAGGCCGCCCAAAATATCTTGGCGTTTCGCTTCGCGAACGGACTGTTCGAGCCGATCTGGAATCGCAACTTCATCGACCATATTCAGATCGACATTCCCGAGACCCTCGGCTTGGATCAGCGCGCGAACTTCTACGAGAACACCGGCGCCTACCGCGACATGGTCGTCACCCATCTGCTTCAGGTGATGGCGTTCGTCGTGATGGAACCGCCTACGGCGCTGGAACCGCGCGCAATCAGCGAAGAAAAGAACAAGGTGTTCCGGTCGATGCTGCCGATAAAGACGTCGAATGTGGTGCGCGGACAGTACAACGGGTACCGCCAAGAAGAGGGCGTCTCAAAGGATTCCGACACCGAAACATTCATCGCGCTAAAAGTCGGGGTGGACAACTGGCGCTGGGCCGGCGTACCGATCTATTTGCGCACCGGCAAGAAGATGGCTGAAGGCATCCGCATTATTTCAATTGCCTTCAAGGAGGCGCCGCGGACCATGTTTCCACCCGGGTCCGGTGTGGGAACACAGGGTCCCGATCACCTCACCTTCGATCTTGCCGACAACTCCAAGGTTTCGCTGTCGTTCTACGGAAAGCGACCGGGCCCGGGAATGAAGCTCGACAAGCTGTCGATGCAGTTTTCCACGCAGGAGATCGACAGCGCCGCGGATGTGTTGGAGGCCTACGAGCGGCTGATTCTCGACGCGATGCGGGGCGACCACACGCTGTTCACGACCGCCGAAGGCATCGAATCGCTCTGGGAGCGGTCTCAGGACCTACTCGACGATCCGCCGCCGGCCAAGCTCTACCAACCCGGCACCTGGGGCCCGAACGCCATTCACCAATTGATCGCACCGAATGCATGGCGATTGCCGTTCGAGCGGGAGTGGCGTGAAAGGCGGACCGAAACCTAGGCCCGCGCTCAGTCGGGGATGTAGTCGAACGTATCCGGATGCGCCCCGGTGCGGCCGTTCTCGCCTCGATCCAGCGCGCTGATCGATGCGACGTGCTGATCGGAGAGCGCGAAGTCGAAGAGCTCGAAGTTGGACTTCACCCGTTCGGCGGAGACAGACTTCGGAAAAACGATGTCGCCGCGTTGAATGTGCCAGCGCAACACCACCTGTGCCGGCGTCTTACCGAGGGCCTTCGCGATGCCGGTGATGACCTCGTCATCGAGCACCTTGCCCTGGGCGATCGGAGACCACGCTTCGGTGGCGATGCCGTGGGCCTTGTCGTATGCGCGAACCTCTTCGTTGGTGAAATACGGGTGCACCTCTATCTGGTTCACTGCGGGCACGGTCTGCGCGCCGTCGGCCAACCGATCCAGATGGGCTGGTTGAAAATTCGAAACACCGATGCTGCGGGCACGTCCATCGGACGCGAATTGCTCGAGCGTTTTCCAGGTGGAGATGAAGTCGCCGTCGTAGAGCATCGGCAGCGGCCAGTGGATCAGGAAGAGGTCGACATAGTCCGATCCGAGCGCCGACAGGGTCGCATCGAACGCCTTGCGCGCGTCGTCTGGCCGGTGATACCCGTTGTTGAGTTTGCTGGTGATGAACACCTCGCCGCGGTCCAGCCCAGCGTCCCGAATGCCCTGGCCAACCTCTTTCTCGTTGCCGTACATCTCGGCGGTGTCGATATGGCGATAGCCCACCTCGAGCGCGGCCTGTACAGCCGCGGCCGTCTCCGCTGGTTCGATCTGGAAGACGCCGAAGCCCAATTGCGGGATCGAGTTCCCGTCGTTGAGCTCGATTGACGGGACAGTGCTCATGCTCCAGCCTCCTGATATCTCGAATGATCGCTGGAGGGGATGCCCACTTCTGGCGAGAACCCAACACCGCCCGCAGAGATGCGGCCCGTCGGTCAGCTCAGTTCGGCGCTGACATAGCTGACGGTGTCGCGAAACTTCGCGAGAATCTCGTTGTCCGGCAGCGTAAAGCCGTACTGAGCGTAGAGCTGCTCGGTCGGGTAGCGGGTGACGGTCCAGCCGGTGGCGGTCAGGTAGTCGGCGGCTGGGTGGCGATCGCCGAGCCACACCAGTTCGGCGACGTCGACATCGAGTCCGTGTTTGCGCCAGCCGGCGCGCATGTTGCGGGCACGCTCGTCGGTGAAGACGCTCATGTCGCTGATGTTTTCCGTTGCCAGCCGGCTGCCGTGCGCACTGAGGCCGGTGACGTTGTCCAGCAGCCGGTCCTGAGCTTGTGGCGGCAGGTAGGGGAGCAGTCCTTCGGCGATCCACGCGGTCGGCTCGCTGCTGTCGAACATGTTGTCGCACAGCGCCTTAGGCCAGTCTTCGCGGAGATCGATCCCTACCGGGCGACGCTCGGCGGCAGGTTCTGCACCGATCTGGGCCAGGGTCAAACTCTTGAACGTGATGACCTCGGGCTGGTCGACCTCGAACACCACCATGCCCTCCGGCCACGGCAAGCGGTAAGCCCGCGCATCGAGTCCGGCGGCCAGAATCACGGCCTGGCGTATGCCGTCCCTGGTTGCGGCGCTGAAGAAGTCGTCGAAGAATCGGGTGCGCACCGTCATCTGCTCACGGCGCTGCTGGAAGGTCATCGGCATCTCGTCGTCTTCCAGAGGTATTTCGCCGTCCAGCATGCGGGTGAAGAAGGGATGTCCGACCGCGCGCACCAGCGGTTCAGCAAATCGATCGTCGAGCAGCGGGTCGGGTTCCCGGGAGGCCAAAGCCCGAGCGGCTGCCACCATGGTCGCGGTAGCACCCACACTGGACGCGAGGTCCCAGCTGTCCCCATCGGCGCGCGCCGAACCCAACGATGACATCTGCTGCTCCCGTCCCGGCCGGCCGTGTCGATACCCGCTCAGCGTAACCGTGGTGAGTGGACCTGGCAGTCCTGCGGTAGCCCCGGATGAAATGATGGAGGGCACCATGGCACCGACATTGCGCCCACGTCGATCCGCTCTTTACCTGCCCGGCAACAAAAGCAGGGCACTGGAAAAGGGGCGAACGCTGCCGGCGGACGTGTTGATCTTCGACCTCGAAGATGCCGTCGGGCCCGACGCCAAGGCCGAGTCGAGGACGACGGTGTGTCAGGCCGTCACGTCCGGGGACTACCGACCACGAGAAGTGGTGGTGCGCATCAACGGTTTGGACACCGATTGGCACCACGACGACCTGACCGCGGTGGCTCATTCGACCGCAGACGGGGTGCTGGTGCCGAAAGTCGAAACAAGCCAACAGGTCCGAAATCTGGCCTCCGCATTAGACGCCCTGGAAGCGCCGAAGTCGTTGCAGCTGTGGGTGATGATCGAAACGCCCCGGGCGTTTCTGCGCGTCGAGGAAATCGCTTCGGCAAGCGATCGCCTGGCGGCTTTGGTGGTCGGCACCAACGATCTGGTGAATGAGTTGCACGGCCTGCACGTAGCCGGACGCACTCCCGTGGTGTCGGCGTTGTCGCTGGCCGTACTGGGTGCACGAGCAGCCGGAAAGGCCGTCCTGGACGGGGTATTCAACGACGTCACCGACGACGACGGCTTCGCAGCGGAGGCTCGGCAGGGGCGCGAGATGGGTTTCGACGGCAAGACTTTGATCCATCCGTCACAGATTGCCCCGGCCAACGACGCGTACGGCCCGTCCGAGAAAGAGCTCACACACGCCCGCAAGGTCGTGTCGGCCTACGAGGAGGCGCGGGCCGCCGGGCGCAGCGTCATCACGGTCGACGGCCGCATGGTCGAAAATTTGCACGTGCGCGACGCCCAGCGGATCCTCGCTCTGGCAGATCTCATCTCCGAGCTGCAGGCTGCCACTAGCGGTTGACGTGCAGCGGGCCGATCCCGATCAGGTGGTCTCCAGTCAGCCCGATGCCCAGGTTGTAGTTGCCGGTGTTGAACAGGCCCTGGTTGAAGTTGCCCTCGTTACCGATGCCGAATAACTGCAACGGACCCAACGGCAGACCACTGTTGCCGATGCCCTGGTTGACCAGACCCAGGTTCAGTGAGCCGGTGTTCCAGGCCCCGACGTTCTGGGACCCGGTGTTCGACAGCCCGACATTCTCGATGCCGTCATTCGCGATCCCGAACCCCCCGAACATGCTGATCGGATCGGTCGGGGTGAAGTGCGGGCTGACATTGCCGAACCCCAAATTCAGCGTCCCGGTATTGAGCACCCCGATATTGCCCTCACCGACATTGGCGTAGCCATAGTTCGGCAACGCCGCCGCAGCCGCCGCCGGCAGTGCGCCGGCGTTGATGTGCACCGGCCCAATGCCGATCAAGTGATCCCCGGTCAGGCCAATGCCCAGGTTGTAGTTGCCGGTGTTGAACAGGCCCTGGTTGAAATTGCCGTGATTGCCCACGCCAAGAAGGCCCAACAGCGGCACCGGCAATCCACTGTTTCCGATGCCGACATTGGCGATCCCGACGTTCTGCATCCCGTTGTTTGCGATCCCGAGAGAGCCGAAAGTGCTCAACGGTTCGGTTGGGACGAAGTGCGGACTCACATTGCCAATCCCGATATTCACACTGCCGGTGTTGAACGCCCCAAGGTTGTCCAGCCCGGTGTTGCTGATGCCGATCCCGCCAAACAGAGTGATCGGGTCGGTCGGGGTGAAGTTCGGGCTCACATTGCCCCACCCGACATTCAGCGTGCCCTCATTGAAGAACCCGAAGTTGCCCTGGCCGACATTGCCGTAACCGAAGTTCGGCAACGCCGCCGCAGTTGCGGCCGGCAGCGCAGTGCTGCTGATGTGCAGCGGGCCTATGCCGATCAGGTGGTCGCCGGTCAGCCCGATACCCAGGTTGTAGTTGCCGGTGTTGAACAGGCCCTGGTTGAAGTTGCCGCTGTTGCCGATGCCCAGCAGCTGCAACGGACCCAACGGCAGACCACTGTTGCCGATCCCGGTATTGCCCAGACCCAGGTTCAAGCTGCCGTGATTCCAGACCCCGACGTTCTCCGAGCCGTAATTGCCCGCCCCGACATTGTCGGTACCGCTATTGAACAACCCGAACCCACCGAAGGTGCTGATCGGATCAGTGGGCGTGAAGTTCGGGCTTACATTGCCGATCCCCACGTTGAGCGTGCCCTGGTTGAAGAACCCGATATTGCCTTCCCCGACATTGCCGTACCCCAGGCTGGGAAACACCGCCGCCGCGGCCGCCGGCAACACGCTGTCACTGACGTGCAGAGGCCCGATACCCACCAAATGATCGCCCCTCAGCCCGATGCCCAGGTTGTAGTTGCCGGTGTTGAGCAGACCCTGGTTGAAGTTGCCCTCGTTACCGATGCCGAACAACTGCAACGGACCCAACGGCAGACCACTGTTGCCGATGCCCTGGTTGACCAGACCCAGGTTCAGTGAGCCGGTGTTCCAGGCCCCGACGTTCTGGGACCCGGTGTTCGACAGCCCGACATTCTCGATGCCGTCATTCGCGATCCCGAACCCCCCGAACATGCTGATCGGATCGGTCGGGGTGAAGTGCGGGCTGACATTGCCGAACCCCAAATTCAGCGTCCCGGTATTGAGCACCCCGATATTGCCCTCACCGACATTGGCGTAGCCATAGTTCGGCAACGCCGCCGCAGCCGCCGCCGGCAGTGCGCCGGCGTTGATGTGCAGCGGCCCAATGCCGATCAAGTGATCCCCGGTCAGGCCAATGCCCAGGTTGTAGTTGCCGGTGTTGAACAGCCCGGCGTTCCAATTGCCATGATTGCCGACACCGAACGCGCTGAGGAAGCTCAGCGGCAACCCCGAATTGTAAGTCCCCGAGTTGGCCACGCCGATGTTGAAGGTGCCCTGGTTGCCGATGCCGACGTTTTGCATGCCGCTGTTGAAGGCACCCACATTTTCGATGCCCGTATTCGCCAACCCGAACCCGCCGAAGGTGGTGATCGGGTCGGTCGGGGTGAAGTTTGGGCTCACGTTGCCGATCCCGAAGTTCAGCGTGCCCTGGTTGAAAAGACCGATATTGCCTTCCCCGACATTGCCGTAACCAAAGCTGGGGAAGACCGATGCGGCCGCCGCCGGTAGCGAGCTGCTGTTGATGTGCAGCGGCCCGATCCCGATCAGGTGATCCCCCCGCAGCCCGATCCCAGTGTTGTAGTTGCCGGTGTTGAGCAGGCCCTGATTGAAATTGCCCTCGTTGCCGATACCGAACAACTGCAACGGACCCAACGGCAGACCGGAATTACCGACGCCGATGTTGACCAGACCCAGGTTGAGCATTCCGCGGTTCCAGGCCCCGACATTCTGCGAGCCGGTGTTGCTCAACCCCACGTTCTGCAGCCCGTCATTGGCGATACCGACCCCACCGAAGAGGCTGATCGGATCCGTCGGCGTGAAGTTCGGGCTCTTGTTGCCGAAGCCGACGTTCAGCGTGCCGTCATTCAGCACTCCGATATTGCCTTGCCCGACATTGCCGTACCCGAAGTTGGGCAACGCGGCCGCGGCCGGCGACACCAGCTGCGCAACCGCTGCCGACGCCTCTGCGTGGTAACCCACCATCGCCGCGACATCTTGAGCCCACATCTCCTCATAGAGACTCTCGACGGCGGCGATCGCCGGCGCGTTCTGGCCGAACAGGTTGGACAGCACCAGATTCACCAGGCCTGAACGATTGGCGGCAACCGCGGCCGGGTGCACCGTCGCGGCCAGGGCCGCTTCGAAAGCGCTCGCCACCGCCTGCGCCTGCGCCGCGGTGCCCGAGGCCTGGGCTGCTGCGGCGCTCAACCACCCCGCGTAGGGGCTGGCGGTTGCCATCATTGCCTGAGCGGCCGGGCCCTGCCAGGCGTCGGCCGTCAGTGCCGACGTGAGCGATGAAAACGACTCGGCCGCGGAGTCGAGCTCTGCAGCAAGTGCGCTCCACGCGGCACCAGCTTCCAGCATTGGCGTGGATCCGGCGCCGGTGAACATTCGCCATGAATTGACCTCCGGGGGCAACACTGAAAAGTTCATCTACCTGTGCCTTTCTCGCCACTATCGGCCGGCCGGGGAGGCCACCTTCGCTCGTGATGCGCGAATCTATCCGATGGCTTGACGGTTTACATGCTTTTTCGTATTCGATTTACCGATACATACGATCTGCTCACGTAGCCGTAAGGTTTTTCTCAGGCGCTTTAAGGTTCCTCTCAGATACCGGCGTGGAAGACGTACCGTTACGCGGATGACCGAGTCCGTCGTCGTCAAGGTCAAGCCGGGCAGCCGCAAGGGCCCGCTTGTCGAGGTCGGCCCGGATGGGGAACTGACGATCTACGTCCGGGAGCAAGCGGTCGACGGCAAGGCCAACGACGCCGTCACGCGCGTGCTGGCCGGCTACCTTGACGTACCGAGGAGCCGAATCACATTGGTATCCGGGGCGACGTCGCGGCTGAAGCGATTTCGCGTCAGCCGGTGAATCGGTCTAGACATCCCAGGTGGGTAAGTCGTCAAGCGGCTGCGGGTGTGCGGTGTGCCCAGGCTTTGTGTTCGTCGTAG
>NZ_LQOY01000037.1 GCF_002101675.1 Mycobacterium gordonae | reverse complement strand
CGCCAGATTCATGTCTCTGTTCCTACAGCACGCCACCGACAACTACCGACCACTCAGACCGCAACAGCTGGCAGCCCCCAACTGAAGTCGAGGGCTTGTGCCGAAGAAAGTTTCGGTCAGCGCATTCCGCTGCCCGCCAGGGGGACGGGAGTGGCGCCGAGGATCTGCGCGAGCAAGCCTAAGGCCCGTTCCTCCTCGGTTTGAGGCGGCCCCGTTGCCAGGACTGCGCTCAGGTACTCGTCGCGGTGCGGGTCACAGGGTTCTGCGGTCACGATGTCGACCGCCACCAGATGATCCGGTGGCGGTCGGTTGCGCGCGTTCTCCCGCAAGGTCAACCAGGTGTTCCATACTGCTCGTTCGCGCTGGTGTCGCTCGATACGCTCAGCGCGGTACTGCGCCAAGTGATGGGCCGAAGCAATGTCGTCCAGACTGGTAGTGCCCGGTCCCACGCGGCCACGGCTGCGCACGATGAGGCCGGCTGTAGCCAGTGCGGCCAGACTCGCATAGCCGGTGGTGGCGGAGATGTGGCCGGCGGCGAAAACGTCTTTGACCCGCGTCAGTCCGCGGTGTACGACGAGGTCATAGACGCGGCGGTGGCGGTGCCCTACGACGCGCCATGCGCTGTGTACGTCTTCTACGCGGGTCGAGTCGATGACGCATTGCCGGGTTTCAACGGGGTTCTGCGTGGTCAGCGCGTAGTAGTCAGGTTGGCGTCCTTGAGCTACCCGCGTTCGCACCAGGGGTGAGCCAGGTCGATCGCGGGTGTCTCGCAGGAACTGCCAGACGGTGGTTTCGCTGAGCAGCCCTGTGGCGATCGACAGGGAGCGTCCGCCTACTCCGACGACGGGCACTCCGTTGACGACCGCCCCGGATCGCTGGGCGTGGACTGCTAGGGCTTGGTAGACGGCGGGTCCTATCCATCGGTAGCGGTGCTGGGGGAATTCCTGTTCGATCCAGGCTGTCGCGTTCGCCAGCCAGCGGCGGTGGAGCTCGGGTCCGTGCCTGCCCCCCCGTGTGTGCTTTTGATCTTGTGCGTGGCATGGTCGGAAAAAGTGACTGTTGGCGGCGGCCCATCTGAGGGCTTTATCTACGTCGCGCGCCAAGGCGGCCTGGGCGTTGTGGTGATAGCGGGCGTAGGCACGTGCCAGGCCGTCGTGCCATGGGCGGCCCGGGGTCATCAGGGCTGTGATGGTGGCCAGGGAATGGCCGTTGAGCACGGCATGCGCCAGAACTGATTGGCGGGCTTCTGAGTGGCTGGACCAGCTGTTGTCGCTGGGGAGCTTTCCGGTGGTGGCGTATAGCGTGATGCGGGCGGGCATGTCGTCGGTGCGGACATATCGGGGATCTAGCCGGACGTGTGCTCCGGTTCCGATGAGGGTGGTCGGCGATGGGTCGGGTGGGTTGTTGGCATGTTTGGGGCGGTTGAGTGCGCCGAGCAGGACGTGGAGCCGGGGGAGTAGGGCGGGATCTGAGCGGCGGGTGAGGGCGTCCTGGGCGGCGGTGAGGGATCCGTCGAGTTGGCGGTGTCCGCCTTGTCGGCATGGGGATCCGGGCACCGTGATGCAGCCTGTCTTGGGATTGGTCATCGGGGTCTTGTCCAGGGTGGGTAACCGGGATTCCAGGAGCCGCATCAGTGGGGCGAGTTCCTCGGCGCTGGCGCTGGTACCGATTGCCAGCGGGACCAGGATGTGGCGGCCGCCGCTGCGGGAGCGGTCGGTGACAGTTACTCCTCCGCATTCGGTGATCCACGTCAGGGCGCGAGCGAAATCTGTGTCAACGGCGCGCTGACCGTGGCGCTTGGTGTCGAAGTCCAGGGCCAGGATTTGGGTGCGCCCGCGCAAGTAGAGGTATGCGGCGGCGGGCACGCGGGGCAGCCGGCTGCTGAGATTGGTGGTTCGGTCGAACTTGTCGGTGTCGGGGTTCCATGTGCGCAGCAGGGGGCGGGCCGCGATGAGGTGGGCCAGCCCTTTCCAGGTGGTGGTGGGGTCGGTACTGGCTGTCGCGGCGGACACTAGGCGATACCGCTGCTGTGCGGGTTCGGGCAGGGGTATAGGTGGCCGCGGGTGTCGAGGTAGACCCAGTGATGCTGGCGCCAGAGCATCGGGGCACCGCTTGCGGGGCTGCGAGGGTCGACAAGGTATCCGAGGTCTAAAGCGGTTGGAACCTCGGTGTGTTCGATCTGCTCGATGCAGTTCCTGCAGGCGGCAATCGCTTCTGCGGGGCTACCGAGCGTGGTGGTGGCAGGGCGGCGGCGGCGCAGGACGATCGCGGATTGTTGGTAGGTGCAGCCGGCGGCGAATATCTCGCAGTGGCCGCTGGCGCGGGCGGTGATGACCGCCGTGATCTGCGGGTCGGGGAGCTGGGTGTGGAGTCGGCCGACCAGTTGCCGTCGTGATCGTGGGCGGGTCGATGGCGGTGCCATGGGCGAGGCGGCTGAACAGTGGGCCTCGGGGGCTGGGTGTGCTGCGGTGGTGGCGCAGCTCAGGGCGGGGCTGGCGCGGCCGAGGAGATGTTGTTTGGTCTCGAGATCGCCTTCGATCCAGACGCCGGCCCACATCCCGTAGTTGGGTCGGTTGCGCAGCGCGGTGGCCGCGCAGTCGCTGAGCTGGGGGCAGCGCAGGCATTGTCGGCGGGTTCGGATCTGCTGGTGGGGGTCAAACCAGTCGCTGGGGCGTTTCGCGCAGGGTGGGGAAAGCGAGGGAGTGTCAGTCTTGAGGTTCACGAAGGCGTCCTCTATCGTGAAACCGGCCTGGCTAGGCATGGTTTCTGTTGTCAGAGGCCATATCCGGAGTCGGTATCTCCGGTGGCAGGTATCCCCGTTTCGGCGGGGATACCTGCGTTGTGGGCCGCGGTGTGGAGTTGTGGTGGTCGGCTCGCCGCCGTCGAAGCGTGTCTGGGGAGGTTCCGGGCTCCTCGTGGCTGGTGGTTTCTGTGTCCTTGGTGGGACCAGAGTGACATAAGTGCGCGGTTGAACCGCGCAGACACGCCGCGCGGTTCAACCGCGCGGCGTTGAGCCCGGGATGCAGGCCGAGATCGGCGACGGCTACTGGGCCTGCTTCGACACCGCTGAGCTTCACTCCCGAGCCCGGCCCCAAGCTCGTCGAACTCATCGACGCCCGACTGACCGCGTTCGCGGGGTACGCCAGCTCCAAGACCTACGCCGCCTGCTGCACCCACCCCGACAACTACGGCCCCAGCACAGCCCGGACTCCGCGACAGCACCGAAACCATCAGCGCAACGGCGTAACATCACCCACCGAAGCCGGACCCTCCGCCGGCCCATTTACACCGAATTCCGGACGCCACCGGTGTGTAGGTTCCTTCAAGAGCTAGCTTTTGGTGCTAACTGAATCGTTGTGCGCGCAAGGAGATGAACCGTTGAGTGCCGCTTTAAGAGCTGTGATTGCCATCGCCGTGCCGCTATGCGTGGGTGCGGTATCGATGCCCGTAGCATCTGCGGACGAATCGGTGATTCACCAATTGGGTAGCCCCGCCCAATTGGTGAACGGTGATGTGGTGCAGGCCTGGACGGTCACGGATCTCAAGCCAAGCACGGATTCCATCCCCTATCCGGTAGCTGGAACGCTCTGGGAGGCAGCGGCGACCGATGTTGCGGTGAATGGCACGGTGCAGCCTGTGGTGTCCAATCTTAGATCCCTGGGCGATTTGCGTTCGTGACGTTCTCGGCGGACCGCGTCGCCAACGTGACGAACACACGAAATCAGTGCGTTCGTGAAGTTGCTCAGCAATGCTCTTGAGGGCTCACGTACCGCCGAAATCAGCAATCGTCAAAGCCGATTACGCTCGCTCTGAATGGTGGAGGCCACTGCGACGACAACCTGACTCGGCACCGCGGTCACCCCCCAGGACCTTGCCGCCGAAAACTCTCACCTGCGAAGCAGGTTGAGTTCTCCGCGTTGTCACCGAACTCGCGGCGATTCTTCGAGACGAAGTGCTGGCTGCACCGCGTCGAGATCGCACGAAATCTCCCGAACCAACGTCGTTGTTCCGATGTGACGCAAGCATCCGGGGCAGGCCTGACGACGAAATATTCACGCTTTGGGGAGATCGAGATTGAGCCGGTATCCGCGGCCCGAAATCGTTTGGATACATTCGGGTGACCCGAGCGCGGTGCGTAGCCTCGCGATGCCGGCGTGCACCGAACGAGTATGTTCCTGGTGTAGTGCGCGGGAGATGTCGACGGTAGATACCGCCCGTCCGTCGGCACCGATGAGCTGGTGCAGGATAGTCATGCTCGACGGTGGAATGGGCCGCCACTGACCATCGACGACGACACCATTACTGCGCAGAGCCAATTCGTGCCCACCGGCGATCAGGCGCGGCGTCCTCCGTGGTAATTGCTCGATGAGTATCCGCGCGAGCGCGCCGAGGCGGTAGCGGTTTGGCGCGATGGTGGGCACGCCCAGTCTGTGGAGCGGAGTGGCGGTGACCGGTCCGACGCAGGCGGCAATAGTTGGGCCGTTGAGTGCAGCGATCAGTAGCGGCAGCGCATCGAGGGTGTCGGCGCGTTGGACGAGCGATGCTACTGCTGGTGCGCTAGTGAACGCGACGGCATCGACCCTGCTATCGGTGATGGCGGCGATGAGGCGGTCAAGGGGATCCAGATCATCGGGTTGTTGCCAGCGGTAGACCGGTATCGCGATGACCTGGGCGCCGGCCGCCACAAGCGGTTGGCACACGTCGGCGTTTGGTTCCAGTTCGCTGCCTGCTCCGTGTAGTTGGACGGCAACGCGGCGGCCGGTGACGCCCTGCGCGAGGAGCCGGGTGACGACTTCGTTCGAGGATTCCGACTGGGCCGACCATTCTTCGTGCAGACCCGCTTGCCGGACGGCGCCGAGCGCTTTGGGTCCGCGCGCCACAATTCGAAGGCGGCGCAGTACCGCGACGAGGGTATCGGCAAGCTGCCAGGCGTGAGCTGCGTCGATCCAGCTGCGAAAACCGAAGCCTGTCGTGACGACGAGAACGTCGGGCGGGGAATCGATGACTTGTTGGGTTGCATCCCGTAGCTGATCGTCCTCGACGAGGTGGACGATGTGGATGGCTGGAGCATGAATGGTGTGGGCGCCGTGGCGCTCGAGGAGAGTGATGAATTCGTCTGCGCGGCGTTGTGCGGTGACAGCGATGCTGAAACCTGTGAGGTCGTGCCATGGTCGGGTGCCCACAGCCACCACTATTGCAGCGTCGGTGGGGGACCGTTCAGAGAACACGGGCAACGCGCAGGTACCCGTCGCGGCGTGTGGTCGGGAGGCGCTACAGCGATTACGCCGTTTCCGCGGCGTAACAGTAGCCCAGCAGATCGGTAACACGGCGTCCCTAGCTTTGAGCGTTACACGTCATCCCGTGACCCGAGCGCGGCGGCCCAACGTCGTCATCTGTCGCTGCTGGGAGCTAGGAGTATCCGATATGGCGCCTACCGAACCTGCGGTGCTCACCCACCCTCCGCATCGGCATCACGCGGGTAAGCATTGGATTGATGACTGGCGCCCCGAAGACCCAGAGTTCTGGGGCAGTGTGGGTCGGCCGATCGCGCGGCGCAACCTGATCTTCTCGATCTTCGCTGAGCACATCGGCTTTTCGGTGTGGCTGTTGTGGAGCATCGTGGTGGTGCAGATGACTGCGGCCGCCGACGGCAGCGCCGCGGCGTCGGGCTGGGCGCTGACCACCACTCAGGCGCTGTGGTTGGTGGCGGTTCCCAGCGGGGTCGGGGCGTTCCTGCGCATCCCCTACACGTTCGCGGTGCCGGTGTTCGGCGGCCGCAACTGGACCGTCGTCTCGGCGATCCTGTTGCTGGTGCCGTGCCTGTTAATGGCGTGGGCGGTCAGCAATCCTGGGTTTCCCTTCGTCGCGCTGTGTCTGATCGCGGCGACCGCGGGTTTTGGTGGCGGCAACTTCGCGTCGTCGATGGCGAACATCTCGTTCTTCTACCCCGAGCGGGAGAAGGGCTGGGCGTTGGGCCTCAACGCCGCCGGCGGCAACATCGGGGTCGCGTTGGCGCAGAAGATCATTCCGCTGGTCGTGGTGGCCGGCGGTGGGGTCGCACTGTCGAGGGCCGGGCTGTTCTACGTGCCCTTCGCAGTCGCGGCCGCGGTCTGCGCGTTTCTATTCATGAACAACTTGACTGAGGCCAAGGCCGACGTGAAGCCAGTGTTCCAGTCTTTGCGCCATGCCGACACCTGGATCATGTCGCTGCTCTACATCGGTACCTTCGGCTCGTTCATCGGCTACTCCGCGGCCTTTCCCACCTTGCTCAAGGCGGTGTTCGACCGTGGCGACATCGCCTTGACGTGGGCATTTCTCGGTGCGGGCATCGGCTCGGTGGCCCGACCGCTGGGCGGTAAGTTGTCGGATCGCATCGGCGGGGCCCGCATCACCGCGGTCAGTTTCGTCATGCTCGCGGTCGGTGCCGCAGCGGCGTTGTGGTCGGTCCGCGCGGTGAACCTTCCCCTGTTCTTCGCGGCCTTCATGTTCCTCTTCGTCGCCACCGGCATCGGCAACGGTTCGACCTACCGGATGATCTCGAAGATCTTCCGGGTCAAAGGTGAGGATGCCGGCGGAGACCCGGACACGATGGTCTTCATGCGCCGCCAGGCCGCCGGCGCGCTGGGCATCGTCTCCTCGGTCGGCGCGTTCGGGGGATTCATCGTGCCGCTGGCCTACGCGTGGTCGAAGGCAACTTTCGGCAACATCGAACCCGCACTGCAGTTCTACGTCGTGTTCTTCATCGTGCTGCTGGCGGTGACGTGGTACTGCTACCTGCGTAAGAGCACCCGGATGGCGCAGGCCGGAGTCTGATCGACCATCCGATCTTTACCCGGCGGCGGGACCGGTGCGGCTAGCGACGCTGACCCGTAGTGTCCCGTCGGGGTCTGCGGTGGCGTGGTAGACGGAAACGGACATGTCGGTGCCGGTGGTTTCGGCGCCCGTGCACAGATCGTAGGTGTAGCCGTGCAGCGGACAGACGACGACACCGTCGTCGGCGAGTCCGTCGGCCAGCGGCCCTCCTTTGTGCGGGCACACCGCGCCGAGGGCACGCAGCGTTCCGTCGCGCAGCCGGAATACCGCGACCTGTTCGCCGTCGACGGCGAACGCGCGCCCTTCACCGACGGGAATGTCGTCGATGGTGCCAACGGTGACCTCGGTCATCGGATCGGCACCTGCGGCAGCACGGTCAGTGGCAACGATGTGCGGAACTGGCCTGCGGTGGCGGGGTTCTGGCCGTCTTTCCACGGATCTTGGTAGGCGTCGACGGATTTCTGCATGTTCGCGTCGAGTTGTTCGGCGATGCCTTCGGAGTCGTCGATGACGACGGCACGGATTTTGTCGATGCCGACGCGGGGCACCCAGGCGTAGGTGCGTTCGAGCCAGTTGGCGTTCTCCCGGTAGTACTGCAGGAAGCGTCCGGTCAGTGTCATGACCTCGTCGGGGGTGTCGACGGTGGCCAGCAGGTCGCCTTTGCGCACGTGCGAGCCGGCGGCGCCGCCGACATAGATTTCCCAGCGTCCCTCCCCGACAGCGACCACACCGAGGTCTTTGCACAGCGCCTCGGCGCAGTTGCGGGGACAGCCGGTGACGGCCAGTTTCATCTTGCCCGGGCTGGCCAGGCCTTGATAGCGCTCTTCGATGGCGATTCCGAGCGCGGTGGAGTCACCGAGGCCGTAGCGGCAAAAGTCGCTGCCGACACAGGTTTTCACGGTCCGGAAGCTCTTGCCGTAGGCGTAGCCCGACGGCATCTCCAGATCGCCCCACACCGCGGGCAGGTCTTCTTTGCGCACGCCGAGCAGATCGATGCGCTGCCCGCCGGTGAGTTTGATCATCGGGATCGCGTACTTGTCGGCGACGTCGGCGATGCGGCGCAGTTGCCAGGAATTCGTTACGCCGCCCTTCATCTGGGGCACGACGGAGAAGGTGCCGTCGCGTTGGATGTTGGCGTGTACCCGGTCGTTGATGAACCGGGAGTCGCGTTCGTCGACGAACTCGGAGCCCCACATCATGTTCAGCAGCGAGGCCAACGCCATCTTGGAGTTGGCGTCCTCCTTGCCGTCCGGAGCCAGCGCGGCGAACACCGAGGACACCGAATGAAGCTGCAGTTCCCGGATTTTCTGCATCAGGGTGGGTTTGTCGTAGGGCACACCGGGCACATACCAGGACGCCGCGGGGTCCTCTTCGACCGCGCCGGCGGCGGCCCATTCGACGATCTGGGTCACCAGCTGTTTGCAGGAACCGCAGCCCTTGCCCGCGCGGGTCGTGTTCATGACGCCGGCGACGGTGTTCTCTCCGCCTTTGACGCAGTCGACCAGGGTGGCCTTGCTGACGCCGTTGCAGTTGCAGACCTGCGCGTCGTCGGCGAGCTCAGCGGCGCCGACCTCCACATCCGGAGTACCGATGTCGAAGAGCAGCGAGACCCGCTCCTCGGGTAGCGGCAGGCCCCGATCGAAGGCCTGCATGAGGAACGATACTTTGCTGACATCTCCCAGCAGGGTCGCTCCTACCAGCTTGCCGTCGCGGACGATGACGGTTTTGTACACGCCGTGTTTGGGTTCGGAATACTGCACGAACTCGTCGTCGTCATGTTGCGGAGCCTTGATGCCCATCGCCGCGACGTCGACACCTGCCACCTTGAGCTTGGTCGCGATACGCGATCCGTGATAGGCCGCGGTCTTGTCGGTGCCGGTGATGTGTGCGGCCAGCACGCCGGCCTGCTCCCACAGCGGCGCGACGAGTCCGTAGACCTGGCCGCGGTGCTGGGCGCATTCGCCGACGACGTAGATGTCGTCATCATCAACGCTGCGCATGTGGTCATCGACCACGATCGCACGCTCGATAGTGAGCCCTGCGCGGCGGGCGATTCCGACGTTGGGGCGGATCCCTGCCGAGATCACGAGCATGTCGCAGTCCAGGGTGCCGCCGTCTTTGAACTCGATGCCGCTGAGGCGACCATGTTCGTCGGTGTGGATACCAGTGGTGATCTTCTCCACGTGCACACCGATGCCGATCCGATCCAGCGAGCGCCGCAGAATCCCCCCGGCGGTGCTGTCGAGTTGAGCCTCCATCAGCGTCGGCGCCGCGTGCACGACATCGACAGTCAGCCCGCGGCTCTGTAATCCGCGGGCGGCTTCCAGACCCAGGAGGCCACCCCCGATCACCACCGCTTTGGACCGCTGCCCGGCCGCGTCGACGATCGCCGAGCAGTCATCGATGGTGCGAAACCCGAACACCCCGTCGGTGAGCGTGGTGTCGTCGGCCCACAGGCCCTCCATAGGCGGGAAGAACGATCGGCTGCCGGTCGCCAGAATGAGCTTGTCGTAGCGCATCCGGGTGCCGTCGTCGGCCCAGACCAGGTGGGCGTAGGGATCGATGCGCACCACACGCACCCCGGCGCGCAGATCCAGGCCGTTGTCGGCATACCAGTCAAGCGGGTTGAGGTAGATCTCGTCGGCAGTGTCGCTGCCAGCCAACACATTCGACAACAGGATGCGGTTGTAGTTGCCGTAGGGCTCGGCGCCGAAGACCGTGATGTCAAACAGGTCGGCGCCGTCGCGGGCCAGGATCTCCTCGACGGCGCGGGCCCCGGCCATCCCGTTGCCCACCACGACCAGCCGCGCTTTGGTAGTCGAGCGCTGACCGTTGCCGGTGTGGATGGTGCTGTTCTCGGTGACAGTCATCGAATGCTCCCTCTTCGCTCGTGGCGGGTGGTCAGACTTCGACCAGGCCGAGGTCGACGATCACGGTCCCGGCGCAGCCCTCGGGGGCGGCGACGAGTAACTCCAGAACCGTGTCGCCCAGCAGGTCTTCCACCACCCGCAACGCCACATGGATGGCGTCCTTGGCGCCGATCGGGAAATACCGCATCGGTGCACCATCGCGCATGAGCACCACGGTGATCAGCTCGTCGCTGGCGTTGCCGCCACGGAAATAGACCGGCTGCGTGGTCACCCCGGGGGGCACCACATAGCGCAGCGAATCATCCAGCGGCACCGGCTTTTCCAGGCCATGCCCGGTGAACGTGAAGGCGCCTTGCAGGAACTGGGCGGTGCTGCCATCGGTCATGGGCTGTTCTCCTCATCGGGACAGGGTGATGTGGGCTGTTGTGCGCGCTCGACGGCGACCGCGCACACCTTGAATTCCGGCATCCGCGAATGCGGGTCCAGAACGGGATTGGTGAGCTGATTGGTGTTGGCTTGCCCGCCCCAGTGGAACGGGGTGAACACCGTATCGGGTCGAATACCCGAATCGATGCGCGCGGCCATCACCGCTTCGCCGCGGCGGGTCCGCAGCCGCACCAGATCTCCGTCGGTAACCCCGATCCGACGCGCCAAGGTGTCGTGCAACTCAACCCGGGCGGCCGGTTCGGCCTCGCGCAGCGCCGCGACGCGACGGGTCTGAGTGCCCGACTGGTACTGGCGCAGCAGCCGGCCCGTCGTCAAATAGTAGGGAAATTCGGCGTCGGGCACCTCGGCGGGACCGACCTGCTCGACAAGGTGAAATCGCGCCCGCCGATCCGCTGTGGGGAAGTCCACCGTGAACAGCCGGGGCGTACCCCCGTCCAGCGGCGACGTACACGGCCAGAACAATCCGTCCTGAGCACTGATGCGGGCATAGGTGATGCCCGAATAATCGGCCTTGCCGCCCTTGCTGGCCCGACCGAGCTCAGCGAACACCGTCTCCGAATCGGCGGAGAAGCCGCGATGACCCAACCGGTGCGCGACGTCACTGATCACCTCAAGATCGGTACGCACACCCTCGGGGGCAGGCACCGCGGCCTGACGCAGAATCACGCGGCCCTCCAAATTGGTCATCGTGCCCGTCTCCTCGGCCCACTGCGCAGTCGGCAACACCACATCAGCCAGCTCCGCGGTCTCCGACAGAAAAATGTCCGACACGACCAGGAAATCCAAGTGCCGCAGCTGGTCGGCCACGTGGCCAGCGTTAGGCGCCGACACCACAATGTTGGAGCCCATCACCCACAACGCCCGCACCCCACCAGGAGTGCCGATCCGGTCAAGCAGCTCGTAGGCCGACACACCCGGCTGCGGTAGATCCTCGGCAGCCACGTTCCACACCGCGGCAACATGTTCCCGCGCGGCTGGATCATCCAGGCGCCGATAGCCCGGAAGCTGGTCGGCTTTGAGACCATGCTCACGCCCGCCCTGACCATTGCCCTGCCCGGTGACCGTCGCGAACCCCGAGTACGGCCGACCCGGCAACCCCAGCGCCAGCGCCAGGTTGATAAACGCCAGCACAGTATCGGTACCCGAGTGATGCTGTTCTGCGCCCCGCGCTGTCAAGATCATCGCCCGCTCGGCGGCCCCGAGGATGCGCACCGCCTCCACCAGGGAGGCCTCCGGCACCCCCGTGATGCGCTCCACCCGGTCCGGCCAATACAGCCGGACCGCCCGTCGTACCGCGTCGAACCCTGTGGTGCGCTCGGCGATATAGGACTCATCGATCAAGCCCTGACGCACCGCCACGTGCAGCATCCCGTTAGCCAACGCCAAATCGGTGCCCGGCACCGGTTGCAGATGCAGATCCGCCCTCGCCGCCGTGGCGGTACGGCGCGGATCGATCACCACGCGCCGCGCACCACGCGCGCGGGCAGCGTCGAAGAACTGCATCGCCGGCGGCAACGTGTCCCCCGGGTTGCTGCCGACCAACAAGATCGCATCCGTCTCAGAGATATCGGCAAGCGGAAACGGCATTCCCCGGTCAATCCCGAAAGCACGTGTCCCAGCCACTGCGGCCGACGACATACAAAAGCGGCCGTTGTAGTCGATCGCCGAACTGCCCAACGCGACACGGGCGAATTTACCCAGCTGGTAAGCCTTCTCGTTGGTCAACCCACCGCCGCCGAAACACCCCACAGCATCGTTGCCGTGACTGTCCCGGCAATCGGCGAAGGCGGTGACGATGAGGCTCAGCGCCTCATCCCACGTCGCCGGCCGCAGCGGCAGATCGCGTCGGTCCCGCACCAGCGGAGTGGTCAACCGATCGGGATGAGCAAGCAAATCCGCCGACGTCCACCCCTTAGCGCACAACCCGCCCCGGTTAGAGGGAAAATCCTGCTGGGGCTCGACAGCAACGCCATTGTTGTCGGTTGGGCTCAACACGATGCCGCACTGCAACGAGCAATACGGGCAATGCGTGTTCGTCGACGCAACCGTCATGGCCATCGCGCCCCGCCACGCGCAGGCTCAGCGAATTCGGATAGCTGCCTAAGATGGCCTTGTAAGCCGTTCAGCAAACCAAACCCCTCACAGCCCGCGTCAACATGTAGCGAGCAGCTTGGCCTGTCAGATCACGAAAGAGTGCCGGTCGGGGCTGCCCGGTTTCCGTAAGCTAGCCGGGACGTGTTTCGGCGTTGTTGCTAACGCAATTCCTCCGCGCATCGCAAGGGTCACTCGCAGACCGCAGGGCTCGGTAGCTCGATGGCAGCTGGTTTGACGATCTCGGGCAAGTTCTGTACCAAGCAGGTTTTTCCGCGCGCAGATGCGGCCTCGCCGGTGACACGCCTCGTCGCCTCTCCACCGTTGCAGAAGTCCCTTGCCATGCCCGTTGATCAACGTCAGGCAGCGGCCGGACGCGACTGTCGGCGTCACCTGAAAACTAACCCCCGTGTCGAACTCACTCGACGAAAAGGGGTCAATTTTCGGCCGCCGTTGAAACGCGCCCTCGCCAATCCGCAATTGCAGGGCCAGGCTCGCCGAGAAAGCCCATCTATCCGACGAACAGCAGAAAGGCGCGCGCTCCCGAACCGAGCTTCGCGGTGTGCCTCCCGTCCGGGACGGCGATCGGGTGGTAAGCCTGGATCACGCGCTGACCCGTTGGATCGGATTGGGTGGGTTCTTGGAGGGTGATCGGTTTTCTGTTCGCAGGGTGCGTCATGGGGATGGGAAGCAGTCCTACTGGATTTTCACCCCGGATTTGGAGGTTCACCGTCCGTCGCTGAACGTGTTGTGCCGCTACAAAACTTCCACCCAGCAGACCTATGCCTACAGTCTGGTCGATCATTTGAACTGGTTGCTGGTCAACGGCAAGACACCCGATGCGGTCACGCTGGATGATTTGCGGCGCTACATGAACGGCGTTACGGGTCAACTCGACGGTGTCTACGGCGCGGCGTGGCGCAAGCCGACCCAGAAACAGCTGGGGGCGTCGGCGGCAGGCAATGTGGCCTCAGTCGTGAAGGCCTACTACCTGGCGTTGGCTGTGTCGGAGAACGTTGACCCGGCATTGGTGGAGGCGCTGCATTCCGGCCATGCTGTGTCGCGCGGGCGTTCTGGCCGGATGGGCGAGGCAAATCCGTTGGCGCCGAAGAAGGCTGCTCGGCGCCCGCGGTTCCTGCCGGATGAGGTGGTACAGGCGCTGTTCGCTCCAGGGGTGCTGACCTCGGCCCGTGACGTCATGATCGTCACCTGGCTGCATGACGCAGGTATCAGGGTGGGCGGTCTGTGCGGGCTGCGGTTTGCCGATCTGCACCTGATCCGCCACCACCCGTGCGGGCAGCGTGCGGATCCGCACATTCACGTTGTCGGACGTGATGACAATCCCAACGGTGCGCGCGCGAAGACACGCGTTCAGGTCAATGTCGCCGACGACGGGACCGTCTTGGACGGGGTCATTCGGGCGGTGAGCGCCGACATGATCAGCACATTTCACGCCTACCTGCTCGATGAAGTCCATCCAATCCAGCATTTGACAGACCACGACCAGGTTCTCGTGCACGTCCAGGGCGAGACTCCTGGGGCAGCGTTGACGACGGCCGGTGTCCGCAAGATGCTTGTCCGCGCATGCAAGCGGGCCGGGCTGCAGGTGCGGGTGACCCCGCACGGATTTCGGCACAAGGCTGCGGCGGCGTTCTACGCTGAGTCGGACTTCAACGCCGAGATGGTCGCTCAGGAATTCGGCTGGGCGAGCCCGCAGATGGTTACCGATCTGTACGGCAAGTCCGCGAACCGCCACGCGATGAAGTACCTGCAGCAGGCCTGGGATGCCACGGCGCGGCCGCCAGCCGAGCCCTACCTCGCGACGGCGTGGTCGGAGGATGTCCAATGAGCGTTGCAGCGACGACAGCGCAGGCTCTGGTCCTGCAGACCGCGAGCGATTATCTGGGCCTTTCCGTCGAGCAGCGTTACAGCGTTGTCAGTCAACACTTCCCGCCATGGCTACTGACCGAACCGATCGAGTTCCCTGCCCACCACCCTACCTACGGTTGGGCGTGCCTGGTCGACGAGTGTGTCGGCGCATTGAGTGCGACGTGTAAAGACCTGCTCTGTTCGGAGCATTTGAAGCAGTACCGCGCCGTGAAGGACTCGACCGACCTCGATCAGTTCGTCCGTGGCGCCACCGCCGGACAGTTTGCCCAGCTCGGGTGGGCGCTGTCACCCAAGCACGACTGCGCGATCTGCGGAGTCAATCGTCGAGCAGACCAACTGGGCTACTGCCAGCAGCACGCGAACTCGCTACGGCAGGCCCGCCGGAAGGGTATTAGCGAAGTCCAGTGGCGACAAAGCGCACAACCGCTGCCGGCGATTGACCGATGCACGGTTCCACAGTGTGCACACGACAGTGCAGCGTCGTGCTGTGGCGGCCATCGCGTATGCCGAGGGCACCACCGCCTGTGGCGGCGTTGGTCGAGTACCACTGGCGGACAGGAGGATTCACACGCATGGGACGGGTGGCTCACCTCAACACAAGTCCGAGATTCGGTGTCGCGACCCAACAGTCGGGGCCAACTGGCCCTGGCGGGGCTGCCGGTTGGCTTGCAGCGCGAGATTCGCTACGCCCTGCATCGGCATGCGAGTATTGCCCGACGCACCCAGTGGCGGCCCGCCTACCTGCAGAAGGTCGTGGCCGCCTTGAAGGCTAATGGTGTCGAGTCGCTCAGCGATCCCCAGGTCGCTGAGCTTGCTGAGAAGAGCGGTCGCAGCGAGGGTCGCCGCGTCTGGGTGGCCCTTCCGTTCGCGGCTCGCAGCCTCACGGTAACCGACGATGTGGCGAAGTCGGCGGGATGGTTCGACCCGGTTCTCGTCGGTAGTGCACCGTTTCCGGGATCGCAGGGCCAGTCGAATAGACGCAAGGTGTGGGATCTGACCGCAGTCTCGCAGCGCTGGCTGCGCGACTTGATCTGGGAGCACCTACGCGACGAGGCCCTCAGGCCTGTGGGCAAACGCCCCAGCACCGCGACACTGTACAACAAGATCGCCGGGATCGTACTGCTGTCGCAGATCCTGCGGCAGACCCGCGAAGACCACGGCAACGACTCAAACCGGCTAGGCAGAGCCGACGCCATGGCGGTCAAAGACACCTGGGACTTGTGGTTCCGCGAGCAGATTCCCCTTCCCTTTCAAAACGAGAACGCGAAACGAGCCAGCACCCTCAACGACCTCACGCGGCATCGCTACATGTCCGGAATCCGACTCGTCCTGCACCACAGTCGCAAACAGAATCGGACGCCGCCGGGGTTGGACTCCTTCATCTATGGCCTGCCCGACTACCCGATACCGACCAAGAATCCCCGGCCACGTCCGCTGAGCTACGGCGACTTTCAACTGCTCGTCAACAGCGAAAGCATCAAGGCCCTTGAAGCCCTCGACAGGCATGACATCGGCCTCGCCGACATCTGGCTCACCCAAGCATTTCAAGGCGGCAGGATCGGTGAGACACTCAAACTGCGGCTGGGCTGTGTAGGGCTCGTCGGCGCTGCTCAGCCCTATATCTGGCGCGACGTCAGCAAGGCCAACGTCGTCGACTACGGTATGCCGTGTTACCTGCCGGTCTACGAACGGCTGCTTCGTCGCCAACAGATCACACGCGCAAAACTCCATGCCCGCTACGCCCAGCAATCCGCCGCCCTCGACGAACGCGGACGAGCCACGCTGGAGGCAAAGTGGGACCGTGACATGCCGCTGTTCCCGAGCGCGGTCCGCAACCCCGACCTGGTCATCGAGGTAGGGCAGTCATGGTTCAACGAGCTATTCAGGCCTTGGTTCGAAGGCCTTGGCCTCAAAGGGATCACCACCCACCAGACCAGAGCAACGCTGGCCACCTCGCTGTTGAACAACGGCGCCCCCGCAGCCCTGGTGCGCCAACTCCTGGGACATTTCTCTGAGGAGGCATTGGCGCACTACGCCAACTACAACAACGAAAGCATGACCCGACACCTCAAGCAACTATGGGCGGCCGGGCCCGGCATGGACAAGCCCGCGGCTTGACTCACGAAAAGTGCCCGCGAAACGCCCTCGGTGCCTCACATAAGAATGCCCGCGAAACGGTGACCGTCG
>NZ_LQOY01000036.1 GCF_002101675.1 Mycobacterium gordonae | reverse complement strand
CGCCGGCAGCCTATCTGGTGCGCTTCGGGCCGGAACGAATTATCACCGCCTGCCCGGCGGCATGAACGGAGTCACCCCCGGATCGGTGGCCGCGGTGAGCAGCAACTCCGCGCCGGCCGGCTTGGGCGACAACACGTTACGAAACAGCAGCACACCCCCTGCGACCGCGACGAGCAGAATCACCGCGGCGGCGATCAACCACTTGCGCTTCGACCGGGCCGCCGGCGGCGGCATTTCGGCCCCCCGTTGTGGGGGTGGGTTCCGGCGTGGGGGTGATCCCTGGCGCAGCTGGGTGGGAACCCCTTCGGACGGATCGGTGCCGAGCGGGGCCGCGGCAGTGGCCTCCACCCCGGTGGAGTCCAGTGCGTGTTGGGCGGCGGCGGCCAGCGCTGCGCAGGTGGGGTAGCGCTGGGTGCGGTCTTTGGCCAGGGCGCGCTGGATGACCGCGTCCATGGCCGCGGGTATGCCGGTCTGCCGCGCGGTGGGGCTTTTGCTGGGCAGTGGAACCGGTTGGTGCAGGTGTCCGTATATCAGCTGTTCGGGGGTTTGCCCGGGGTAGGGCACCGATCCGGTCAGCAAGTGATACAGAGTGCATCCCAGGGCGTACACGTCGGCGCGAGCATCCAGGGTGATCGATGCGTCGAGTTGTTCGGGAGCCGCGTACTGCAAGCTGGCATGGAACATGCCGGTCACAGTGAGCGCGGTCCGGTCGTCGAGGGCCTTGGCAATGCCAAAGTCGGCGAGCAGGACGCGTTCGGGCTCACCCGCGATGGGTCGGGTGAGCAGGATGTTGGCGGGTTTGACGTCGCGGTGCAGCACGTCGGCGGCGTGGGCGAAGTCGAGCGCCTTGGCGGTCTCGGCGATGATCCGCACGGCGCGCGTCGCGGGCAAAGGCCCCTCGCGTACCGCCGCGGCAGCGTCGGAGCCGTCGATGTACTGCATCGCGATCCACAACTGCCCGTCCTGGTCACCCCGGTCGTAGACGGCAACGATATTGGGGTGCTCGAGGCGGGCGACGTGGTCGGCCTCACGCAGGAAGCGGGTACGGACGTCGTCGTCTTCGGTCATGGCACGGCTGAGCAGCTTCAGGGCGACGAGTTTCGGTAAGTTCGGGTGGCGGGCCAGGTAGACCGCGCCCATCCCGCCGACACCGAGAAGCCGCTCGATGCGGTAACCGGCAAAGACTTCACCGGGCTGCAACTGCTGGTGCCCCATGACCACCACCTCACCGGGGATGACTGCCGCTCGATTCTCCCACTCTCGGCAGTCGGCACCGCCACTTCAGCGAGTTTTCCCGCCGTCATCGGCTGCACCGAACATCGCTGCGATCGATGGAGCGGTCCAAGATTGCTCAGCTGGGCCGTGACTTTCATATGGCTCAACGATTTTCACGCGCCGGGCCCTGGGCTGCCGGGGTGTCGTCAACGCATTGACCGGTGGAACCTACCGAACTTCCCCGCGTGCTCGGAGTCGGCGGACCTCCGAGGCGGGCTGACCAAGGACCCGCGGAGCCACCAAACGCGGACCGGCCATTGACCCGCGAAGCCTGTCGAGCTGGAAAGTCGACCGCCAGTTGAGGTTGCGGGTGCACGCTCGGCGGCGGTACCTCCCGGGCGTGCGATGACGGTGGCGACACCGGGTTCGGCGGTCGGTCGGTTGGCTACCTCACCGCCACGCAGTCCTACACTGACGGCGTGCCGAAACTGCAGCTTGTTCAAGATCCGGCCGCCGACGCACTGCTGGAATCCAATCCCTTCGCGCTGCTGGTCGGGATGCTGCTTGATCAGCAGATCCCCATGGAAACCGCGTTCGCCGGCCCTAAGAAGATCGCCGATCGGATGGGCGGCGTCGACGCCGCGGAGATCGCCCACTACGACCCGGACAAGTTCGCCGCGCTGTGCTCGGAAAAGCCTGCGGTGCATCGCTTTCCGGGATCGATGGCCAAGCGGATCCAAACGCTGGCGCAGGTCGTCGTCGACCGCTACGAGGGCGACGCCGCGGCATTGTGGACGGCCGGGGACCCCGACGGCAATGAGGTCCTGAAGCGGCTCAAGGCGCTGCCGGGGTTCGGTGAGCAGAAGGCCAAGATCTTTCTCGCCCTCCTCGGCAAGCAGTACGGAGTGACGCCGACCGGGTGGCGCGCCGCAGCGGGGGAGTACGGCAAAGCGGGCACGCGGATGTCTGTCGCCGATATCGTCGATGCCGAGTCACTGGGACAGGTGCGGTCGTATAAGAAGCAGATGAAGGCAGCATCGAAAGGAAAGGCGGCAACGTGAAGACACACATAACGTGTCCGTGCGGCGAAGCCATCGTCGGCAAGGACGAGGACGAGTTGGTCGAACTGACTCAGGCTCACCTGGCCAGCGTCCACCCCGGTCTGGATTACGACCGGGACGCCATCTTGTTCATGGCCTACTGACGCGACGCGGCTTGCCGCGAGCGCGCGCGTGTGTACAACGACACGCCGTGTGCGATGTACATTTGCGCGCGCTCGCGCCGAGGCAAACCCGTTAAGGCACCACCGTGGAGCCGATGGTGGGCATGAACTGGCACTGACGATCCTTCGTGGTGACCTGCCCGAAGATCGTCGACATGATGCTGCCCGAGCCGGTGTCCACGATGGCGGTCAGGGTCGTCGGGCCTTCCCCGTTGATGTCGGTGCGTGGCTTGAGTGTTGCACTGCCCGACTTGCCCGTCGTGAGGTTGATCCACGTGACGTTCAAGGGCAGGCGCTGCACATCCGCGGGCCCCGGGGTGCCGACGGCGGTGAACACGTAGGCGGTCTGGCCCGGTCCGGGTCCCGGTGTCGGGATGGCGGCCGGCCCGGCCACCGAAAGCGCGGTGGCCAGGGCGTTCGTGCCATCCCCGAGGCAATTCGTACCGATCGACGGGTACATGAAGTCCTGGGTGGGCGGGGCGTCAGGACCGAACGACGGAGTCGCGGCGGCCGGGGCCGCTGCGGGCGCGGGCGCCGGGGCAGGCGCGGGAGCCGGGGCC
>NZ_LQOY01000035.1 GCF_002101675.1 Mycobacterium gordonae | reverse complement strand
TGTGATCTTCAGAGGTAAGTGGCGGTGAATCTTCAGCGATAGATGGCGTTACATGATCCCGATGACGAGGGATTCGCGGGCGGCGTCGACGACTTCGCTTGTGACCGTGTTGAGCTGGTTGATGTCCATGATGCGATGGATCTGCGCCATCAGCCGGGTGGTGAGCCTGAAATTGCCGCTGGTGATGCGGATGATCGCGGCGCGGGCCTCGCGGGTGGTGAAGTCTTCGGGGTTGTCGAGGCCGAGGTCGGGCCACTGACGCGACAGTACGAAGGTTTGTTCGTCGCTGGACAGGGGTTGGTAGTGGTGCAGGAATCCGACGCGGCTGTAGAGCTGCGGGTAGCGGGCCAGTCGGCGTTCAATGCCGGGCATGCCGATGAGGATCAGGCCGGCGCCGGTGCGGTCGTGGTGGTCGCGTAGCGCTTCTAGGGCGGGGTTTTTCAGCCGGTCGGCTTCGTCGACGATGACCAGTTCGGTATACGCCCCGTCAGGTTCAACGAGGTGCTCGGAGCCGCGGTCGGGGTTCAGCGTGGTCTCAATGGCCCAGCTGAGCCGGGTGTGCAGGTATCGGACCTCTTTCTCGACGATGAGGGGTGTGTTGTGCACCTTGGGGGTGTAGAAGACGGTGCGCACGGCGAGAGCAGGTTCGGGTGCGACGGTCTCGTAGAAGCGGAAGTGCTCGACGATCGGTCTGACGGTGTCCCATGAGCTGTAGTGGCGAGCCGACAGCGTTTTGCCGACACCGGGTGCGCCGTGGCATAGGCCGATGTAGCGGTCGCGGCGCACGGCATCGCAGAATTCAACGAAGCGGCGATGCTGCTTGGTGACAACGAATTTCGTTGTGGTAGTTGACTGCTCGGATGAGGGGGCAGCGGTGTGTTGGGTGTCCTGGTCCTGGATGTCGGCCATGACGTGGTCAGTCCTCTCGGTAAAGCTTGAGCGCATGTTTGGGCGCCGAATCCTGGTCGAGGTCGGCTGGCCCACTAGCCGCTACGGCCATCCCAGGCAGCGGGTAGTTGCAGTCGGGCTGATGAACGGCGATGAGCTGGTCGACAACCTTGGCGCGATCACGAAGGCCTTGGCGTAGTTCGCGGCGGCGGGCATTGCGGGCGGCGGTTATTTCCTTGAGCGCGACGGTGGTGCCGGCCAGCTCGGGGCAAATCGCCCGGCAGACGAACTTGTCGTCGTGGAAGATGCGGATCTCTGCCAGGTCGCGCGGGTCGTAGCGGATGGTGACCTGTTCGCCGACGTAGGCGGCCAGCACCGGGTCTAGGTAGCGCAGTCCTTGGAAGTGCACTCCATCGGGGTGGATCTTGCGGGGCTGGGCCACGGTGAGCAGCAGCAGGTCGAGTTGCTCCAACGAGTCGGGCATCCTGGGCAAGAACCCGCCGCCCGACCAGCGCTGTGCTGGTGTTTGGCGGGTCTCGCTGTGCACCCGGTGGTGATAGCCGTCGCTGAGGAACCGCCCGATCGCGGTGTCCAATTCGGGCAGGGTGAGCCGGGCCTGTCCGGCTCGATCAGGGGTTCCGCGTGGCGCGTAGCCGGGCAACGTCGACAGGCACATCTGGTTGACGCTGTTGAACAGCCGCTCGATTTTGCCCCGGCCGCGTGGCTTGCCGGGCAGGGAGAACACCAGTTGGATTTTCAGTTCGGCCGCTACGGTCTCCATATGCCGGGAGGTGAAGTCGCTGCCGTGGTCGGTGTAGAAAACGCCAGGGATGCCGCACACCGGCCAACCGGGATCGGGTTTGCGCCAAATCGCTTGCCGCAGCGCCAAAGCGGTGTTGATCGCGGAGGGTGCCTCCAAGCTGACCATGTAGCCGGCTGCAGCGCGGGAGTGGTCGTCTTCGATGACAGTCAACCAGGGGCGAGCCGGCTTTGCCGACGGCGTGATCACCCATAGGTCCAGTTCAGTGTGGTCGGCCTGCCATAGCTCGTTCGGCCCGCTCGCTTGACGCCGATACACCAAATCGAAGGTCTCCTCGTATCGTTTGGTGCCCTCGTGGGCCAACATCCGCAAGCCCGGATCGAGGCCCGCGACGATCGCGTACACCGTGCTGTAGGACGGCACCGGCCAGTCATGTTGCGGCGCAATCTGGGTCACCTGGCGGTGAATATTTGCCGCACTGATCGGAGGCCGTCGTAATGCCAGCCCCTCGATCAGCGTGACCATTTGATCGGGCAACCCGCGGCGGCCGCAATCAGAGCGTCCAGGACGGACCAGCCCCACTAGTCCTGACTTGCGGTAGCTGGCCAGCCAGCGCTGCGCGGTGCGCAGCGCCACCTCACCCTGACGCGCGGCTTCGGCCAGCGATATCCCGTCGTCCAGGTGTGGGCGCAGCACCGCGTAGCGGGCCATCGCCTGTTCGCGTTGGGCCATGGTCAATGCGGTATCCGCTTCGTCCGGTGTCCTGACCGGCTCTTGCGGGGGGGTCATGATGCGGCCGAGCCGTTGTTAAGGGCCTTGCCCAGATGCCGATAAATGGTGGGTCGGGTGACTCCGAACTCGGCGGCGATCTGCTCGACGGTGTAGCGACGCTTGCCGTGTTCGTCTTTCTCGTCGTACATCTGCTGGGCCAGCTTCACCTGACGGGGACCCAGTTTGGGTTTTTGCCCACCGGTGCGGCCGCGGGCCCGCGCGGCCGCCAAACCGTCCATGGTGCGCTCCGACATCAAAGCGTGCTCGAATTCCGCTACAGCGCCGAGGATTTGGAAGAACATGCGGCCAATGGCCGTTGAAGTGTCGATGCCTTGGTCGAGTACCACCAAATCCACGCCGGCGCCCTGCAGGCGCTTGGACAACTCGATGAGATGCTCCAGCGATCGGCCCAGCCGGTCCAGTTTGGTCACCACCAGCTGATCGCCGACACGGTTGGCCGACAGCAGAGCTTTGTCGAGCTCCGGCCGGCGGGCCAGCTTGCCCGACACCTTGTCGAGGAAAATCTGGTCACAGCCCGCCGCGGTGAGCGCATCGCGTTGGGCCTCGGGGTGCTGGTCGCGGGTGGAGACCCGCGCGTAGCCGATCCGCATGGCCGGACGGTATCGCCAACCCCCGACAAGTTGACGTTGGCGCGGACACGGCAAGCGTTACAGGCCTATCCTGCGGAAATGTTCAGCCTGGCGGACTGTCGCGCGAACGATCGTTAACGAAACACGCCGATGCTGCGTAACGGGGCGGTGTAAGGGATCGTGGCAGGGTGGATCATCAACCTCCTCGACCTGCCGGCTCGGCCGAGCCGGCTCAGTGGCTGATCGACCGGGTAGACCTATGGGATCACCAGCACTGGCCGACCGGCATGGTCGGTGCCGGCTTTGGGGCCTACGCCCGGCTACTGCATCCCCTCGACGATCACCCCGGACCACTGACCTGGGCGACGGTGGCCCGCGCCAACAGCCGCATTCTCCATCCATCGGCCTGGTGGGAGAAGATCAAGTCCTCAGCATCCTCGGGACGCGGCCGACCGGGCGACCCCATGCGGGGAGACCTGAACGGCTGGGCACTCAAGGCGCTCTGCGCCATCCTCGCCAGGCACACCACGACAGCACAGGCGTGCTGTTTCGCGGTCTGGGAAGGCTGGGGCTGGCTCCACGACCATGACAGTCCGGCGTCGACGATCACCGCCTACTACGCTCCCGACGGTGTGATCCCGGACATCCAACCGCCCCAGCCGGCACCGGCTCAATGGCGACTCGCCACAAGCGGACCCACCTTTTCACTACCCGGCCGCAGATACCACCTGTTTAAAGGCCACATCGACGCCGCCGTACGGATCGGACACTGGGTCAACGAGGACTTTTTCATCCCCCAATCGCCAAGCTTCTTCTGGCCCGCCGACCACACCTGGTGCGTGGCAACCGAAGTCGACTACGACTCCACCATCATCGGCGGTACACGTGAACTTATCGACCAGCTCCGCACATCCGAGATGATCGAGGTCCTACAGATTCCGCCCGACGCCCCATACGAAGATCGCCTAAACGCTTAACCGCACGCGGGTCATCGCGACTATGTGACGCCATTTACCGCTGAAGATTCACCGCCACTTACCTCTGAAAATCACA
>NZ_LQOY01000034.1 GCF_002101675.1 Mycobacterium gordonae | reverse complement strand
ACCCTCATCTACCCGGCTACGACACGCCGGTCCTCACCTCACGGCCCGACTGATACACCACCTTGGTGGACGCAACCACAACAGCACCTGGACCCTTCGCCGCTCGTCGTGCCGAGCCGCGATGCAGCCAGTGAGTGCCAGCGGCCGCTGCGACCTGTTGTAGCTGCGACCTGTTGTACAAGTGCCGTCCTTGATCCAAGTTGGCTGCGGTTTGTATCGAGTGTTCAACCAGCTGCAACTGGGGTGGAACACAGGCGTGCGCGATAAACATGCCACCGATGGAGAAACTGGCCGACAGCCAATAAGCCTGCTGATACTTTGTCAGAAGAGCAGCCGTCCACAATGCTAACTGAAGCAGATGCGGCTTCAAGAAACGGCAGCTGAATGCAAACATGACCGGCGTGCGGGTATAGAAAATACCTCGCTTGTTTATCAGCAACAGCCATTGCGCCGGCCATATTTTTAAAGCCACAGGTGTCGCTGCGTAAACTTCTGCTGACTTGCCCTGCCGGCTTTCTCCTGAGGTCCTGGTTGATAAGATTTATTGCTATGTTAGACCATTTCCCTGAACCCGATGAAAAACACGATCCGCGCTCGTCGTCGTACCCGTCGAAGCTATTCCACCGTACCCGTCGAGGCTATCATCCCTCCGACGATTTCCCCCGCAGTCCGCAGAATGCTTGAACCAGGAAGCGTTGCATTCTGGCCCGCGTGAGCACCGCTCGAATCTATCCCGGGTAGCGTCTCTTGCACTGAATCTTGCCCGAAGAGCGCTCCAGTGGGATTTTTGTATTGCGTTTCAGGTCCTTCCGCTAAAGGAACTCTAACCGGTTGAGGATCAGTTTTCTCAAAGACATGTTCTTCCCATGGCTCGCCTTTCGATAAACGATGGACGCCAGGTTCATCGTCTTCTTGCCATCCGCTACCATGAAATGAATCACGATTCACATTATAAACGCCGACGGGTTTTTCACCCGGCTGGACCGGATTAATTGGGCCGATTTTTTCACCCGGCAGGTAAACTTCTTCACCCGGCAGGAGCGGAACACGTTGTGTTTGTGGGCTGACGACTTCCTTACCCGGCAAGTCGACTTCCTCAGCCCGCCGGAGCGGGATACGTTTCGGCCTGGTCATAACTGCTACTCCAAAAATATTCGACTTGCCGATGCTGTTTAGGCTAAGCAAGATGGATCACACTACACCACAAGCACAACGCTCTATGCTCTCAATCGCCGATGCTGAAAGCGTACGGAAATCATGAAATCACGTGACATCCCTCAGTAAACGCACGAAGAGCAGCGGTTACCGAGGTACAAGGAGTCCTGTGTTCGCCAATGCTCTCGATGCCGCCAAACCCGCCGACGTCCATTTGCGTCAGCGTCCAGACCCGCAGAAGACGCCAGCGGAACCGATCGAGTGAGGGCGTTCGGTATGCGATAGTCACATCAAGAGAGCAGAACACATCTGCAAGCTGCACGCCTGT
Organism: Mycobacterium gordonae; assembly: GCF_002101675.1. Lineage (GTDB taxonomy): Bacteria > Actinomycetota > Actinomycetes > Mycobacteriales > Mycobacteriaceae > Mycobacterium > Mycobacterium gordonae. The sequence continues at coordinate 3,968 of NZ_LQOY01000034.1, read as the reverse complement.
GCGCTGGATGAAACCCCGTCACACATCCGAAGCGCTAGAAATCAGATGCGTTGATGCGTTTCCGCTTGTTTAGGTAATCCGACCAAGAGACAACCTCGGGATGCTGCTTGAGCAGAGCCGCGGCGCTGCCGATCGGCCATGCCGTCCCACACACCGAACGCGACCTTGCTGTCCAAGGCGTCCGCAGCGCACTCCCGCATCACGGGGCAGTGCCGGCAGATGACGGCAGCCTTACGCTGGGCGGCACCCCGCACAAAAGTTCGTCAGAGTCCGCGTCCCTGGCGGCGGCCGTACTGCACATCCATACCGATCGGGGCCAGACGGCCAAGCGCGAGATCCGGCTGCTGTCCAGCTTCACCGGCGCCCATCCGCATGTGCCGGTGGTCGGAGTGCCCTCGCTACCCTTCGATGTCTCGGATCTCGAAGCGCTGCGCGCCCTGGCTGACCAGATCACCTCCGCCTGATTACGCGCTGACCTGCGGGGATGACGGCGTACTTCGCTGTTATTTGACGTCCATTCAACGGCGACCACGAACAACATCCGCATCTGTAGCCCCAAAAACCCATCTGACCTGCGCCGATATAGCGCTATGGATACTTTGGTGCGCTACGTTGTAACAATAAAGTAATGATGGACAGGCCTCCGGATGGCGTCAGAACGACCGGCGTGCGCTTCCCTCCGGACCCCGCGAAGGCGCCCGCCGGCGATCGGTGAGTTACGCCTGCGGCAACATCTGTAAAGGCGGCGCTACCAGCGGCGATACCGTGCGTCGCCGCTGTTATTTGACGCCGAGTCAGCACCGATCGAATTCAAACACCTGTCCGGCAGCTCAAAAATGCCCTCTGAGCTGCGATTATGGCGCGAAACGAAAGCAGTAGCCGGCTAAGCTGTAACCAAAAAGTAATGAGGGTTGCTGCGCGCGCCGGCGGCTGGGCGCAGGCTGTCAGACGATGTTGCGGCGCTTGCGCTTGTCGAAGTAGTCCGACCAGGAAACGACCTCGGGGTGCTGCTTCAGCAACGCCCGGCGTTGACGCTCGGTCATGCCACCCCAGACGCCGAACTCGACCTTGTTGTCGAGCGCGTCCGCGCCGCATTCCTGCATTACAGGGCAGTGCCGGCAGATGACGGCCGCCTTGCGCTGGGCGGCTCCGCGTACGAACAGCTCATCGGGGTCCGTTGCCCGGCACAACGCCTGCGACACCCAGGTGATGCGCTCTTCAGCTTCGACGCTGCGGAGCAAGTTCCCTGTGGACGTGAGGTTGGTCCTTCGTGCGCCCGGGCGTGTTCCTGACACGAGCTGATCCCTTCCTTCCGGCCGCCGCTTGCGGAGGCCCTCTTCGGGTACCAGCCGACGATGCGATTCCAGCCACAATGTGCACATCGGTGTTACCTGAATCTCACTGCGTATCTAAGTTAGGGGGTCGACCGCCAATTGCGCAACAGTCCGATAACGCTTTTTCTGGGACGTCCGTGCCGTCTTGTGTCGCCCGGCCGGGGAAAACAGGAGCGCCTTGTCCGGTTTTGGGCCTCTGACCAGTAATGTCGCAGGATTTGCACAGCTCCGGGGACTAGCGGACCTGTTCAACAACTGCTAAAGAAATTTTTTTCCAACCGCACGGCGCGGGGCCGTGACGAGAGGTCGCTACTGTAGTACGCATGTCCGAGCGTCCCCCGGTCGCGATCACGCTGCTGAAGCTTGCCGGCTTCTGTCTGCTCGCCAGCGTGGTGGCCACCGCGTTGATGTTTCCGCTCGCCGGTGGCGTGGGGCTGATGTCCAACCGCGCCTCCGAGGTCGTCGCCAACGGCTCGGCCCAGCTCCTCGAAGGACAGGTGCCGGCGGTGTCGACGATGGTCGACGCGAAAGGCAACACGATCGCGTGGCTGTACTCTCAGCGCCGTTTCGAGGTGCCCTCAGACAAGATCGCCAACACGATGAAGCTGGCCATCGTGTCGATCGAGGACAAGCGGTTCGCCGATCACAACGGTGTGGACTGGAAAGGCACCCTGACCGGCCTGGCCGGCTACGCCTCTGGCGATGTCGAGACGCGCGGCGGTTCGACCATCGAGCAGCAGTACATCAAGAACTACCAACTGCTGGTCACGGCGCAGACCGACGCGGAGAAGCGGGCGGCCGTGGAAACCACTCCGGCCCGCAAGCTGCGCGAGATCCGGATGGCGCTCACGCTGGACAAGACCTTCACCAAACCGGAGATCCTCACCCGCTACCTGAACCTGGTCTCGTTCGGAAACAACTCGTTCGGCATCCAGGACGCCGCCCAGACCTACTTCGGGGTCAACGCAATCGACCTGAACTGGCAGCAGGCGGCCCTGCTGGCCGGCATGGTGCAGTCGACCAGCGCGCTCAACCCCTACACCAACCCCGAGGGCGCCCTGGCCCGGCGCAACCTGGTGCTCGACACGATGATCGAGAACATCCCCAGCGAAGCCGACGCGCTGCGTGCCGCCAAGACGCAGCCGCTGGGAATTCTGCCGCAGCCCAACGAGCTGCCGCGGGGTTGCATCGCCGCCGGCGATCGCGCCTTTTTCTGCGATTATGTGCAGGAGTACCTGTCGCGCGCGGGGATTAGTAAGGAACAGCTCGCCCGCGGCGGTTACCTGATCCGCACCACGCTCGATCCGGACGTCCAGATTCCGGTGAAGTCCGCCATCGACAGGTTCGCTCCCCCGACGCTGTCCGGCATCTCGAGCGTGATGAGCGTGATCCTGCCCGGCAAGACATCGCACAAAGTGGTGGCGATGGCCAGCAACCGCAAGTACGGCCTGGACACCGAGGCCGGCGAAACGATGCGGCCGCAGCCGTTCTCGCTGGTCGGTGACGGTGCCGGATCGATCTTCAAGATCTTCACGACGGCCGCGGCGCTCGATATGGGCATGGGTATCAACGCCCAGCTCGACGTCCCGCCCCGCTTCCAGGGCAAGGGCCTGGGCAGTGGTGGCGCCAAGGGCTGCCCGAAGGACACCTGGTGCGTGGTCAACGCGGGCAACTACCGCGGCAGCATGAGCGTGACCGACGCGCTGGCCACCTCACCCAACACCGCGTTCGCCAAACTGATCTCGCAGGTCGGGGTGACGCGGACGGTGGACATGGCCATCAAGCTCGGCCTGCGGTCCTACGCCAACCCCGGCACCGCGCGCGACTACAACCCCGACAGCAACGAGAGCCTGGCTGACTTCGTCAAACGGCAGAACATCGGTTCGTTCACCCTCGGCCCCATCGAAGTCAATGCGCTGGAACTGTCGAACGTCGTCGCCACGCTCTCGTCCGGCGGCATGTGGTGCCCCCCCAACCCGATCGACAAGCTGATCGACCGCAACGGCAATGAGGTCTCCGTGACCACCGAGACGTGCGAGCAAGTGGTTCCCGAAGGATTGGCCAACACCCTGGCCAACGCCATGAGCAAGGACGCGGTGGGCAGCGGCACCGCGGCCGGGTCTGCCGGCGCAGCGGGGTGGACCCTGCCGATGTCCGGTAAGACCGGCACCACGGAGGCGCACCGGTCCTCCGGTTTCATCGGCTTCACCAACCGCTACGCCGCGGCCAACTACATCTACGACGACTCGCCGTCGCCCACCGACCTCTGTTCGGCCCCGCTGCGGCACTGCGGCAGCGGCGACCTCTACGGCGGTAACGAGCCCGCACGCACGTGGTTCACGGCACTGCAGCCGATCGCCAACAACTTCGGTGAGGTGCATCTGCCGCCCACTGATCCGCGATATATGGACGGTTCGCCGGCCGGGCGGGTGCCCAGTGTGGCCGGTCTGGACATCGACCAGGCGCGTCAGCGCCTGAGAGACGCTGGATTCCAGGTGGCCGACCAGCCCAACTCGGTCAACAGCACCGCCAAGTACGGCGAAGTGGTCGGGACCTCACCCACCGGCCAGACGATCCCCGGCTCCATCGTGACGATTCAGATCAGCAACGGCATCCCGCCGCCACCCCCGCCGC
>NZ_LQOY01000033.1 GCF_002101675.1 Mycobacterium gordonae | reverse complement strand
CCAGCGGCTCGATGATCAGCGTCCCGCCGACCAGACCTCAAACCCGTCAACGCCACACCGACCGACTCCCATTAGTCGTGCGGCGCGCCTACGGGTCCCAAAATGGCAGGAGCGAGAGTGACGGGTCTATTTGAACTTTTGACATGTCATTCGCGCTTAGGTTCACGCGCGACCGAGCATCAAACCAGCGGTCTGCGCAGGTCAGCGGCTCCCAAGCGGTAAGGTGCTTGTCGTGGTGAGAATGCCTCGACCCGCTTTACCCCACCCGAGCGCCAAGCCCGGTGTGAAAGTCGACGCGCGCAGCGAGCGTTGGCGTGAGCACCGCAAGAAAGTGCGCGCCGAAATCGTCGACGCGGCCTTCCGTGCCATCGACCGGTTGGGGCCCGAGTTGAGCGTGCGGGAGATCGCCGAAGAGGCCGGCACCGCCAAGCCCAAGATCTACCGGCATTTCACCGACAAGTCCGACCTTTTCCTGGCCATCGGGGAACGGCTGCGCGACATGCTGTGGGCGGCGATCTTCCCGTCCATCAATCTGGCCACCGATTCCGCCCGCCAGGTCATCCACCGCGCCGTCGAAGAGTTCGTCACCCTCCTTGACCAGCACCCCAACGTCATGCGGGTGTTCATCCAGGGCAGCTCCAGCGCCCAGTCCAAGGCCACGGTTCGGACCCTGAACGAAGGCCGCGAAATTACCCTGACCATCGCCGATATGTTCAACAACGAGCTGCGCGACATGGAACTCGACGCCGCCGCTCTGGAACTGGCCGCGTTCTCGGCGTTCGGGTGCGCCGCGTCGGCCACCGAATGGTGGTTGGGCCCGGAACCGGACAGCCCGCGGTCGATGACCCGTGAACAGTTCGTCAGCCAGCTGACCACCATCATGATGGGCGTCATCGTCGGTACCGCCGAAACCCTGGGCATCATCATGGACCCCGACAAGCCCATCCACGATGCGCTGCCGGCTGCGGCACGGTGAGCTGCGCCGCAGCAACGTTGACATCACCGGAACGATCGACAACACTCGGATATATCCGATACCCCGGGTACTGGGTATCTGCCCATAAGCGGCGCACCCGCCCGTAGCGGCCACAACAGGAAAGATTCACCATGACCGACGTCGTGACCTCGGCTACCGACGCAGCCGAGAAACCGCAGTCCCAGCCGATTCGCACCCGCACCCTGATCATCGGTACCGGGTTCTCCGGCCTGGGTATGGCGATCGCGCTGCAGAAAGCGGGCGTCGATTTCCTCATCCTGGAGAAGGCCGACGACATCGGCGGCACCTGGCGCGACAACAGCTACCCCGGCTGCGCGTGCGACATCCCGTCGCACCTTTATTCGTTCTCCTTCGAGCCCAAGCCGGACTGGAAGAACCCGTTCTCCTTTCAGCCCGAGATCTGGGACTACCTCAAGGGCGTCACCGAGAAGTACGGGTTGCGCCGCTACATCACCTTCAACGCGCTGGTCGATCGCGCCTACTGGGACGACGAGGAGTACCGCTGGCACGTGTTCACCGTCGACGGGCGTGAGTACGTCGCCCAGTTCCTCGTCTCGGGGGCCGGCGCTTTGCACATCCCCTCCTTCCCCGACATCGAGGGCCGTGACGAATTCCTCGGCGCCGCTTTCCATTCCGCCGAGTGGGACCACAGCGTCGACCTGACCGGAAAGCGGGTGGCGATCATCGGCACCGGCGCCAGCGCGATTCAGATCGTGCCGGAGATCGTCGAGCAGGTCGCCGAACTGCAGCTGTACCAGCGCACCCCGCCCTGGGTAGTGCCGCGGTCCAACCCCGAGATTCCGCGTGGCCTGCGCAGCGCCATGGAGAACGTGCCCGGATTGCGTGCGCTGGCGCGACTGGGTATCTACTGGAGCCAGGAGGCGCTGGCCTACGGCATGACCAAGCGCCCCAATGCGCTGAAATTCATTGAGGCGTACTGCAAGTGGAACATCCGGCGATCGGTCAAGGACCGGGAGCTGCGGCGCAAGCTGACGCCGAAGTACCGGATCGGCTGTAAGCGAATCCTGAACTCATCCACGTACTATCGCGCCGTCGCGCACCCCAGGACCGAGCTGATCACCGAGGGCATCACCCGCATCACCCCGTCGGGCATCGTCACCGCCGACGGACGCGAGCGTGCGGTGGATGTGATCGTGTACGCCACCGGCTTCCACGTCACCGACTCCTACACCTACGTCCAGATCAAGGGCCAGCAGGGCGAAGACCTGGTGGACCGGTGGAACCGTGAGGGCATCGGCGCGCACCGCGGCATCACCGTCGCCGACGTGCCGAACCTGTTCTTCCTGCTCGGCCCCAACACTGGATTGGGCCACAACTCGGTGGTCTTCATGATCGAGTCGCAGATCCGTTACGTGGCCGATGCGATCGCCAAGTGCGACAAGATGGGCGCCCAGGCGCTGGCGCCCACCCGCGAAGCGCAGGACCGCTTCAACAACGAGCTGCAGGAGAAGTTGTCCGGCTCGGTGTGGAACAGCGGTGGTTGCAGCAGCTGGTACCTCGACGAACACGGTAAGAACACCGTGTTGTGGGGCGGCTATACCTGGCAGTACTGGATGGCCACTCGATCGGTGAAGCCCGAGGAGTACCAGTTCCTGGGCGTCGGCAAGCGGGCCGGCAAGAAGGTCGCCGTCTAGACCTGAACTGCGCCAACCGAAGTCGACTTGCCGGTGAATGACCGGAGATTGCGGCGGACGATGCGGTCCAGCACGCGGTCGGGTACGAGGCGGCTGATCCGCACCAGGATCGCCGCGTCCCGTCCGATGGTGTAGCGGGTGCGGGGACGACTCGCGGTCGCGGCCTTGGCGATGACGCGGGCGGCGTGTTCGGCCGGTACGCCCACGTCAAGAAACGATCGCGCTTGCGCGGTCACGGCAGTATTGAGGTCGCCGTAGCGCGCCAGTTGCGCCGCGCTCATGTCCGCTATCAGTTCCTGCGCCGTTGCGATCCCCCGCTCCGGCATCGCTGTCTTGACCGCGCCGGGTTCGACGACCACCACCTTGACGCCCAGATCAGCGACCTCGCGCCGCAAGGCGTCGCTGGCGGCTTCCAGGGCGAACTTGGAACCCGCATATGCGCCGTAGGTCGGCAGCACAACTTTCCCGCCGACGGAGCTGATGTTCACGACGGTCCCCGAGCTTCGTATGAGTGCCGGCAGCAGCGCCTGGATGATGGCGATGTGCCCGAACAGGTTGACCTCGAACTGCCGGCGCCACTGTGCGATCGGCAGCGTCTCGACCGGTGAGTTGATCGCGATCCCGGCGTTGTTGATCAGTGCACGCAGCGGGCGCCGGTCGCGGGCGACGCGGTCGGCGATGGCGGTTACGTCGGAGTCGACGGTGATGTCGAGAATCTGCGGCTCGATCCCGTCCGCGCGCAGCGCGTCTGCGTCGGCCTGGCGTCGCACTCCGGCGAGCACGTGAAAACCTCGGTGCGCCAGTTCTTTGGCGGTCGCAGCGCCCATGCCGGTCGAAGCGCCGGTCACCACGACCAGCTCGTTGGGGTGAACGCTTTGGGACGAAGTCATGGTGATCTCCAGGTGCACTGAGAGCTTAAGTTGACGCTGTCATCTCAAACTAGCACTTCGGTTGACGTTGTCAACTCAACAGGGCGGCTTATGCTCGGCGTCGTGACGACTCGAGCGGAAAGTGCCGCGGCGACGCGCCGGTCGCTGCTCGAGGCGGCGGGTGTCCTGCTCGACATCGGGGGAGTCGAGGCAGTGACGCTGCGCGAGGTTGGCGCCCGTAGCGGCGTCTCGCGGTCGGCGGCGTATCGGCACTTCGCCGACAAGGAGTCACTGCTCGCGGTGCTGGCGACCAACGCGCTCAACGAGCTCGGTGACCAACTCGAAGAGTTGGCTGCCGGCGACGCGCCCAAGGAGGCGCTGCGATCCGCGCTGCTTTCGCTGATCGCGCTTGGTCGCAGCCGGCCGTATCTGTATCGACTGATCTTCGCGACGCCGCCGGCTGACCTGATGGCCGCGGCGCAGGCGGGTGAACGCACGCAGCGTCTGTTTCTCGACCTGGTCGGCCGGATCACCGGCGCGAAAGAGGCCAGACGTTACGGAGCGCTGTTGTTGGCCAGCGCGCACGGCGTCACCGGGCTGGATCTGAGCGGACATCTGGATCTGAACAAGTGGCACACCGACGCCGAGGAACTGGTCGACACGATGATCGGCATGTTGCCGGCAGTGACCACCCGCGCGCCCGGAGACCCATGAGCCGGCGGCTGTGCGGCATTGCGGTGACAGCGCTGCTGATCACCGGGTGCGGTCAACCCGGCGGCCCGCCGCAGTCAGTGCCCACCGAGGGCACTCGGCCACCGGCCGCCGGACTGCCGTCGGCCGCTGAACCACGGCAAGCGCCGCCACCCGTTGCGGCCGCCGCAGGCCGGACCGTTCCGGTGGGACGGTCACCCGAAGGCGTCGCCGTCGACGCTCAAACCCGGACCGTCGCCGTCGCCACTCGCGACCCCGACGAAGTGGTGCTGCTCAACGCCGACACCGGCGCCGTCACCGGCCGGGTCCCGCTGCCCGGAACGGTCCGCCACCTGCAACTCGCGGCTCCCGGTGGGCCGGTGCTGGTTCCAGTCGAAACAGCCGACGTGCTGATCCGGGTCGACTTGCCGCAGGGCAGGCCCCAGCCGGCCGTTCACACCGGCGCCCATCCGCACGACGCCGCCGCGGCGGCCAACGGCACGGTCTTCGTCGCCAACGAACACGGCGCAACGGTGGCCGTGCTGCGCGGCGATCAGATCGTCAAAGTCTTCACCGACAGTGTGCAGCCGGCCGGAACGGCGCCGGTGGGGACGTCGATGGGAGTGCTGGACGTGCGCAAGAACGACCTGACCGTGTACGACGCCGAGCGACTGACCATCGTCGGCTCGACGCCGGCCGGGGCGGGGCCGACCCATCTGGTCGCCGACCGGCACGGGCGGATGATCGCCGCCGACACCCGCGGTGACGCGGTGCGGGTGTTCACGCCACTGCCGGTGCCACGGGAGGTGGCCACCGTGGCGCAGCCGGGCGGGCCGTACGGCATCGCCTACGACGGGGTCCGTGACCGACTCTGGGTGGCGTCCTCCGGAACCAACGAAGTCGTCGGCTACGACATGACCGACGCGAAACCACGTGAGGTGCAACGGTTCCCGACGGTGCAGAATCCCTACACCGTCGGCGTCGATGCGGACACCGGACGGTTGTTCGTCGCCGGGGTGACCGGTGGCGTCGTCCAGATCATCGAGCCCTGACCGTGCGCGCCGGCATCTCGCTGGAGATGCAGCAGCGCGCACGGCTGCGGGGATTTCGGGGAGCAGCCCGGCGTGCCGGCCGGATCGAGGGACATGATCTGGCGGCGCACCTTGGGTTGCGGCACGGGATGCGCTCGCCGGCTAAGGCGCTGCTTTCGGCCGCCCAGTGGCGGCGCAGGTCGAGGTGACCGCGGCGTCGCGTCGCGCCCATGGCGACACGCCACAAAACACAACTTGTTGTGTTGCACCGGCTTGTCGGACCCCAGGGGTAGTGTTTGAAGCCTAAGCACGTCCGGCGCTGCCGGCAGCCAAATCGGCCTGGTGAAGTGGGGTTTCGGTGAGTGGAAATGCAAAGCTGATCGACCGCGTTTCGGCGATCAACTGGAACCGTCTGCAAGACGACAAAGACGCAGAGGTCTGGGACCGGTTGACCGGCAACTTCTGGCTGCCCGAGAAGGTGCCGGTGTCCAACGACATCCCGTCCTGGGGCACGCTCAAACCAAGCGAGAAGCAGTTGACGATGCGCGTCTTCACCGGCCTGACGATGCTGGACACCATCCAGGGCACCGTCGGAGCGGTCAGCCTGATCCCCGACGCGCTGACCCCGCATGAGGAGGCGGTGTACACCAACATCGCGTTCATGGAGTCGGTGCACGCCAAGAGCTACAGCCAGATCTTCTCCACGCTGTGCTCCACCGCCGAGATCGACGACGCGTTCCGCTGGTCGGAGGAGAACCCCAACCTGCAGCGCAAGGCCGAGATCGTGCTGGAGTACTACCGCGGCGACGAGCCGCTCAAGCGCAAGGTGGCATCGACGCTGCTGGAGAGCTTCCTGTTCTACTCCGGCTTCTACCTGCCGATGTACTGGTCGAGCCGGGCCAAGCTGACCAACACCGCCGACATGATCCGGCTGATCATCCGCGACGAGGCCGTGCACGGGTACTACATCGGCTACAAGTACCAGCGCGGCCTGGCTCTGGAGGACGAGGCCAAGCGCGCCGAGCTCAAGGACTACACCTACGAGCTGCTGTTCGAGCTGTACGACAACGAGGTTGAGTACACCCAGGACCTCTATGACGAGGTGGGGCTCACCGAGGACGTCAAGAAGTTCCTGCGCTACAACGCCAATAAGGCGCTGATGAACCTGGGCTACGAGGCGTTGTTCCCACGCGACGAGACCGACGTCAACCCGGCGATCCTGTCGGCGCTGTCGCCGAACGCCGACGAGAACCACGACTTCTTCTCGGGGTCGGGCTCTAGCTATGTGATCGGCAAGGCCGTGGTCACCGAGGACGAGGACTGGGACTTCTAACGTCGCGGTTGAGGTCCATCACCGACAACGCGTACCGGCGGTGTTAGGGGTGAAAGCTGGTCGACCTGGACAGGGGCCACGCGGCCTACCCCCTAGCAATAGCTGTCCATGTCAGGGATCTCTGCAGAGGACTTGCGCGACGCCTCAACGCGCCAGGCGTCCCGCGTGTCCTACTGCGCATGGCGTGCGGTCATCAGCGCTGACAACAGGTGAAACTTGCGGCAACGCCGTAACAGATCAGGGTGACACTCAACCGCTACTCCGCGATCGTGACAGGTGTGCAACGATCTTGCGCCAGGTGCTGAACGGTCTTCCACGGGCGTGCCGACGCGAAGTGCAAGTTCTTAAACGCGCTCGACTTCCGGAAACGCTGTCTCCTGGTGCTGCACGTCTGACACGGTCCGACTTGTCAGATGAAATATCAGCATTTGAGCTCTGTCACTCGTTGATCTCCCAGTATTTTTCTGCATCGGATTCTATATATTTTTTAAGGACATCTTCAAGCGATGTGAATAAGTACCAGTTCTCCCGAGAATATGACCCCGCCGATATCAGTACTTTATCGTTATCATCGACTATCAGCATGTCCGTGTCGCCAGTGAACTCGCCGACTACCCAGTCGGATTCTGTCACGTCGTAACCAACTTGCGCGCGATGGCGCGACACTTTTGTTGCCTCGTCTGGGTCGTTTAAGGTCAGCCCACAAATGCCAAACTGTAGGTCGCGCATGAGAACTCCGCCCGAGGTTCGTTGCCAGAGCCCTCGCGCTTGGAGTGGGGCATCGATGGGGATCTCCATGTCAGTCAGGCCATCGCGGAGGCGACACGTCAGTACTACTCCCTCCATATTCGGGGCGTCGATGACCATGTCACGATAATCTTCCAAAAATTCAAACATTAGTATCCGGTCGCCTCTGTATTGACGGGTCAATGTTATTCAAAATTCCTCCACCAGGGACTTCTAGAGCTACTGGCGCGTCGGCATAGGCACAGACTGCGCTTTCGCTTGCCCAAACCGGCTCTTCGGAGTTGGTGGGGTGCCGGGGTCCGGCCGAAGAGCTAGAGACGACTGGCCGCGAACGCCGCGGCCTGGTTGGTCATGCCGGTTTGAACATATGCCACGTGCGCGTTCCCATTGCGGCCCTCGGAGCAGATCGGGTCGTCGGGCACGCAGAGGTTAATCGTCTTGGAACCGTAGAGCGGGCTGATCGTCGGGAGCTGGCCGCCACCTAATCTCCTCGAAAATGCGCTCTGCGGATTGCCGAAGACGGCGACCGCGGCGACATGATCGACCACCGTCGCCAGGTCGTTGGTGGCCATATCGATGACGCCCGCACCCTGCGAATATCCTCCGAGGACCATTCTCGTGTTGGGGCAGCTCGCGGCCATGGATTGCACATGGGCCCGCGTATCGTTCGCGCCGGCCGCCGAACTGCTGGCGAACGCATTGGTGGCCGGGTAGTTGACCGGATAGACCCCCACCGATCGCCCACCAGCCTGCGACCGAAGCGAATCGATGAATGACTGCCCGACACCGCCGACGCCGGGAGGTTCATTGGTGCCGCGGGCGAAGGTCACCTCGACATCGGGGCAGGCGGCGGCTGCCGCGTAAGGCGCCGTGACGAGCCCGCCGGCCAGCGCCGACGTCAGGACCACTGCCACCCCAAAGATGCGAGCGAGGTTGGGTGCGCTCATCACTCGATGCTGACACAGCGGGCTATGGACGAGCTGTGATTCGCTCAGGGGCTGTCAGGCGAGTCGACCGGCAGGCTGCGGCACCCAGGTCTGCAGAACCTTCCGGCCGATCAACTGGCAGCCGTGGGTCCGTGCCAATTGCCTTGCGGCAGTAGTGAATTCCTGGTTACTGACGACGATGCTGCGGGTGCAGCCGTGGTGGCGGGCGCCGGCCACCACCTCTTGCACGGCCGCGACGCCGACCGGCTTGCCATAGCGTTTGCACTGCACCGCCACATAGCGGCCGTCCTTCTCGGCTATGAGATCGACGCCGTAGTCACCCACCGGCGGGGTGAACGTGACCTGCCACCCCGCGCGGGTGAGGCGTTCGGCGATATAGCTCTCGAACTCGACACCGTCCATCGCGTCGATCTCGCGCAGACCCGTGACGCGGCCCGCGCGGCGCGGCCACTTCCGGTTGGCGACCCACCCGATCAGGACCACGCACACCAGGGCCAGGTAGAACGCCAGAACGGCAGCCGCCACGCTGTGCTCGATGACGCCGGCAGCCACCGCGACGATCAATGGAATGGCGAGCAGGGCTGCTGTCATACCTGCGGCATCGGGGGGGCTGTCCACACGAGCCGATGATAAAGGCGGACGACGACAAGCCGGGCAGCTCGCACCACGTGTGCGCGCCGTGAACGAAGCATGAATTGTCTGCTCAGCACGCCTTCGCAAGTGGCGTCGTCGGTGTCGCTTTCGGGACACTGGGCGGGTGACGAAAGACCATTCCGACCACGCCCACCCTCACTTCTTTCGCTCGGTGATCCGTTGGCTGCAGGCAGGCTACCCGGAAGGCGTGCCCGGGCCCGATCGCGTCCCGCTGTTCGCGCTGTTACGCAGCACGCCGCTCACCTCCGACCAGCTCAAGGAAGTCATCGACAACCTCACGGCGAAGGGGTCGCCCGCCGCGGCTGACGGCGTGATCGACGGCAACGAAATCGCCGGGCAGATCGCCGAATTGACCCACCGCGATCCCGGTCCGGAAAACGTGCGGCGGGTTGCCGCCACGCTCGCGGCCGCCGGGTGGCCGCTGGCGGGCATCGACGTCAGCGAACTGATCCCGGGCGACGAGGACGGCGAAGCGGCCGAAGAGGTGGCGGCGCGGCTACGCGCCGGCCTCTGACGCCTACAGCGTCGAGATGTCGATGACGAACCGGTAGCGCACGTCGCTGGCCAGCACCCGCTCGTACGCCTCGTTGACGTAATCGGCTGAGATGACCTCGATTTCAGGGGTCACGTGGTGTTCGGCGCAGAAGTCGAGCATCTCCTGGGTCTCGGCGATGCCGCCGATGTTCGAACCGGACAGGCTGCGCCGCGCCGCGGCCAATGCGAATGCATGCACTTCCATGGGGTGCTCGGGGATGCCGAGTTCGACCATGGTGCCGTCGACGTCGAGCAGGTTCATGTACTGGCCGAGGTTCAGGTTCGCCGAGACCGTGTTGAGGATCAGGTCGAAGCTGCCGCGCAGCTTCTTGAAGGTGTCCGGGTCGGCGGTTGCGTAGTAATTGCTTGCGCCCAAACGCAATCCGTCTTCCATCTTCTTCAGTGATTGCGACAGCACGCTCACCTGGCAGCCCATCGCCGCGCCCAGCTTGACGCCCATGTGGCCCAGGCCGCCCAGGCCGACGATGGCCAGGCGGGTGTCCTGGCCGGCCTTCCAGTGCCGCAGCGGGGAGAACAGGGTGATGCCGGCGCACAGCAGAGGCGCAGCGGCGTCCAGCGGCAGCGAGTCGGGGATGTGCACGACGAAGTTCTCGTCCACCACGACCGCCTGGCTGTAGCCGCCCTGGGTCGGGGTGCCGTCCTTGTCGGTGGAGTTGTACGTGAAGGTGGCCCCCTTCTTGCAGTACTGCTCGAGCCCGGCCTTACAGCTGCTGCACTGGCCGCACGAGTTCACCATGCAGCCGACGCCCACGTGGTCGCCGACCTTGTGCTTGGTCACCTCGGAGCCGACTGCGGTGACGACGCCGGCGATCTCGTGGCCGGGCACCACCGGATAGTTCGGGACGCCCCATTCGGCTTTGACGGTGTGGATGTCGGAGTGGCAGATTCCGGCGAACTTGATGTCGATGGCCACGTCGTGCGGGCCGGGTTCGCGGCGTTCGATAGTGGTCTTGGTCAGCGGTTCGGTGGCCGACGTGGCGGCGTACGCGGAAACGGTGCTCATCATCATCCTCTGCGATCTGGTCTACGCTCGTAATAAAGGTTAGCTAAGTTAACGGTCTGCGCGCCAATTGCGGTGGCGTTGCGCTGGTCACTCTCAGTTGATGGGGGCGTTGACCCAACGCAGATCATCAACGATGCCGCGGGCGGCGATCATTCCCTGACCGGTCTGCCAGATCTCGTCGTTGACGACGAAGATCCGGTTGTCGCGGTTGGCGCCGAGCCGGCGCCAGGGCGCGCTGTCCAGAACGGTGGCCGCACGGTCGGCGGCCGCGGGGGAGGCGCAGGACACATAGATGATGTCGGCGTCGGCCGCAGAGAAGTCGGGATTCCTGCTCAGGTCGGTGTCGGTGGCGCCGAATTCGAGGTAGGGCTTGTCGGTGAACCGCTGCGCCGCGGGGCGGTCCACACCGACCGCCGCCAGGACGCTGGCAGGGAAGTTGTTGGCACCGTAAACGCGCAGCGCGCTGGTGGTCAGCTGCACCACCGACACCTGAAAATGGGGCGCGTCGTGCTTGGCGCCGACATCGGTGGCGCGCTGGCGGAAACTCCTGATCAACGCCTCGGCCGCGGCGCCGCGGGCGGTCGCGGCGCCGACACCGCGCAGGTTGTCCTCCCACGCCGCACCCGGGGCCGCGGTGAACACCGTCGGGGCGATCGCCGCCAGCCGCGGATACAACGTCGGCGTCCGGGCCACCGACCCCAGAATCAGGTCCGGGTGGGCTGCGGCAATGGCGTTGAGATCCGGCGCGTCACGCGGACCGGCACCGGGCACGTCGTGAATCACCTTGCCCAGGTAGGACGGCTGCGTCGAGGAACCGTCCGGCAGTGCCGCGGCGATCACCCGGGATTGCAGGCCCAGTGCACACAGCGAGTCCAGTTGATCTCCGGACAGCACCACGATGCGCTGGGGATCGGCCGGCACCTGCGCTTCGCCGGGCACGACACCCGCGGCGTTGCGGGCCGGGGGAGGCGGACCGGGGTCCGGTGCGGCGGCGTCGCGCGCACATGAGTCGTCGGGTTTGCGGTCGTTGCCCAGCACCCCGGCGCCCGCGATCTGGGTGGTCGGCGTGACGATCGACGACGTCGCGGCCGGCTTGTCCGAACCGCACGCGGAGGTCAGGACCAGCGCGACGGCCGCCACGGCGCCCAGACTGGTTCGGATGCCGCCGGATTGCACGGGTCCGACGGTAACATCCGGCCTGTTCAGACCCCGCCGAACAGGCGGTCGGCGGGCGCGTGCCGAACGAAATACGACAGTTTGTAGGACCAGGCCTACCGGCAGGCCGAACGCGGGCTAAGATTCCACTCAGCACTGCATGTGCGCCCCTGTCCGGATGGATGTTTGGAGGATCTGTTGACAGCCGAAGCGCCCCCACGGGGAGAACTCGAGGCAGTCCGTCCCTACCCGGCTCGCACCGGTCCCAAGGGCAACCTGGTCTACAAGCTGATAACCACGACCGATCACAAGCTGATCGGCGTCATGTACTGCGTCACCTGCTTCATGTTCTTCTTCATCGGCGGCCTGTTGGCGCTGTTGATGAGAACCGAGCTGGCGGTGCCGGGGCTGCAGTTCTTGTCGAACGAGCAGTACAACCAGTTGTTCACCATGCACGGCGGCATCATGCTGCTGTTCTACGCGACACCGATCGTGTTCGGTTTTGCCAACCTGGTGCTGCCGCTGCAGATCGGTGCGCCCGACGTGGCGTTCCCGCGGTTGAACGCCTTCTCGTTCTGGCTGTTCCTGTTCGGCGGCCTGATCGTGGCGGCCGGGTTCATCACCCCGGGCGGGGCGGCCGACTTCGGCTGGACCTTCTACACCCCGCTCAGTGACGCGGTCCACACGCCCGGCGCCGGCGGTGACCTGTGGATCATGGGCATCATCGTCGCCGGCCTGGGGACCATCCTCGGCGCGGTCAACATGATCACCACTGTGGTGTGCATGCGTGCGCCCGGCATGACGATGTTCCGGATGCCCATCTTCACCTGGAACATCCTGGTGACGTCGGTGCTGGTGCTGATCGCGTTCCCGCTGCTGACCGCCGCCCTGTTCGGCCTTGCGGCCGACCGCCACCTGGGCGCCCACATCTACGATCCGGCCAACGGTGGGGTGCTGCTGTTCCAGCACCTGTTCTGGTTCTTCGGCCACCCGGAGGTCTACATCCTCGCGCTGCCGTTCTTCGGCGTCGTCTCGGAGATCTTCCCGGTGTTCTCGCGTAAGCCGATCTTCGGCTACACCACGCTGGTCTACGCGACGCTGTCGATCGCCGCGCTGTCAGTGGCCGTCTGGGCGCACCACATGTTCGCCACCGGCGCCGTGCTGCTTCCCTTCTTCTCGTTCATGACCTTCCTGATCGCGGTTCCGACCGGCATCAAGTTCTTCAACTGGGTGGGCACGATGTGGAAGGGCCAGTTGACCTTCGAGACGCCGATGCTGTTTTCGGTCGGTTTCGCCGTGACGTTCCTGCTCGGTGGTCTCAGTGGTGTGCTGTTGGCCAGCCCGCCGCTGGACTTCCACGTCACCGACAGCTACTTCGTGATCGCGCACTTCCACTATGTGCTGTTCGGCACCATCGTGTTCTCGACCTACGCGGGCATCTACTTCTGGTTCCCGAAGATGACGGGCCGGCTGCTCGACGAGCGGCTGGGCAAGTTGCACTTTTGGCTGACGTTCATCGGGTTCCACACCACGTTCCTGGTGCAGCACTGGGTGGGCGACCAAGGCATGCCGCGCCGCTACGCGGACTACCTCCCGACCGACAACTTCACCACCCTGAACATCATCTCCACCGTGGGTGCCTACATCCTGGGAGTGTCGATGTTGCCGTTCGTCTGGAACGTCTTCAAGAGCTGGCGCTACGGCGAGGTGGTGACCGTCGACGACCCGTGGGGTTACGGAAACTCGCTGGAGTGGGCGACCAGCTGCCCGCCGCCGCGGCACAACTTCACCGAGCTGCCCCGGATCCGTTCGGAGCGTCCGGCTTTCGAGCTGCACTATCCGCACATGGTCGAGCGGCTACGTGCCGAAGCCCATGTCGGGCGCAGCCACGGTCCCTCCGACGGCGATGTCACCAGAGCGGACGACGTCAGCGTTCGTACCTGATGATCGGGTGAGTAACTCACCCAGGGTGTCGGTGCTGATCACCGTCAGCGGCGTCGACCAGCCCGGTGTGACCTCGGCGCTCTTCGGCGTCCTCGCCCGGCACAAGGTCGAGCTGCTCAACGTCGAACAGGTCGTGATTCGTCGGCGATTGACGCTCGGCGTGCTGGTGTCCTGCCCATTGGACCCCGCCAGTGGCGACCTCGAGGGTGCCGCATTGCGTGCGGACGTCGAAGCCGCCATCCGCGACGTCGGCCTGGACGTCACGATCGAGCGCAGTGACGACCTGCCGATCATCCGGGAACCGTCGACCCACACCATCTTCGTGCTCGGCCGCCCGATCACCGCCGGTGCCTTCGGCGCCGTTGCCAAGGAAGTCGCCGACCTGGGCGTCAACATCGACTTCATTCGCGGCGTCTCCGACTACCCGGTCACCGGTCTGGAGCTGCGCGTTTCGGTGCCGCCAGGAGCGTACGGCCCGCTGCAGACCGCGCTGACCAAGGTGGCCGCCGACGAGCAAGTGGATGTGGCGCTCGAGGATTATGGTCTGGCCTGGCGCACCAAACGGCTCATCGTGTTCGACGTGGATTCGACGCTGGTCCAGGGTGAGGTCATCGAGATGCTGGCGGCGCGCGCCGGCGCCGAGGGCAAAGTCGCGGCGATCACCGAGGCCGCGATGCGCGGTGAACTGGATTTCGCGGAGTCCCTGGAGCAGCGGGTAGCCACGCTGGCTGGCCTGCCCGCTTCGGTGATCGACGACGTCGCCGAGCAGCTGGAGCTGATGCCGGGGGCCCGGACCACGCTACGCACGTTGCAGCGCTTGGGTTTTCGCTGCGGCGTGGTATCCGGCGGATTCCGGCGCATCATCGAGCCGCTGGCCGAGGAACTCAAGCTCGACTTCGTGGCCGCCAACGAGTTGGAGATCGTCGACGGCACGCTGACCGGGCGGGTGGTGGGGACGATCGTCGACCGGGCCGGCAAAGCCACCGCGCTGCGCGCGTTCGCCGAGCAGTACGGCGTGCCGATGGAGCAGACGGTGGCGGTCGGTGACGGCGCCAACGACATCGACATGCTTGCTGCGGCAGGCATGGGCATCGCCTTCAACGCCAAGCCCGCGTTGCGCGAGGTGGCCGACGCGTCGCTGAGCCACCCGTACCTGGACACGGTGCTGTTTCTGTTGGGGGTGACGCGCGGCGAGATCGAAGCCGCCGACGCGGTGGACGGCGTGGTGCGCCGGGTCGAGATTCCTGCCGAATAGAGCTTGGCGAGCAGACGCAAAGTCCCCTTGGAGCGCTAGCTCCACGGGGCTTTTGCGTCTGCTCGCCAGGGAAGGCGACCCGGCAGTCCAAGCGGGTACGCGGTACGGCACGATGGGCGGGTGCCTGAACCCGGCTCTCTCGAGGCCGATCCCGACCTGCTGATCGACTTCAGAAATGTGTCGCTGCGCCGCGGTGGTCGCACCCTGGTGGGGCCGCTGGACTGGGCCGTCGAACTCGACGAACGCTGGGTGATCATCGGCCCCAACGGCGCCGGCAAGACGTCGCTGCTGCGCATCGCGGCGGCCTCCGAACACCCCAGCAGCGGCACCGCATTCGTGCTGGGGGAGCGACTCGGCCGGGTCGACGTCAGCGAGCTGCGGTCCCGGATCGGCCTGAGCTCATCTTCGCTGGCTCAGCGCATCCCGTCCGACGAAGTGGTGCGCGATCTGGTCGTCTCGGCCGGCTATTCGGTGCTGGGCCGCTGGCGCGAGCAGTACGAGGACGTCGACTACCAGCGCGCCGTCGACATGCTGGAAAGCCTGGGTGCCGAGCACTTGGCCGACCGCACCTATGGCACGTTGTCCGAAGGCGAACGCAAACGGGTGCTGATCGCCCGCGCGTTGATGACCGACCCCGAGCTGCTGCTGCTCGACGAGCCCGCCGCGGGCCTGGACCTGGGCGGCCGCGAGGAACTGGTGGCCAGGCTGGCCGATCTGGCCGCCGACCCCGACGCGCCGGCCCTGGTGCTGGTCACTCACCACGTCGAGGAGGTGCCGCCCGGTTTCAGCCACTGCCTGCTGCTCTCCGAGGGTGAAGTGGTCGCATCGGGCCTGCTGCCCGACGTGCTGACCGCCGAGAATCTCTCCACCGCGTTCGGGCAGCGGATCGCCCTGGATGTGGTTGACGGCCGCTATTTCGCCCGGCGGGTCCGCACCCGCGCAGCTCACCGGAGGCGCCCGTGAACGAGCCACACGTGCCGCTCCCGGCACGCCCGGCCGCCACCGTGATGCTGATCCGCGACGCACCGGGGGGCCTGAACATCTTCCTGATGCGCCGCCACTCCGCGATGGAATTCGCCCCCGGGGTCATCGTCTTTCCCGGCGGCGGGGTCGACGACCGTGACCGCAACGCCGATATCGCGTGGGCGGGTCCGCAGCCGGACTGGTGGGCGCAGCGGTTCGGCGTCGAAACCGACCTGGCCATCGCGCTGGTCTGCGCCGCGGTCCGGGAAACGTTCGAGGAATCCGGAGTGCTGTTCGCGGGCCCGGCCGACGAGGCCGGGGCGGCACCGAATCGTATTGTCAGCGACGCGTCGGTGTACCGCGAGTCGCGCCATGCGCTGGCCGACCGAACCCTGTCCTTCGCCGACTTCCTGCGTCGCGAGAACTTGGTGCTGCGCTCGGACCTGCTGCGGCCGTGGGCCAACTGGGTCACCCCGGAGGCCGAGCGCACGCGTCGCTACGACACCTATTTCTTTGTCGCCGCCCTGCCCGAGGGGCAGCGCGCGGACGGCGAGAACACCGAATCCGACCTGTCCGGCTGGGCCTTGCCGCAGGACGCGATCGCCGACTTCGAGGCCGGTCGCAACGTCCTGCTACCGCCCACCTGGACACAGCTGGACTCGCTGGCCGGTCGCAGCGTCGCCGAGGTGCTCGCGGTGGAACGTCAGATCGTGCCGATCCAGCCGCTGCTGGAGAAGCGCGGCGACAACTGGGTCTTCGAGTTCTTCGATTCCGACCGCTACCACCGGGCTCGCGAAGCCGGTGGATCGATGGAGTGGCCGCTTTGAGTGAGTTCGTGAGCGTCGTGGTCAGCGACGGCTCCCAGGACCCCGGCATGGCGATGCTGCTGCTGTCGCGGCCACCCACCAACGCGATGACCCGCCAGGTCTACCGCGAGCTCATTGCCGCCGCCGACGAGCTCGGCCGCCGCGACGACGTCGCCGCGGTGATCCTGTTCGGCGGCCACGAAATCTTCTCCGCCGGCGACGACATGCCCGAACTGCGCACTCTCAGCCCGGCCGAAGCCGGCGCCGCGGCCCGCGTCCGGCGCGAAGCCATCGACGCGGTGGCCGCCATCCCGAAGCCCACCGTGGCCGCCATCACCGGATACGCCCTGGGCGCCGGGCTGACGCTGGCGCTGGCCGCCGACTGGCGGGTCAGCGGCGACAACGTGAAGTTCGGCGCCACCGAGATCCTGGCCGGCCTGGTGCCTGGCGGCGGTGGAATGGCTCGGCTGACCCGGGTGGTCGGACCGAGCAGGGCCAAGGAGCTGGTGTACAGCGGTCGCTTCTTCGACGCCGAGGAAGCGCTGACGCTCGGCCTGATCGACGACATGGTGGCGCCCGACAACGTCTACGACGAGGCGGCGACCTGGGTGAGGCGCTTCCTGGACGGCCCGCGGCCCGCGCTGGCTGCCGCGAAGGCCGGCATCAACGCCGTCTACGGCGGCTCGTCCGAGGCTGAGCGCCACGCCGCCGAAGACGGCCGCTACGTCGACGTGTTCGCGGCTGGTCACGACGCTGACGCGGAAGGCGATCGCCGCGGCGGTTAGGCTGCCCTGCATGACGAGGAGTTCTGAAATCCCCGCCGAGGCGGCCCCTAATCCCCACGCCACCGCAGAGCAGGTAGAAGCGGCGCGGCACGACAGCAAGCTCGCGCAGGTGCTTTACCACGACTGGGAAGCCGAGAGCTACGACGACAAATGGTCGATTTCCTACGACCAGCGTTGCATCGACTACGCCCGCGGCCGCTTCGACGCGATCGTGCCCGACGAGGTGATCAGGGAGCTGCCCTACGACCGCGCGCTGGAACTGGGCTGCGGCACCGGCTTCTTCCTGCTCAACCTGATCCAGGCCGGCGTTGCCCGGCGCGGGTCGGTCACCGACCTGTCGCCCGGCATGGTCAAGGTCGCCACCCGCAACGGGCAGTCGCTGGGCCTGGACATCGACGGCCGGGTCGCCGATGCCGAGGGCATCCCGTACGACGACAACACGTTCGACCTGGTCGTCGGGCATGCCGTGCTGCACCACATTCCCGACGTCGAGCTGTCGCTGCGCGAGGTGCTGCGCGTCCTCAAGCCCGGTGGCCGGTTCGTGTTCGCCGGGGAGCCGACCACCGTCGGCAACGGTTACGCCCGGGCGTTGGCGGACCTGACGTGGAACGTCACCATCCGGGCGGTGAAGCTGCCCGGGCTGGGCAGCTGGCGCCGACCACAGGAGGAGATCGACGAGAACTCGCGGGCCGCGGCGCTGGAGTGGATCGTCGACCTGCACACCTTCGACCCCAAAGACCTCGAGCGGATGGCCACCAACGCCGGCGCGGTCGAGGTCAAGACCGCCAGCGAGGAGTTCACGGCCGCCATGCTCGGGTGGCCAGTGCGCACCTTCGAGTCCACGGTGCCGCCGGGAAAGCTGGGCTGGGGCTGGGCGAAGTTCGCGTTCAACGGTTGGAAGGCGCTGAGCTGGGTGGACGCCAACATCTGGCGGCACGTCGCCCCGAAGGGGTGGTTCTACAACGTGATGGTCACCGGGGTCAAGCCCTCCTGACGGTTTTCACCTGCGACGACGTCAGCTACCTGCGCTCGCAGTCGGGCGACGCGGCCCTGGCGGCCGTCGCCCGATTCGAGTTGAGTGACAGCACCCGGATCGCCGACATCGCCGCGGCCCGCGCCCGGTTTGGTGAGCGGGCTCCGCTGCTGGTGGAGACGACGCTGCTGCGTCGCCGGGCCGCCGCGAAGCTGGGCGAGCTGGGGGACGTGTCGGGCTGGCTGTTCACCGACGAAGCCTTGCAACAGGCCACCGCCGCACCGGTGGCCCTGCACCGCGCGAGCCGGCTGGCCGGGCGGGTCGTGCACGACGCGACCTGCTCGATCGGCACCGAGCTGGCCGCCCTGCGCGGCGTCGCGCAGTGGACGATCGGCAGCGACATCGACCCCGTCCGGCTCGCGATGGCGCGCCACAATGTGGGTGCCGCGCAGGTTCTGTGCCGAGCCGATGCCCTGCATCCGGTGACCCGCGACGCGGTCGTCGTCCTCGACCCGGCCCGGCGCAGCAGCGGCCCGGCCCGGGTAGTCCGCCGCTTGCGCCCGGCGGATTACCAGCCCGCGCTAGGCCCGCTGCTGGACGCCTACCGCGGCCGGGACGTGGCCGTAAAGTGCGCTCCGGGAATCGATTTCGACGAGGTCGAGCGCCTCGGATTCGACGGGGAGATCGAGGTGACGTCCTATCGCGGCTCGGTGCGGGAGGCGTGCCTGTGGTCGGGCGGGCTGGCCCGGCTGGGGGTTCGCCGACGGGCGAGCGTGCTGGATCGCGACGAAGAAGTCACCTCCGCCGATTCCGATGACTGCCCGGTGCGGCCGGCGGGACGATGGATCGTCGACCCCGACGGCGCGGTCGTCCGGGCCGGGCTGGTGCGTCATTACGGCGCCCGGCACGGGTTGTGGCAACTCGACCCCGACATCGCCTACCTTTCCGGTGACCGGCTGCCGCCCGGAGTGCGGGGCTTCGAAGTCATCGAGCAGCTTGCCTTCGACGAACGGCGGTTGCGTCAGGCCCTGTCGGCAATGGACTGCGGAGCCGTGGAAATCCTGGTGCGCGGGGTGCGGGTGGACCCGGACGCTCTCCGGCGACGGTTGCGATTGCGTGGTGGCGCCGCGCTGTCAGTGGTGATCGCCCGCATCGGACGCAGCGGCGCCAAGGGCTCCAGTCACCCCGTGGCTTATGTTTGCCGACCGTCACGGTAACGGCAGGTACGCTGACGGCGATTACCTCATAGGGCGTACTCACGCCACTTTGGTGTGCAAGGACTCGGTGCAAGGACAGAGACGACGATGCGTTACCTGATAGCGGCCGCAGCGCTGGCCGCCGCCGCCGTGATGGGTTGGCCGGCCAGTGCCGCGCCGCCCTCCTGTGCCGCGCTGGGCGGCTCCGTCGAGGCTGCGCAGATCTGCCACATCCATCAGTCCGGCGCCACCTACACCCTGGACATGACGTTCCCGGTGGATTACCCCGACCAGCAGGCGCTGACCGACTACATCACCCAGAACCGCGACGGCTTCGTCAACGTCGCGCAGGGCTCGGGCAGCCGGCGCGACCAGCCCTACCAGATGGACGCGACCAACGAACAACACAGCTCCGGAACGCCGCCCCGCACCCGCAGTGTGGTGCTCAAGTTCTTCCAGGATCTCGGCGGGGCCCGTCCCTCGAACTGGTTCAAGGCGTTCAACTACAACCTCGGGACCAAGCAGCCCATTACCTTCGACACCCTGTTCGCGCCCAACACCAACGCGCTGGACACGATCTTCCCGGTCGTGCAGCGCGAACTCGAACACCAGACCGGTCTAGGTGTGGCGATCTCGCCTGGCGCGGGTCACGACCCGACGAATTATCAGAACTTCGCCATCACCGACGATGCGGTGATCTTCTACTTCGCCCAGGGCGAGCTGCTGCCGTCCTTCGCCGGTGCCACCCAGGTCCAGGTGCCGCGCAGCTCGATCCCGCCACTGGCCGTATAGCCGCCGCCCTCGGCACGGGGTCAACGCTAGGCCGGGTCGAAGCTGTAGATCTGCCCGTCGCTGGTGGCGGCCACCACGCGCCGGTCCTTGCCCAGCGAAACTCCCAGCGGGGATCCGGTGGCCCCCGGCAGAGGGTAGCTGTTGACGGTATGGCCGTTGGCCGGGTCGAACACCAGCAGGTTCATCCCGGCCGTCACCGTGTAGCCGAGGCCGCCACCGGCCACCGACGAGGTCGACAACACGGTGACGTCATCGCGTCGCCAGGCCGAGTCGGCGTGATCGCCTTTGTCGTGGAAGGCGCCCAGCCGGGCATCGGGCCCCCCGCCGGACACGATCAGCCCCTGGGGCGTGACCGTGGGCGGCGTCTGCGCCGTAAAGCCAAGCGGCACAGACCATTTAACTTTCCCGTCGGCGGCGTGCAGGGCCCACAGGCGCTGGTCGCGGCCGTTGACGTAGATGGTGGCGCCGTCGGCGGACAACACCGGACTGCCGAGCGCGCCGGCGCCGACGGCGTCGCTGGTCCATTCCCGGGACAGCTGACCCCCGCGGTACTTGAGCCCGACGAGCCCCGCTGCCGGCGCCCCGGGCTGCCACACATTGACCACCACCATGCCGCTCGCCGGTGAGAACGCGGGTGCTGCGGCCACCGGGCAGCCCGCGCGCGCCGGTGCGCAGTCGGCCAGCCCACGCGTCGCATCGGCCGGGTCGACGCCCTCCACCAGATCCAGGGCAGTGCCGACCACGGCACCGCGGTGGGTGTCGAACACCAGCAGCTGTCCCAGGTGCGTGCTCACCAGGAGGCGGCCGTCGCCCAGGAAACGCGGCGTGGTCGGCATGCCGATCACCGGCTCACGCCAGCGAGTCCACTGGGTCGGAGGGAACGAGATGATGGCGCCGGGCTGTCCGACGTAGAGGTTGTCGAAGCCGTCGAACAGCGGGCCGCCGAAGCCGCCACCCTGCGCCAGCCGGGTACACCAGCGCTGCCGGCCGTTCCCGATTTCCCATTCCATGAATGAGCAGCCGCCAGGGGTTTGCGCGTTGAGCGCCAGGAACCCACGTGCGCCGAGCGCAGGACCGGCCGCCAGGCTTCCCTTGGCCGAACGTGTCCACCGCAGGACGAGTTTGCCGGCTCCCGCTGCCGGGCTGTAGCTGCTGTTGGCGGAATCGCCGTACTGCGCCGGCCAGCCCTGCGCGGGCGCCGCGTCCACCCAGGAGTCCGTGTTGCCACAACCGCCGAGCGCGAGAACGATCACGGCCACCAGAACAGGCGTCAGGAGACGTCGCGCGAGCACACGTGAGGGTATCGCGCGGCGCCTTGGGTAGGCTTGCGGGCCATGACGAGCATGTGGGGTGCTCCGCTCCATCGCAGGTGGCGTGGCGGGAGGCTCAGAGACCCGAGGCAAGCGAGATTCCTGACGCTGGCTTCGCTGAAGTGGGTGCTGCGCAACAAGGCCTACACACCGTGGTACCTGGTGCGATATTGGCGGTTGCTGAAGTTCAAGCTGCAGAATCCGCACATCATCACGCGCGGGATGGTGTTTTTGGGCAAGGGTGTCGAGATCCATTGCACACCGGAGTTGGCGCAGCTGGAGATCGGCCGCTGGGTGCACATCGGGGACAAGAACACCATCCGGGCCCACGAGGGTTCGCTGCGGTTCGGCGACAAGGTGGTGCTGGGCCGCGACAACGTCATCAACTGCTACCTCGACATCGAACTCGGCGACTCCGCGTTGATGGCCGACTGGTGCTACCTCTGCGATTTCGACCACCGGATGGACGACATCACCCTGCCGATCAAGGACCAGGGCATCATCAAGTCCCCGGTGCGGATCGGCCCCGATACCTGGATCGGGGTGAAGGTCTCGGTGCTGCGTGGAACCGCGGTCGGCCGCGGTTGCGTGCTGGGCTCGCATGCGGTGGTTCGGGGGGTGATCCCGGAATATTCGATCGCGGTCGGCGCCCCGGCGAAGGTGGTCAAGAACCGCAAGCTGTCCTGGGAGACCTCGGCCGCACAGCGTGCCGAGTTGGCTGCCGCGCTCGCCGACATCGAACGCAAGAAGGCCGCCCAGTAGGGAGGCCCAGTAGGGCAGGCCGGCGGACGGCGCGACACTGACAACACGCACACGACACGCCGCCGATTGTGTACGCGGCGTCAGTCTCGACGCCTGCGCCACAGGCCGCCGCCGCTACTCGGGGTGGTCGTCGACCTTGAAGTCGAAGTTCACGTCGCCGCCGACCACGTTGGTGACGGTGACGTTGATGCCGTACTTGGAGCTGCCGTCGGTCAGTTGGCAGCGCAGTGTGGCGCCCTCGACGCCCTTCAAGTTGTCGGGGCAGGTGACCGCGTCGGGCCGCTGACCAACCTGCTGGTAGAGCTTGTCGCTGATGATGTGGGCGACTTGGTCTTTGTCGACCGTCTCCACCATGTCGAACTTGACGTCCTTGCCTTCGACGCTGGTGACGGTGACATTGACGTTGTAGGTCTCGTCCTTCACCTTCATCTCGCAGTTGGTCTGCGCGCCCACCTTTGCCGGCAGGTCGTCCGGGCAACTGACCGAACTCGGCTTGTTGCCGTTGGCGTCGGTCATCTTGGTGATGATCTGGCCGGCGACGTCTTTCTTGCTCACCGTCTTGGGCCCCGATGATCCGACCGAACAGGAGCAGGCCCCGGCGGTGGCCATCAGGCCGACGGCGGCACCCGAGACCAGCAGCGTTCGAACGAACCGAGCCATAGCGCCTCCCTGGCGTGTGCAGAACCCTGAGTGGAGTCGGGGAGATAATTGCACGCCGGGGAGAATCTGCAAAGCAATCCGGCAAAATCGTCGGGGCTCGCGCTGCGCGTCAGCCGATGTCGCGGTAGCGGCGCAAGGCTTCCGCCCGCTCGGCGGCGTGGTCGACGATGGGCGCGGGATAATCTCGCGGACGCTGCCCCTTGGCAAGATGGACGTCATCGACGCCGGCCAGTTCGGGAACCCAGCGGCGGATGTAATCTCCTGCGGGATCGAACTTTTCGCCCTGCTTGGTCGGGTTGAATACCCGGAAATACGGCGCCGCGTCGGTGCCGCAGCCGGCACTCCACTGCCACCCGTGCTGATTGTTGGCCATGTCGCCGTCCACCAGTTGCTCCAGGAACCAGCGGGCACCCCATTGCCAGGGCAGGTGCAGGTCCTTCACCAGGAATGAGGCGACGATCATGCGCACCCGGTTGTGCATGAAACCGGTCTCTCGCAGTTGGCGCATGCCGGCGTCCACGAACGGGTAACCGGTCTGGCCAGCCTTCCATGCCTCGAACCGGCTTTCCGCCTGCGCGTCGGTGTCGGTGTCGATCGCATCGAAATCGCGGTTCCAGTTCCACCAGACACTGTGCGGCCAGTGATGCAGGACCGCGGCATAGAAATCGCGAAATGCCAACTCCCGCAGGTACGCTGAGTCACCCTGGCGGCGCCGGTGGAGGTCCGCGACCATGGTTCGGGGGTGGATGGTGCCGAACTTGAGGTGCGCCGACATCCGGCTGGTGCCGGGCAGGTCCGGCCGGTTGCGGTCGTCGGCGTAGTGCTTCACGCCGCCCTCGAGGAAGCTCGACCACTGCGAAAGTGCCGCTGCCTCACCGGCAGCCAGATCCAGCGTGACTCCGGGGTCGGGGATCTCGGCCGGTGCCGCGGCCGGCAGTGCCGACGGGTTGACCCACCGGGCGGAATCGGCGCCGGTCTGAGCCGGAGACCGCCATCCGGTTTCGCGCCATCTGCCGAAGAACGGGGTGAACACCTTGTACGGGGTGCCGTCGTCTTTTATGACCCGACCCGGCGACACCAGATACGGCGAGCCCGTGGCCACCAGCGGCACCGGCTCCAATGCGTCGCGCACCCGTTCGTCACGGCGTCGCCCGAACGGCGTGAAGTCCTCGGAGATGTGCACCGCCGAGGCGTCAATCGCCTTGGCGAGGGCGGGGATCCGCTCTTCGGGCCGTCCACGCGTCACCAGCAGCCGCCCGCCCAGGTCCTCGTTCAGCGCTCGCAGCGAGTCACCCAGGAACTGCAGGCGCCGCGGACCGGAGGACGCCTCCAGCCGCGGATCGAGAACGAAACAGGCCAGCACTTCATCGCTTTCCGATGCGGCCGCCAGCGCCGGGTGATCACGCAACCGCAGGTCGCGCCGAAACCATAACAATGCCCCCACTTTCGCGCCCCCTTCAGCGGTTGAGCCGCCACAAACTAGTGGCCAGCACCGTGGCGAACCCGCACCACAGCGGGTAGGGCAGCAGCGCCCACCCCTTGCGCGGGTCGGCGTCGACCGCCCTGCGTACCAGATCGGCACTGCTGGCCGTCAGAGCCGCGGCACCCAGCACCGAACCCCCGAGCTTGTGGTAGCGGAAGAACAGCCAGCTCCAGCCCGCATTGATGGCCAGGTTCACCCCGAGCGCTGCGATGTAGCCGCTTGCTTGCGCGTCACGCCCGTCCTCGCGGAAACGGTCGATGGTGTTGGCCGAAGTGACCGCGATATCGGCGTACAGGCTGGTCCAGGCGATCGGGAAGGCGGCCTTGGGTGGCTGGAAGCTCGGCTTGCGCAGCCGGTCGTACCAGCCGGGCGTACGGTTGGGGCTGGCCACGCTGCCCGTCGCCGCCGCCGCGGTGACGGCCAGCGCGGTGCCGGCCAGAGTTGACTTATTCATGATGTCTCCCTTCGGTTTTGGCGTGGGTGAGGTCAGCGGGCCACCAGATGCGGTCGCCGATGAGCGCGAACAGGGCGGGGATCACCAGCGTCCGGACGACGAAGGTGTCAAGCAGGATGCCCAGGCCCACGATGATCCCCAGTTGGGTCATGACGATCAGCGGCAGGACGCCGAGCACGCAAAAGACCGCGGCCAGAACGATTCCGGCGCTGGTGATGACGCCGCCGGTGGCCGATACCGCGCGCACCATGCCGTCGCGCGCGCCGTGCTGTACTGCCTCCTCGCGCGCGCGGGTGACCAGAAAGATGGTGTAGTCCACCCCGAGTGCGGCCAGGAAGAGGAACGCATAGAGCGGGGCGATGTTGTCCAGTGCGGGGAACCCGAACACGTGCATGCTCGCCCAGCCGCCGAGTCCGAGGGCGGCCAGTGCGCCCAGAATCGTTGCCGCCAAAAGCGTCGGCGGCGCCAGTGCCGAGCGCAGCAACAGGTACAGCACCACCAGGATCACCAGCAGGATTGCCGGAATCAACAGCATCCGGTCGTGTACCGCGGCGTCGCGCACATCCAATCCCTGGGCGTCCGGGCCGCCGACCAGCGCGTCGGGGGACACCGCCTTGGCCGAATGTCGCAGTGCGGCAATGGTGGTGAACGCCTGCGGAGACGACGGCGCGGCGTCGGTCACTACCGACCACCTGGTCAGCCCGCTCGCCGAGGTGCCCGACGGATTGACCGACACCACTCCGGGGGTGGCGGTGATCGCCTGCTGCACCTGCGCGGCCCTGCCGGTCGGGGCTATCACCTCGGTGGGGTTGGCCAGACCGGCCGGGAAATGCTGGGCCACGATATCGAAGCCGGTCACCGAATCCGCTTTGACGCGAAACTGTTCGGTCTGCGTCAGGCCGATGCGGGTGCTCAGCAGGCCGGTGGCAAGGATTGCCAACACGACGATGGTGACGGAGGCGAACAGCACCGGACGGCGAGACACGGACGCGGCGACGCGGTGCCAGATGCCGGTATCGGTTGGCTCGTGTTCAGTGTCACCGGACTGCGGGACGAACGGCCAGAACAGCCGCCGCCCGCACACCGCCAGCAGCGGCGGCAGCAGCACCAGCACCGAGACCGCGGCAACCAGCAGTCCGCAGGCCGCCAGTCCTCCCAGGCTTCGGGTGCTGGGGGTGGACGCGAAGAGCAGGGTGAGTAGCGCCAGCACCACGGTGGCGTTGCTGGCCACGATGGCCGGACCGGCCATCCGGACCGCTTGCCGTAGCGCGTCATGGTGATCGCGGTGACGCCGAAGTTCTTGCCGGTAGCGCGAAATCAGCAACAGCGCGTAATTGGTGCCGGCACCGAACACCAACACGCTGGTGATGCCGGAGGTGGAACCGTCGAAGTTCAAACCGGTCAGCGACGCCACCGCGACGCCGACGGCGCTGGCCAACCGGTCGGCGAAGCCGATGACCACCAGGGGCACCAACCACAGCACGGGCGAGCGGTAGGTGACGATCAGCAGCAGCGCTACCACCGATGCGGTCACCGCGAGCAGCGTGATGTTGGCGTTGCTGAAGGCGTTGGCGATGTCCGCGCCGAATGCCGGCCCGCCGGTGACGTGGGCTGTCAGCCCCGCGGGCAGGTCCTTGTTCGCGGCGGTGCGCAGCGCCGCCACGGCATCGCTGAGGGGCAGTCCCGACAAGTCGGCGCTGATCGGCACCACCCCGATCGCCGCCTGCCCATCGGCCGACACCAGCACCGGCGCCCGAGGCGCACCGGCATTCGTCTGCATCCGGTCGAGGGCGCCTTCGCAAGCCTGTTTCAGAGCATCGCCGCCGGCTGCACCGTTGACAACGACGATCAGTGGTACCCGGTCACCCCCGGGGAACTGAGTGGCCAGCTTCTGCACCTTCGCCGAATCAGAATCGGTAGGCACCGACAGCGGCGCCTGCCCCGCTGCGGCATTCCCGCCGACCAACACCATGAAACCGGCGGCCACCACCAAGACACCCAACGCGAGCAGCCAGGACCGTCGTCGCGTCACTACTGAGGCGAATCCCTCCCACACAGCACCAAGCATTTCAGTAACTGAAATATTAATCAACTGAAATTAGGTCCGAAAACCGATATGCTGCTTCTCGGTATGCAACCCGACGAGCAGGCCTGCCAGCGGGCCGCACTGGAAACGCAGATCACGGCTGATCTGCGGGAGTTGTCGTCTGAATCCGACCAGATCGGCCGGATCTTCGCTGTCTCCCACGACGTTCGGCCGACCGACTTCCGCGCGTTGCTGCACATCATGGTCGCCGAGACGGCCGGTCAGCCGATGACGTCCGGGGATCTCAGCCAGCGCATGGGTCTGTCGGGCGCCGCGATCACCTACCTGGTCGACCGGCTGATCGACTCGGGCCACATCCGCCGGGATGCCCATCCGGCTGATCGTCGAAAGGTGATTCTGCGCCACGCCGAGCCGGGAATGAACACCGCGCGGTTGTTCTTCACTCCGCTCGGGCAGCACACTCATGAAGCGATGGCCGACCTGCCCGACGCGGATCTGGCTGCCGCCCATCGTGTTTTCGAGGCGCTGTTGACGGCGATGCGGCAATTTCAGGCCGAACTGGGCCCCAGCGACTCCTGATACGCCGGGGGTAGTCCCAGCCGGGGTGCGGCGGAAAACCTTCGCCGGTGCCACTTTTCGACCGGTTTCGGTGCCCACCAGTTGAGTCGGCCGAGCACGTGCATGAACGCGGGGACCAGCAGCATGCGGATCACGGTGGCGTCCACCAGGATCGCTATGGTGAGCCCCACGGCGAACATCCGCATGAACGAGACGCCGGCTGACATGAGAGCGGCGAACGATATCGACATCAACAGAGCCGCCGCGGTCACCACGCGACCGGTGCGCGCGATCCCCCGGGCGACGCTTTCGTCGTTGTCGGCATGCGTCTGGGGTGAAGCGAGCCAGTATTCACGGATGCGGGACAGCAGGAACACTTCGTAATCCATCGACAACCCGAATGCGATACAGAACATCAGCACCGGGACGTTAACCGCCAGCGTGCCGGTCGGAGTGGTGCCGGCCGCCCCCAGGTGGCCCTGTTGGAAGATCCACACCAACGCACCGAAAGTCGCCGTCAACGACAACATGTTGAGCAGCACGGCCTTGATCGGCAGCACCACACTGCCCGACAGCAGGAACAGCAGCACCAGCATGACGATCGCGATGAACCCGAACACCACGGGCAATCGCGACGTGATGCCGCGTACGCAGTCGCGATTCGTCTGTGCCAGACCGGTGATCAGGGCTTGCTTGCCCGCCGGCACCGTGACCTCGCGTACGCGGTCCAGCTGGGTTTCGGACGCTTGGCTGTACAACGGCGCCGTGCTTTCCAGCGTGAGAAACGCCGCGCCGTCGGCCATTCCGGTCGGCGACGACGGCGGTCCCTTGGGCAAACCGGCGACGAAGGTGCCGGTCGGAGCGGACACCGCCGACACCGCTGGCACCCGGGACAGCTCCGCGGCGTACCTTTCGAGATCCGAACGGCTCAGCCCGGCGGTTTCGGGAATGACGATCTTGATCCGGGTCGCCGAGTTCGAGGGAAACTCGGCGCGGATCCGGTCGTTGGCCAATCGGGCCGACGATGTGGCGGGCAGCACGCGGTCATCCGCGTAACCCCACTTCACGCCGAGGAAGGGTGCGCCCAGCGCCAGCAATAGCGCTATCAGCAGCAGCCCGAGCGGGATAGCCTGCCGCATAACAAATTTGGCCATGCGATACCAGAAAGTGCGCTCGATCGGTGGCGCGGGTTGGGCCGGACGGCGCAGTATCCGCCGTGCCAGTCGCCGCACATCAAAGGAGTCGATCCGGTTGCCCAGCAGCACCAGCACCGCCGGTGTGATCGACACCGCCGCTGCGGCGGCGAAGCCCACTACCGCGATGCCGGCATATGCGAAGGACTTGAGGAAGTACATCGGGAAGAAGACCATCCCGAGCAGCGACAGGGCCACTGTCATCGCCGAGAAAAGGACAGTTCGCCCCGCGGTGGCCATGGTATGCACCACGGCGTCAGCGGGTGGCGCTCCGTCGGCCAACTCGTCGCGGTAGCGGCTGATGATGAGCAACGTGTAGTCGATGGCCAGCGCGAATCCCAGTGCAACCGAGACGTTCAGCGCGAAGATCGACACATCCGTCAGCTGAGCGATCGTCCGTAGGGCAGCCAGCGAACCCAGGATCGCGAACCCGCCTACCGCCACCGGCAGCGCGGCTGCCAGGACGCCGCCGAACACCCAGACAAGGGCGATGAAGCTCAACGGAATTGCGATGACTTCCATTCTGAGCAGGTCGTTTTCGGTCTGTTGGTTGATCTGCGCATAGACCATCGCGGACCCGCCGGCTTGCACCCGAACGCCGTCTCGGTCGCCGGCGAAGCGGTCCGCCAACGCCTGGGCGTGTTTGGCGGCGGTGTTCTCGTCACCTTTGAGCGCGGCGATGATCATGGCTTTTGTGCCGTCGCCGCTGAGCGTGCCCGGGGTGGGTTGCGGCTGCCACGGGGAGGCGACCTGGAACACGAACGGTGACTCGGCAAGTTGCCGGGCGATGTCGGTGCCGATCTGGCGCGCCCTGCCTACATTCACGCCGCTTTCTGAGTCGAGGAGTAGCACCAGTTCCATGTCACCCTGGTGGAACGTGTTGGTGAGCACTGTCGAGGCGCGCGCGGATTCGGAATCGGGATCCAGGAAGCCGCCTCCGGAGAGACTGCCGGCAGCGGGAATACCGAAAACGGCAGCCGCGATTGTCACCAGGAGAGCGCCGGCAAGCACCCGCCGTGGCGCGGCGACGGAGAATCGCGCAAGTCCCGCAAGCATGTTCCGTCCTCGTGGTGACGCTTCTCCGGCCCGCCGGGGCAACGGTTAAGATTATTAAACATTAATCTAATGAAGCGGTTGTTTCTAGCTGTAACGAGGCGGCTGTGCGGCTGGTTCAACCGAATTTTTGCAACGGCGCGTGTCGATCAGTTGCCGAACTTCAGCGCCCTGACCAGTCCCTCCGGATCGGCGACGGTCACCGTCAAGGCCGAGTGGTCACGAAAGCCGATGACCCGGTGGATGCGCGGCTCGAAGTGGATGCAGACGCCGGCGCGGGCGTTGGTTCCAAACGTCAGCCCGTCGTCGGCCATCGACAGGCGCGGCCCGACGGCTGTCCACCAGCGGTAGGGTCCGGTGACATGGGCGTCGACGACGTCCGACAACGGCGCTTCGGCGCGCAACGGCCCGTACCGGGCCACGAAGCGGCCGTCGTCAGTGAGCGTCACACCCTGCTCGCCGGGCCAGCGGAACGGCAGCCACAGCGGCGCCAGGCGCCGGTCGTAGGCGTACGGGAAGTGGCGGCCCGGCCCGGCCGATGGTGTCATCGCTGACCCCGGCGCTACCGGACCAGTCCCGGGGCCTGACGCCGGGTGGCCAGGGCATCCTCGATCAGCTGCAACGCTTCGGCGACGTTTCTGACCAGGGGCAGACCGTGGTCTTTCACGACCCGAATCAGCGGGTGCAGCGCAGCACCGCTGACGATCCTGCAGTACAGGCGGCGGCCTGATGCTGATGGTTGAGGGCGAGCAGCTGCTGGAAGCCTTCGATACCCAGGAAGTCGAGATGGGTGAGATCGATGATCAAGGGCGTGCGTGCCCTGGTGAACCGGCGAATCTCCGCGGCGATCTGTCCGGCGTTCGACGCGTCGATACCGCCGTCCATGCGAACCACAGTGGCCAGACTGCGGGCGTATACGAACATCTGTGCCCCATCGCAATTGACGACGTAGCGGTAGCGGGGGCGGCGTTGGTCTGGTGAATCTACAGCGTGCATCGGTATGGCCTGTCAACGGTGGGAAACGAACTGTAGCTGCGGACTCAACTACAACCAGACTAGTCGGAATCTGGCGGTCCGCTACCGGGCCGTGACCAGCCGAACACCCGCCTGCACGACGCATTGCCAGGTGGCGCGGGTGATCCGGCGACACCGTCTGCCCTACCGGCCGGTGCCATGTCTTCGCATTGTGGCTACTGACCCGGCGCACTCGCAGAGCTTAACTGAATTAAACATTCAGTAACTTAACAAACTGCCTTGTTTTGCGTATGCTGAAGCTGCCGCGGTCCTGGCAGGGTGGCCGCTCCAGCATCGGCGACCCCGGCCTGACTAAAGGGTTGGTTGTGGGCGCAGGAAAATCGAGACACGATGAGATCAACGAGGAGAGGCGACGTGTTCAAGTCGATTGGCGCAGTGGTGGGGCAGTTCGCTGAGGCCGCCGGGATGGTCGTGGGCTACCGCCACAGCATCGAGGAGCCTGCCCACACCACGGAAAAGCTGACGCGCGACGTGGAAATCCGCCACTACGGCGACCGGATCGCTGCGCAGACCACGGTGGTCGCCGATGAGGAATCGGCACGAAACGTGGGGTTCCGCCGGCTCGCGCGCTATATCTTTGGGGCCAACAATGACCGCGAGAAAGTCGCGATGACGGCGCCGGTGGCACAGGAGTCGCGCAGTAAGGGAGAGTGGGTGATTCAGTTCTTCATGCCGTCTCACAAGACGATGGACACCCTGCCCTCGCCCGACGACGGCGACGTCGAGCTGGTGACAGTGCCGCCCGCAACCGTTGCGGTCCACAAGTTCAACGGCATCCCCAGCCGGCGTGCGGTCGCCTCCCACACAGAGCAGTTGATGAGCACGTTGGGGGAGTTGGGATTTGAGCCGACGGACTCCCCGGCGGCCTGGTTCTACGACCCGCCCTGGACGGTTCCGTCGCTGCGGCGCAACGAAATCGCCGTTCCGGTTAAGCCCAGGAGCGGGGTCTGAGTGTGCTGACCGGCAGGGCCGAAGTCTCGTGACGGCGCAGCGCCGCGACATGGCGTCCCGCAAGCTCCGGCATATCGACGTGTGCCGGGACGGTGACGTGACCTATCACGGGGTCACCACGGGTTTGGAACGCTATCGGTTGCCCTACAACGGGTTGACGCAGACCAACTTGGCCGACGTCGACCTCTCGGTGGAGTTCCTCGGGGCGGGGTTGCGCGCGCCGGTCCTGGTGGGCGCCATGACCGGGGGCGCCGAGCTGGCGGGCACGATCAACCGGAATCTGGCCACCGCCGCCCAACGATTGGGCATCGGGATGATGCTCGGCTCCCAGCGGGTCATGTTGGACAGTGCCCTGGGCGAGCGGGCCGCGCCCAGCTTCGCCGTGCGGGACGTTGCCCCTGACGTGCTGTTGGTGGGCAATATCGGGCTGTCCCAGTTCGTCAAGGACGCGATACCGGAAATCGCCGCTGCGCTCGACCGGGTTGGCGCGAATGCGCTTGCGGTGCACACCAATCCGCTACAAGAAGCGATGCAGCACAATGGCGACACCGACTTCGCCGGATCGTTGGACCGGCTGCACGACCTGACCGGGATGCTGGATTACCCTGTGCTGCTGAAGGAAGTGGGCCACGGCATCGGGGCATCCGCGGTCGCGGACCTGTTGCGGTTGACCGGAGAGCCGCCCGTGGCGGCCATCGACGTCGCAGGGGCCGGTGGCACATCGTGGTCGCGTGTCGAGCAGCTGGTGCGCTACGGCGAGCTGCGCTACCCGGATCTGGCCGACTGGGGGATACCCACCGCGCAGGCTCTGCTCGAGGTGCGTGCCGCGTTGCCGCGCATCCCGCTGGTCGCCTCCGGCGGGATCCGGACCGGTATGGACGCGGCCAAGGCGATCGCCCTGGGCGCCGACGTCGTGGCGGTTGCCCGGCCGCTGCTGGCCCCCGCGATCGAGTCCGCCGACGCGGCGACGGCGTGGCTGCAAGGGTTCGTCGACGAGCTGCGCATCTGCCTGCACGGGTGCGGCGCCGCCGATCTTCCGGCGCTGCGCAAGCTCGGCGCGCTGCCTGCCGGCTAGGCGGACCCGTGGCGGTGATTCTGGCTTACGGCTCGCCCGCACTGGGTCATCTCTACCCGATGGCGGCCCTGCTGACGGAGTTGACCGCGCGTGGGCACCAGGTTCACCTGCGCACCATGGCCAGCGAAGTCGCCACCATGCGGGCGGTGGGTGTGCAGACCGACCAGGTAGACCCGCGGATCGAGGCGATCGTGGGCGACGACTGGTTGGCGCACAACGCTTTAGGTGTGCTCAAGCGGTCCATCGACGTGCTCTGCCGGCGGGCCGTCTTCGAAGTGGAAGATTTTCGGCGCGCGGTCACCCAGACCGCGCCGGAGGCGGTCATCGTCGACGCCAACTGTTGGGGGGCGATGTCGGCGGCTGACGTCGGTGGGTTGCCGTGGACGGTGTTCTCACCGTTCACGCCGTACCTGCGTTCGCGGTCGGCGCCGCCGTTCGGTCCCGGACTGCGGCCGCTGCCGGGCCTGGCTGGGCGCGTCCGCGACGCCTCGATGCGGCCGTTCGTCAGATACCTGTTCGACCGGCCGATGTTGCCGCGGATCAACGCGCTTCGCGCCGGCCTGGGCGCTCCGCTGATCGGTTCGGTGGACGAGTTGATGCGTCGGGCGCCACTGCTGCTGGCGGTGGGAGGCGAGCCGTTCGAGTATCCGCACCCCGATTGGGCCGAGAAGGTGCATTTCATCGGTGCATGTGCCTTCCAGCAGGCGCCCGAGCCGGTTCCGCAGTGGCTGGAGTCGATCGAGAAGCCCATCGTGCTGGTGAGTACCTCTTCGATCGCCCAGGGCGACGCCAGGTTGGGTCACATTGCGCTGCAGGCGCTGGCGAACGAACCGGTTCACGTGGTGGCGACCTTTCCGGCCGGGGTGCCCGTCGGGCTGCCGCGGACGCCGAATGCGACGGTCTGCCAGTTCCTGCCGCATGATCCGGTGCTCGACCGGGCGGTGTGTGTCGTCACGCACGGCGGAATGGGAACCACGGTGAAGGCGCTGAACCGGGGCGTGCCGGTCTGCGTGGTGCCGTTCGCACGTGACCAGGGTGAGGTCGCGCGCCGTGTCGAGGTGGCCCACTGCGGCACCCGGCTACCACCCAAGCGGCTGACACCGGCACGGCTGCGGGCCGCGGTGCTCAAAGCGGCAACCATGACGGAGGGAGCGCGCCGGGTCGCCGCCGGATTCGCTGCCACCGGGGGTGTGGCACGAGGAGCGGATCTGATCGAGCGGCGGTTGCTGTCAGCGCCGGGGCGCGTCGGACCGGGCCCCCTGCCGCCGGCGCGCGGTCGAAGCGCCTCGGCCGATTTCCGCTGACTCCTCGGGTTGCTGCGGGGCCGCCAATTCGTCCTCGAACGTGGACATCGCGTCGATCATCGCCATGAACACCCGGTGGGCGGCCACCAGGTCCTTGTCCGGCATGTGAGCTAGGGCCTCCCGGATATGCGCTCCGAGCGGGCTGAAGAACGTGTGCGCCAACGTCATACCGCGGGTCTCGTAGCGCAGCAGCCACTTGCGGCGATCTTCCGGGTCGGGTTCGCGCCGGATATGGCCGGCCTCGATCATCCGGTCGACCAGATAGGTGATGGCCGGCGGTGACACGTCCATTCGTTGCCGCAACTGGGCCAGGGTCAACGGAGCGCCCGCGGTCTCGGCCACCATGATGTGCAACAAGGCGTGGAAGTCGCTGTTGCTGACGTCGTTGATGCGCGCGTAATGGCGGCCGACGCGATCTGAACGGGCGGTGATTGCGCGAATGTCAGCCGAGAGCTGCCGCTCTAACTCCGCCCGCTTCGGCGGCGGCTCGCTCGCGCCGCGCTTGGTCACTTATCCGCACCCTTCGTCAACCATTCAGAGTACGGTGTGCCCGCTCATAAGTGCGGCAGCCGGTCACGCGGCTTCATTGCTTGGTCGGGTCGTGGCCCCAGTTCATCAGTGAATAACGCCATGCCGTGTCGCCGACATCGCCGCTGGGACGCTGCGCGAGGTGGCGCTTGGCGTATCCGTTGACCTTGCGCATGTGGGCGTAGTCATCGTCGTCGAGATCGGCCCGCTTGGACCGTAAGATCGCCACGATCCGCCGCCCGCTGGCGTGACCGGTGGACTCGTTGCCTCCGCTTTTCTGCCCCACGCTGTGCGATTGGTCGGTCTCGAGCCACTTTTCGAGCTCACTCGCCGTCATATTGACGGTCTCGTGGAATTCCCGCCACGTGGTGTCGTCGGTGGACATCGCGATCGCTCAGTCCTGCCGGCGCAGCGCGCTCGGCTTGTGCACCGCGTCTTTTCCGGTCTTGTCGCTGCGTACCTGGTACTGCGGATCGTCCTTCGAGGCCCGCACGGTGCGTCCGGCCGCCTCGGTATCCGAGGTGATCTTCCGCTCGACCTTGCCGTTGACGGTGTTACCGTGGCTCTTCCACTCGACCTTGTCGCCCTTGCGCAGATTGTCGTCGCTCACTTGAATTCGCTTCCGTCCGCATCGATTCCCCCCGATGACCCCTCCGGGCGGGTACCCGCCGGTGCTGGATCAGTAACGCGATCCAGGAGAGCGCGGCCGCGGTGAATGCCAGCGCCTGAGCGGCCCCGGTGCGGTCGACCGGCAGTACACCGCCTTCGACGTAACGCCCGATGAACCCGTTCTCCGGCAAGGCGCCCATGCCGGCCCGGGCGCGGGCCCAATCTTCCAGCGACGTCAGCGGGCACCGAAGATGCAGAGTCACCACCGCGGCTCCCCAGCAGACGGTCGGCAGGTGCAGCCAGAAAGTCCGCCGCCACCGCAATGCCAGAAACCCGCCGCTCGGCAGGTATGCGAGATAGGCGAAATGTGCGGCTGCGGTGGCCACGACAACGGCGAAATATCTTCTCTTCATCGCTGATTCAGCCTAGAACACGCGACGCGAGAATCAGCCGCCGCTGCGCAGCAGGTACCGGCGCTCGGCGTAGGCCAGGTCGTCGCGCCACAGGCGGTTGGCGGCGTAGCGCATCAACGGTGTCACCAGCGGCCCCACCCGCAGTGCCGCTTTGAACCCGGGCCGCTGTGAGTGCGCGACGACGGCTTCGATCACGGCGACACGCGGGCGCCCGTCCGGCCCCGGTCCCATTGGAGTGGCGTGTGTTTCGACGACGCTGCCCGC
The DNA here is from genome assembly GCF_002101675.1 of Mycobacterium gordonae. GTDB lineage: Bacteria > Actinomycetota > Actinomycetes > Mycobacteriales > Mycobacteriaceae > Mycobacterium > Mycobacterium gordonae. The sequence continues at coordinate 79,540 of NZ_LQOY01000033.1, read as the reverse complement.
GCCCTCACCTTCGACGATGCGCATGACGATGGTGCGGGCTTCCGGGCAGGTGAATTCCGCGATGGTGAGTACGCCGAAGCGGCCCAGCCGGAAGGTGACCGACACAACGAACCGGTCGTCGTCCTCGGTCGGGGTGGTCAGCACCTCGAGCCGGGTGAACGAGTAGGGGTGGAACCATCCGCCGTGCCAGGGATCGAGGCGGTTGGCGATGATGTCCTGCGGTTCGCAGGTCCCGACTAGGCGGGCGACGGCCGGCAGCGTCGTCCCGGAGGGCCGATCCGGGATCACCGGCACGTCCAGCGGCGCGTCGCCACCGACGTCGTCCAGTCGTACCCAGGCCAGCACGCCGTCGTCGTAGCCGGGCAACGCAGCCCAGCCCAGCTTGCAGGACTTGCCGTCCAGGGCCAGTCCATGCCAGCGGCAGAACAGCACCCCGTCGGAGACCGTGCCGGTGGCCAGGTCTGCGCCCAGATGAGGACAACTGGCCGGACCCACTGTCAAATGACCGAGTCGATCACGCCAGGCGACCAGTTCGACGCCGGCGACGCGGGCGCCGAGCGGTCGACCCGGTCGCACGTCAGCGCTCGCCGCGAACACATACCAGTTTCCGGTGGGACGGCGCTGCGACCGCTCCAACGCGGCATTGATGATCGCCGGCTGCGCCTGACCGTAGGTGGGACGCTGTTGTGTCCACGGAGCGCGTGGAACCAGTTGCAGCGGCCAGTCTTTGGGCCACCGGTCGCGGAACTGATCGCCGATGCTCATGCCCGCCCTCGGATTTGGCGCAGCGCCAGCGATCGCAGCAGCGTGGACCGGCCGCGGGTGGGAACGGTGAACAGGTCGTGGCCGGACACCCCCCACTGCGCGAGCAACTGATTGGCGGCCACCCAACCGGTGGTCGCGGCGCGCTCCATCAGCGCCACCGGCAGGTCGACCCGGATACCGTCGCCGGCCAGCACCAACCCGGTCTGCGGGGTCGCCACGGTAGGACGCCGGGTGTAGGTGCCGGGGGTGAATAACGGGCAGTCGCTGCGGCGCAGCACACGTTCCTGTACCACCTTGGCCGCAGCGGTCTCCGGGTACAGCTTGTGCAATTGCTCGATCGCCGCTTCGCTGGGTGTGGCGGAATCCATTGCATAGGAGTGCAATTCGACGACCGACCCACCCGTGCGGCGGGCCCAGTCGGCGGCCTGTGCCTCGTAGCGCTCCAGCACGCTGATGTTGTCGAGCGGGGGATGGCCCGCGGTACCCAGGAATGGGGCACGGTCCGGCCGGACCGGGCGGTCCAGCCACAGCCGGTGAACCACAAACGACGGTGCGGTGCGCAGCCGCCGGATCTGGGCGCGCCACAGGTCGTTACCGAGGTCCGGCGAAGCGGCCAAGACGTGTTGCAGCCCGTTCACATCCAGCGCCAGCACCACTGCGTCGGCGGACAGCGCGCCGCCGTCGGTGTGCACGCGGAATTCGCCGTCGACGGTCTCGACCCGTTGTACCGGTGTGCCCAGCCGGAACCCGACACCGCGCCCGCTCAGGTAGTCCCGCAGCGGATTCCACAGGCTCACATCGAAATTGGCGTTGGCGACGTCGAAGATCAGTCCTTCGCTGGAGCCCAGGAAATAGATGTGGAACATGGTCGCCAGTTCACCGGCCGAGAGCTGGGTCGGTTCGGCGAAGAAGCTGCGGGAGAACACCTCGAATGCGAGGTGACGCGCCGACTCCGGAAAATTGATGCTCTTGAGGAACGTTTCGGCGTCGATGTGGTCGAGCTGGTGATAGATCTCGGGAACCGAGACCGCCGCCAGCGGGGCCGAAGCCCGGGCGTCGATGCGGGCCAGATCGGACAGCCGGAAGGTCGGGCTGCGCAGCGCGAACACCAGCGCGTTCCACGGCGGCGTGCGGGGCAGTCCGCGGAAGGTGTCGCGGCGGCCTTCGCCGTCGATCAACGGGTAGTCGGTGACCGGTGTGAGCATTCGCAGCTGCGGGTCGACGCGGCTCAATAAGGCCCGCAGGTTGTAGTACTGACGGAAGAAGGCGTGGAAGCCGCGGTTCATCGGGACGTCGGAACCGTCATCCTCGTCGGTCCAGCCACCGACCCGCCCGCCCAGGTAGGGCTCCTTCTCCACTACCTCGACGTCGACGCCGCGTTCGGCCAGTCCGGTGGCAGCAGCCAGGCCGGCGATCCCGCCGCCGACGACGACGGCGCGGGGGCGCTTGGACAGCGACGTGGCATCGGCCAGCCCGAGCGTTGCGGAGTGTCGTTCGCGGCGGCGGTCGGTCACAGCGGCACCTCCCCGATAAAGGTATGGACGATGTTGCGTTCCCAGCCTGGCATGGTTTCGCTGCGAACCGTGCCGAATCCGGCGTCGGACATCCGCTGCCGGAACCGCTGGGCGCCGTCGAAACTCAGAACGCTGCGCCACAAGTGCCGGTACAGCGTGGTGCTGCGGGTCCGCCACCACCCGGAGGGAATGATGATCCCCCAGCACACCGCATGCCAAATCCGAACGGCCGCATGAGAATCCCGCACGGAGTACTCGTGCACGGCCAGTTTTCCGCCCGGCCGCAGCAACTCGCAGAAGGTGCGCAGTTGCCGGTCCGGGTCGGCCAGATTACGCAGCAGGTAGGCCGCCAGAATGCCGTCGAACGGGCCGGTGATGCCGTGCTCGCCCAGATTCTCGATGGGGGTGTGCACGAACCGGACGGACGACGGCCAGGACTTGGCCCGCGCCGCCTCCAACATGCCGGCGGAGGCGTCGACGGCGATGATCTCGGCTTCGGGAGCCGCTGCCAGCAACGCGGCCGTCGACGCGCCGGTGCCGCACCCGGCGTCCAGCAGTCGCAGTCCGCGCCCGTTTTCCGACAGACCCATGCGCTGCACCGAACGCCGGAGGTTGGCGTGATATCCAGGGTTGGCGCCGACCAGTCGGTCATAGGAGTCCGCCCCGACGTCGAACGCCTGCGGGACCTCGCCACGAGCAAGACCTGCTTTATCCATCTTCACCGCCCCGTACACGTTGATACTCCCACACCAGCAATACCCCGGTGACCAGAGCGAAGCCGAACAGGAAGTCCTCGATGGGGATATCGAAGGGAAACCGCACTCCGCTGGTCTGCCGCTCGTCGTAGATGACCACCGGGGCACTGAGCTTGGTCAGCCAGCCATCGACCGGAACCTGGAAGCCGAGCACGATCACCATCGACAACCAATAGGCCAGCTTGCGAAATAGGCCGGTGCGCAACACCGTGAACTCCAGCGCACACACCGCCAGCACGGACACCACGGCCGGAACGGTGTAGCCCAGTCCGGTCATCGGCGCCGGCTCCAGTCGAGAATCGCGCTCACTGCGCTGTAGGTGAGCAGTCCGCACACGGGTATCACCAGGAAGAACAGCACTTCTTCGATGGGAATGCGCGGTGGCAACTCGATACCGGTGATGTATTTGCCGTTGTACCACCATATTCCGGCGGCGATCGCGATGGCGTCCCACACCAGGAAGAGCGCGGCGAACGGGACCACAGCCCGCAACAGGCGTCCGGGTTGGCGGTACACGCCCTTGCCGAACACCTCCAGCGGCAGCGTGATGAGCAGGCACAGCCCCAGCACGACCAGGTACTGCCAGTGATCGCTCACGCCGCACCGGGCTTTCGCCCCTCGGGCAGGGCCCGGCGGATGCGCCAGGACTGGAACAGGGCGCCGCCGGCCACCTGGAGGCGGCGGGCCTTGCCGACGGTGGCGCGGTGGCTGAACACGGCGAAGCCACTGTCCTCGATCCGGTCCAGGATTTCGGAGTACAGGGTCAACGCCGTTGTGACGCAAGGGCGGGACCGCGGCTCCAGCAGCGCGATCCCGTCGGCGGCGAACCGGTAGATCTCCCGGGTGATCTTGTGCTGCTCGGCCAATGCCTCGCGCACCCGGGCATCGGTGTGGCGGTGCATGTGACACCACAGCATCAACTCGCGATCGACGCCGTGGGCGGCGAGTTCGTCGGCCGGCAGATAGATCCGGTCGCGCAGCAGGTCTTCGTCGACGTCGCGCAGGAAGTTGGTCAGCTGGAAGGCGCGGCCCAGCGCTTCGGCGTAGGGCGCCGCTTCGGCCGGGTCGACGATCGTGCCGAGTACCGGAAGCACTTGCAGTCCAATGACTTCCGCCGAGCCGCGCATGTAGCGGTTGAGCGCGGCGCGGTCCGGGTAGCTGGTGACCGCGAGGTCCATGCGCATCGAGTCCAGGAAATCCGCGAACAGTTCCGTGGGGATCCGGTAGCGGGCCACGGTGTCGTCGACCGCGGCCAGCACCGGCTCGTCGCGCTGCTCGCCCCCGGCGAAGAAGCGGTCGGAGAGCACTTGCAGCCGCTCAGCCCGCGCCTGCGCGTCCAGGTTGGGGTTGAACTCGTCGAGAATGTCGTCGGCGACACGTGCGAATGCGTAGAGCGCATGCACCGCGGGGCGCTGGTCGGGCGCGAGCAGCCTGGTCGCCAGGAAGTAGGTGCGGCCGTTTGCGGCCGCGATCTTTCGACAGTCTCGATACGCCGCCCGCAACGCGGGATCGTCGATGCCGGCGGCGTCGAGTTCGGTGCGGATCACGGGAGCGGGGCTTTCAGGTCGACGTGCCGTGCGCCGGACCGCTCGGGCACCCCGGTGATGCGGTCGGCGGCGAGCCGACCGGAGATCAGCGTCGTCGGCACCCCGACTCCGGGTGTGGTCGACGATCCGGCGAGCACGACGTTGTCGATGCCGCGTATCAGGTTCGCCGGCCGGAAGGGCCCGGTCTGGCTGAAGGTATGCGCCAGGGCGAACGGAGTGCCCGCCGCCATACCGGCGCGGGCCCAGTCGGCGGGGGTGTCCACGTGCAACACTTCGGCGCCGTCGCGCAGGCCGGGCAACAGTCGTTGCTCCACCGCCTCGAGCATGGTCTGGGTGTAGGGACCGGTGGTGTTGGACCAGTCAATGCGGCCGCTGTCCAGGTTGGGCGCCGGCGCCAGGACATACAGCAGGTCACGTCCGGCCGGAGCAAGCGACGGGTCGCCGGCCGTCGGACGCGTCACCAGCAGCGACGGGTCCCGCATCAGCTGGCCGTCGCGGATGATGTCGGTGAAGGTCTGATCCCAGGCGTCGCCGAAAAGAATGGTGTGATGCGCCGGCGGTGGCTCGATCGCGCGACAACCGACGTGCATCACCACGGCCGACGGGGCGGCGCGCAGCTTCAGCGGGCGCCGTGGCCGGCGGCCCAGCAGTTCATACGTCAGCGGCAATTCGGTGGTCAAAACCACTGCGTCGCAGGCGATCCGGTCGCCCTCGGCGGTGATCACCGCCTCCACCCGGTCGCCGTTGCGCTGCAGCGAGGTGACCGTCGATCCGTATCGGAACTGCACCCCGGCGTCTTGGGCGGCCGCGGCCAGCGCGTCGGGTAGGGCCCGCACGCCGCCACGGGGGAAGAACACGCCCGACACGGTGTCCATGTAGGCGATCACCGCGTAGACGGCCAGCGCGTCCTGGGGCGCCACTCCGGCGTACAGGGCCTGGAAGGTGAACACCCGCCGCAGCCTGGGGTCGCTGATGTAGCGCTTGACCATCGTCTCCCAGCGGCGGAACCCACCGATTCCGGCGAGCCGCGCCAACTGCGGGGTCAGCATGGACAGCGGCGAATCGAAGTTTGCGGCGATGAAGCCCTCGAACTCGATGCGGTAGAGCCGGTCCAGCCAGTCGCGCAACGCTCGGTAACCGGCGGCCTCCTGGGGGCCGGCGAACTCGCGCACCGAGGCGGCCATCCGCTCGGCGTCGGTGTGGACGTCGATGGCGGCTCCGTCGGCGAACATCGCTCGATACGCCGGGTCCACCGGCAGCAGGTCCAGCCGTAGCGACAGGGAGTCGCCGACCGCGGCGAAGGCCTCGTCGATCAGGTCAGGCATGGTGAGGACCGTCGGCCCGGTGTCGATCAGGTACCCGCCGATGTCGCGGCGCCCGGCCCGGCCGCCGGGCCACGGCTCACGCTCGACCACCGTGACGTCACGCCCCCGGCCGGCCAGGTGCAGCGCCGCGGCAAGTCCCGCAAAGCCCGCACCTACCACGACGACCCGGTCGGTCCGTCCTCCAACCGTACGCATCAGTTGCCCTCCCGTGCGATCATGCGGCACGCCTGGTGCACACCCCGGCCATGCCGGACAGCGCGCCCTTGATCGGGCCGTCGATTCCGCTGCTGTTCAACGCTTCCTGGGCGATCTCCACCCGGTCTGAGATGAGTTGCTCGATCCGCTGCACCGCTCCGGTGGCGAAAATCAAAGCACGCCAGTGCTCGAGGTCGGCGTCGGTGAGGTGCTCGCGATCGATCAGCTCCGCGAACTGCCGGCGCGTCGAGGTGTCGGCGAGTTCGAACGCCGCGACCATCAGGCTGGTGGCCTTGCGCTCGAGCAGGTCACCGCCGTTGGGCTTGCCGGTGGTGCCGGGCGATCCGAAAATGCCGAGGATGTCGTCGCGCAGCTGAAAGGCTTCGCCGACCGCGCTGCCGTATTCGCCCAGCCGCGCCAGCGTGTGCTCGCTGCAGCCGGCCATGGCGGCGCCGATCTCCAGCGGTCGGCGCACCGTGTAGTTGCCGGATTTCAGCCGGGCCACGTTGAGCACCGCGTCCAACGTGGGGGGCTTGCGGATATCCAGAGTCAGGTCGGCGAACTGGCCGACCGCCAGTTCGGTGCGCATGGCGTCGTAGCGTGGCCAGGCCCGCTGCAACTGGGTACGGCTCAGGCCGCAATCGCGCAGCATCTGCTCGGCCCAGATCAGGCACAGGTCACCGAGCAGCACCGCCGCCGATTCGCCGAACCGGCGCGAGGATCCCGACAACCCACGCTGGGTGTGCCATTGCTCGAACTGGATATGCGCGGCGGGCAACCCGCGCCGCGACGGCGAGTCGTCCATTACGTCGTCCTGCAGCAGTGCGAAAGCGTGCAGTAATTCTAAGCTGGCGGTCGCCGACAGGGCCGCCTCGCTGGGAGGCGCGCCGCACAGCCAGCCCAGGTACATGAAGGTGGACCGCAGGCATTTGCCGCCCTTGACGAACTCCAGCAGGACCCCGCCGGCGGCGTCCACGCCGCAGTCGCCCAGGGTGTCTGTGCAGCGGGCGCCGACGAACGCCTCGACCTCGGCCAGCACGGCGTATCGCAGACTATTTCGCCAGTCGTCGAACTGGTCGACGGCGGCCAGGCCTGCCGGGCCTTTGCGTGCGGCCTCGGCGAGTGCCACCCGTGGGAACTCACGAACATCTCCCACGGCGACTCCCTCGAGACTGCCGTCAGCCGCTGATACCGGACGGCTCAGATTCACGCGTTGGTACCCCCTCGACGGGAAGCCAAACCACGGGCAGGTGGCGCTGGCGGGCTCGAATAATTATCTTCAATTATTGAAACGTTAATTTACTGAATGATTCTCTGGTTCGCCAGTCGTACGGGTCGGCCGCCGACTATTGAGCACACGTAGCAGAGTCGGATTCGGTTCAAACGGGTTTTCCTCTTTGCGGAAAGGGAACCCGCCGCCGGTGAACGTTTCTGATCTTGTCGCCCTACCCTTCCAGTGGGGATCCGCCCTCCGCGGCAAGCGGTTCTTCCATCCGCTGGGCGTGGTCGCCACGGGCTCCGTGCAACGCACCGCACCGGACGGCGAGGGCCTGCCGATTCCCAGCTCCGACCTGGTTGCCCGCTTCTCCAAGGCGACCGGCACACCGGGAGGATTACCCGATTTCATCGGACTCGCGCTGCGCGTGGACGGCGGATCCGGACCATGGGACATCCTGCTCGTCTCCGCCGGATCGGGAGTGCTGACCCGGGCGGTGGCCCTGCGGCCGGTGACCTCATGGTCGGGACATCACATGACCACCCTGATGCCGCTGAGTTACGGCGGCAGGAAGTGGTGGCTGCGGGCCCGGATCGACACCGGAATCGACGGTGCCGGCCTCTCCCTTGACGACGTGCGGCGGCAGGTTGCGAACGGTGGGGTCGAGGTCACGCTCGATCAGGCCTGTGGCAGCTCGGGCTTCCACGAGCTCGGACGGCTGACGTTGACCAGGGTCGTCGAACTGCAACCGGGACAGGACGTCTCGTTCGATCCGGTGCTCAATACCGCACCCGGGGTGAAGCTGTATCCGGGCTGGCTGGCCGACCTGCGGGCGAGCGCCTATGCCCGCAGCCGGGACGGCCGTGAGGCGCACGGTGTGGTGACCGGTGGCTAGGCGAATAGCCGTCACCGGCGCCAGTGGCAACGTGGGTACGTCGCTGCTGCGCGCTCTCGGCGAAGGGGACTATGACGTCGTCGGTATCGCGCGGCGTCAGCCATCCCCGCAGGACATGTACCGCAACGTCGAGTGGCATCAGCTCGATGTGGCCGACAATGACGCAGAAGCGCAGTTGGGCAGGATCTTTCGTGACGTGGACTGCGTCGTGCATCTGGCCTGGGGATTTCAGCCCACCCGCAACGTGCGCTACCTCTACGAGGTCGGTGTTCGCGGAACCTCCGCGGTGTTGGGAGCGGCGGACGGCGCCGGGGTGTCCCATCTGGTCCACATGTCTTCCCTCGGCACGTATGCGCCGGGCCGGTACGGACAGCGGGTGGACGAGTCATGGTCGACCGCGGGCCTGCCCACGTCGACATACAGCAGGGCCAAGTCGGCGGCAGAGAAATTGCTCGACGACTACGAGGCCACGCACACCGATGGCGTCGGCATCACGCGGCTTCGTCCGGGCCTGATCGTGCAGCGCGGTGCAGCCGCCGGTCTGCGGCGCTACACGCTGCCCGCGTACATAAACCCCGGCTGGCTTCGCTGGCTGCCCGTGCTTCCGCTGGACCGGTCGTTGACCATGGCCGCGATACACGCCGACGATGTGGCCGATGCCTGCGTGCGCGCGATCGAGCGTCGCGCGTTGGGGCCGTTCAACCTCGCCGCCGAACCGCCGCTGACCCGCGATGACATAGCTGCTGCGTTGGGCGCCAAACCGATTCACGTGCCCGCCGGACTGCTCAGGCCGCTGCTTCAGGCGTCGTGGCGGGCCCGGTTGCAGCCGATCGACCGGGGCTGGTTCGACATGGTGTTCTCCGCGCCCCTGTTGAACACCGACCGTGCGCACCGGGAGCTCGGGTGGTCGCCGCGTTACTCGTCGCTGCAAGCTTTCGGCGAATTCATCGACGGATTCTTGCGCCAGGAGGGGATGCCGAGCCCGGTTCTGTGGCCGCGCTCGCTGCGCACCGCGCTCATGCGCGACGTGTCCCACGGGCCCGTCACGACGCGGCCGGTGCCGTAGCCCGTCAGTCGTTATGTCCGCTGTGTCCGAGCAGGTGCCGCAACGCGGATTCGAGGTCGGGCTGGCGAAACGGGTGCCCGGCGCTGCTGAGCCGGGCAGGGGCGACCCGCTGGTTCGCCAGCGCGAGTTCTTTCGCCCCCTGGGCGCCGAGCAGGACCCGCGGTCCCAGCGCCGGTACCGGCAGCACGGCGGGCCGGTGCAGCACGTGCGCGAGGGTGCGGGTGTACTCGGAGTTCCGAACGCGTTGTGGCGCAACGGCATTGATCGCTCCGGAGAGCTCGTTGTCCCACCACGAGCGATGGTAGATGTCGACGAGGTCGTCGATCCCGATCCAGGAGAACCACTGGCGGCCGTCGCCGAGCCGGCCGCCCAGCCCGGCGCTGAACAGCGGCCGCATCAGCTGCAACGTGCCCCCGGCGGGCGACTGAACGATCCCGGTGCGCACCATCACCACCCGGGCGCCGGCCTGCTCGGCCGCCGCGGTGGCGGCCTCCCAGTCGGCGACGACGTCGGCGAGGAACCCGTCACCGCGCTCGCTGTCCTCGGTGAGGGTGTCATCGCCGCGGTCATACCCGTAGAACCCAATGGCCGAGGCAGAGATCAGCACCGGTGTGCCGGTGCGCGCCACCAGTTCGGCCAGCCGCCGTGTGGGCCCGATCCGGCTGTCCCGGATCGCTTTCCGGTGCTTGTCGGTGAACCGCCCGGCGATCGAGGCGCCCGCGAGGTGAATGACGGCGTCGACCCCGGCCAATAGGTCGGGATCGGGGTCGTCGGTGTTCCACTGCCGCTCATCGGGGCCGCTCGGGGTGCCGCGGACCAGCCGGATGACGCGGTGGCCGCCGGTGCTCAGGAACGCGGTCAGCGCCGTGCCGACCAAGCCCGACGCGCCCGTCACCGCGACGGTCGAGGGTGCCAGGCCGTGCTGGGCCGCGCGCCGGTGCGCGGCCAGGTCGTCGGCCAGCTGGCGATGCCGGTAGACGAACATCTGGCGCAGCGCACGCTCGGGCACCGGGGTGTCGAGTCGGTCGATGACGCGGGTCCGGTCTGGGCCTGCTTCTTCGAAGTCGTGGGTGTGCCGCCAGTGCCCGATGATGCGCGGGGGCAGTGAGGCCAGCCCGTCGCTGCTGAGCACATCGACGAAACGGCTTGGCGGGTCATAAGAATCCGCCTGATGCTGGGCCACCCACCGCAGCCCGCCCGGCAGACCGAGGACGGCGCGGCCGTCTTTGAGTGAGTCGGCCTCGCTGATAAGGCGCATCGGCGACCAGGGCGGCGAAAGCCGGGCGAAGGCGCCGGGGCGGGTGTGCCAGGCGAACACTTCGTCGCGCGGCGCGTCGATCACGCTCGAATAGGTCAGGCCCATGGGTGTGACGTTACCGACGACTGCGGCGGTGTGCCCGTGGGGCATTCTTGTCTGCATGGGTGTTCGCGACGGAATCGTCTCGCTGTTCGACGCCGTGTTGGACCGGGCGGTGGTGCCCGGTTACACCCGGATCGGATATCGCCTTCGAACCCTGCAGTGGCCCGATGACCCGCCGGCCGGTGCCCTGCGTGGGCGCACCGCGTTGGTCACCGGCGCCAACCGCGGCATCGGCAAGGCCATCGCGGTCGCCTTGGCCGGGCTGGGCGGGACCGTTCTCCTGACGGTGCGCGACGCGGCCAAGGGGGAGCAGGCGCGCGAGGAGATCATCGCTTCGAATCCCGACGCCGACATCCGCATCGAGGTGTGTGACATGTCGGACCTGGCGGCCGTGCGCGCGTTCGCCGCCGATCTGGCTCGGCGGATGGCGGGACTGGACATCTTGATCCACAACGCGGGGCTGCTGCCCGCGCAGCGGACCGAGACCAGCGAGGGACACGAGGTCACGCTGGCCACCCACGTGCTGGGGCCGCTGCTGCTGACCGAAGGCCTGCTGCCATTGTTGCGGGCCTCCAGCGACCCGCGCGTGATTCTGATGTCCTCAGGCGGGATGTACACCCAGCAGCTGCCCGTCGACGACCCCGAATACCGGGAAGGCCGCTACCGCGGCGCCATCGCCTATGCCCGAAGCAAGCGGGTTCAGGTGGCATTCACCGCGCTGCTGGCCCGCCGCTGGGCGGGCATTCCGGTCTACTCGATGCATCCCGGATGGGCGGACACGCCCGGGGTGGCGTCCTCGCTGCCCGGCTTTCGGCGCCTGACCGGCCCGTTGCTGCGCACCGCGCAAGAGGGCGCCGACACCGCCGTCTGGCTTGCCGCGACCAAGCCCGCACCGCCGACCGGGCTGTTCTGGCATGACCGGCGGCCGCGCCCGCAGCACTACCTTCCGACGACCTGGTACACCGACGACGAACTGCAGCGCATGTGGCGGTACTGCGCGGACGCGGCCGGGCTGGACTAACGATCCGGCAGCGCGTGCTCGACGACCGGCCGCCGCGGCTGCGGTTGCCGCTCGCCGCGCTTGGCGGCCAGATAGACCTGCGCCGTTTCGCCGGCCACGGTTCGCCAGTCGAAGTCTGAGGTTAGCCGCTGGCGCGCGGCGCTGGCCCGGCGCTGGGCCGCTGCCGGATCGTCGAGCACGGCGCATACCGCCGCGGCCAGCCCCGCCACGTCGCGCGGCGCGAACGACATGCCGGTGACGCCGTTGATCACCGCTTCGCCCAATCCACCGGTATTGGATGTGACCAGAGGAATGCCGGCCGCGGCGGCCTCCAGCGCGGCCAGCCCGAAAGGTTCGTAGTGGCTCGGCAGCACGGCGGCGTCGGCCCGGTGCAAAGCGGCCAGCAGCTCGTCATGATGCAGATGTCCGACGAAGTGAGTTGCCTTGCGCACCTTGTATTTACGAGCCTGCTCGATGAGCCAGTCCTGCTGCGTGCCGTCGCCCGCGATGGTCAGGGTGGTGCCTGGGTGGTTGCGCCTGATCTTCGGTAATGCGGCGATGGCGTCGTGCACGCCCTTCTCGTATTCCAACCGTCCGACGTAGAGCAGTTCGGCCGGACTTTTGCGTGGCCGGCGGGCGGCGAACGGCCACCGCGCCGCATCGATTCCGTTGCGGATCACCGTGATCTCGGACAGCCCCGGGCCGAACAGTTCGGTGATTTCCTCGCGCATCGACGCCGAACACGTGATGAGCGAATCTGATTCGCGCACCAGCCACGACTCCACGGCGTGTACCTGCCGGCTGATCGCCCCGCTGACCCAACCGGAATGCCGGCCGGCTTCCGTCGCGTGAATAGTGGAAACGATTGGCGTGTCGTAGAATTCGGCGAGTGCAACGGCCGGGTGGGCCACCAGCCAATCATGGGCGTGCACCACGTCGGGGCGCCAGGGCCGATTGCTGCCGGGGCTCTTGATGGCCAGTCCGGCGCGGATCATGGCGTGGCCCATCGCCAGCGTCCAGGCCATCATGTCTGTGCTGAACGTGAACTCGTGCGGATCCTGGGCGGCCGCGATCACCCGCACACCCTCGTGGACTTCGTCGGTGGTGGGGTGCGTGCTCGGATCGGTGCCGGTGGGCCGGCGGGACAGCACGACGACGTCGTGGCCGGCCGCGGCGAGCGCGGTCGAGAGGTGGTGGACGTGTCGGCCCAGCCCGCCGATGACGACCGGCGGGTACTCCCACGAGATCATCAGGATCTTCATGCGGGCGCCTTGGTCTGGCGCGAAGGTGCGCAAAATGCCGCGAGCGGCGGCGTGTTAATGGCAACGCGCGCGCGCTCGGCGGGGGTGTGTCGGACGCAGACGCTCACCTCGGCAGCCTCCGGGCGTCCAGGGCGCCGAACAGGCCATCGGCCCGGTTCCACCCCTCCGCCAACCGCTGTGCGGAGTCGCGGCGGCCCGACGCCAGCGCCCCCGCGATCTCCCGGGTGGCGTGGGCGTGCAGATGCGCGCGGTAACGCGCATAGTCGGCGGCGGAGTCCTTGCTGACCATGAACGGCCAGTCGCTGGACACGGTCAGCAGCGTCTCGCGCAGGATCTGGTCGGCCACGTGATCGCGCGGGATAGGCCCATCCAGCGACGCGGTCTGCGCCAGCGCCTTATCCACGGTCGTCAGCGCGGTGTCGACCACCTCGGAGTTGAGTTGCACCAGATCGGCCACCTGCTCGCCGTTCCACACCTGCCAGTCCTTGCCTGAACCCCAAGAGCTGGGCGGCAATTCGACCGCCGAGCCGACGAATCCCGCCGACATCGCGTCGTTCAGCGTCCCTACCTGGACGCCGGCTTCGGGCAGTGCTCGCAGCACGCGCGCCAGCCAGGTCGGACCTTCGTACCACCAGTGGCCGAACAGCTCGGTGTCGAAAGCAGCCACCACGTGGGCGGGGCGGCCGATCCGCTCGGACTCCGACGCCAGGCGGTTGCGCACCACCTCGACGAAGTCGGCGACGTGGACGTCGACCGCGCGATCGGCGCGCTCGGGGTCATAGGGCGCCTTGCCGTCGGATCCCACATTGCGGCCCGTGACCCGGGCGGGCTTCAGCCCGGTCAGGTGGTCGTAGGTGTGGAAGTCGCGGTAGGCGGCGTGGCCGGGGTAGCCGGACTTGGGCGACCACACCCGGTAACTGACCTGCAGGTCACGGCCGAACGCGACCACCGAGCTGGTGCCGACCGGACGGCCGAGCGCGGTGTCACCGTGCAGCGACGGCCCGTCGACCATGAAGTGGCTCACCCCGGCCGCGGCGTAGTCGTGCTCCATGCCGGGCGCGTACGCGCATTCGGGCGCCCAGATCCCCGTCGGGCGCTGCGACATTCGCAAGCGGGCGTCGGCCAGGCCCTCGCGCAGGGCGAACTCCCGTAACCGCGGCGCCAGCAGCGGCTGGAAGGGATGGGCCAGGGGGCCGCCCAGCAACTCGACGGTGCCCGCGTCGATCAGGCCGCGCAGCAGCGGGCTACCGCCATGCCGCCACAGCGTGGAGAAGTCCTCGAGTGCCTGATCGGCCTCCCTGCACTCCCGAATGCCGAAGGCGCGCAACGCTTCCGGCGTGCACGACAGGTAGCCGGAGGATTTCGACCGCGGCACCGACCGCACGCTGGCGGCCACTGTGGTCGCTTCGAAGGCGCGCAGCCGCCAGTTGGCCAGCCAGTGGTGCATGCCGTCCAGGCAGTACGGGTCGTCGAGCTGGGCGTTGACCACCGGCGTCATGCCGAGAGTGAGCATCCCGCGGCGATCCTCGTCGGCCAGCGAGCTCAGCACCCGCAGCAGCGGCAGGTAGGCCGCCGCCCACGACTGGTAGAGCCATTCCTCTCCGACCGGCCAGCGACCGTGGTGGGCCAGCCAGGGCAGGTGCGTGTGCAGCACCAACGTGAACATGCCGGGCACCCGGTCGGGTGAACTGGTCAACGGCGCACCGCGATCGCGACCAGATCCAGGCTGTCGTCGATATCACAGACCGCCCGGTCCAGGAGGTCGAAGTCGGCGGTGGCCACCGCCGCCACGTCGGCCACCAGCTCCGGTGACCAAGGCGCATCGGCCACCGCCCGCTCGATCTGCGCGTCGATGATCGAACCGCCGTGGCGGGCATCCATCTCCTGCAGGCGCGGGCCGTGGAACAGCCCGCTCATCGACACGTCGCCGAAACCGCCGTCGAGCAGCAGTTCGGTGAGTTCGTCGGCGTTGAGTTCGCGGGTGTGGAACGGGTTGATCGGGGTGTCGCGGCCGGGGGAGAAGGTGATGCGGTTGGGCGTCGAGACCATCAGCAATCCGGCGGGCCGCAGCACCCGCGCGCACTCGCGGATGAACTGGCCCTGGTCCCACAGATGCTCGATGACCTGGAAGTTCACCACGACATCCACCGACGCGTCGGGCAGCGGCAACTCGGTCAGGTTGGCGTGCAGCACCTGCACCCGGGGATAGCGGCGGCGGACGTGGGTGACGGCGGATTGGTCGTAGTCGACGGCGACCACCCGGCGGGCGACGCCGGCGATCAGGTCGGCGCCGTAACCCTCGCCGCAGCCGGCCTCCAGGACGTCAAGGTCCGCGCAGCGCGGCGCGAGGCGCTCGTACACCACCTCGTGACGGCGGAACCAGTAGTTCTCGATGTCGAGGTCGGGGATGGTGCGCTCGCCGGTCAGCGTCAAACCCGGATCCACCGCGTGGTCGATCCGGTCTGGGGTGTTGGGGACGATTGCACTCATTGTTAAGGCAGGCTAATGCCTGGCCTCTGATTCGCGAACCGGACGGTGGATCAAGGGGGCAGCCCAGGGCAATCGTCCCAGTAAGCACCCGCTATGGTGGGATGGCAAACCGCGAGAAGTTACCGACTAGTAACATGGCGTATGCGGTTGCGAAACGCGTGACCGAGGTCCTGCAGTCGACTGCTGCGGGACTCCTTCGAGGAGGACGAACCACACTCATGACGAACATCGTGGTCCTGATCAAGCAGGTTCCGGACACCTGGTCGGAGCGCAAGCTCTCCGACGGCGACTGGACGCTCGACCGCGAGGCCGCTGACGCGGTCCTGGACGAGATCAACGAGCGCGCCGTGGAAGAAGCGCTGCAGATCCGGGAGCGGGAGGGCGGCGACGGGTCGGTCACCGTGCTGACCGCCGGCCCCGAGCGCGCCACCGAGGCGATCCGCAAGGCCCTGTCCATGGGCGCCGACAAGGCCGTCCACCTCAAGGACGACGGCCTGCACGGCTCGTGCGTGGTGCAGACGGCGTGGGCGCTGGCCCGCGCCCTGGGCACCATCGAGGGCACCGAGCTGGTGATCGCCGGAAACGAGTCCACCGACGGCTCGGGCGGCGCCGTGCCGGCGATCATCGCCGAGTACCTGGGCCTGCCGCAGCTCACTCACGTGCGCAAGCTGTCCGTCGAGGGCGGCAAGATCACGGCCGAGCGCGAAACCGACGACGGCCTGTTCAGCCTCGAGGCCACGCTGCCCGCCGTGGTCAGCGTCAACGAGAAGATCAACGAGCCGCGCTTCCCGTCCTTCAAAGGCATCATGGCCGCCAAGAAGAAGGAAGTCACCGTCCTGACGCTGGCGGAGATCGGCGTCGAGGCCGACGAGGTGGGCCTGGCCAACGCCGGTTCGACCGTGCTGTCCTCGACCCCGAAGCCACCGAAGACCGCAGGTGAGAAGGTCACCGACGAGGGCGAGGGCGGCAGCGAGATCGTCAAGTACCTGGTCGGCCAGAAGATCATCTGAGCCCAACCCCACGTAGAGAGCGAATAACCCATGGCTGAAGTTCTGGTGCTCGTCGAGCACGCCGAAGGGGCCCTGAAGAAGGTCACTTCCGAATTGATCACCGCGGCCCGCGCCCTTGGCGAGCCCGCCGCCGTCGTCGTCGGTGCGCCCGGCACCGCCGCACCGCTGGTGGACGGCCTCAAAGAGGCCGGCGCCGAGAAGATTTACGTCGCCGAGTCCGACGTGGCGGAGAACTACCTGATCACGCCTTACGTCGACGTGCTGGCATCGCTGGCCGAGTCCAACGCGCCGGCGGCGGTGCTGTTGGCCGCCAACGCCGACGGCAAGGAGATCGCGGGGCGGCTGGCCGCGCGCATCGGATCGGGTCTGCTGGTCGACGTCGTCGAGGTGCGGGAGGGCAACAAGGCCCTGCACTCGATCTTCGGTGGCGCGTACACCGTCGAGTCCCAGGTCAACGGCGACACGCCAGTGATCACGGTGCGCGGCGGCGCCATCGACGCCGAGCCCAAGGCCGGCGCCGGTGAGCAGGTGAACGTCGAGGTTCCGGCCCCCGCCGAGAACGCGACCAAGATCACCTCCCGCGAACCGGCCGTGGCCGGTGACCGTCCCGAGCTCACCGAAGCCAGCGTCGTGGTCTCCGGTGGCCGTGGCGTGGGCAGCGCCGAGAACTTCAGCGTGGTCGAGGAGCTGGCCGACTCGCTGGGTGCCGCGGTCGGCGCCTCGCGGGCCGCGGTGGACTCGGGCTACTACCCGGGGCAGTTCCAGGTGGGGCAGACCGGCAAGACCGTGTCGCCGCAGCTGTACATCGCGCTGGGCATTTCCGGGGCTATCCAGCACCGGGCCGGCATGCAGACCTCGAAGACCATCGTCGCGGTCAACAAGGACGAAGAGGCGCCGATCTTCGAGATCGCCGACTACGGCGTGGTCGGTGACCTGTTCAAGGTCACCCCGCAGGTGACCGAGGGCGTCAGAGCCCGCAAGGGCTGATCGGCCGGCACACGTGAAAGCCCCCGCCGGGTGCGGGGGCTTTTGCGTTGCCGAACGCTTCATCTGGCGTGCATCGACATGTCAGCGGGCCGATGCCGGTTAGCTGAACGCCTGCGCAACGTTGGTGCCATGAGCATCGCATCCGTTCTCATACCCAGCGACAAGCCACGTGGCCCGGCGACACCGTCGTCGTCAGGACCGCACTATTCCCTGTTGCTGTCCACCGATCCGAGCCTCGTCGAAGCGGCACAGCGCCTGCGCTACGACGTGTTCAGCAGCACCCCCGGCTTCACCCTGCCCACCAGCGGGCGTCCCGGTCTGGATATCGACGAGTTCGATGAGTACTGCGACCACCTGCTGGTCCGCGACGATGACAGCGGCGAATTGGTCGGCTGCTACCGCATGCTGCCGCCTTCGGGTGCCATTGCAGCGGGAGGTCTTTATACCGCAACGGAATTCGACGTCCGCGCCTTCGACGCGCTGCGGCCCTCGCTGGTGGAGATGGGCCGCGCCGTGGTGCGCGACGGCCATCGCAACGGCGGCGTGGTGCTGCTGATGTGGGCGGGCATTCTGGCCTACCTGGACCGCTGCGACTACGACTATGTGACCGGCTGCGTCTCGGTGCCGGTCGAGACGGAGGGCGAGGCGCCCGGCAGCCAGATCCGGGGGGTGCGCGACTACGTGCTCAACCGCCACCTGGCGCGCTATCGGGTGCGACCGTATCGGCCGGTGCGCATCGACGGCACGCCGCTGGATGACATCGCGCCGCCCGCCAGGCCGGCGATCCCGGCATTGATGCGGGGTTACCTGCGGCTGGGTGCCCGGGCCTGCGGCGAGCCGGCCCACGACCCGGACTTCGGCGTCGGCGACTTCTGCGTGCTGCTGAGCAAGAGCGACGCCGACACCCGCTATCTCAAGCGGCTGAGGTCGGTGTCGGCCGCCTCTGGAATGGGCGGCGCGGCAATGGGCGGCGCGGCGCGGTGAACACGCCCGGGCACTCGTGGCTGCCCCGCGCATCATGTGACGTCGGTTGCCTCGACGCCGTGGTGGAGGCGGATCGGCTGCTGGTCAGGATGCGGGCCGCGCTGCGCATCACGCTCGTCCTGCTGCTGGCGCCGGGCTTGCCGGTGCTCGGCATACCCCTGCCGGGTCGCACGCACATCCAACGCGCCTACTGCCGGTTGATGCTGTGCTGTCTAGGAGTGCGAATATCGGTGTCGGGCAACCCGATTCGCAATCTGCGTGGCGTGCTGGTGGTCAGCAGTCACGTGTCGTGGCTGGATGTCTTCGCGATCGGCGCGGTGTTGCCGGGGTCGTTCGTCGCGCGGGCCGACATGTTCACCGGTCCCGCGAGTGGGATCGTGGCGCGGATCCTGAAGATCATCCCCATCGAGCGGAGCAGTCTGCGGCGATTGCCGGCCGTGGTGGCCGCGGTGGCACGCCGGCTGCGCGCCGGGCAGACGGTGGTGGCCTTCCCGGAGGGCACCACCTGGTGCGGTGTGGCGTTCGGCAGCTTCTATCCGGCCATGTTCCAGGCCGCGATCGACGCGGGACGTCCGGTGCAGCCGCTGCGCCTGAGCTACCACCACACGGACGGGAGGATGTCGACCGCGCCGGCATACGTCGGCCGGGACACCCTGGTGCACTCGGTCTACCGAGTGGTCTGTGCGCGCCGCACCGTGGCCCGGCTCCGCGTCGAGTCGCTGCAGCTGCCGGGCGCCGACCGGCGCGCCCTGGCCCGTCGGTGCCAGTCCGCGGTGCGATCGGGCGCACCGGTGAGCCTGGATCACGCGCTGGTGGCGTGAATGCTCGTCCGCGCCTCGGTGGACAATGCAGTTCGTCGGACGTCAGCCGAGCGCGGAGGTACCTATGGGTCGTTGGCCGAAGCCTGATATTGCGGGTCCGGGACAGGAATCAGTCTGGGACTACCCGCGGCCACCACGGCTGGAAGAGTTCGCCGGTGCGATCACCATCGAGCTGGGCGGTCAGCAGATCGCGTCGACGCGGCGCGCCTGGCGGGTGCTGGAGACCAGTCACCCGCCGACGTACTACCTGCCCCGAGACGCCTTCGCCGCGGGTGTGCTGCGGCCGGCGGCCGGGTCGTCGTGGTGCGAGTGGAAAGGCCAGGCCAGCTACTTTGACCTGGTGACGCCCGCGCGGGTGGCTCCGCGCGCGGCGTGGACCTACCAGCGGCCCACCGCCGGGTTCGAACCGATCGCGAACGCGATTGCGGTGATGGCCGCCGAAGTCGACCGGTGCACCGTCAACGGGGAAGAGGTGGTTGCGCAGCCCGGCGGCTTCTACGGGGGGTGGATCACCAGCTGGATCGTCGGCCCGTTCAAGGGGATTCCGGGATCGATGGGTTGGTAGCCCGCGATGGGGAACCCTGAGGGGATGAGTTTCAGCGTGCACCGGGTGATCGCCGCGCCGCCACAGGCAGCGTGGGACGTCCTGATCGACCTCGACGCCTGGCCGGACTGGGGCCCTTCGATCAACGGCGCCGAACTCCACCAGCCGGGAAGGCGACTGACCGCCGGCGCCACCGGCACGGTTCGGACGGCGTTGCTGGTGCGGGTGCCGTTCGTCGTCACCGAATTCGACCCCGGCAGATGCTGGGCCTGGAAGGTCGCCGGCATTCCCGCCACCTGGCACCGGGTGGATGCGGACGGCGAAGGCTCGCGGGTCACCTTCGGCGTGCCGTGGTGGGCTCCGGCCTACCTGGCCGTCTGCGATATCGCGCTGCGCAGGATAGAGAAGATGCTGGTCAAAGGCTAGTTCTAGGGTGGGCTGTCGGCGCGGCGGCGCTGCTGAGCCACCACCTCGTCGAGGTCCTTGAGCCTGCCGAGTCCGGCCATCGGCTGCGCCATGCGGCGGTTGCGCCTCAGCTGCTCGGCGTTGCGCGCCAGGAACCACCAGTAGCCGCCGGTGAACGGGCAGGCCTGCTCGCCGACCCGTCGGTTGGGCTGGTACCGGCATCCCCCGCAGTAGTCGCTCATCCGGTTGATGTAGGCGCCGCCCGACGCATACGGCTTGGTCGCCATCAGCCCGCCGTCGGCGTGCAACGACATGCCGACCACGTTGGCGACCATCACCCAGTCGTATCCGTCGACGAACGAGCGGTGGAACCAGTCGGTGACGGCGGCCGGATCCCAACCCCGTTGCAGCGCAAAGTTGGACAGCACCATCAGGCGCGGGATGTGATGAACCCAGCCGTGATCGCGCACCTGCGCCAGCACATCGGAGAGGCAGTTCGCCTCGACCGCATCGGCGTCCAGCTCGGTGAACCAGTCCGGCAGTGCGGCTTTGGCGTGTAATGCGTTGCGGTGCCGATATTCCCAGCCGAAGTGCCAGTAGACGTGCCAGATGTAGTCTCGCCAGCCGATCAGCTGACGGATATATCCTTCGACGCTGCCGATCGGCGCTTTGCCGGCGCGATAGGCGTCTTCGGCGGCGTAGGCGCAATCCAGCGGATCCAGCAGGCCCAGGTTCATCGGCGCCGACAACAGGCTGTGTGCCATGAACCGGTCCCCGGTGAGCATGGCGTCTTCGTGAGGACCGAAGTGCGGCAGGCGATCTCGGATGAACACGGCCAGGGCCTGCTGGGCTTCGATCGCGGTGACGGCGAACTCGCGCGGCCCGTCGCGTCCGACGAATGACACTTCGCCGTCACGCTCCCAGCGGTCCAGATCCGCGCGGACCTGCTCGTCGATCTCGTCTTCGGAGGGCTGCCACGGCCGCGGAACGCCCAGGGTAGCGGTGTCTTTCGGGGCCGGTTCCCGATTGTCGGCGTCGAAGTTCCACCGGCCCTGCGCCGGCTGATCACCGTCCATCAACAGGTCAAATCGGCGGCGGGCGGTACGGTAGAAGTTCTCCAGCCGCAGGGTTCGCTGTGAATCCGCCCACTGCTCGAAATCCTCACGGCTCGTGCAGAATCCCCGAGCCGGCAGGACATCGACCGATGGCAGGGACCGCACGAAACGGTCGGCCGACCACGAGGTGGGCTGGCACACGCTGACCGGTTCGCCGAGCTGATCGAGTGCCTCCCGATAGGTGCGCGCCCGCAGAAACACGGCCTGCTCGCCGAGTTCGGCCGCCCGGTGGCGCAACGCCGACAGCACTAGATGAGCCTTGCGGCGGTGAAACCGCCTCCGAGCGAACACGGCTTGCGACTCAATCAGCAACACCGGTTGGGCCGGGTCGTCCAGGAAGTGGGTCCCGAGTTGGTCGGCGAAGCACCACCGCCGGACGTCGGCGCTCATGCCGGCTCGGACCTGGTCGGCAGCACGGTCAACTGTCCCCCGGTGGCAGTACTGAACACTTTGTTCACTACGTTACCAGCTGCCGGTCCGGCCGCCGTTCCGGCCGGAATCGTCGCAGGAGGGGCCGGTATCGTGGGGCGGGTCATGGCCTACCTCGATCACGCCGCCACCACCCCGATGCACCCCGCCGCCATCGAGGCGATGACCGGTGTGCTCGGCACCGTGGGCAACGCGTCGTCGCTGCACACCACCGGTCGCGCGGCGCGCCGTCGGATCGAGGAATCCCGAGAGCTGATCGCCGACAAGCTCGGCGCGCGTCCCTCCGAGGTGATCTTTACCGCGGGCGGGACCGAGAGTGACAATCTGGCCGTCAAGGGCCTGTACTGGGCACGCCGAGACGAGAATCCCAACCGCCGGCGCATCGTCACCAGCGAAGTGGAGCATCACGCGGTGCTGGACAGCGTCAACTGGCTCGTCGAGCATGAAGGCGCCGAGGTCACCTGGCTGCCCACCGAGTCCGACGGCTCGGTGTCAGCTGCTGCCCTGCGCGAGGCGCTCGCCGGCGGTGACGACGTGGCGCTGGTGTCGGTGATGTGGGCCAACAACGAGGTCGGCACCATCATGCCGACCGCCGAGTTGGCGGCCACCGCGGCCGAGTTCGGCGTCCCGATGCACAGCGACGCCGTCCAGGCGGTCGGGCAGCTGCCGGTCGACTTCGGGGCCAGCGGGCTTTCGGCGATGAGCGTGGCGGGACACAAGTTCGGTGGTCCGCCCGGGGTGGGTGCGTTGTTGTTGCGCCGCACAGTCGCATGCGTGCCGCTGCTGCACGGTGGCGGACAGGAGCGCGACATCCGTTCGGGCACTCCGGACGTCGCCAGCGCGGTGGGCATGGCCGCGGCGGCCCGGATCGCGGTGGACGGCTTGGAGGCCAACAGCGCACGGCTGCGGGAACTACGGGACCGCCTGGTGCAGGGGGTGCTGGCGCGGATCGACGACGTCCGCGTCAACGGCGCCCGCGATCCGCTGCGGCTTCCCGGCAACGCGCACTTCACCTTTCGCGGCTGCGAAGGCGACGCGCTGCTGATGCTGTTGGACGCCAACGGAATCGAGTGTTCCACCGGATCGGCCTGTACCGCCGGCGTGGCGCAGCCGTCGCATGTGTTGATCGCGATGGGCGCCGACCCGGCCAGCGCCCGCGGATCGCTACGACTTTCGTTCGGCCACAACAGCGTTGACTCCGATGTCGATGCGGCGCTGGAGGTGCTTCCCGGTGCCGTGGCGCGCGCGCGACGGGCGGCCCTGGCGGCCGCGGGTTCGGCCCAGTGAGAGTTCTCGCCGCGATGAGCGGCGGTGTGGACTCGTCGGTGGCCGCCGCGCGCATGGTGGACGCCGGGCACGACGTGGTGGGCGTGCACCTGGCGCTGTCCAGAGCGCCGGGCACTCTGCGCAGCGGGTCGCGCGGCTGCTGCTCCAAGGAAGACGCCGCCGATGCCCGGCGTGTTGCCGACGTCCTCGGAATCCCTTTCTACGTATGGGATTTCGCGGAGAAATTCCAGGCGGACGTGATCGACGATTTCGTGTCGTCCTATGCGCGCGGCGAGACGCCGAACCCCTGCGTTCGGTGCAATCAGCAGATCAAGTTCTCGGCGCTGTCGGCGCGCGCGCTGGCGCTGGGGTTCGACCAGGTGGTCACCGGCCATTATGCGCGGCTGTCCGGCGGGCGACTGCGCCGCGCCGTCGACCGGGACAAGGATCAGTCCTACGTGCTGGCCGTGCTGACCGCCGAGCAGTTGCAGCACGCGGCTTTCCCGATCGGTGACACCCCCAAGCCACAGATCCGCGCCGAGGCGGCCCGGCGGGGTCTGGCGGTCGCGGAAAAGCCGGACAGTCACGACATCTGCTTCATCCCGTCGGGCAACACCCAGGCCTTCCTTGGTGCGCGCATCGGCGTCCGCCGCGGGGCAGTGGTCGACAAGGACGGGGCGGTGCTGGCCGAACATGACGGCGTGCACGGCTTCACGATCGGCCAGCGCAAGGGCCTGGGCATCGCGGGGCCGGGTCCGGACGGCCGGCCACGGTACGTGACGGCGATCGATGCCGACACTGCCACCGTGCATGTCGGCAGCGCGACCGACCTCGATGTGCACGCGCTGATCGGCCGTCACCCGGTGTTCACCGCCGGAGCGGCGCCGACGGGTCCGATCGAATGCGTGGTGCAGGTGCGTGCACACGGCGAAATCGCCGATGCCGTAGCCGAATTGGCTGACGGCGAGCTTGTCGTGCAGTTGCGGGCGCCGCTGCGCGGGGTGGCGCGCGGTCAGACGCTGGTGTTGTACCGGCCCGACTCCGAGGGCGACGAGGTGATCGCCAGCGCCACCATCGCCGGGACGTCGCCGCGGGCCGCTGGCTCCGTGTAATTGATGCACTGCCTGGATTTGCGCACTCGTTAAATTCTTCGGCAGTGTCACCCGGCTGCCCCCTCGATATGAGTTGGCCACCACCTGCGGGACGAGGGAGGGCTCGACGGAGGGCACTCCGTTTGGGCGGTACCAGTAAGTGGGTGCGGACCGGGGGCTAACTTCCCGGCACGTTGGCCGCCATATTCGTCATGACGATGTCCGAAACCGATTCCGGGAATCCGCAGAAGGTGACTTCCAACAGGGCCACCGAGAGCACCCGGTAATCGCGACCGCACGAACCCGGCCGCATCCGTAGCGAGTCGGTGCCGGCGTCCCATGAGTTGACGAACAACCAGCCCATCGAACTGTCCGCGCAGCCTCTGACCGTCGACACCAGCCCGTCGAAAGCTCGGCGGGCGGTGGCGGCATCGTGGTAGCTGGCGGCGCCTTCGGAGATCAGCCGGCCGCCGGGCGGGTCTTGGAAGGTCGTCTTGTGGAATGCCTTGATGTCGGGGCCGAAAGTCGCCGTCTCGGCGAACACGAACCGGCATTCCACCGGAGCGGTGGCGGCGAGGTCTTCGATGTCGACCGGGTATCTGCCGTCCATCGACGGGATGATCGTCAGATGTTCGCCCGCTCCGGTGATCGACCGCATGCGCGACTGATCCAAGAGCACGGTGCCCGCGTCGAGCACGTCCAGTGGAACGGCGCCGAAGGCCGGCAACGCCTCCCCGCTCACCACGCGAGTGCACGACGTCGCCAGCAACAACGCGCAACACGACAGGAGCAACCGTGTCATTCTCGCCATGGGCCGCCCTTCCGGGTCGGAATCTACCCGCGTCCAACAGCGCTAAACACCCCTGGTCGGGCAGGCATTTTGTGACGTCGAATACGGTTGGCCGGTGAGTGTCTTCGCACAGGGCAGCGGTATCGGGTCCTGGCCCGGCACCTCGTCGCGCCGGGCCGCCGAAGTCGTCGTCGGTGAACTGGCCGGTGCGCTGGCTCATCTGGTCGAGCTGCCGGCCAGGGGAGTGGGCGCCGACATGCTCGGGCGCGCCGCCGCGCTGCTGATCGACGTAGCGCTGGACACGGTGCCGCGCGGTTACCGGATCGTCTCGCGCCCGGGCGCGGTGACGCGACGGGCGCTCAGCATGCTCGACGAGGACATGGACGCGCTGGAGGAGGCGTGGGAGACCGCTGGCCTGCGGGGCGGCGACCGGGTGGTCAAGGTGCAGGCACCGGGACCGGTGACCCTGGCGGCGGGGGTGGAGCTGGGCAACGGGCACCGCGCGATCACCGACCCGGGCGCGGTGCGTGACCTGGCCGCTTCGCTGGCCGAAGGGGTCGCCGCCCACCGCGCCGCCCTGTCGCGACGGCTCGACACACCGGTGGTGGTGCAGTTCGACGAACCGACGCTGGCGGCCGCGCTGGGCGGGCGACTCACCGGTGTCACCGCCATGAACCCGGTGCCCTCGCTGGACGAGGCGGTCGCCGAGGCGTTGCTCAAGACCTGCGTCGAGGTGGTGGGCGGGGACGTCGCCCTGCACAGCTGCGCTCCGGATGTCCCGTGGGAAATGTTGGGGCGCACCGACATTGACGCCGTCTCGATCGACGTCAGCAGGTTGCGGGCCGCGGAGCTCGACGGTGTCGCAGCTTTCGTGGAGTCCGGGCGCACGGTGGTGCTGGGTGTGGTCGACAGCAGTGCTCCCGAGCGCCGGCCGTCGGTCGAAGAGGTGGCCGCCAGGGTGGTCGGGGTAACCGATCGTCTGGGTTTCGGGCGATCTCCACTGCGGGGGCGGGTCGGGGTCACCCCGGCATGTGGGTTGGCGGGTGCGACTGAGCAGTGGGCACGAATCGCGGTGGGACTCGCCCGCGACGCTGCGGAGGCCTTCACCCAAGACCCCGACGCGATCTAGGCACGCATGCGCAACCTTTTGGTTGCATTTTGGCGCTGGTCGTGATGGGCTAAAGGGCAACCAGGAGGTTGCGCATGAACACCGATCGGATCGAGAAGCAGGTGGTGCTGCGGGCTTCGCTGCCGCGGGTATGGGCGGCGATCAGCGACGCCGAGCAGTTCGGGGGCTGGTTCGGCGTCCGCTTCGACGGGCCGTTCGTCGCCGGCCGGGCCGTCACCGCGACGATCACCCCCACCGAGGTCGACGCCGACGTCGCCAGGCGCCAGGAGCCCCATGCCGGCGTCACGAGCCGCTGGCAGATCGTCGCGCTGGAGCCACCCCGCCGCTTCGCCTACCGCTGGCCCATCGACCCGGACGATGACGCCGCCACCACGCTGGTGGAGTTCACCCTTGCCGAGGTTTCCGACGGGGTACTGCTCACCATCACCGAATCGGGCTTCGACGCGATACCGGAGGCGCGCCGTCGCGCTTCGTTCGAGGCCAATGCCGAGGGCTGGGCGATCCAGACTGACCTGGTGCGCCGCTACCTGGAACTCGCGTGACTGCCGTCGGCGCGCCACTCTTCGACGCCCTCGGCGACGCCAACCGCCTGCGCATCGTGGTGCGGCTGTGCGAGGTGGGGCCGAGCTCGACAACCCAAGTGACACAAGTCGTTCCGGTCACGCGGCAGGCGGCCAGCAAGCATCTGCGGCTGCTGGAGTCGGCGGGTGTGGTGAGCAGCAGCCGGCACGGCCGGGAACGCCTCTGGTCGGTGCGGACCGAGCCGCTGGCCCAGGCCAGCGACTACCTCGCCCAGTTGTCGCGGCGGTGGGACGCGGCGGTGGACCGGCTGCGCGCGTTCGTCGAGGAGTGAGTCTTGGGCCGACTTCGCCCTGGGCGCGACCATGGCGGCAATCTCGGCGAGGGCGTGTCGTGGCCCTTCGATAGCCTGCCAAGGTGACGTCTCCAGAGGTGCTCCGCCAGTGGCAAGAGCTGGCCGAGGAGGTACGCGAGCACCAGTTCCGCTACTACGTGCGGGATGCGCCGATCATCACCGATGCGGAATTCGACCAGCTGCTGCGCAGGCTCGAGGCGCTAGAGGCGCAGTACCCCGAGCTGCGCACCCCCGACTCACCGACCCAGCTGGTGGGCGGCGCCGGGTTCGCGACGGAGTTCGAGGCGGCCGAGCACCTCGAGCGGATGCTCAGCCTCGACAACGCGTTCAGCGCCGAGGAACTTGGCGCGTGGGCTGCGCGGGTAGCGGCGGAGGTCGGCGATGAGGCGCATTACCTGTGCGAACTCAAGATTGACGGTGTCGCGTTGTCGCTGGTGTACCGCGACGGGCGGCTGGCGCGCGCGGCGACCAGGGGAGACGGCCGCACCGGCGAGGACGTCACGCTCAACGCGCGCACCATCGACGACGTGCCGCTGCGCTTGTCAGCCAGTGACGACTATCCCGTGCCCGACGTTCTCGAGGTGCGCGGCGAGGTCTTCTTCCGGCTCGATGATTTCGCGGCCCTCAACGCGAGTCTGGTCGAGGAGGGCAAGGCGCCGTTCGCCAACCCGCGCAACAGTGCCGCCGGCTCGCTGCGGCAGAAGGACCCGGCGGTCACCGCGCGGCGCAAGCTGCGGATGATCTGCCACGGGTTGGGGCACACCGAGGGTTTCCGGCCGGTCAGCCAGCACGCGGCGTACCTGGCGCTGCAGGAGTGGGGACTGCCGGTCTCCCGGCACACCACCCTGGTGCAGGGGCTGTCTTCGGTGCAGGAACGCATCGAGTACTGGGGCGAGCACCGTCACGAGGTGGACCACGAGATCGACGGCGTGGTCGTCAAGGTCGACGAGACGGCGTTGCAGCGGCGGCTGGGTTCCACCTCGCGGGCCCCGCGCTGGGCGATCGCCTACAAGTACCCGCCGGAAGAAGCCCAGACGAAGCTACTCGACATCCGGGTCAACGTCGGCCGCACCGGGCGGGTGACTCCGTTCGCCTTCATGACGCCGGTCAAGGTGGCCGGCTCGACGGTGGGGCAGGCCACGCTGCACAACGCCTCGGAGGTCAAGCGCAAAGGCGTGCTGATCGGCGACACCGTGGTGATCCGCAAGGCCGGCGACGTGATCCCCGAGGTGCTGGGCCCGGTGGTCGATCTGCGGGACGGCACCGAACGCGAATTCGTCATGCCCACAACATGTCCCGAGTGCGGCACCCCCCTCGCGCCGGAGAAGGAGGGTGACGCCGACATCCGGTGCCCCAACTCGCGGGGCTGCCCGGCGCAGTTGCGCGAACGGGTATTTCATGTGGCCAGCCGAAACGCCCTGGACATCGAGGTACTCGGCTACGAAGCCGGGGCCGCGCTGTTGCAGTCCGGCGCGATCGCCGACGAGGGCGATCTGTTCGGCCTCACCGACGAGGAACTGCTGCGCACGGACCTGTTCCGGACCAAGGCGGGCGACCTGTCGGCCAACGGCAGACGGTTGCTGGCCAATCTGGACAAAGCCAAAGCCGCGCCACTGTGGCGGGTGCTCGTGGCGTTGTCGATCCGGCATGTGGGCCCGACGGCGGCGCGTGCGCTGGCGGCTGCCTTCGGCAGCCTCGATGCGATCGCGGAGGCGACCACCGAACAGCTGGCCGCAGTCGAAGGGGTGGGAACGACGATCGCGGCGGCAGTCACCGACTGGTTCACCGTCGACTGGCACCGCGACATCGTCGAGAAGTGGCGCGCCGCCGGTGTCCGGATGGCCGAGGAGATCGATGACAGCGTGCCCCGCACCCTGGCCGGGCTGAGCATCGTGGTGACGGGCTCCCTTTCCGGCTTTTCCCGCGACGACGCCAAGGAGGCGATCGTCAGCCGTGGCGGCAAAGCGGCCGCTTCGGTGTCGAAGAAGACATCCTTCGTCGTGGTCGGGGACGCACCCGGCTCGAAATACGACAAGGCCGTCGAACTCGGCGTCCCGATTCTCGACGAGGATGGGTTCCGCAAGCTGCTGGCCGAAGGGCCGCCGGCGAGCGAGGACCTCCCGCAGTGACGACCGTCTGACTACGCGTCACCGGGAGCGACACGGACGGATTCAGCCGGCTCTGCCAAGACCGGCCGTGAAGTCGAGAAACAACTCCACGTATCCGTAGGGACCTGGTGCGCCGCTTATCGTGGACGTCATGGACGAGCCTTCGCCGTTGGACGAGGCGGCATCACCGTGGTCGCCCCGCGAGGCCGAGTTGCTCGCGGTGACGTTGGGCCTCCTTCACGAGTGCGGCTACGACCGGTTGACTGTGGACGCCGTGGCCACCACCGCCCGCGCCAGCAAGGCCACCGTGTACCGGCGCTGGCCTTCCAAAGCCGAGTTGGTGCTCGCCGCCTTCATCGAGGGAGTCCGTCAAGTGGCGGTCGCGCCGAATACCGGGACACTGCGGGGCGATCTGCTATGGCTCGGGGAGATCATCCGCCACCAGACGCAGCAGCACGCGGGCGCCATGCGCGCCGTGATCGCCGAGGCGTCCCACAACGCCGCACTCAGCGACGCCATACAACATCAATTCATCGGGCAGCGTAAAGCCGTTATCCAGCAGATACTTCGGCAGGCCATTGACCGGGGCGAGGTCGACGAGGCCGCCGTCACCGACGATCTGTGGGACCTGTTGCCGGGGTATCTCATCTTCCGGTCGATCGTCCCCGCCCGACCGATCACCTCTCAGACGGTGCAGGCCCTCGTCGACAACTTCATCCTTCCGGGGCTTACCCGGTCGACCGGGGAACGGCTCTCCGGCTAGTCGCAGCGTCCGCCGCAATTCCCGCTAATTCTCTCCAACGGTGTACGTAGGTCCGATCTTGGTGTACGGTACGGTACCGTACTGAGCGATGAGCCGGGCCCGACCGTCGGTCACGCGCAAGTTCGCCAGAGCGTCCGCGCATCGAAAGGTCAATGGGTGAAGGCGATTTCATTCTCGTCCGTTGTGAAGAAGGGATGGACGGTGCTAGTCGCGGCGGCCGTTGTCGCGGCCGCGGGGTCAACGATTTACCGCCTGCACGGACTGTTCGGCTCGCGCGGTGGCGCCACTTCCGTCGACGGAATCTCCGGTGAGATCGTCCCGTTCAACCCCAAGCAAGTGGTGCTCGAGGTTTTCGGTGTCGCGGGTGCCGTGGCAACCATCGATTACCTGGATGTCAACGCTCAGCCACAACAGGTGATCGGTGCCCACCTGCCTTGGTCGTTCACCATCACCACGACGGAACCGGCGGTGCTGGGCAGCCTGGTGGCACAGGGTGATGGCGACACCCTCGGGTGCCGCATCACCGTCAACGGCGAAGTCAAAGACCAGCGCACCGTCAACACCTCGCAGGCTTACACCTACTGCCTGGAGAAGTCCGGATGAGCGATTCCGAATCCTCGCGACCCCGGGTACCGCGTGCTATCCGGCGACTCTCGGTGCCGATTCTGTTGTTCTGGGTGGCGTTGGCGGCCATCACGAACATCGCCGTGCCACGCCTGGAGAAGGTCGCCGAACGCTACAACGTCGCGCTGAGTTCACCCGATGCGCCCGCGCTGCAGGCGACCAAGCGCATCGGGCAGGTGTTCAAAGAATTCGACACCGACAGCACCGCGATGGTGGTCCTGGAGGGCGATGACCCGCTGGGCGCGGACGCTCACCAGTATTACGACGCTTTGGTCCGCAAGCTCGAGCAGGACCGGCGGCACGTCGAGCATGTTCAGGACTTCTGGGGCGACACCCTGACCGCGGCGGGGGCGCAGAGCGCGGACGGCAAAGCTGCCTACGTGCAGGTGAACCTGACCGGCAACCAGGGTTCGGGGTCGGCCAACGAGTCGGTCCGGGCCGTCCGCCAGATCGTCGAGCAATCGCCACCGCCCCATGGCGTCAGGGCCTACGTCACCGGCGCGGCGCCGTTGATGGCGGATCAGTTCGCGGTGGGGAGCAAGGGAACTGTGCGGGTCACCCTGGTGACCATCGGGGTCATCGCATTGATGCTGCTTGTCGTCTACCGCTCGTTCGCCACGATGTTCGCGATGCTCCTGACCGTCGTCATCGAGATGGCCTCCGCCCGGGGAATCGTCGCCTTCCTCGGTAACGTCGGGATGTTCGGGTTGTCGACGTACGCGACAAATCTGCTCACCCTGCTGGTGATCGCTGCCGGAACCGACTAC
The DNA here is from genome assembly GCF_002101675.1 of Mycobacterium gordonae. Taxonomy (GTDB): domain Bacteria; phylum Actinomycetota; class Actinomycetes; order Mycobacteriales; family Mycobacteriaceae; genus Mycobacterium; species Mycobacterium gordonae. The sequence continues at coordinate 48,443 of NZ_LQOY01000033.1, read as the reverse complement.
GCGATATTCGTGGTCGGCCGTTATCAGGAGGCCCGCATTGCCGGTGAGGACCGAGAAGCGGCCTATTACACCATGTTTCACGGGACCGCCCATATCGTCCTGGGGTCGGGCCTGACCGTCGCGGGTGCGGTATGTTGCCTGATCTTCACGCGCCTTCCCTACTTTCAGAGTCTGGGCATCCCCGCCGCGATAGGCGTCCTGGTTGCTCTGGCCGCGGCGCTGACCTTGGCTCCCGCCGTGCTGGCGCTGGGCGCACGAGTGGGAGTCTTTGAACCGAAGCGGGTTTCGAGAGCGCGGGGATGGCGGCGGATCGGCACGAGCATCGTCCGCTGGCCGGGTCCGGTTCTGGTGGTGGCGTGTGCGGTGGCGATGATCGGACTACTCGCCCTCCCCGGATACCGGACCAGCTACGACTCGAGCCCCTACATGCCCGCCTCCGTTGCCTCCAATGTCGGCTATGCGGCTGCCGACCGGCATTTTTCCCGCGCCCGGTTGGAGCCCGAACTGCTGATGATCGAGGCGGACCACGACCTGCGTAACCCAGCCGACATGCTCGTGCTGGACAGGCTGGTCAAGGCGGTGTTTCACGTACCCGGCATCGCCCAGGTGCAGGCCGTGACCCGCCCGCTGGGTGCGCCGCTCGACCACAGTTCGCTCGCGTTTCAGATCAGTGCGCAAAGCGCCAACCAGATCCAAAACCTGCCCTACCAGCGCGACCGGGCGAATGACCTACTCAAACAGGCCGGCGAGGTGGCGAGATCGGTCGACATTCTGAAGCAGCAGTACGCCCTGCAGCAGGAGCTGGCCGCCACCACACACAGCGAGGCTGAGGCCTTTCACAACACGGTCGCCACCCTCAACAACCTGCGCGACAAGATCGCGAATTTCGACGACTACTTCAGGCCGCTTCGCAGCTACTTCTACTGGGAAAAACACTGCGCGGACATGCCTACCTGCTACGCGCTGAGATCCGTCTTCGACGCGCTGGACAGCATCGATCAGTTGGCATCGACGTTCGCCGACCTCACCGCGATCGTAGACAGAATGGATGCGCTGCAACCGAAGCTGGTCGAGTTGATTCCGGACCAAATCGCCAGTCAGCAGAGGAACCACGATCTGGTGATGGCCAACTACGCCACCATGTCCGGAATCTACGCTCAGACAGCGGCCGCTATCGCGAACGCGACGGCGCTGGGCCATGCCTTTGATGCCGCGAAGAATGACGACACGTTCTACCTGCCTCCGGAGGTCTTCGACAGCGCCGACTTCCAGCGCGGGATGAAGAAGTTCATGTCGCCGGATGGCCACGCCGCTCGCCTGATCATCACCCACGACACCGATCCCGCCACCCCCGAGGGCATCTCGCATATCGACCCGATCAAGAAGGCCGCCCAGGAAGCCGTCAAGGGCACTCCGCTGAGTGCCGCCAAGTTTTATCTCGGCGGCACCTCGGCCACCTACAAGGACATTCGAGACGGCGCCAAGTACGACCTCATGATCGCCGCCGTCGCCGCTCTGAGTCTGATCCTGCTGATCATGATGTTCTTGACGCGAAGCCTGGTTGCCGCGCTGGTGATCGTCGGTACGGTTGCCATCTCGTTGGGTGCCTCCTTCGGCTTGTCGGTGCTGGTCTGGCAATACCTGTTCGGTATCCAGCTGTACTGGGTGGTGCTTGCACTGGCCGTAATACTGCTGTTGGCGGTGGGTTCGGACTACAACCTGCTGCTGATCTCCCGGTTCCGCGAGGAAATCGGCGCCGGGCTCAAGACCGGCATCATTCGCGCCATGGCCGGCACCGGATCTGTGGTCACTTCCGCGGGCCTGGTCTTTGCGGTCACCATGTGCGCGTTCGTTTTCAGCGGTTTCCAGGTGCTCGGCCAGATCGGCACCACCATCGGCCTGGGCCTGTTGTTCGACACTCTGATCGTGCGGTCGTTCATGACGCCGTCGATCGCGACGCTGCTCGGGCGGTGGTTCTGGTGGCCTCAGCGAGTGCGCCCGCGTCCGGCCAGCGCAATGCTGCGCCCCTACGGACCACGCCCTGCGGTTCGGCAGCTGCTGCTGTGGGAGGACGACGATCCGGTAGTGGCACCGCACGCGCGGCCTCGCGTCTAGCCGCACCGGCGGCGCCGCTCTCGCTGCTGCGGCCTTGTCTGCGGGGCCGCTCTGGGTGTCCTCAGGCTCCAGCCTCAGGGCGCGCCCGCTCGTCCGCAACCGAGGCCGCCCGCGTCGCGTTCCGAGCGCCCACGGGCAGCATCCGGCCGGGCCGGCCAAGACTGAAAAGTGTACGTTAACGTCTATTGTGTAGTACCGGCGGGTCCCGTACTGTCATACGCAAGGACCGTGCTGCCGGCCCGGTCTCGTCGCCCGATCATCGAAAAGTTCACGCTTGAAAGGGATTTCGATGACGCCCCTGGTCAAGAGGGGATGGATGGCGCTGGTCGCGGTGGTTGTCGTGACCGCAGCGGGATTCGCCATCTACCGCCTGCACGGCATGTTCGACGCCGGCAAGGGCGCGTCGACGGGTCACGGCCTTTCCGACCAGATCGTTCCGTTCAATCCCAAGCACGTGGTCCTGGAAGTCTTCGGCGCCCCGGGTGCGACGGCCACGATCAACTATCTCGACGTCAACGCCCAGCCGCAGCAGGTCGTCAACGCCGCTCTGCCGTGGTCGTTCACCATCACGACCACCGAGCCGGCCGTGCTGGGAAACGTTGTGGCACAGGGCAACGGTGACACCCTCGGTTGCCGGATCACCGTCAACGGCGACATCAAGGACGAACGCACCGTCAACACGCCCCACGCCTACACCTTCTGTTTGGACAAATCTGGATGAGCAACGAGCAGCTGCCGCGAATTCCGCACACCATCCGCCGCCTTTCCGTGCCGATCCTGCTGTTCTGGGTGGTGCTGGCCGGGGTCTCCAATGCCCTGGTGCCGCAGCTGGAAGAGGTCGGCAAGACCCATAACGTGGCGCTGATCATGGCCGACGCGCCCTCGCTGCAGGCGACCAAGCGCATCGGTCAGAAGTTCCACGAGTTCGACACCGACAGCACGGCCATGGTCGTCCTGGAGGGCGATCAGCCGTTAGGTGCCGACGCCCACCGGTATTACGACACATTGATCCACCGGCTCGAAGCCGACCGCAAGCACGTCGAGCACGTCCAGGACTTCTGGGGTGACACGTTGACCGCCGCCGGATCGCAGAGCACCGACGGCAAAGCCGCCTATGTCCAGCTGAACCTCGCCGGTAATCAGGGCTCGGCCCTGACCAACGAATCCGTCGGCGCGGTAAGGGAAATCATCGAACACGTCCCACCTCCGGCGGGTGTCAAAGCTTACGTGACCGGCGCGGCTCCGCTGATCTCGGATCAGTTCGACGTCGGCAGCAAGGGGACCGCGAAGGTCACCGGCATCACCGTCGGGGTGATCGCGTTGATGCTGCTGTTCGTCTACCGCTCCTTCCTAACCATGCTGCTGGTGCTGGTGACCGTCCTGGTCGAGATGGCCGCCGCCCGCGGGATCGTCGCCTTCCTGGGCAACGCCGGCATCATCGGGTTGTCGACCTATGCGACGAATCTGCTGACTCTGTTGGTGATCGCCGCCGGAACCGACTACGCGATCTTCGTCGTCGGCCGCTACCAGGAAGCCCGCAGCGCCGGTGAGGACCGGGAAACGGCGTACTACACCATGTTTCGCGGTACGGCCCACATCGTTCTGGGGTCCGGCCTGACCGTCGCGGGAGCGGTCGCCTGCCTCAGTTTCACCCGGCTGCCGTACTTTCAGAGTCTGGGCATCCCCGCCGCAATGGGCATCCTCGTCGCCCTGGTCGCCGCGCTCACCCTGGCGCCGGCCGTGCTCACCCTGGGTGCGCTGGTGGGAATCTTCGAACCCAAGCGCGCTATGCGGACCCGCGGCTGGCGGCGGATCGGCACCGCCATCGTGCGCTGGCCGGGGCCGGTACTGACGGTGGCGTGCGCCCTGGCTTTCATCGGGCTGCTCACCCTGCCCGGCTACAAGACGAGTTATGACACCCGCCCCTACATGCCGGAAAGTGCGCCCGCCAATGTCGGATACGCCGCCGCCGAGCGGCATTTCTCCCGGGCCCGCCTGGAGCCCGAATTGCTGATGCTGGAATCCGACCACGACATGCGCAACCCGGCCGACATGCTCATTCTGGACCGGGTGGCCAAGGCGGTGTTTCACCTGCCCGGCATCGCGCAGGTGCAGTCCATCACCAGGCCGCTGGGCACCCCGCTCAACCACACCTCACTGGCGTTCCAGATCAGCGCGCAAAGCGCCAACCAGACCGAGAACCTCCGGTATCAACGGGACCGCGCGGACGACCTGCTGCGGCAGGCCGGTGAGTTGTCGAAGGGCATCGACATCCTGCGCCAGCAGTACGTCCTGCAGCAGGAGCTCGCGGCCACCACTCACAGCGAGGCCCAGAGTTTCCGCGACACCGTCGCCATCATGAACGACCTGCGCGACAAGATCGCCAATTTCGACGAATTCTTCCGGCCCATCCGCAGCTACTTCTACTGGGAGAAGCACTGTTTCGACATCCCGGCCTGCTTCGCGATTCGCTCGGTGCTCGACGCCCTGGACGGGATCGATCAACTCACGTCCCGGTTCCAAGACCTCACGGCCACCCTCGAGCAACTCGATGCGCTGCAGCCCAAACTGGTGGCCCTGATACCCCAGCAGATCGCCAGTCAGGAGACCAATCACGACCTGACGATGGCCAATTACGCCACCCTGTCCGGTATTTACGCGCAGACCGCCGCAGCCATCGAGAACTCCACAGCGCTGGGCCGCGCCTTCGACACCGCCAAGAACGACGACACCTTCTACCTGCCCCCGGAGGTGTTCAACAATCCTGACTTCAAACGGGGGCTCAAGCTGTTCCTCTCGCCCGACGGCAAAGCCGCCCGGATGATCATCACGCACGAAGGCGACCCGGCCACCCCGGAAGGCATCTCCCACATCGAGCCGATCCGCAAAGCCGCGCACGAAGCCGTGAAGGGCACGCCCATGGCCGAGGCGAAGTTCTATCTCGGCGGCACCGCGGCCACCTACTCCGACATCCAGGACGGCGCCAAGTACGACCTGATGATCGCCGGAATCGCGGCCCTGAGCCTGATTCTGCTGATCATGATGGCGCTGACTCGCAGCCTGGTCGCCGCGCTGGTGATCGTCGGCACCGTGGCGCTGTCACTCGGCGCGTCGTTCGGGTTGTCAGTCCTGGTGTGGCAGTACATGTTCGGGATCAAGCTCTACTGGGTGGTGCTCGCGCTGGCGGTGATCCTGTTGCTGGCCGTCGGTTCGGACTACAACCTGCTGTTGATTTCCCGATTCCGGGAAGAGATCGGCGCCGGGCTCAACACCGGGATCATCCGGGCGATGGCCGGATCAGGTTCGGTGGTCACTTCGGCGGGCCTGGTCTTCGCCGTCACCATGTGCGCGTTCCTGTTCAGCGGCTTCCAGGTGCTCGGCCAGATCGGGACGACCATCGGCCTGGGCCTGTTGTTCGACACCCTGATCGTGCGGTCGTTCATGACGCCGTCGATCGCCGCGCTGCTGGGTCGCTGGTTCTGGTGGCCGCAACGCGTGCGTCCGCGGCCGGCCAGTCAGATGCTGCGGCCCTACGGCCCGCGGCCGGCCGTCCGGCAACTGCTGTTGTGGGAAGACGACGATCCGGTGGTCAAACCACAAGTGCGCTAACGCAGTCCGGTGTCGATGGCGCCTGCGGCGAGCAGCTCTCGGGCTGCCGCGGCGGAGAGCGGCCGGCAGAACAAGAAGCCCTGGGCCCGCACGCATCCCTCTTTCAGCAGGGTCCGGGCCGCACCTTCGCTCTCCACGCCCTCGGCGACCACATTCAGGTCCAGCGCCTCGGCCAGTCCCATGACCGCCCGGACGATCGCCAGGTCGTCGCCGCTGACGTCGAGATCGCGGACGAACCCGCGGTCGATCTTCAGGGTGCTCACCGGCAAGCTTCGGAGCAGACCCATCCCGCTGAAGCCGGTGCCGAAGTCGTCGATGGCGATGTCGATGCCCAGGTCGGTCAGCGCGCTCAAGGTGGCCCGGGTGCTCGCCACGTCCCTGATGAGCATGCTTTCGGTGATTTCCAGCCCGATCGCCCGGCCGGTGAGGCCGAACTTGCCGACTATCTTGCTGACGGTGCTCACCAGGTCCTGAGCCACCAGCTGGGCCGGAGAGACGTTGACGCGCAACATAATATCCAGACCGACGCCCAGCGAGCGCCACCGCGACAGGTCCGCACAGGCCGCGTTGAGCACCCATTTGCCCAGTTCTCCGGCCAGATTCAACGATTCGGCAACCGGGATGAACACATCGGGCAGCAGGAGTCCCCGGCTGGGATGCTGCCAGCGCACCAGCGCCTCGACCGCCAGGATCTTGCCGGTCAGCATGTCGATCTCGGGTAGGTACACGACGGTCAGCGCATCGGTCTCAATGGCGCCCGGCAGATGCAGCTCGATGTCAGCGCGAACCTTGCGCCGATTGATCAAATCGGTGGAGATCACGCCGATGCGCTGTGCGCCAGTCCCTTTGGTGCACTGCAGCGCGTCGTCGGCGTGCCTGAGCAGGTCCCCACTGGAATCCTTGCCGGGCGTGCCGGTCGCCACGCCGATGCTCACCGTGCGGTTGAGGACTTCACCGCCGATGGCAACGTGGTCGGTGAGCCGTGAACTGAGATATTCGGCCAACCGACTGGCGGTCGCGAGGTCCATGTGTCCGGAAGGCACGACGACGAACTCGGCGCCGCCGGTGCGGGCGATCAGGCCCTGACCTTCCATCGCCGCGCTGGTCTCGGTTGCGAAGTCGCGGATGAACGCATCGCCCGCCTCATGCCCGAGATAGTCGTTGATCGCCTTGAGTCGGTCGAGGTTGAACACCAACACCGACACCGGCCCTGTCTGACCGGTGGTCAGGCGCTCGTCGAGGTGATTCACCAGGGCGCGCCGATTCGGCAGGGCGGTCAGGTCGTCGTGGCTGGCCTGGTAGTTCAACTGATCCTCGATGTTGATCCTGGCCTGCACCTGAGCCAGCATCGTCGCCACCACGGTCAGCGCGTTGATCTCGTCTTCGTTCCAGCTGTGATCGCCATACTTCACGAAGCCGAGCGTTCCCGTGGTGACCTCGCCGGACAGCAACGGGATCGAGGCCAGCGAGACGGCCGGGATGCCGCGGGCAGCGAAGATGGTCTGCTGGTATGGCTCGTTCTGATGACCGGGACGCAGGAAGACCGGGTCCTTGGCGTGCTCGGCGAGCGCGAACACCGGGTCGGCGTCGGCGAAGTAGATGGTGCGCAACGGATCCGGGTCCGGTACGTCCGGCCGCGGCGGCCATTCGGCGACCAAAACGGTGGCGCGGATGCCGGGGTCGTTGTGCCGCAGGAAGCTGACGTCGACGTCGAGGTAATTCACGAGCTCGGCCAGGACCTCCGTGCTGCTCGCCACGGCGGTGCTGCTGGTGGCGCCCAGCAGCTTGGTGGCCACCGTCGTGATGATGGCCGGCAAACTGCTTGCGGGAGTGTGGCTTTGCATGTGGTGGGTGTCGAGCTGGTTTGCTGAAAGCGGCCCGGTGCGTACCCCTCCAACGCGTTCACACTGGCCCGTGGCGTTCTCAATATATCGCGCGGAGTTCGCTGCGTGGGCTTATTGCGAATCAGCGCAGCATGGTGGCGACGATGCCTGCCAGGTAGCCGAGGCGGGCCACTTCCGACGGCCGGAATTCCGGGCCCGGCCGGCCCAGCACCACCGCGGTGTGCGAATCGCCCAGCGGTGCCGCGACCATCGTGGTGTCCATATCCCGCCAGGCCTGCGGGACCCACTCCGCGCTGCCATCCAGCGTCAGGGCGTGCTCGATCGGCAGCCAGGGCGCGGAATCGGCCCGCGTCTCCGGTGCACCGGCACTGCCGGCGAGCCGCTGCACCCGGCCCTGTGCATCGCGCAGCACCGTGCACCAGCTGACCCGCAGGATCCTGGGCGCTTGGTCCACCAGAACCTGCAGTCGGGACGCGTTGTCGCCGGCCGCCGAGACGCGGTCGAGCAGTTCGAGCTCGCGGTGTGCCTCGAGCCGTCCGGTGTGCGGGCGCACGCTGTCCACCCGAACCCCGGGCAGCGATTCGGCCGCGGTGATCAGCGTGTCCGGCATCGCTCCCGGGGGCAGTTCGATCACCAGGTCGTCGATCGCATATCCGGAGCTGCGCTCGACGACATCCAGCGACAGGATGTCGGCGCCCACCGAACCGAGCGCGACGGCGAGCGACCCCAGACTGCCTGGTCGGTCGACCAACTCGATGCGCAACAGATACGACGGCACGGCCAACACTGTTGCACAGCGACGCGCGGGCGGCATGTCGGCCGGTGTGGACGGGGACCCGCCGGGCCGAGCGTGACCGGCCGCACGCTCGGGGCGAACGTGAAGCCAGGCTCACGCTCGTGGCACGTTAGGCTTTTCGCTCGTGTCCCAGATCTCCCGCGACGAGGTGGCCCACCTGGCCCGGCTGGCCAGGCTGGCCTTGACCGAGACCGAGCTGGACAGTTTCGCCGGCCAGCTTGACGCCATATTGAGCCACGTCAGCCAGATTCAGGCCGTTGACGTGACCGGCGTCGAGGCCACCGATAATCCGCTCAAGGACGTGAACGTGACCCGTCCGGACGAGCCGCAGCCCTGCCTGACCCAGCAGCAGGCGCTCGCCGCGGCGCCGGAGGCCGTCGACGGCCGCTTCGCCGTCCCGCAGATCCTGGGGGAGAGCCAGTGACGGACATCATCCGGCTCGATGCTGCCACCCTGGCCGCCAAGATAGCCGCCAAGGAGCTCTCGTCGGTCGAGCTCACCCAGGCCTGCCTGGATCAGATCGAGGCGACCGACGACCGCTACGGCGCGTTTCTGCACGTGGCCGCCGACCAGGCGCTGGCGGCCGCGGCGGTGGTCGACGAGGCGGTGGCGGCCGGCGAGCAGCTTCCGTCGGCGCTGGCCGGGGTGCCGCTGGCGCTCAAGGACGTGTTCACCACCGCCGACATGCCGACGACCTGCGGCTCCAAAATCCTGGAAGGCTGGCAGTCGCCGTATGACGCCACGCTGACGTTGCGGCTGCGGGCGGCGGGCATCCCGATTCTGGGCAAGACGAACATGGACGAGTTCGCCATGGGCTCGTCGACGGAGAACTCCGCGTTCGGGCCGACCCGCAACCCGTGGGACGTCGAGCGGGTTCCGGGTGGCTCCGGCGGCGGCAGCGCTGCCGCGCTGGCCGCGTTCCAGGCGCCGCTGGCCATCGGGTCCGACACCGGCGGGTCGATCCGCCAGCCGGCGGCGCTGACCGCCACCGTCGGGGTCAAACCCACCTACGGCACGGTGTCGCGCTACGGGCTGATCGCCTGCGCGTCGTCGCTGGACCAGGGCGGCCCGTGCGCGCGCACCGTTCTGGACACCGCCCTGCTGCACCAGGTGATCGCCGGCCACGATCCCCACGACTCCACGTCGATCGACGCTGCGGTACCCGACGTCGTCGGCGCCGCTCGGGCCGGTGCGGCCGGCGACCTGACCGGCGTGCGCGTAGGGGTGGTCCGCCAGTTGCACACCGGCGAGGGCTATCAGCCGGGGGTGCTGGCTTCCTTCGAAGCGGCCGTCGAGCAGCTCAAGTCCTTGGGCGCGCAGGTCAGCGAAGTCGACTGTCCGCACTTCGACTACTCGCTGCCGGCGTATTACCTGATCCTGCCGTCGGAGGTGTCGAGCAACCTGGCCCGGTTCGATGCCATGCGGTACGGCCTGCGGGTCGGGGACGACGGCACCCACAGCGCCGAAGAGGTGATGGCGATGACCCGGGCGGCCGGCTTCGGTCCCGAGGTCAAACGCCGCATCATGATCGGCACCTACGCCCTGTCCGCCGGGTACTACGACGCCTACTACAACCAGGCGCAGAAGGTGCGGACCCTGATCGCCCGGGACCTCGACGAGGCGTACAAGTCCGTCGACGTGCTGGTGTCGCCGGCGACGCCGACCACGGCGTTCCGGCTGGGGGAGAAGGTCGACGATCCGCTGGCCATGTATCTGTTCGACCTGTGCACGCTGCCGCTGAACCTGGCTGGCCATTGCGGCATGTCGGTGCCGGCGGGGCTGTCCCCGGACGACGGGTTGCCGGTGGGCCTGCAGATCATGGCGCCGGCGCTGGCCGACGACCGGTTGTACCGGGTGGGCGCGGCCTACGAGGCCGCGCGCGGCGCCTTGCCGACCGCGATCTAGGGGGTCACCAACCCCCGGCGAGCAGACGCAAAATCCCCCGAAAACGTGCGGTTTCGGGGGATTTTGCGTCTGCTCGCGCCAGGTCGCGGGCCACAGGGCAAGATGAGGATATGCGGATCGGAGTTCTCACAGGCGGTGGTGACTGTCCCGGCCTCAACGCCGTCATCCGGGCGGTAGTGCGCACCTGCGACGCCCGGTACGGCTCGTCGGTGGTCGGCTTTCAGGACGGTTGGCGCGGGCTGCTGGAGAACCGGCGCATGCAACTGCGCAACGACGATCGCAACGACCGGTTGCTGGGCAAGGGCGGAACCATGCTCGGCACCGCGCGCGTGCATCCCGACAAGCTCAAGGCCGGGCTGGATCAAATCAAGCAGACCCTCGACGACAACGGCATCGACGTCCTGATCCCGATCGGCGGCGAGGGCACGCTCACGGCGGCGCACTGGCTTTCGGAGGAGAACGTGCCGGTGGTCGGGGTGCCGAAAACCATCGACAACGACATCGATTGCACGGACGTGACTTTCGGCCATGACACCGCGTTGACGGTGGCCACTGACGCCATCGACCGCTTACACAGCACCGCCGAGTCCCACCAGCGCGTCATGCTGGTCGAGGTGATGGGCCGCCACGCCGGTTGGATCGCGCTCAACGCGGGCCTGGCGTCGGGCGCGCACATGACCCTGATCCCCGAGCAGCCCTTCGACGTCGAGGAAGTGTGCCGGCTTGTCAAGCGGCGCTTCCAGCGCGGAGACTCCCACTTCATCTGCGTGGTCGCCGAAGGCGCCAAGCCCGTAGCGGGCTCAATCGCCCTGCGCGAAGGCGGCCTGGATGAATTCGGCCATGAGAAGTTCACCGGGGTAGCCGCCCAGCTCGGGGCCGAGGTGGAAAAGCGCATCAACAAGGACGTCCGGGTGACGGTGCTGGGCCACGTGCAGCGGGGCGGGTCCCCGACGGCCTATGACCGGGTGCTGGCGACCCGGTTCGGGGTGAACGCGGCCGATGCCGCGCACGCTGGTGAGTATGGGCAGATGGTGTCGCTGCGGGGCCAGGACATCGGGCGGGTGCCGCTGGCCGATGCCGTCCGGCAGCTCAAATTGGTGCCGGAAAGCCGCTACGACGACGCCGCCGCGTTCTTCGGCTGACGTTTGCCAGGCATTCACCGATTCGCAGGTTTTTCGAGTTTAAGAACCGGCTATACGTGAAATATGAATAACCGCGGTCCGTATCGCGGAGTCCTTGAGCGGCCCGTTTCACCGGCTCGGACGAAGTACAGTCCGGTTCAGCCGAGCTGGCGAGTGAGCGCCGACGACGGAGACGCGACAATTCCCCAGCACTGCCGCCCAGACAACGCTGCGCCGCAGCGAAAGGGCATCGCGGCTCGTTTCGACGCGCCCGCGCCTGCGGCCCGCGTGGCACTAGCCGCGCCTCTGGCGCGCCGCGAGCGCGTCCCGGGCGGGACGGCACTGGACGCCATCGAACCCGAGGCGCCGGCACGGCGCAGCTGGCGGGAACTGGTTCATCAGTACCTGGGGCTCGATCTGGGGCCGGGCAAAGAAGCGGCATATGAAAACTCGCTGCGAGAGAAGATCCGCGCCCCGCTGGGTGGGGTGCACTCGATCGCCGTGGTGAATCTCAAGGGCGGCGTCGGCAAGACCGCGGTGGTGGAAGCCCTGGGCTCGACGTTCGCCAGCCTGCGCAACGATCGCGTCATCGCCGTCGACATCGACGCCGGCGACCTGGCCGGCCGGCACGGTCGCCGAAACAGTCTGAGTCTGGCCGACCTGCTGGTGGACAGTCATGTCGCCCGGTATGACGATGTCCGGGCTCACACATATATGAACAGTTCGGGGCTGGAGGCGCTGGGTCCGCCGGACTACGCCAGCAGTCACTGGATTCCCACCCGCGAGGATTTCGTCAAAGCGTTTTCAATCCTGCGCAACCACTACTCACTGGTGCTGGTCGACTGCCCCAAGACCCTCAAGTCCGGGGTGATGCAAGCGGTGCTGCCCGAGACCCGCGCTCTGGTGGTCGTCACCAGCACCTCGATTGACGCGATCCAGAAGACGCACACCACTCTGGAGTGGTTGCGGCAGAACGGTTATCGCCGAATGCTCGAGTCGACGGTGCTCGCCGTCAACCACGTTGAGCGGACCAAGGTCAGCACGCTGGCGGCCAAACAGCTCGAGGACCTCTCACGCCTGGTGCCGGCCACCGTGACGCTGCCGTTCGACCGGCATGTGCATCAAGGCAACGAGATCGGGCTCGAGCGGCTGAGCAGAGAAAGCCGGCGTTCCTACCTGGAACTGGCGGCCGCGGTGGCGCGCACGTTCCCCACCCGGCAGCCGACGTACTGAAAGCGGGTGCGCCGGCACCATTAGGATCGGTACCTATGACGGTTGCTGGGGCTGACCTGCTCGAATACGACGAGGTCATTGAACGGTTCGATCCGGTGCTCGGGTTGGAAGTCCATGTTGAGCTCTCCACCGCCACCAAGATGTTTTGCGGCTGCTCGACCACCTTCGGCGGCGAGCCCAACACCCAGGTGTGCCCAGTCTGTCTGGGCCTGCCGGGCTCACTTCCGGTGCTCAACAGAGTGGCGGTCGAGTCGGCGATCCGGATCGGCCTGGCGCTGAACTGCGAGATCGTCGATTGGTGCCGGTTCGCCCGGAAGAACTACTTCTACCCGGACATGCCGAAGAACTACCAGATCTCCCAGTACGACGAGCCGATCGCCATCAACGGCTACCTGGAAGCGCCGCTGGAGGACGGCACCACCTGGCGGGTGGAGATCGAGCGCGCCCACATGGAAGAGGACACCGGCAAGCTCACCCATATCGGCAGCGAAACCGGCCGAATCCACGGCGCGACCACGTCGCTCATCGACTACAACCGGGCCGGCGTGCCACTCATCGAGATCGTGACCAAGCCCATCGTGGGCGCCGGTGCGCGGGCGCCGCAGATTGCCCGCGCCTACGTGACCGCATTGCGAGACCTGTTGCGCGGGCTCGACGTATCCGACGTGCGTATGGACCAGGGATCGATGCGCTGTGACGCGAACGTTTCGCTGATGCCCGCCGGCACCACCGAATTCGGCACCCGGACCGAGACCAAGAACGTCAACTCGCTCAAGAGCGTCGAGGTTGCGGTGCGTTACGAGATGCAGCGTCAGGCAGCAGTTTTGTTGTCCGGCGGCGAGATTGTCCAGGAGACAAGGCATTTCCACGAGGCCGGCTACACCAGCCCGGGCCGCGCCAAGGAAACCGCTCAGGACTACCGCTATTTCCCGGAGCCCGACCTGGAACCCGTCGCACCCAGCCGCGAGCTCGTGGAGCGGCTACGTCAGACTATCCCTGAGCTTCCGTGGTTGAGCCGCAAGAGGATTCAGGACGAATGGGGTTTCTCCGACGAGGTGATGCGAGACCTCGTCAACGCCGGCGCGGTCGAATTGATCGCCGAGACCGTCAAGTGCGGAGCGGCCAGCAAGGACGCCCGCTCCTGGTGGGGTAACTTCCTGCTGCAGAAGGCCAATGAGGCCGGTATCAGTCTGGACGAACTGGCCATCACCCCGGGGCAGGTCGCGCAGGTGATCGCCCTGGTGGATCAGGGCAAGCTGTCCAACAAGCTGGCGCGCGAGGTCGTCGAAGGTGTGCTGGCCGGAGAGGGTGAGCCCGAGGCGGTGATGACGGCGCGCGGCCTGGCGCTGGTGCGCGACGATTCGCTCACCCAGGCCGCGGTCGACGAGGCGCTGGCTGCCAATCCCGATGTGGCAGAAAAGATTCGGGGTGGCAAGGTGGCTGCGGCCGGCGCGATCGTGGGGGCGGTGATGAAGGCAACGCGTGGGCAGGCGGACGCGGCGCGGGTGCGCGAGCTGGTGCTGGCGGCCTGCGGTCAGGCCTGACTTCCTGCTGCACGGCGGCGATAGACGGTGATCGGTCCGATCACCGCCGCAACCCGGTAATCACGCCGGAAGGTCGCGACCGCCATCGAGGCGGCGTCAACGGATGCTCCGGCGGTGACCCAGTACTCGGGCTTGGTGGACAGCCACCGGTCGGCGTCGGCGCTGTCGTCCACAAGCCCGAGGTAGTCGACGACTCCGGCGGCACTCATCCGCCCGGCAGGACCGACGTCGGGGGCCGCGAGTTCTGCGCCGGCGGCATCGTTGTCGATCCAGTCGGCGACATCGCGGTAGGTGCTGCGGATGGCGTTCCACTGCGCGACCTGCGGTGGCGCACCTCGCGTCGCCTCCGGGCCGGGCCGGATGCCAGACACCAGGCCGGCCGCGGTGATCACTACGGGAAGTGGAGTGGCAATCAGATTGTTGCCGGTGGCCGTCGTCGCCCCGGCCATCACCCATAACGCTGATGGACCGCCGTGTCCTGACTCGTTGCCCCGCATACTGTGCACCTGGTTCGAGTATGCCCCTTAAGTGGTCCATCATGGGGGCGTGAGCGGCGACTGGCTGTCTCGACTGACCGAGACGACGAACTCGGCGATGCTCGTGGTGACCACCGCGGCGCAGGGTCATCAGGCGGGGTGTCTGGTCGGCTTTTCGACCCAGGTGAGCATCAACCCTCCCAGGCTCCTGGTCGCGCTTTCCCGCACCAATCACACGTTCGGGGTCGCAGGCCGGTCGGATCACCTTGCCGTGCACGTGCTGTCGCGCCGCGCCTCTAGCCTGGCCGAGTTGTTCGGCGGCGAAACCGAAGACGAGATCGACAAGTTCGCGCGCTGCGCGTGGCACAGCGGGCCGGCCGGCATGCCGATACTCGACGATGCGCTGGCCTGGATGGTGGGTGAAACGCTGGATCGATTCGATCTGGGCGATCACGTCGGCTACGTGCTGCGGCCCGTCGACGCGTGGTTCGCCGAGGGGGACGACGAACCGATCCGGTTTGCCGACGTCAGGGCCATGGATCCGGGCCACGATGCGTGAGCGGGTAAGACCAGCGGGTAGGACTTCGGTAGGAAAAGGGTCGGAAAGAGCCCGCGGCGGCTCCGGCGGACCCATCATGGTGGGGTGATGGGTGAACCGTTCGACGACATGATGTCGATGCTGGACTCTCCGGTGTTCGTGGTGACCACCGCGGCCGACGGGCTTCCGTCGGGTTGCCTGGTTGCCTTCGGGACCCAGACCAGCGTGCAGCCCCCGAGCTTCATGGTCGGTCTGCCTTGCGACAGCGACGCCCATGACGTGGGCAGCCGGTCGGAGTACCTGGCGGTGCACGTGCTGCCGCGTGGTCAGCACGTGCTGGCCGAACTGTTCGGCAACCGTCCCGACGATCCGTTCGCGCGCTGCTCCTGGCGCGCCGGGCCCCTGGGAATGCCGATCCTCGACGACGCTGCCGCCTGGTTCGTCGGCCGGACCGTGAGCCGCAGCCCCGTCGCCGACCATGTGGCTTACCTGCTGGAGCCGGTCGCCACCTGGGCTCCCGAAAATGCCGACGAGCTGCTGTATCTGTCCGATCTGGATGACGAGTACGAGCCGGGCCAGGAAGCGCAGCAGCGGCTGTACACCGGCGAACGGACCACGGAGCAGTCCAAGTACGGGATGCGGTTCACCCTGAACGCACCGTTCTGAGGCGGGTGCCCGCGAAGAGACGCAAAAGCCCCTTGGAGCACATGTTCCAAGGGGCTTTTGCGTCTGGTCGCGAGGAGAGCCGTTATGTCTTGTCGTCGTTGTTGCGCGGGAAGCCCCCACCTTGCGGGAACAGCGGGAACACCACGTCGTCGAGCTTCTCGGCGTCACCTGCGGTCTTGTTCACCGTCGCGCCCCAGACGTTGCCGTCCGGCGACATCCGCAGCGCCCACGCATGCGCATGGGTGTCCTTGCGGACCACGTCGGGTTCCCCGGTGACCGCACCGGTTTTCGGCGCGAGCCGCACCGCCACCGTCAGCTTGGTGTTGATCAGGTTCACCAGCACGGTGCCGTCCATTGCCGCACAACCGGCCACGCCGGGCTTGTCCGGCCAGGACCACACGGTGGAGACCTCGGACTTCTTCGTGATGCGCTGTAAGCGGTCGGCGCCGGGCGTGCGGTCGGCGACGTACAGCGACCCGTCGACGGGATCGATGCACATGCCCCCGCCAGCGCCGATTCCCGACAGCGCCGTCGTCGGGGGTGCCTGGCCAAGCGTGGTGGGCTGCTCGATGCGCAGCACCTTGCCGGCCAGCGAGCGCGGGTCCGCGGCCATCGCCGGGTTGCCGGCGTCTCCGGTCATCACCACCAGCGTCGTGGGGGTGGTGAAGATCAGCGCACCGGTATTGCCGGTGGCCCCTTTGGGAATTCCAGTGAGGATGTCTTTGGGGACGTCGCCTTCGGCGATGCGGATCACGCGGTTGTCGGTGGGTGTGCTGATGTAGGCGTACATCAGCCGGTCCTGGGAGAACGTGGGCGACAACACGATGTCCATCAGGCCGCCGTCACCGGACGGGTCCACCGGAATCACCATCTTGACCTTGGGTTCGGCGCTGACGGAGATCTCCTTGACGGCACCGGTGGTCCGCTCGGCCACCAGCGCGGTCTTGCTGTCGACACCCATGATCAGGCCGCTCGTGCTTTCCAGGCACCCCTGCATCACCCCGGGCGCCGGGCACGCCTTCGGGAAGGGCGTGGGCGGTAATGGCGGCGGCGGGGGAGGCGTGGAGCTGGGCGGAGGCTTCAGGTCGGGATTGGTGGTGAAGGGCTGCGACTGGGCGTCGTTGAACCGTGCGCAGCCACTCGACACCAGCACCGCCGCAGACAGCGCAGCCAGCGCGCACCGAACCGACCGCCTTAACCGCATGACCGACAGGCTACGGAATCGGCGGTCAGGGCCGCCACCTGCCGCCGAGTCCAGGGCATTCGTCGAGCAAACGCCCTGGGTGCGGCGATTGTCGCTAGAGGAGGCCGATGGTTCTCTAGGATTTGCTACCTGCTCGATCATTGGCTGGACCGGCCGTGACGAGGGCGTCGTGCTGCGCTCGATCGCCGACGTCGCCGCGCGGGGGTGGCGCTGGCGGGCCGGGCGGGAGTCGGCAAGTCGCGGTTGGCCCGCGAGGCCATGGCGGCGGCGGGGTCTCCGTCATCGGGGTCGGTTTGCTAGGCGGTTCCGGCGGGTCCAGCAGCTATACCGTGGGGCCGTAATGCCGGTGTCTCGCCAACAGCGGGCCCGTCTCAGGGGCCGGTCGGATCATTTCAGTGATCCAACTGCGGATTTAACAGGCCAAAGCGCCGCACAAATCCCAGCTTCGGGCGAAATTGCCCTTACCCTGACACGAGTGACCAGTTCGAATGACTCGCATTGGCAGCGGCCGGACAGTCCCGCGGTGCCAACCTCCAGCCGTCCCGCCTCGGCAAGCCTGGTCGACCCCGAAGATGACCTGACCCCTGCTGGGTACTCGGGCAACTTCGCCAACACCGGCACCACCACGATCATCCCGCCGTACGAACCGCAGACCGGCGGCTCGTCCTACAACCTGTTGGACGCGCAGGAGCCGTTGCCGTACGTGCAACCCCAAGCGCAACCGACCAGCCGGCACATCCCGGCCGCTCCGGCAGCCATCGACATCGACGAGGAAGACGAGCGGCAGCGGGCCGCCGCGCGGCGCGGCACCCAGAACTTCGGGCTGCTGGTCTTGCGGGTCGGCCTGGGCGCAGTGCTGATCGCGCACGGACTGCAGAAACTGTTCGGCTGGTGGGGCGGGTCTGGCCTGAACGGATTCCGCAACTCGCTGCACGACATCGGCTTCCAGCACTCCGACGTCCTGGCGTACGTCAGCGCCGGCGGCGAGATCGTCGCGGGAGTGCTGCTGGTGTTGGGCTTGTTCACCCCGATCGCAGCCGCGGGCGCTCTCGCATTCCTGCTCAACGGTCTACTCGCGTCCGCCTCGGCGCGGCCGCGCACCAACACCTTCACCTACTTCCTGCCGGACGGGCACGAATACCAGATCAGCCTGATCGTCATGGCCGTCGCCGTGATCCTGTCCGGTCCCGGTCGTTACGGCCTGGACGCGGGAAGGGGCTGGGCCACCCGGCCCTTCATCGGGTCGTTCGTGGCGCTGCTGGCCGGCATCGCCGCGGGGATCGCGGTATGGGTGCTGCTCAACGGGGTGAATCCACTGGCCTGATACGGCTGGCGTTTTAGCCAACCGCCGCGCCCGCCGGGAGTGAATGGCCTAGCGTAGAGCCGACCACTTGCCTGCGCTGCAGGCCGAAACGGCCGGTTGACCACATCGCGGGCGGTGTCCTCGGAGTTGTTCGACCCTAGGGGAGACCGTGAGCACACCCCGCGACGTCAACCAGCCCCCATGGCCGCAACGGCCCGATCCGTGGCGGGGATATCCACCGCCGAGCCGAACCCAGTGGGGTCAGCCCCCGCCGGGACAGTGGGGTCAGCCCAGCCCTCCACCCGCCCAGCAGACGCCGAAAAAGAGTGCCTCTAAGAGCAAACCCTGGCTCATCGGCGGGGCGATCGCCGCGGCGCTCGTGGTCGTGGTCGCGGTCGTGCTTATGGTCTCCGGGGCCGTGGGCGGTGACACCAAGAAGGTGGCCGTCGCCGGCGTGCAAACCGAGGTTCAACAAGTCCTGTTGAACCGGATCACCGGATACAACGACGGCGACATCACCAACGTCAGATGCAACGACGGCCAGGACCCGACGGTGAAGAAGGGCCGCAGCTTCACTTGCGACGTCACTGTGCGAGGTCAGCAGCGTCAATTGAAGGTGACCTTCGAGGACGACAACGGAACCTATGAAGTCGGCCTTCCCGAGCTGAGTGGTGGCAAGTGAAAGCCTTCCTCGCGGTGCTCGTCATCGGGTGCGTGGTGGTGAGCTTGGCCGGCTGCGGCGGTAAAACGAGCATGGCGGACGGACGTGCCGTGTCGGCGCTGTACGACCCGGCCGCCGCCGGGGGGTTGCCCGTGAGTGAGGGTCCCAGCGGACCGCGCGCAGACGCGCCGCAGCCGACCGGCACGGTGAAGAACACCGACAACGGCGAAATCGACCGCCTGGGCATGCTGGCGCTCAACGACATCGAGGAATTCTGGAAGAACAATTGGCCGGACGCAGCCAAGAAACCCTTCAAGGCCGTCGGCACGGTGGTTTCCTACGATTCAACCGATCCGAGCAGCCCCATTGTGTGCCGTTCCAAGACCTACAAACTCATCAACGCGTCGTATGCCTTCAATTGCAACCTCGTGCTGTGGGATCGCGGACAATTGTTCCCGGCGGCCAAGAAATACTTCGGCGATATGTCGGTGGTCGGAATTCTTGCCCACGAGTTCGGGCACGCGCTGCAATTCAACGGCGGATTGATCGACATCAGGACCACGCCGACGCTGGTAGCAGAGCAGCAGGCGGATTGTTTCGCGGGTGTGTACATCCGGTGGGTGGCCGAAGGCCATTCGTCACGATTCACGGTGAATACCGGCGATGCGCTGAGCCACTTGATCGCCGGGATGCTCAAGACGTCGGACCCGATCATGTCGGAGGCTGACTTCGAGCAGACCGAAGATCAGGCGCACGGGACCGGGCTCGATCGCGTCAGCGCCTTCCAAATGGGCTTCGCCAGCGGATCCGCGACGTGCGCCAAGATCGACATGAACGAAATCAAACAAAGACGGGGCGATGAGCCGCTGGCACTGCAAACGGACTCCTCAGGCGAAACCGACGCGGGTGAAGTGGCCATCGACAACGGCACCGTAGAGACATTGATCGACATACTCAACGCGGTATTTTCGCCGAAAGCGCCGCCCACATTGTCCTTCGGCACCACGATTTGTTCGGATGCTCAGACAACCCAGGGTGCTTCCTACTGTCCGGCCACCAACACCGTCTCCGCCGATCTGCCCGTTCTGCAGCAACTCGGCAAGCCCGGTGGCCGGAAAGGGATGACGGACCCACAAATGTTGCAGGGCGACAACACCGCGATGTCCATCGTCGCCTCGCGATACGTCCTGGCGATTCAGCACGAACGGGGGCTGCCGCTGGACACTCCCGTGAGCGCGGTGCGGACGGCGTGCCTCACCGGGGCAGCGCAGCGCAACATGGCTCAGCCCGTCAAAATCCCCTCCGGCAAACAGCTGGTGTTGACCGCCGGTGACCTGGACAAGGCGATCATCGGACTACTGATCAACGGCATCGCCGCCAGCGACGTCAACGGTGCGAACATGCCTGCCGGCTTCACCCGGGTTCTGGCGTTCCGCGGCGGGGTCCTCAACAACATGGACGAGTGCTTCGACAGGATCGCCTGAGCGGCTCAGCGGTAGGGGTTGGGCACCCGGCCCGCGCTGGCTTCGGTCAGCTGCGGCAGCGTCGCGAAAGTGACCGCGGGTAAGCGCAGCTCCGAGCCGTTCTTCAGATGCGCGCGCGCCCAGTTACCGCGGTGGAACCGCAAGCCGTCGATGTCCTCCCAGGCCACCGACTGGCTGCCCAGCAGCGTGCGCACCGTCACGCCGCGCTCGTCGGCGACGGTGCGCAGCCGGATGATCAACGCGGACAACAGCACCGGAATCACCAGAATCGGGGCGCTGAGCGGGAAGGCCGTCACCGGAACCAGCAGGCACAGCGTCAGAAACCCGACGGCGATATGCGCCATCGGCGACAGCTTGATGACCACAGGGGATTCGGTAACCACCCTCGCATCATTGCACCGCGTGCGTTTCGGGTCGCTTCGCGCCGGGTGCGCGGCCGGCTTTCGAGTGTGCCGACATGGCTTCGGGCGTGCAACGGTGGCGGTTATCCGCCTTGCTTCCAGCCCACCATGCACACGCGAGGCCGACATCGCACACTCGATCCCGGGTCCCGGATTTGACGGTTGAGCAGTGCGAAGGCTACCGTCGGACGTTATGCAGTCTGGAATGCTCGTAGTAATTAGTCGGCGCGTTGGTGCCTGACTAGCTCTATCGAGCACCAACGCAGCCCTCGTACAGCAGCCCAGCTGGCGGGGGTTTTTTCTTGCCCCGAGACGCCACAGCCGAAAAATACCGAAGAGGAAACAGTGAGCGCACCCACCAAGCCAGCGGCACCGGCCGCGACGCCCGCGTCCCAAGAGGCAGCCGAAATCGCCTCGGACGCCGGGAAAGCGGCGGCCAAGCCGGCCACCGGTCAACCGAAACGTATTGCGCCGCATCAACTTACCGGTGCACAGGCGGTCATCCGGTCGCTGGAGGCACTCGGCGTCGACGTCATCTTCGGCATCCCCGGCGGCGCGGTCCTGCCGGTTTATGACCCGCTGTTCGACTCCCAGCAGCTACGCCACGTCCTGGTGCGTCACGAGCAGGGCGCCGGCCACGCCGCCAGCGGCTACGCGCATGCCACCGGTCGAGTCGGAGTGTGCATGGCCACCTCGGGCCCCGGCGCCACCAACCTGGTCACCCCGCTGGCCGACGCGCAGATGGACTCCATCCCGGTGGTCGCCATCACCGGTCAGGTCGGGCGGCAGCTGATCGGGACCGACGCGTTCCAGGAAGCCGACATCTCGGGCATCACGATGCCGATCACCAAGCACAACTTCTTGGTCCGCACCGGTGACGAGATCCCGCGCGTGATCGCCGAGGCCTTCCACATCGCCGCATCCGGGCGCCCCGGTGCGGTCCTGGTCGACATCCCCAAGGACGTCCTGCAGGGCCAGTGCACGTTCAGCTGGCCGCCGCGCATGGAACTGCCCGGTTACAAGCCGAACACCAAGCCGCACAGCCGGCAGATCCGCGAGGCCGCCAAGCTGATCGTGGCCGCCCGCAAGCCGGTGCTCTACGTCGGCGGCGGCATCATCCGCGGCGAGGCGACCGAGGAACTCCACCAGCTGGCCGAGCTGACCGGCATCCCGGTGGTCACCACGCTGATGGCGCGGGGTGCTTTCCCGGACAGCCACCGGCTGAACATGGGCATGCCCGGCATGCACGGCACGGTGGGAGCGGTGGCCGCGCTGCAGCGCAGCGATCTGCTGATCGCGCTGGGCACCCGCTTCGACGACCGGGTCACGGGCAAGCTCGAATCGTTCGCTCCCGAAGCCAAGGTCATCCACGCCGACATCGACCCGGCCGAGATCGGCAAGAATCGGCACGCCGACGTGCCGATCGTGGGCGACGTCAAGAACGTCATCACCGACCTCATCGAGATGCTGCGCCACTACGACACACCAGGCAATCTCGACATGACGGAGTGGTGGGAGTACTTGGAGGGTGTGCGCAAGACGTATCCGCTGAGCTACGACCCGCAGAGCGACGGCAGTCTGGGCCCGGAGTTCGTGATCGAGAAGCTCGGTCAGATCGCCGGCCCGGACGCCATCTACGTGGCCGGCGTCGGTCAGCACCAGATGTGGGCGGCGCAGTTCATCAAGTACGAAAAGCCGCGCACGTGGCTGAATTCCGGCGGCCTGGGCACCATGGGCTTCGCCATCCCGGCGGCTATGGGTGCCAAGATCGCACTGCCGGACACCGAGGTGTGGGCGATCGACGGCGACGGCTGCTTCCAGATGACCAACCAGGAACTGGCCACCTGCGCCATCGAAGGCATCCCGATCAAGGTGGCGCTGATCAACAACGGCAACCTGGGCATGGTGCGCCAATGGCAGACCCTGTTCTACGAAGAGCGCTACTCGCAGACCGACCTGGCCACCCACTCGCACCGCATCCCGGATTTCGTCAAGCTGGCCGAAGCGCTGGGTTGTGTCGGAATGCGTTGCGAGCGTGAGGAAGACGTCGAAGAGATGATCAACCGGGCGCGCGAGATCAACGACCGCCCGGTGGTGATCGACTTCATCGTCGGCGCCGACGCGCAGGTCTGGCCGATGGTCGCCGCCGGCACCAGCAACGACGAGATCCAGGCCGCACGGGGCATCCGCCCCCTGTTCGACGACATCACCGAAGGGCACGCCTGATGACCAACGGTTCGGCTTCGCCTAAGACGCATACCCTTTCGGTTCTGGTCGAAGACAAACCCGGTGTGCTCGCCCGCGTGGCGGCGCTGTTCTCCCGGCGCGGTTTCAACATCGAGTCCCTCGCCGTCGGTGCCACCGAGCAGAAGGACATGTCGCGGATGACCATCGTCGTCTCCGCCGAGGAGACACCGCTCGAGCAGATCACCAAGCAACTCAACAAGTTGATCAACGTGATCAAGATCGTCGAGCAAGACGTTGACAACTCGGTGGACCGGGAGCTGGCGCTGATCAAGGTGCGCGCCGACGCCGGCACCCGCAGCCAGGTGATCGAAGCGGTCAATCTGTTCCGCGCCAACGTGATTGACGTATCCCCGGAATCGCTGACCGTGGAGGCCACCGGCAACCGCGGCAAGCTGGAGGCGCTGCTGCGGGTGTTGGAGCCGTTCGGTATCCGCGAGATCGTGCAATCGGGTGTGGTGTCGATGGCCCGCGGGCCGCGCGGCATCAGCACCGCCAAATAGGTTTCAGCTGTTAGACAAGAAGGAGTAATACCCGTGCCGCAGGCATTAGAGATGTTCTACGACGACGACGCAGATCTGTCGATCATCCAGGGCCGCAAGGTCGGCGTGATCGGTTACGGCAGCCAGGGCCACGCCCACTCGCTGAGCCTGCGTGACTCCGGCGTCGAGGTGAAGGTGGGTCTGAAGGAAGGCTCGAAGTCGCGCGCCAAGGTCGAGGAGCAGGGCCTCGAGGTCGACACCCCAGCCGAGGTGGCCAAGTGGGCCGACGTGATCATGCTGCTGGCGCCGGACACCGCGCAGGCCGAAATCTTCACCAATGACATCGAACCCAACCTGAAGGCCGGCGACGCACTGTTTTTCGGACACGGCCTCAACATCCACTTCGGCCTGATCAAGCCTCCCGCCGACGTCACCGTCGCGATGGTCGCCCCCAAGGGCCCCGGCCACCTGGTGCGCCGTCAGTTCGTCGACGGCAAGGGCGTCCCGGCGCTGATCGCCGTCGAGCAGGACCCGACCGGCAACGGCCAGGCGCTGGCGCTGTCCTACGCCAAGGCCATCGGCGGCACCCGCGCCGGCGTCATCAAGACCACCTTCAAGGACGAAACCGAAACCGACCTGTTCGGTGAGCAGGCCGTATTGTGCGGTGGGACAGAGGAATTGGTGAAGACCGGCTTCGACGTGATGGTCGAGGCGGGCTACCCGCCGGAGATGGCGTACTTCGAGGTGCTGCACGAGCTCAAGTTGATCGTCGACCTCATGTACGAGGGTGGTATCGCCCGGATGAACTACTCGGTGTCCGACACCGCGGAGTTCGGTGGCTACCTGTCGGGCCCGCGCGTCATCGACGCCGGCACCAAGGAGCGGATGCGGGAGATCCTGCGCGACATCCAAAATGGCGACTTCGTCAAGAAGCTGGTCGCCAACGTCGAGGGCGGCAACAAGGAACTCGAGCGGTTGCGCAAGGAGAACGCCGAGCATCCCATCGAGGTCACCGGGAAGAAGTTGCGCGACCTGATGAGCTGGGTCGACCGGCCGATCACCGAGACGGCTTAGTTTCTGGGCCGAGCAGACGCAAAAGCCCCTTGGAACGCTCGTTCCAAGGGGCTTTTGCGTCTGCTCGCGCGGCCTCAGGCCAGGCGGTGAGGCGGTTCGCCGAAACTGAACTCGCGCACACCCGCTGCGGCGTGTCGTCGGCGTGGGTTCAGTGTCGAGGCCGATCTACTGGCCCGGGCGTTCGGCTGGGCTCGCGCTTCCTCGAGATTGAAACCTGGCACACGTACCGCGGCGTGTCGTGTGCGTAGGTTCAGTGCCGCGGCGGGGCTACGAGCTCAGCCGGTCTGCGGTCGACACCACCCTGCGCGCCAGGTGGTCCAACGCGTCGCCCGTCGCCTCGTCGAACTCGTTGATATTGTCGTGGGTCGAAACCAGGCTCGCCCCATAGGGATTGCCGTCGACGAATTTCAGCGGGTCGGTGTATCCGGGTGGCACGATGATGCCACCGAAATGCATGAGCGTGACATACAGCGTCAGCAACGTGGTCTCCTGCCCGCCGTGCAGAGTGTTCGACGAGGTGAAGCCCGCATACACCTTGTCTGCGAGCTTGCCCGCGGCCCACAGTCCGCCGAGGCCGTCCAAGAAGTCCCTGAGTTGCGAGGCAACCGAGCCGAAACGGGTGGGGGAGCCGAAGATCACCGCATCGGCCCACTCGATGTCGGCGCCGGTGGCGGCCGGAAGATCTTTGATTGCTTCGTAATTTGCCGTCCAGGCGGGGTTGTGTGCGAACGATGCCGGGTCGCGGGTTTCGGCGACGTGGCGGACGCGGACTTCGGCGCCGGCGGCTTCGGCCGCCGCGGCAACGCGCTGCGCCATGGAGGTGCCGTGGCCCGTCGCGGAGTAGTAGATGATCGCGAGTTTCGTCATGGTGTCAGCGTAAGCAGACCGGTGACCTCACCTCGTCCGCATGCTCCGCCAGTTAATGAACCGGGCCTCGCCGTTTGAGCACCAAGAGTTTTTCTTCGACGGATATGGCGAGGCGCTCGGCCACCTCAGCAAGCAATCGTCGTCAGGTCGCCGTGGACGATGAACAGGTGGGCCGTCACCGTTTGTCGATCCACCCGTTCGTTTCCACATCCGGGTTCCTGCTCCGGCCGTTCAGCCAATCGCACCGGAGCAATGACAGTTGCTCCCGCCAATGAGTGCGTGTGGCATATCACCCAACCTCGCCCCCCCAACGTATCCCGCGCTGTTCCGCGTGAAGCGCTGCCGAGAACGTCAGCCCCGGCAGACCATTCTCCCGCGACGGGATTCGTCCACTCGGCGGCCGCCCAGCGCCGTCGAAACTCCTGCACCGGGACGAACAGCGTCGACTTGCCTGGCTCATACCGTTCATGTGCATGCCGCCGGACAGCTAATCAGCTGCTTCACCCTGGAGTCTGTGGGCTTGGCGTTCTCCAGCGGGAGTCAGTCCCAGCCAGATCGTAAGGTCCCACGATGTGCGCTCGTCGTAGTGGCGGACGAAGAGATCGTAGACGCGGTCCATGGCGGCGTCGATCGAGAGGTCCCATCCTGCGAACTTTTCGCCCGGGTAGGGCAGGTACCCGAGTTCCATGAGCTCGTCTTCCAAGAGCGATCGGATGGTTCGCAAAGCCAACTCTTGTTGGGCCGAAAGGGTTGCAGCGAGGTTGTCGTGGATGATCACCGATTCCACCTCCGCCAGCGGCACCAGATCGTAGAGCGCACTGGTGAGCAGCTCGGCGCGCAGCCTGTCTTGTACGGTCGATGCAGGCTGGCGCTCTGCGTGCCTGTTCTGATCGGGTTGAGTCATGATTCTCCATGCTTGGGCACTGTGTTTGGGCTGTCGTGGTTGCGGGACCAGGGGAGTCAACGGCGTTGACGTCATCCCGGGGTAAATTCGTCCAAGTCGGGTAGCTCGTCTTTGCCCAGCACCGGGGGTCCGTGGTGGCTGTGCGGTGGGTGAACAGGGTGTGGGACGGATTCTGGCGGTAGCGGGCCGATACCGATTATTGGCGGTGCGCGGCCGGGCGCCGGCGCGGCGGGTGGACGCGTGACGGTTGGAGGTTCGACCGGCGTGCGAGCAGGAGGCGTCGCGGGTGGCGCCGGCCTGGGGGGTGCTGGAATGTCGGGCACGCCGCCCCGCGGATTGATGTGCACCTTCGTATAGCCACCCGGACTGGGGATATCGAAATCAAGGACCGGCTTCCTGGTCGACTCCGCAGACCAGCGCTGCCCGATTATCGTGCCGTCTGGCAGCTGGTACCGGATGCCTTTGCTGGGATCGCCGTAGCCGTTCGGGATTTCCACTCCGTTTTGTTGGGCCCACCTCCACAGGTTTTCAAGATCCGCCGGTGAACGGACTTCCCTGACCCGCGGATTCCCACCTTGTGGCAGTTTGTCCAGCACTCGGCGGATATCGTCGGCAGTTGGGCCGTTGGGCGATACTGGCTCGGGCGTGGGCGCCGGTGCTGGGTCTTGTTTCCAGTGGTGGTCGACGGCTTGGACCTGGGTTGGCTTTGGCGGCATAGCGCGGGCAGACATCGGCGGGAAGGTGTCGCGGATGCCAGCTACGGAAGCGGTGACGTTACCGGCCACGTGCTGATCGAGTACGACCAGTTGAGCTGCACGCTGCCGGATTTCGTCGGCAAAGGCTTGCCCTTGGGCTTGACGGGCCACGCGCTGCGCGGTCGTCCCGCTCCTGGAGCGGTCGGTGACCGACAGGTTTTCGCCAACATCGAATCCGGCGGTACGGGCATCCTCGACCGCGTAACGTACCCGTGAGCGCGCCGCATCTAAGTCGGAGGTTCCCTTGCGGGCCACCTTCGCCGCCTCTTGCAACTGATCGGCCGCCGCGCTGGTGGTGAGCATGTCGGAATGCGTCTCGGTTCGCAGCCCATCGGCTGCCGCGCCTTGCCAATCCACAGTTAGCGCGTCTCGCCAGACCTGGTTAGCCACCCCGTAGCAGCGCCCGGCGACAGCCTCCCAGTGGTTAGCGGCTTGGGTGAGATGTTCGGTGGGCCAGGCCAACAGCTGCGCAAGGGTGGGTAATGCGGCGACCGCTGACATTGCTAGTCGCAGTTCGCCGGCTGCGCCACGGCGGCCAGCATGTTCGCCGAAGTGGCCTCGTTGGCCAGGTAGCCAGTCTCAGCCTCGGCGACGTAGCTGGCCCGGAGGCCCACACGAGCGGCCAGCGCCGCTGAAAAAGCTGTGACATCCGCCACAGGCACCGCTGACTGCCGCAGCGCTGGCCTGACACGACAAACCCAGGCCCGTCGGCGCCGTCGCGTTAAGGTCGTTTACCAACGCGCCCCACCGGGTGGTCAGAGTCTGCAGAGCACCGGGATCGACGCGGAGATGCTGCTGCACGGCGGCAGCTTAGCCGCCCTCTTCGACGCTCGCACCTCACCAGTGGGATCGGCTGAAACGCCTTTGGCACTACGAAATCAGTGTCGCGGTACTCAATCCGAGGACATCATCTCGATGATGGTCATGAGCGCCTTCGCGTCGCCGCGGAACAAACACATTCAGCATCTCAGGGCAAAGAGCCCGCGCCTTGTCCGCGGTATGTGATGCTGTGCGGGTTTCCCGGGTCCGTTCAGTGTGATGGGCCAGATTGTGTTCGATCACGCCTGTCAGCGGTCACGCAATTCCTAGGTCTTGTGGGGTTGTCCGACCCGAAACCCACGCTGACGTCTGACGATTCTCCGTCCGGTGCGGGGTGGCTGCCGGGCATGGGACCCGCATATACGTTCGCTCTCGATCCGTTGGAAATCGGCGGACGAAAGGTGCGCTAACGGGCGAGAAGTGATCTCCGAACGCGCGCACAAGATGGGCACCTCGCGACGTCGACATCTGCCCTCTTCGTCATCGGACAACGTCGCGGCGAGAACGACGTCGACCAATTATGACCGGGGCAGCGTCCGCTTCGGTGACACGCGTTCTGGACGCCTGACCGAATCACGGAGCCAGGTCGGGCATTTCCCGAATGCCGAATTCGCGACGCAGTAGCGTCCGGGCCGCGTAGTAACCGGCCATGCCGTGCACCCCGGCGCCGGGTGGCGTGGCCGCCGAACACAGGTATACCTTGGGAATCGGTGTGCTCCAAGGGTTCACCCGTGGGGTGGGGCCGGCGAGGGCACGCACCGCCGAGTTGCCGCCCACGCTGATGTCGCCGCCGACATAGTTGGCGTTGTGCTCGCTCATTCGCGCGGCCGGCACGCTGCGGGCCGCCACCACGACGTCGCGGAAGCCTGGTGCGAATCGTTCCACTACGCGCGTCACCGATTCGGTTGCGTCGTCGGTGGATCCGGCAGGCACGTGAGCGTAGGTCCAGAACGGGCGGCGTCCCTGGCTGTCGATCCGGCCGGGATCGGTGAGGTGCGGCAGCGCGCCGAGCACCATCGGCGCGGCGGCGTGACGCCTGGCTGCGATGTCTGCCTCCGCCTGCGCCATTTCCTGACGGGTGCCGCCGAGATGAAGGGTCGGCGCCTGGTTGAGCCGCGGGTCGGACCAAGGGATGTCGTCGCTCAACACGAAATCCACCTTGGCCGCCCCGGAACCAAAGCGATAGCGGCGCAACGCATTAGCGTACCGATCAGGAATAGAGTCACGGTAGACGTCCAACAGTGTGGTCGGCGCGGTATCGAAGAGCGCGACACCGTCGAGCGCCTCGGTGACCTCGACGCCGGCAGTGAGCTCGCCGCCGTGGGCGCGCAGATCGGCGATCAGCGCGTCGGAGATCGTCTGAGTGCCGCCTACCGGAATGGGCCATCCGACCGCATGAGCGAGTGTCGCCAACATCAGCCCCGCGCCCGATGAGGCGAGCGACGGCAAAGGTGTAATCGCATGCGCCGCAACGCCGGTGAACAAGGCGCGGGCATCCTCGCCGGCCAGTGCGCCCCACGCTGGGGTGCCTTGGGTCAACATCCGCAACCCGAGCCGGACAACGGTCGGCAAGGATCTGGGCACTGACCGTTTATCGCCGAGTAGGAATGCCACGACCGCGTCCGCGTTCGACACCAGCGGTCCGAGGAAGCGTCGCCAGGACTCGCCCTCGTCCAACTCGGCGCAAGTTCGCGAGAGGTCGCGATAGGCGATCGCCGCAGGTCGCCCCGGCAACGGGTTGGCATAGGAAATCTCCGGCACGGTCAACGCGACCCCGCGCCCACGCAGATCGAATTCCGCGAAGAAGGGCGATGCGAGCGCGAGGGGGTGTACCGCGGAGCACACATCGTGTGAGACGCCAGGAAATTCGGTGTCGGCAGCGGTGCGCGCACCGCCACCGAAGGTCGGTTGTGCCTCGAGAACCCGCACTTTCAGTCCCGCGCGGGCACAGATCACGGCGGCGCTCAGCCCGTTGGGCCCGCTGCCGACGACGGTGACATCCATCTATTGATTAGATCCGACCGCCGCGCAGTGACTACAGCCGACCGCCGCGCTTGCGATCGCCACGGGGCTTGATGGCGGGGACCCGCTTCGCCCGGCTGCGCCGCGCTCGCGATCCCCGCGGGGCTTGATGGCGGGGACCCGCTTCGCCCGGCTGCGCCGCGCTCGCGATCCCCGCGGGGCCCGATGGCGGCGCTCCTCAACGGGCCCGCAGGGCCCGCATCGCCAACCCATTAGGCTGTCCGCGTGAACTTGCCTGTTGTATTGATCGCCGACAAACTCGCCCAATCAACCGTCGCTGCCCTGGGAGACCAGGTCGAGGTGCGCTGGGTAGACGGGCCCGACCGGGAGAAGCTGCTCGCCGCGGTGCCCGAGGCCGACGCCCTTCTGGTCCGGTCGGCCACCACCGTCGACGCCGAGGTGCTCGCCGCGGCGCCCAAGCTCAAGATCGTGGCCCGCGCCGGCGTCGGGCTGGACAACGTCGACGTCGACGCCGCCACCGCGCGCGGTGTGCTGGTGGTCAACGCCCCCACCTCCAACATCCACAGCGCCGCCGAGCACGCGATCGCCCTCCTGTTGGCCGCGGCCCGCCAGATCCCGGCCGCAGACGCCACGTTGCGCGAGCACACCTGGAAGCGCTCCAAATTCTCGGGCACCGAGATTTTCGGCAAGACCGTCGGCGTGGTGGGCCTGGGCCGCATCGGGCAATTGGTCGCCCAGCGGATCGCCGCCTTCGGCGCCCACCTCGTCGCCTATGACCCGTATGTCTCGCACGCCCGCGCCGCCCAGCTCGGCATCGAACTGCTGCCCCTCGACGAGCTTCTCGAACGCGCCGATTTCATCTCGGTGCACCTGCCCAAGACGCCGGAGACGGCCGGGCTCATCGGCAAGGAGGCGCTGGCCAAGACCAAGCCCGGCGTCATCATCGTCAACGCCGCCCGCGGTGGCCTGATCGACGAGGCTGCGCTGGCGGAAGCCATCACCAGCGGCCATGTCCGTGCCGCAGGCCTCGACGTGTTCGCCACCGAGCCCTGCACCGACAGCCCGTTGTTCGAGCTGCCGCAGGTGGTCGTCACACCGCACTTGGGCGCCTCGACGGCCGAGGCGCAGGACCGGGCCGGCACCGACGTGGCCGAGAGCGTGCGGCTGGCCCTGGCGGGCGAGTTCGTTCCGGACGCGGTCAATGTCGGCGGCGGCGTGGTCAACGAAGAGGTGGCGCCGTGGCTGGACCTGGTCCGCAAGCTCGGTGTCCTGGCCTCAGCGCTCTCCGACGAGTTCCCAGCGTCACTATCGGTACAGGTTCGCGGAGAGCTCGCGGCCGAGGACGTTGAGGTGTTGAAGCTGTCAGCGCTGCGCGGCCTGTTCTCGGCGATCATCGACGAACCTGTGACCTTTGTGAACGCGCCGGCCCTGGCCGCCGAACGCGGCGTGACGGCCGAGATCAGCAAGGCAACCGAAAGCCCCAACCACCGCAGCGTGGTGGACGTACGGGCCGTGGGCGCCGACGGTTCGGTCGTCAATGTCGCGGGCACGCTCACCGGCCCGCAGCTGGTGGAGAAGATCGTGCAGATCAACGGCCGCAGCTACGACCTGCGTGCCCAGGGCATCAACCTAGTGGTTCACTACGCTGACCAGCCCGGTGCGCTGGGCAAGATCGGCACCTTGCTGGGCGCCGCCGGGGTGAACATCCAGGCCGCACAGTTGTCGGAGGACACCGAGGGCCCCAGTGCCACGGTGGTGCTGCGACTCGACCAGGACGTGCCCGACGACGTGCGCTCGGCAATCGTCGAGTCCGTGGGCGCGAACAAGCTCGAAGTGGTCGATTTCTCGTGACGAAGCTCGCCGTCATCGCCGGCGACGGCATCGGTCCGGAGGTTATCGCCGAGGCGATCAAAGTCCTCGACATCGTCCTGCCCGGTGTCGAGAAGACCGAGTACGACCTGGGCGCCCGACGCTTTCACGCCACCGGCGAGGTGCTACCGGAATCTGTGGTGCCCGAGCTGCGCCAGCACGACGCCATCCTGCTCGGCGCGATCGGTGATCCGTCGGTGCCCAGCGGCGTCCTGGAGCGGGGACTGCTGCTGCGCATGCGCTTCGAGCTCGACCACCATGTCAACCTGCGGCCGGCCCGGCTGTATCCGGGCGTCACGAGCCCGCTGGCCGGGAACCCCGACATCGACTTCGTGGTGGTGCGGGAGGGAACCGAGGGGCCCTACACCGGAAACGGCGGCGCGATCCGCGTCGGCACGCCCCACGAGGTCGCCACCGAGGTTTCCGTCAACACCGCGTTCGGGGTGCGCCGGGTGGTCGAAGACGCTTTCCAACGCGCGATGAGGCGCCGCAAGCATCTGACCTTGGTGCACAAGACCAACGTGCTGACGTTCGCAGGGGGACTGTGGCTGCGGACCGTGCAGGAGA
The DNA here is from genome assembly GCF_002101675.1 of Mycobacterium gordonae. Lineage (GTDB taxonomy): Bacteria > Actinomycetota > Actinomycetes > Mycobacteriales > Mycobacteriaceae > Mycobacterium > Mycobacterium gordonae. The sequence continues at coordinate 15,979 of NZ_LQOY01000033.1, read as the reverse complement.
TCGGCCAGCAGTATCCCGACGTCGAGGTCGCCTACCAGCACGTGGACGCGGCGACCATCTTCCTGGCCACCGATCCCGGACGCTTCGACGTGATCGTCACCGACAACCTGTTCGGCGACATCATCACCGACCTGGCTGCCGCGGTCTGTGGCGGTATCGGATTGGCCGCCAGCGGCAATATCGACGCCACCCGGACCAACCCGTCGATGTTCGAGCCCGTGCACGGCAGCGCCCCCGACATCGCCGGACAGGGCATCGCCGACCCGACCGCGGCGATCATGTCGGTGGCGTTGCTGCTGGCCCATCTTGGCGAGGACGAGGCGGCGGCCCGGGTAGACCGTGCGGTTGCGGCCTACCTGGCGACGCGCGGGGACGAACGGCCTGCGACCAGCGCTGTCGGCGAGCGGATTGCAGCCGGGCTCTAGGCTGCCTGGGGGTCCAGGTCGGGCCGATGGCTTCGCGAGTCACTCGGCGAAGAAGGTGTGACCCGCTGGTCAAGAGGGGTGTGCATCGGCACCATCGGAAGTGCGAGTAAGGGAAGTACGCCGCAGATCGCGAACCCCAGTGGATACCCGGCTAGTTCGATCACCTCGCCGAATAGCGGTGCTCCGGCTGCCGCGGCAACCGTCTGTGTGGTGTTCTGCGTCGCCATCGCCCGTCCACTCCAATAGCGACCGGCGATTTCCGCGATAGCCGTGAATGCCAAGCCATTGTCGAGAACCGTGATCACGGACGCGGCCACCATGAGCCCAATGGCGAATGGCCATCGCAGCTGATCCATGATCGCCATCGACAGCAGGACGAGGGCCGCTGCCGCGGCAATCCGGCGGATCGGCGCGGTACGCGAGCCGAGTCGATCAGACCACCGACCCACGACGATGCGGCCGATCGCTCCGAGAAGTTGTGACAAACTCACGAGGGCGCCCGCCGCCGGGACTGACCAATCATGAGCCTCGATTAACCAAACCAGCATGAAGGTGAACACCACGGTCTGCGGCACCATCAGCAGTGCTGATGAGAGATGGATGCGCCAGAGCACCGACGTACCACGGTAGGGACTGACACCGTCGTAGTGAGTTATGTCCGCGAGCTCCGGACGGGAGGAGTCACGCACCGTCACAGCGCAAATCAGGGCGGCCGAACCGCAGAGCGTGGCGCAGAAGATGAGCGCACTCGAAAAACTGCTTTCACCTAGCTCAGGAAGCACAAAGGCTGCGAGGGCGACCCCTAACGGCGGAGCGGTTTGGCGGATCCCCATCGCTAGGCCGCGCTGGTTTGGCGGAAACCAGCCTGTCACCAGCGGACCGCTCGCTGTATAGGCACTGGCCGCAGACATTCCGCCGACGAATAAGCACATTCCCTGAGCAAGGATCGGGGGCGGCACGATTGCCGCGCCGTACGCCGAACAAGCGGTTAAAGCCAGACCCGCCGAAAGTACTCTTCGCTCGCCGACTCGATCCAGTAGATACCCCCAGCCGATATGGGTCAGCAGCATTCCAGCCCCAGGCATGGCTGACAGCAATGCCGCTCCGGCAAGGGAGATATCGTGCTCATGGTCCAAAACGGGGATGAGGAAGGCAATACCTTTAACAAACACGGTGGCACTCAACGTGGCCGTGAGTGAGACGCCGAGCATGGCCCAGCGCCGTTTGGCAGCCGTAATTTCCTCTGGCACCGGCTGATGGATACAGCAGGCTGTTTAAGCAATGGTTTACGAAAGGCAAATATCCCCCTAGCGACTCCCGTCAACTCGGCGGTGTTGTTGCAGCCTTACCTTCTTGACGCGGATGCGGTCTGGGCGGCCTACCTGGCGACTCGCGGGGACGAACGGCCTGCCACCAGCGCTGTCGGCGAACGGATTGCAGCCGGGCTCTAGTCTCCAGACCCGGCGGCAGCACCCGGGTCGGCACCAGCGGCGCCGCGGCGAGCGGGAACAGGGCACACAACCCCCAGGCGAGCGGGTAGGCGGCCGTGCTGATCAGCGCGCCGAACATCGGTGGCCCGGCGGCGGCCATCAGTCGCTGCGTGGTGTTCTGCGTGCCCAGCGCGCGTCCACTCCAATAGGGTCCGGCGTATTCGGTGATGGCGGTGGCCTCCAATCCGTTGTCGAGCACCGCCAGCACCGACGCGGTGATCATCATTACCACGTCCAGGTGGGAACCGACTCTGTCGCTGAGCGACAGCAGAAACAGGATCAACGCGGCCGCCAGGGCGATGATGCGGACCGGCCGCATCCGCGAGCCGACGCGATCTGACCAGCGTCCCACCAGAATTCGGCCGCCCGCACCGATCAGCTGCGAAATGGTCACCAGACCGCCGGCCGCCGCCACCGACCAGTGGTGCTCGTTGATCAGCCAGACGAGCATGAAAGTGACGGTGACCGTCTGCGGCATCATCAGCAACGCCGACGCCGCGTGGATCCGCCACAACACCGACGAGCCGCGGTAGGGACTGGCGAGCTCCTCGTGGGTGGCAGTCCGTCGGGGTTTGCGCGGTGGGTCGACCACACCGAAGACGCTGACCACGGCTGCGACCGAACACATCACGGCTGGGAACATCAAGCCGGCCTGCGCGCTGGTTTCGGCGAGTTCGGGAATCACCAACGCGCCCAACGCGATCCCGAGCGGTTGCGCGGTCTGCCGGAAACCCATCGCCAGGCCGCGCTGCTCCGGCGGGAACCACCCGGATACCAACCGGCCGCCCGCGCTGTTGCAGCTGGCGGCAGCCATCCCGCCCAGAAACAGGAACACGCCCATCGTCACCAGCGAATGAACCGACGCGGCGGCGTAGGCCGCGGCCGCCGTAAGTGCCGATCCGACGGTCAGCACGATGCGCTCGCCGACCCGATCCAGGACATAGCCCCAGGCGACCAAGGTGACGACCATCCCCCAACTCGGCATCGACGCCAACAGACCGGCCTGGGCAAGTGGGGTCCCGCGGTCCGCTTCCAACTTGGGTATCAAGAAGGCGATGCCGTTGATGAACAGAAAGGAGCTGGTCGTCGCGACCAGCGAGACCGCGACGATCGACCAGCGCCCGACCGCACTGGCCGGATCGCGAGTCATCTGTTCATGCTTGCACAGCAAGGGCGTGGTTCCGCTCGCCGCCGCATCGTCGAAACTGAAGATTTGCAGGCCGCTCCTCGCACTTTGCCTGCAAATTTTCCGCCTGGGCGGACCAGATAGGCTCATCCGAATGCGCCTTGGACGAATCGCCAGCCCGGACGGTGTCGCTTTTGTCACCATCGAAGGAGACCTGGACGACCCCGCCGGCATGACGGTCCGCGAGATCGCCGAGCACCCGTTCGGCACGCCGAGTTTCACCGGCCGCTCCTGGCCACTGGCCGACGTCCGGCTGCTGGCCCCGATATTGGCCAGCAAGGTCGTCTGCATCGGCAAGAATTACGCCGACCATATCGCCGAGATGGGCGGCCAAGCCCCGACCGACCCGGTGATGTTCCTCAAGCCCAACACCGCGATCATCGGACCGAATGCGCCGATTCGGTTGCCCGCCAACGCATCACCCGTGCACTTCGAGGGCGAGCTAGCGGTGGTGATCGGCCGGGCGTGCAAGGACGTCAGCGCAAGCCAGGCCGCCGACAACATCCTCGGTTACACCATCGGAAACGACGTCTCGGCCCGCGATCAGCAGAAGTCTGACGGGCAGTGGACCCGGGCCAAGGGCCATGACACGTTCTGCCCGGTCGGGCCGTGGATCGTCACCGACCTCGACCCGGCCGATCTGGCCCTGCGCACCGAAGTCAACGGCGAAGTCAAACAGGACGCCCGCACCTCGCTGATGATTCACGATGTCGGCGCCATCGTCGAGTGGATCTCGGCGGTAATGACGCTGCTGCCAGGGGATCTCATTCTCACCGGGACTCCCGCGGGCGTCGGGCCGATCGAGCACGGCGATACCGTCTCGGTCACCATCGAAGGCATCGGCACTCTCACTAATCCCGTTGTCCGCAAAGGAAAGTCGTGACCAACGCAGAGCACGTCCGGGTTCGGTTCTGCCCGTCTCCCACCGGCATACCCCATGTCGGGATGATCCGCACCGCCCTGTTCAACTGGGCATACGCGCGCCACACCGGCGGCACCTTCGTCTTCCGCATCGAGGACACCGACGCCGAACGGGACAGCGAGGAAAGCTATCTGGCTCTGCTCGACGCCCTGCGCTGGCTCGGTCTGGACTGGGACGAGGGGCCCGAAGTGGGCGGGCCCTATGCCCCGTACCGCCAGTCGCAGCGTCGCGAGCTCTACCGCGACGTCGTAGCCCGGCTCCTCGAGGCGGGCGAGGCCTATTACGCGTTCTCGACGCCGGAGGAAGTCGAGGCGCGGCACCTGGCCGCCGGGCGCAATCCCAAGCTCGGATACGACAACTTCGACCGCCACCTCACCGACCCGCAGCGCGCGGCGTATCTGGCCGAAGGACGCCAGCCGGTGGTGCGGCTGCGGATGCCGGACGCCGACCTCGCCTGGGAAGACCTGGTGCGCGGGACGATGACGTTCGCGGCCGGCTCGGTGCCCGATTTCGCCCTGACGCGCGCCAACGGAGACCCGTTGTACACCTTGGTCAATCCGTGCGACGACGCGTTGATGAAGATCACCCACGTGCTGCGCGGCGAGGACCTGCTGCCCTCGACGCCGCGCCAGATCGCGCTGTACCAGGCGCTGATCCGGATCGGCGTCGCCGAGCGCACCCCGGAATTCGGGCACTTCCCACCGGTTTTGGGGGAGGGAACCAAGAAACTGTCCAAGCGCGATCCCCAGTCGAACCTCTTCCTGCACCGCGACCGTGGCTTCATCCCCGAAGGGCTGCTGAATTACCTTGCGTTGCTTGGCTGGTCCATCGCCGACGACCACGACCTGTTCAGCCTCGACGAGATGGTCGCGGCCTTCGATGTCGCCAACGTCACCTCCAACCCGGCGCGCTTCGACCAGAAGAAGGCTGACGCCATCAACGCCGAGCACATCCGGCGGCTGGCGGTCGACGATTTCGCTGCCCGGTTGCGCGACTATCTGGAGGCCCACGGCCATCGGCTTGCCCTGGACGACGCGGCATTCAAGACGGTCGCCGAGTTGGTGCAGACCCGCATCGTCGTGCTCGGTGACGCCTGGGACCTGCTGAAGTTCTTCGACGACGACGAGTACGCCCTCGACCCCAAGGCCGCGGGCAAGGAACTGGGCCCGGACGCCGGTCCGGTGCTGGACGCCGCCATCACGGCGCTCGACGCGATCCCGGACTGGACGACGGAGCACATCGAAAGCGCGCTGAAAAGCGCTCTGATCGAGGGGCTGGGACTCAAACCACGGAAGGCCTTCGGGCCGATCCGGGTGGCGGCCACGGGCACCACGATCAGCCCGCCGTTGTTCGAGTCGCTGGAACTGCTGGGCCGCGACCGCAGCCTGGACCGGTTGCGCTCCGCGCGGGAGACGGTCGGCACCCAGTAGGCGTGCGTAGCGCGCCGGAAGTCTTTGGTAGTGTGCACTGCGGCTTCAAAGGCATAGGACAGCTGGATCAAGCGGTGCCAGGACGCGGGTATCCAACCCGGGAAATGTGCTCCGACCAGCAGTTTTAAGTCGCAAATGGGGTATGGTGTAATTGGCAACACAGCTGATTCTGGTTCAGCCATTCTAGGTTCGAGTCCTGGTACCCCAGCAAAGCCTCACCTGTCGCAGCGATTAGGTGGGGTATCCGGGTTGGGCTATGCTGACTGCTCGGATCGTGTCCGGCCCCGTCGTCTAGCGGCCTAGGACGCCGCCCTCTCACGGCGGTAGCGTGGGTTCGAATCCCATCGGGGCTACAAAATCACTGGGCGCCGCCCTTGGCGGCCGGCGCCGTGGTACCACCCACCGGCATGCTCGGCAGGCCCAGCTTGCGGTGATCCCAGGACCGGCTGCGCCGGCTGACGATACGCACGCCGACCCGCTTATTCATCATCTGGTCCACGAACGGCTTCATGTCGTCGCTGTAGGGGCCCGTGTAGCGCTCCCACACGCTGACGCCGACACGGTGCAGCGCGTCGGGGTCGTCGACGATCTCAGCAACGCCTTCGAAGGACACGCCGCGCAGGGTGTCGTAGGTGTCGCCGTCCTCGAGCAGGAAGCTGACGCGTGGGTCGCGTTTGAGGTTGACCGCCTTCTGCGACTTGGCCTTGGTCTCCAGCCAGATCTCGCCGTCTACCACCGCGTACCACATCGCCGTCAGGTGCGGCTGTCCGTCGGGTCCGATGGTGGCCAGCGTTCCGGTCCGGCTGTTGTTGACGAAGTCGGTGATCTCGGCCTCGGACATGACGATGCTGGCGCGCTGATTCGTTCCCATGGCGTCAGTTTGTCAGGTAGCGGTGCGCGGGCTCTGATCTGGTGGCGTCCAGCCTGCGCTGAGGGCGGCCACCAGCGGCCTGGCGACATTTGTGGCCGCAGGCTCTATGCCGGCCGTCCCTACAGCCGCCGCGTGAGCGTCTCAGCGGCGGCCAGGAGGTCAGCGGCCCAGCGTGCGCCGGGCCGCCGGCCCATCCGGTCGACCGGACCCGAGACGGAGATCGCGGCAACCACCGCCCCGCGCCCGTCGCGCACCGGTGCCGAAACGCTTGCCACGCCCGGTTCGCGCTCGGCGACGCTCTGCGCCCAGCCGCGCCTGCGGACTTCGGCGAGCACCCGGTCGGTGAACATCGCCTTGGGCAGCACCGCTTTCTGGGTGGCCGCGTCGGAAAAGGCCAACAGCACCTTGGCACCGGAGCCCGCGGTCATCGGCAGCCGGGCGCCGACCGGGACGGTATCGCGAAGGCCCGCAGGTGGTTCCAGGGCGGCGATGCAGACGCGGCTGGTCCCCTCGCGGCGGTACAACTGCACGCTTTCGCCGGTGGTTTCCCGCAATTGGGGCAGTACCGCCGCGCTCGCGGCCAGCAGCGGGTCGCTGACATACGTCGATAGCTCGGTGACCGCGGGCCCGAGGCGCCACCGTCCCTCCTCGTCGCGGCCCACCAGTCGGTGCACCTCCAGGGCCGCGGCGAGGCGGTAGGCGGTGGCCCTGGGCAGGCCCGTGCGTTCGCACAGTTCGGCCAGCCCACAGGGAGATTCCGCGACCGCGTGCAGGATGCCGACGGCTTTGTCGAGGACGCCGATGCCGCTATGCTGTCTCACAAGAAGATACTAGCGTCTCGCATAGTGAGATCCCAGCCCGGATGGATCAGGCGAGCCGCCACCGGACGAATCGAGTTGAAGATGGCATCGCAGACGCACAACCCCGCTGCAGGCCGGCCGCGCACGTTGGCCGAGAAGGTCTGGGACGACCACGTTGTGGTGTCCGGTGGCGCCGAGGCGCCGGACCTGATCTACATCGATCTGCATCTGGTGCACGAGGTCACCAGTCCACAGGCATTCGACGGTCTGCGGCTGGCCGGACGTCCGGTACGGCGAACCGATCTGACGATCGCCACCGAGGACCACAACGTGCCCACCATCGACATCGACAAGCCGATCGCCGACCCGGTATCGCGCACACAGGTCGAGACGTTGCGACACAACTGCGCCGAATTCGGTGTCCGGCTGCACCCGATGGGCGATATCGAGCAGGGCATCGTGCACGTCGTAGGGCCGCAACTGGGCCTCACCCAGCCCGGGATGACGATCGTATGTGGTGATAGTCACACCTCCACGCACGGCGCATTCGGCGCAATCGCCATGGGTATCGGCACTTCTGAGGTCGAGCACGTGCTCGCCACCCAGACGCTGGCACTGCGCCCGTTCAAGACGATGGCGGTCAACGTCGAGGGGCAATTGCCGCCCGGCGTCACCGCGAAGGACATCATTCTGGCCTTGATCGCCAAAATCGGGACCGGCGGCGGACAGGGGCACGTCATCGAATACCGGGGCACTGCCATCGAATCGCTGTCCATGGAAGGCCGGATGACGATCTGCAACATGAGCATTGAAGCCGGCGCGCGGGCCGGCATGGTGGCGCCGGACGAGACCACATTTGAATTCTTGCGCGGCCGTCCGCATGCACCCACCGGTGCGGACTGGGATGCGGCGCTGGCCTACTGGAAGCAGCTGCCTACTGATCCCGGAGCGGTTTTCGACACCGAGGTGTACCTCGACGCCGCCTCGCTGAGCCCGTTCGTGACCTGGGGCACCAATCCGGGCCAGGGGGTGCCGCTGAGTGCCGCAGTGCCGGATCCGGAACTGATGACCGACGACGCGCAGCGCCAGGCGGCCGAGAAAGCCTTGGCGTACATGGACCTTCAACCGGGCACGGCGATGCGCGATATCGCCGTCGACACCGTCTTCGTCGGTTCCTGCACCAACGGGCGGATCGAGGATTTACGGGTGGTAGCCGATATCTTGCGTGGTCACAAGGTCGCTGACGGCGTGCGGATGCTCGTGGTTCCGGGCTCGATGCGGGTTCGGGCTCAGGCGGAAGCCGAAGGGCTCGGTGAGATATTCACGGCCGCCGGCGCGGAGTGGCGGCAGGCGGGCTGCTCGATGTGTCTGGGCATGAACCCCGATCAGCTTGCGCCCGGAGAGCGTTGCGCCGCGACGTCCAACCGCAATTTCGAAGGACGGCAGGGCAAGGGCGGTCGCACGCACCTGGTTTCGCCGGCGGTTGCGGCAGCTACCGCGGTGCGCGGCAAGCTTTCCGCGCCGGCGGATTTGAACTAGCCGACTTGAATTCACGTTGAAAAGCGAGGGAAGAGCATGGAAGCGTTTGACACCCACACCGGTATCGGCGTCCCGCTGCGGCGGTCCAATGTCGATACCGATCAGATCATTCCCGCGGTCTATCTGAAGCGCGTCACCCGAACCGGTTTCGAGGACGGATTGTTCGCGAGCTGGCGGTCAGATCCGTCATTCGTGCTCAACCTCAGCCCCTTTGACCGAGGCTCGGTCTTGGTTGCCGGACCGGATTTCGGCACCGGGTCCTCGCGCGAGCACGCGGTCTGGGCGCTGATGGACTACGGATTCCGGGTGGTTATCTCGTCCCGGTTCGCTGACATCTTTCGTGGCAACGCCGGCAAGGCGGGGCTGTTGGCGGCCGAAATCGACCAAGATGGCGTCGAGCTTCTGTGGAAGCTCATCGAGCAGAGCCCCGGGCTGGAAATCACTGTCAATCTTCAAGATCGAAATGTCACCGCGGGAACAGCGGTGCTGCCGTTCAGGATTGACGATCACACCGCCTTCCGGTTGCTGCACGGACTCGACGATATAGCCCTTACGCTGCAGAAACTCGACGAAATCGAAGCCTTCGAGGCGGCCCGCCCGGCTTGGAAACCGCGTACTTTGCCGACCTCCTGAAGCACTCGGCGGCGCCGAATTCGCGGGCTAATCAGGGGGTATTTCGCGGCGGCGCCAGCGGCCAAGGGCGGCAATCGGATTGCCGAAAGGGCGGCTTAACCACAGCAATTGCGGGCTGAAATTGCGCGTGGCTCTTGGCAATTTGCCAGTCGAGGGTTTACCGTAGTGCACTAGTCGGTTCCAAAAGAGGACCACTGGCCTCGGAGGGTTGGATGAATAAAGCAGAGCTCATAGATGTGCTCACACAGAAATTGGGCTCAGACCGTCGGCAGGCGACCGCCGCTGTCGAGAATGTCGTCGACACGATTGTGCGCGCGGTCCACAAGGGCGACAGCGTCACCATCACCGGCTTCGGTGTCTTCGAACAGCGTCGCCGTGCGGCTCGCGTCGCTCGCAACCCGCGCACCGGCGAGACGGTGAAGGTCAAGCCGACGTCTGTTCCGGCGTTCCGTCCCGGAGCTCAATTCAAAGCGGTTGTGGCTGGCGCACAAAAGCTCCCGGCCGAAGGCCCCGCAGTGAAGCGCGGCGTGGTTGCCAGTGCGGCCAAGAAGACGGCGGCCAAGAAGGCGCCGGCCAAGAAGTCCGCCGCCAAGGCTCCGGCCAAGAAGGCCGCGACCAAGGCTCCGGCCAAGAAGGCCGCGACCAAGGCTCCGGCCAAGAAGGCCGCGACCAAGGCTCCCGCCAAGAAGGCCGCGACCAAGGCTCCCGCCAAGAAAGCGGTGACCAAGGCTCCCGCCAAGAAAGCGGTGACCAAGGCTCCCGCCAAGAAAGCCGCGACCAAGGCTCCCGCCAAGAAGGCTCCGGCCAAGAAGGCCGCAAGCACACGGCGCGGCCGCAAGTAGTCCACTCACGCAAATACCCTCCGGTGGCAGCGATGCCTTCGGAGGGTATTCGCTTGTCAGGCGCGTACGTTCGCGGCCAGCGCGCCGCCGATGTGGTCGGCGGCGATCAGCCGGCCCGCCGCCAGCGACAGCACCCAGGTGCTGCCTTTGAGGTTGCGTGACTTGTCGGGCCGCACACCGTCGCGTTCGCACCACCATGCGATCAGATCGGGAATCACCTTGCCCTGGGTGCAGATCACGGGTGTCCCCGCCCGCGCGGCGATTTGCAGGACTCGCTGCCGACCGCGTTTGGCGTTCTTGGCGTACGCCTCTTCGGTGAGGGTGGGCTCGTTGTGGATGTCGACTCCCAGTTCCGCCGCGAGCGGTTCGACCGTCTGATGGCATCGCACCCGATCGGCCGCGTACACCCGGTTGGCGCCGAACGCCAGCAATTGGCCGACCAGCGCCTCGGCCTGGGCGCGGCCCTTCTTGTCCAGCGGCCGTTTGGTGTCATCGCCGCGATAACGTGACTTGCTGCCCGCGGTGCCGTGCCGCACCACCAACACCGTCTTGGTGTCCGGAGGCTGTTTGACGAACCGCCGCAGAACCTTTCGGTCGGGTGCGTAGTCGAGTTTCTTCATGGCGTCGGCCACCGGCAGCCACATCATCTCGTCGACCTCATGTCCTGGGGCGAAGTGGCCGCCAGTGTCGCGTGCCACCCAGTAGTGCACCCGCTTGACTCCCTGGTCGATCGGGTAGGTGATGGTGGTGAGGAACCGGCCGAGATGGCTGCGACGGCCGGTTTCTTCGAGTACCTCGCGAACGGCGGCGACCGGTGCGGTTTCGCCGGGGTCGACCTTTCCTTTTGGCAGCGACCAGTCGTCGTACCGCGGTCGGTGGATCACCGCGACTTCGAGCGTTTTCGTTGGATTGCCCTTACCCGGCCGCCACAACACCGCGCCGGCCGCGTACACGACCCGGTCCCCGGGGCGTCGACGGTCCGACGAGTTCTGGATCGACACCTTCACTCCTGCAGGTCAATTCGGCCAGTTCGCTCGCACTGGTGGATCTGTCCCTCCGGGACGCCGCGGGATTACGGACTGCGGTGTCGCTCCATCAGCGAGGCCTGGTGGTCACGCACGCTCTCGCCTTCCCGCGGTGAGGCCGTCCACTGGCCGTCGGACCCCAGCTCCCAGCACCGGGTGGCGGGGTCCAGCGCGGACTCGAAAAGTTCGCCCAGTTGTGCGGTCAGGCGCGGGTCCTTGACCTGAGCCATCACTTCGACGCGCCGGTCCAGATTGCGATGCATCATGTCGGCGCTGCCGATCCAGAATTCGTCGATGGCATTGAAATGCAGGATCCGCGAATGTTCCAGGAACCGGCCGAGAATGGAGCGGACGGTGATGTTTTCGGAGATCCCTTCGGTACCCGGGCGCAGTGCGCAGATGCCGCGCACCACCACCTCCACCCGAACGCCGGCCTGCGACGCGCGATACAGCGCGTCGATGACCTGCTCGTCCACCAGCGCGTTCATCTTGAGCCGAATCCGCGCGTCGTTGCCGCGACGGTGTGCTTCGACCTCTCGATCGACGCGCTCGATGATGCCGGTGCGGATGCCGTGGGGCGCCACTAACAGGTTGCGGTAGGTCAGCTTTCGCGAGTAGCCGGTCAGCGTGTTGAACAAGTCGGTCAGGTCGGCGCCGATGTCGGGGTCGGCGGTCAGCAGCCCCACGTCTTCGTACAGCCGTGCCGTCTTGCCGTTGTAGTTGCCGGTTCCGACGTGGCAGTACCGTCGGATGTGGGGGCCTTCCCGACGGACCACCAGGCAGGTCTTGCAGTGCGTCTTGAGTCCGACGAACCCGTACACGACGTGCACTCCCGCCTGCTCGAGGGTTCGCGCCCAACGGATATTGGCCTGCTCGTCGAAGCGCGCCTTGATCTCAACCATTGCCACGACTTGTTTTCCGGCTTCGGCGGCGTCGATGAGGGCCCGCACGATCGGGGAGTCCCCGGAGGTGCGGTACAACGTCTGCTTGATCGCGAGCACATTCGGGTCGGCCGCGGCCTGTTCGACGAACCGCTGCACGCTCGTCGAGAACGAGTCATACGGGTGGTGTACCAGCACGTCGCCTTCCCGCAGGGTGGCGAAGATACTCTTGGCTGTTTCCCGATCGGCGAAAGCCGGGTGGGTGGCCGGCACGAAGGCCCGGTCCTTGAGAGCCGGCCGGTCGACGCCGTAGATCTGCCACAGCGACGACAAATCCAGCAGGCCAGGCACATCGATCACATCGCCCGGATGCACGTCGAGTTCCCGCAGCAGCAACTCCAGCATGCTCTCGGTCATGTCGTTGGACACTTCCAGCCGCACCGGGGAACCGAACCGGCGCCGCGCCAATTCCCGCTCCAGCGCCTGCAACAGGTCCTCGTCGCGGTCCTCTTCGACCTCGAAGTCGGCGTTGCGGGTAATCCGAAACGCGTGGTGCTCCACGATTTCCATGCCCGGAAAGAGCACCGGAAGGAAGGCTGCGATCAACTCCTCCATCGGCAGGAACCGGACGATCACCTGATCGTCGTCGCCGTCTTTGGCTTCGAGTTCGACGAACCGGTCCACGTTGTCGGGTACCTTCACCCGCGCGAAATGCTGGGTGCCGTCCTCGGGTTGCTTCACGGTGATGGCCAGGTTCAGACTCAATCCGCTCACGAACGGGAAGGGGTGGGCGGGGTCCACCGCGAGCGGGGTCAGAACGGGGAAAACCTGTTCGTGGAAATAAGTCGACAAGTGTTCTCGTTCAGCCTCGTCCAGGTCGGCCCAGGTGACGATGGAGATGCCTTCCTCCTCGAGTGCGGGTAGCACCGAATCGAGGAACACGCGCGAGTGCCGGATGGAGATCTGCTGGGTCTGCTCGCCGATACGGCGCAGTTGCTCTCGCGGGGTCAGTCCGTCCGCGGAGCGGACCGACAGGCCCATCTCGTCGCGGCGTTTGAGGCCGGCGACCCGGACCATATAGAACTCGTCGAGGTTGGAAGCGAAGATCGCCAGGAACTTCGCGCGCTCGAGCAGCGGCATCGAACTGTCGTCGGCCAGCGCGAGCACGCGGGCGTTGAAATCCAGCCAGCTCAGTTCCCGGTTGAGGTAGCGCTCCTCGGGCAGCGTGTCGGTGATCGCCGCCGGGGTCGCCGCCGGAGGTGCCGTGGGAGCCGAGTCGCCAGGGTGCCAAGCGTGCTCGTCGGGACGTGTCTCTGCCTCTGGTGTGGCTTCGATTTCGGTCACCCTGAGATCATTGCCTATCACCCGGCGATGCGGCCAGCAGTCAGCAGAGATCCATGTGCCGTTCGGGTGCCATTCACCCCCCGACCCGGCTCACCGTAGCGAGCGGTGCCCGACGGCACGTGCGGTCGCCGGGCCCACCCCGAGTTGGCGGGCGGCAGCCAGATCAGCCGGTGTGTCGACGTCGCAACGCAGCCCGGGCCACGCACCGGTGAGTTCGACCGCGCCCGAACGGCGGTGCCGCGCTGCGGAATCCGGCCCGAACCTGGGGTCGAGCGCGGCTCCGAACGCGCACAGCACCGCGGTGCCGGTGCCGAGCCGGTCGGCGACGAAGCTGCGCTGGTGGTGGCGTGCCGCCGCGATGGCTTCGGTGAGTTCCGGAGTCTGCAGTGCAGGCAAATCACCTTGCAGCACAACAATATTGGGTATATCGACCGCAGCCGCGGCGGCGGCGATTGCGCTGTTGAGCGGGTCCGGGTCATCCGGCGGCGTCGGGTCGGCCAGCACCTGGGCGCCGAACTCGGTGGCCGCGGCCGCCGCCACGTCATCGGGGGTGATGACGGTGATCGAGCGCAACGAACTCACCCGGGCCGCCGCGGTCATGGTGTCGACCAGCATGGCCAGGACCACGCTCTCGCGCGTCGGCGCCGAGAACACCGGCGCGAGTCTGGTCTTGGCTGCGGCCAATCGCTTGACGGCGATGATCAGTCCGACATCCCCGTGTGTGCCGCCCATGTCATCATCCTGCCAGCGCAACGCCGCGGGAGGTGACGGCGCCCGGTCGCTCAGATTAGTGTTTAGCGGCTGCCGTCGCCGTAAGACGGCACCGGGCGAGGTATTAGGGGTGGTGGATGGCCGGCACGGGAACTGTCGCGGTGATGGGCGCGGGCGCATGGGGCACCGTGCTGGCCAAGGTGCTCGCCGATGCCGGCGGCGACGTCACGCTGTGGGCGCGGCGCAAGGATGTCGCCGACAAGATCAATGCCACCCGGTACAACCCCGATTACCTTCCCGGCACGCCGCTGCCGGCGGGCATCCGTGCCACGACCGACGCCGAGGAGGCGCTCTCTGGTGTGACGACGGTGCTCCTTGGGGTGCCGGCGCAGACGATGCGCGCGAATCTCGAGCAGTGGAACGGCATGTGGGCCGACGGCGCCACGTTGGTCAGCCTGGCCAAGGGCATCGAGCTCGGCACGCTGATGCGGATGAGTCAAGTGATCGTCTCGGTCACCGGTGTCGACAGTTCGCAGGTTGCGGTGATCTCCGGCCCGAACCTGGCCAGCGAGATCGCCCAGAATCAGCCGGCGGCCACCGTCGTCGCGTGCAGCGACTCCGGCCGAGCCGTCGCGTTGCAACGGTTTTTGAACAGTGGATACTTCCGTCCCTACACCAACTCCGATGTGGTGGGGACCGAGGTCGGCGGCGCGTGCAAGAACGTCATCGCGCTGGCATGTGGAATGGCGGTCGGAGTCGGCCTGGGCGAGAACACCGCGGCGGCCATCATCACCCGCGGGTTGGCCGAGATCATGCGGCTCGGGCTGGCGCTGGGCGCCAAGGGCGCGACGCTGGCGGGGCTGGCCGGGGTGGGCGATCTGGTGGCTACCTGTACCTCTCCTTATTCACGCAACCGCTCGCTGGGCGAGCGACTGGGCCGCGGCGACACCATGCACACCGCTTTGCACGGCAAGGACGGCCATGTGGTCGAGGGCGTCACCTCGTGCGAGTCGGTGCTGGCCCTGGCCTCGAGCTACGACGTCGAAATGCCACTCACCGACGCCGTCCACCGGGTCTGCCATAAGGGACTGTCGGTCAACGAGGCCATTGCTCTACTGCTGGGCCGCAGCACCAAGCCGGAGTGAATTGCAGTAGTCGCCATAGGATCCGGCGCGATTTTGCAGTAGTCGGATCCGGCTCGAAACCGCCCATCTTCGCGTGACAATCAGCTACCTATAAGTGGCGGCAACCAGCGTCGTCGCGCGAAATGGCCGTATTCATGACCAGTGCTTGTCGGGAAGCGTTGGGGGATATCGGACTGCGCGGGGATGGCGTATTCCCGGAATTCTCGACTTCTGCTTCGGCGTGTTTTGTGCCCTCGAGGGCGATTGGAGCTCCGTTATGTCAACTTTTCTGATCGCCGCGCCGCAGGCTCTGACCACCGCGGCGGCCGACGTCGGGGCCATTGGGGAGGCGGTCCGGCAGGCGACCGCGGCGGCGGCGCCCACGGCAGCGATCATGCCGGCGGCCGCGGATGAGGTGTCGGCGGCCATCGCGGTCCTGTTCGGCAGCGTCGGCAAGGAATACCAGGCAGCCAGTGCGCAGGCAGCGGAGTTTCAGGCTCAGTTTGTGCGGGCGCTGGCGGCGGCGGGCGGCTCTTATGCCGCCATGGAGGCGGCCAGTGTCGACGTCCTGGGATCGCTGGAGGAGCAGGTGCTGGCTGCGATCAATGCGCCGACGAACCTGCTGTTGGGCAGGCCGTTGATCGGTCCGGGGACAGACGGCGCGGCAGGCACCGGGGCTGCGGGAGGTCCGGGCGGGCTGTTGTGGGGCCGCGGGGGTAATGGCGGGTCGGGGGCTGCCGGTGTCGCGGGTGGGGC
>NZ_LQOY01000032.1 GCF_002101675.1 Mycobacterium gordonae | reverse complement strand
CGCCGGCGGATGCGGGTAACCACTTGGCATTGCAACTCCTAAGATCCATGTTGTTGCAATGACCGTATGAATTTGCCACGCCAAATGCGACTGCAGCGTCACGCTCGGCGCCAGGCCGGTTCGCCCGGGCGGCCATACTGGTCTAGTGCAGGTGTTCGTCGGCTCCCGAGTGTCGCACTGGGATTTTCCGCGGACTACCGCCAGCGTCGCCCTGATGGCCGAATTCGGTCGCCAGAACGGGCTTTCCGTCGCTGACGTACTGCAGCGTTCCGGTGTGTCGGAGGCCGACCTGCATGACCACGAGCGGATGATCCTGGGCCGCCAGGAGCTGGCGGTCGCAACGAATCTGGTGAACCTGCTGGGCAACCCCGCGGATCTGGGGGTGCGGGTCGGCCGCAACTACTACGTCGGATCGTTCGGCATCTTCGGTTTCGCCTGCCTGACCAGTTCGACGCTGGGCGACGCCGTCCGGTTCGCGGCCCGCTACTACGACCTGAGCTACGGCTTCTGCCTGCCTACGGTCACGGTGGAAGGTGCGGAGGTGGCGCTGCGGCTGGACCTGCCGGACCTGACCGGTCCGGTTGCCGAATTCCTGATGCGGCGTGACCTGGCCGCGATCGCCCGGGTGATGTCGGAGTTGCTGGGCAGTCCCATCCCGTTCACCTCGATCGACTTCGCCGGCCCGGCGCCCGCGTCAGGAGACGCCGCGGCCCGCGACGCATTCGGTCTGACGCCGGGTTATGACTCGCCTGCGACCGTGGCGCGCTGGCCGGTGGGTTTGCTGGACAACCGGTTACCGCAGGCCAGCGAGATGAGCAGGGTGATGTGTGAGCAGCAGTGCCAGGCGCTGCTAGAGCGCCGCCGCCAGCGCACCGGGGTCGCCCGGCGGGTGCGCGACCGGCTGGCGTCGATCAACGGCGAGCCCCACACGATCGGGGCCGTTGCCCGGCACCTGGCCATGAGCGAGCGCACGCTGCGCCGCCGGCTGGCCGAGGAGAACACGACGTTCCGGGAGCTGGTCGAGGAGGTGCACCGGGTGCTGGCCGAGGAGCTGCTGGCAACGGGCGCGCTCTCGGTGGAGGACGTCGCGTTGCGGCTCGGCTACGCGGAGGCGACCAGTTTCATCGCCGCCTTCAAGCGCTGGACGGGGACGACGCCGGCCCGCTATCAGCGGTCGGTGGCCCCGCGTTTGGCCGGAATCATGGATTTGCCGACCGCAATCGGCTGACACTTCGTTGTTGTTGGCCCCTAACGTCGGATTCATGACATCAACACCTCGCGTTGTGGTGATCGGGGCCGGCTTTGGTGGTCTCGCCGCCGCCTACGAACTGTCCAAGGACGGGCTTGCCGACGTCACGGTGCTGGAGAAGGCCGACGATATCGGCGGCGTCTGGCGGGAGAACACCTACCCCGGTGCCGCATGCGACGTCCCGTCGAACCTGTATTCGTACTCGTTCGCCCGCAAGACCGACTGGGGCCGCCGGTACGCCGAGCAGCCCGACATCCTGGGCTACATCCACGACACCGCGGACAGGTTCGGGCTGCGCGGCCTGGTGCGGACCGGCGTCGAGGTCACCTCCGCCAGCTACGACGAGAGCACCGCCACCTGGCGGGTGGCGACGTCGACCGGCGAGGTCTTCGAAGCCGACGTGCTCGTGCCGGCGGTGGGACAGCTGTCGCGGCCGGCGCTGCCGGACATCCCGGGACTCGACACATTCGCGGGCCCTTCGTTCCATTCGGCACAGTGGCGCCACGACGTCGACCTGACCGGCAAGCGGGTCGCGGTACTGGGCACCGGCGCGTCGGCCATCCAGTTCGTCCCGCGCATTCGCCAGAATGCCGCGCAGGTCACCGTCTTCCAGCGCTCTGCGTCCTACGTGGTGCCCAAGCTGGATCGCGCCTACACCGACTCGCACCACGCCGCCTTCGCCAAGGTTCCCGGATTCGCCGCCGCCATGCGCACCACGATCTGGGAAACCACCGAGCTGTTGGGCTTCGCGCTGACCAAGGCCGCGCCACTGGCGCGGGTGCTCAAGAGCCTCGCGATGTCAAACCTCAAGCGCCACATCAAGGATCCGGTGCTGCGGGCGAAGCTGACTCCCGACTATCCGATCGGGTGCAAGCGGGTGCTGTTCAGCAGCGAGTGGTACCCGGCGCTGGCGTGCGGCAACGTCGACGTCGAGACCGACGCGATCACCGAGGTGACGCCGACGGGGGCGCGGACCGCCGACGGCCGGCTGCACGAGGTCGACGTCATCATCTACGGCACCGGATTCAAGGCCACCGAATTCCTGGCCCCGATGACCATTACCGGACGCGACGCACGCGACCTGCACAGCGAGTGGGTCGAAGGCGCCCGGGCTCACCTCGGCATGGCCGTCCCCGGGTTCCCGAACATGTTCCTGATCTACGGCCCGAACACCAACCTCGGCAGCAGCTCGATCATCCTGATGATGGAGCAGCAGTCCCGCTACATCCGCCAGATCGTGCAGGAGCTGGCCCGCGGCGGGAAGGCCCGCGCGTTCGAGGTGCGGCGCGATGTCGAGCAGGCCTACGACTCGGGCGTGCAGTCCCGGCTGGAGCGCGGGGTCTGGACGACCTGTGACTCCTGGTACCGCGCCGAGTCGGGCCGGGTCACCACGAACTGGCCCGGACTGGTCCACGAATATCAGCGCCGCACCCGTTTCGCGGCTCTCGAGGATTACCACGAAGTTCTTCCGGTGCCGGCGGAGGTCAACGCGTGAGCGGCTTCGACTATGACGTGCTGGTGATCGGGTCCGGTTTCGGCGGCAGCGTCACGGCGCTGCGGCTGAGTGAAAAGGGTTACCGCGTCGGCGTTCTCGAAGCGGGCCGGCGGTTCCGGGACGAAGACTTCGCGAAGAACAGCTGGCACGTCCGGGACTATCTGTTCAAGCCATCGGTCGGCTGCTACGGCATCCAGCGGATCGACGTGCTGTCGGATGCCGTGGTGCTCAGCGGCGCCGGGGTCGGCGGCGGTTCCCTGGTCTACGCGAACACGCTGTACGAGCCCGGCGACCCGTTCTATAACGACCCGCGCTGGAGCGGCATCACCGACTGGAAAGACGAGCTCGCCCCCTGGTACGACCAGGCCACCCGGATGCTCGGCATCGAAACCTATCCGCGCACAACACCTTCGGACAAGGTGATGCTGCAGATTGCCACCGACCTCGGAGTGGCTGACTCCTTCCACGCCACCCGCGTCGGGGTGTGTTTCAGCGGTACGGACGGCCTGGCCGCCCCGGGGGCCCCGGTGGGGGACCCCTACTTCGGCGGTGCCGGCCCGGACCGCAACGCCTGCCTGCACTGCGGTGAATGCATGACGGGCTGCCGGCACAATGCCAAGAACACACTCGTCAAGAACTACCTGTACCTGGCCGAAAAGCTCGGTGCCGCAATCCATCCGCTCACCACCGTCGTCGACGTCCGGCCGCGCCGGGAGGGCGGGTACGACGTGGTGACGCGCCGCACCGGGAGCAAGCTGCGCCGGCGGCGCCGGACCTTCACCGCCGAGCAGGTGGTGTTCTCGGCGGCCGCGCTCGGCACCCAGCGACTCCTGCACCGGCTGCGCGACGGCGGCAGCCTGCCGCACGTCTCGCCGCGGTTGGGGGAGCTGTCGCGGACCAACTCCGAGGCGATCCTGGCCGTGCGGGCGCGCCGCGACGATGTGGACTACTCCGAGGGTGTGGCCATCACGTCGTCTATCCACCCCGACGAGCACACCCACGTCGAGCCCTGCCGCTACGGCCACGATTCCAACCTGATGGGGCTGATGGGCACCGTGCTGGTCGACGGCCTGGACGGCGTCGGGAAAAAGGGTAGGTGGCGTACCGGCCTGAAAGAGCTTGTGCGGCAACGCCGGGACCTGCGCCGCCTGCTCAATCCGAAGTGCTGGTCGCAGCAGACCATTCCGCTGCTGGTGATGCAGACGCACGACAATTCGCTCACCACCTTCACCCGGCCCGGGCTGTTCGGCCGCCGCATGGTGACCCGGCAGGGGGTCGGCGAGCCGAACCCCACGTGGATCCCGGTCGGCCACGAGGTCGCCCGGCGGGCCGCCGAGCACACCGACGGCATCGCCGGCGGCGCGTGGGCGGACCTGGCGGACATCCCGATGACCGGACACTTCATCGGGGGCTGTGTGATCGGGGAGACCGCGGCCGACGGCGTCGTCGATCCGTATCACCGCATGCACGGACATCCCGGGTTGCACGTGATCGACGGCTCGACGATCACCGCCAATCTTGGAGTGAACCCCTCGCTCACCATCACCGCGCTGGCCGAGCGTGCCGCGTCGCTGTGGCCGAACAAGGGCGAGCCGGACCCGCGGCCTCCGCTGGGCGGCGGTTATGTTCGCGTCTCGCCGGTGGCGCCGGTCAATCCCGCCGTTCCGGCGAGTGCGCCGGGCGCTTTGCGCTCAGACCGGGACTACGCTCTATAGCGTGCTCGCAGCGTTCGGCTTTGAAAACCTGGGTGTGGTCGTCGGCGACATGTACTTCGTCGACCCGTCCCCGATGAAAGGTCAGGAAACCCCGGAGCGGGGTGTGCGACTGGAACTGCGCCTGGTCGACCGGGCCGATCCGCAAGGGTCGATCTATGCCGGCATCCCGATCACCTTCACCCGGCCGGTGTGGCGGGTCGATCTGTTCGGCTCCACCGAGAGCCCGCCGGGGACGCTGGACCGGGCCCATCACCACCCCCGGTTCGACGGCTGGGAGCCCGGGCGCCGGCACTTTGTCCCCGAACTGTCCGCCGATCCGGTGTCCTGGCTGGCCGGTCAGCTGGCCGATCCGGCCGCGGTGCTGGAGCGCTCCGGCGTCGACCCGAGCGAGGTCACCGAGGCCGATCTGACCGGGTTGGCGGCGTCGGCACCCGAGATCGTCGCCACCGTCAAGCGGATGCTCGACGGGGTGCGCGACGGCCAGTTGGCGCCGTCGCCTCCAAAGCCGGTGGCCGCGGCCCGCACCGGCTGGCTCTGAATTCGTGGGTCCCGTCGTCATCGAGTGCGCCATCAACGGCGCCACTCCCAAGTCGGCCAATCCCCATGTGCCGGTTGAGCCCTCGGAGATCACCGCGGATGCGCTCGCCTGCATCGAGGCCGGCGCGGCCATCATCCACAACCACATCGACCGGTACGGGATCGGCGTAGCGGAGGCAGCGGAGCGCTACCTGCAAGCGTGGCGACCCGTCCTGGCGGCCCGGCCCGACGCCTTGCTGTACCCGACGATCCACTTCGGCGAGGGCTTCTCGATTTCCTACGAGCACCTCATCCCGCTTGCCGCGGCCGGGATGCGGGTCGGGCTCACCGATCCCGGCTCGGTCAACCTCGGCGGCACCGACGCCGACGGCCTACCTACCGGAGATCTGGTCTACCGCAATTCATTTCAGACGATCAGCCGGGCCTTCGAAATCTGCCGTGATGCGGGACTGGGCCCCAGCCTGGCCATCTACGAACCCGGCTTCCTGCGGACCACCCTGGCCTGGTGGCGCGCGGGGCGGTTGCCGCAGGGCGCGATGATCAAGCTCTACTTCTCCACCGAACTCGGTTATCTGGGTGCGCCTTTCGGGCTACCGCCGACCGAGCGCGCACTGGACGCGTACCTGGAATTGCTGGACGGGTGCGACATCCCGTGGGCGGTCTCGGTCGTCGGTGGTGATCTGTGCGCCAGCCCGGTGGCCAGGCTGGCGCTGGAACGCGGCGGGCACCTGCACCTGGGACTGGAGTTCTACCGCGGCGAGCGCACCCCGACCAACGTGGAGTTGGTCACTGAGGCCGCCGACCTGTGCCGGCAGGTCGGCCGCGCCATCGCCACGCCAGACGAGGCCGCGCAAATTCTGCGCCTGCCGCTACGAGCCGCCGGTCACCTTGGTGGCCAGCGCGGCCAGCTTGGCGTCGAGTTGCTCGGCGGCACTGAGTAATTCGGGATTGCGTTCGACAACCATCAGCGACGACGGCTTGACGTAGGTGAGGCTGCTGCCGTTCGGTTCGTCAAGGATCAGGATCTCGACCGGGGCGAACAAGCCCGCAGTGACGTCGTGGCGCAACATGGTGATGGCGATCAACGGGTTGCCCAGAATGACGCGCAGCGCCCGGCGTTCGATGCCCGCCTTGGCGATCCAGGCGCCATGGTCGACCAGCGCGAAAAGCATGAATCCGTGGGGGCCCTCATAGGATTCGACTCTGCGCGCGAACGACTCCCAGTCGTCTGACGTCCCCACGAGCTCCGCGATGGGCACCGGTTGGTCCCCGATGTCGGCCACCAACGCGGCGATCAGCTCGTCGTAACTCTTGGTGCTGTCGTAGCGCACCCGCACGCCGTTGAACGGGACGTCGCGTGCCATCAGCCAAGCCGCTCGATGATGGTGGCGTTCGCCATTCCGCCGCCCTCGCACATCGTCTGCAACCCGTACCGGCCGCCGCGCTGCTCCAAAGCGTTCACCAGCGTGGTCATGATGCGGGCACCGCTGGCGCCTAACGGGTGGCCGATCGCGATGGCGCCGCCGTTGACGTTGGTCTTGGCCAGATCTGCTCCGGTGTCGTGCGCCCACGCGAGGACCACCGGCGCGAACGCCTCGTTGACCTCGAACAAGTCGATGTCGGCCAGCGTCAGCCCGGCGCGCCGCAGCACCTTCTCCGTTGCCGGGATGACACCGGTCAGCATGTACAGCGGGTCCGAGCCCACCGCGGTCGCGGTGTGGATACGCGCCAACGGCTTCAAGCCCAGCTTCTCGGCGACGTCGCTGCTGGTGATCATCACCGCGGCGCTGCCGTCGGAGAGCGGCGAGGAGTTGCCCGGCGTGATCTGCCAGTTGATCTGCGGGAATCGCGCAGCCATCGGCTCACTGTAGAACGCGGGCTTGAGCCCGGCCAGCGAGTCCACCGAGGTACCGGGCCGGATGATCTCATCGGTGGAGAGCCCCGCGATCGGGATGAGCTCGTTGTCGAACAGCCCCTCCTTCGTCGCGCGGGCCGCCTTCTCATGGCTGGCGGCCGAGAACTCGTCGAGCTGGGCGCGGGAGAAACCCCACTTCGCGGCGATCAGTTCCGCGCTGATGCCCTGTGGCACCAGCCCTTCGGGGTAGCGCCGGGTCATCTCCTCGCCAAACGGGTTGCTGCCCGGTAGTACCGAGGTTCCCATCGGCACCCGGCTCATCGACTCCACACCGCCGGCGATCACGATGTCGTAGGCGCCGGCGATCACGCCCTGGGCGGCGAAGCTGATCGCCTGCTGGCTGCTGCCGCACTGGCGGTCGACCGTGGTGCCGGGCACCGACTCGGGAAAGCCCGCCCCCAGCAACGCGTTTCGGGCGATGTTGACGGCCTGGTCGCCGACCTGGGTGACGGCACCGGCGATGACATCGTCGACCTGCACGGGGTCGACGCCGGTGCGGGCCACCACCTCGCGCAGGCTGTGCGCCAGCAGGTCGGCCGGCAGTACGTCGTGCAGCGCGCCGTTGGCCTTGCCTTTGCCGACGGGGGTGCGAACAGCGCCGACGATCACGGCGTCACGGGTCATGGCTCCTCCTTGAGTCTCTGACAGCTGAGTATTGCTGTCTATACCCAGCTATAACAGCTGGGTATACTGAAATCAACCCAGTCCGGAGGTGACGTGCATGACAATGCTGCAGGGGCGGCTGGCCGATCGGGACTCGTGGTCGGCGGTGGGGGAGTGCGCGATCGAGCAGACCATGGCCGTCGTCGGCACCAAGTCCGCGATGCTGATCATGCGCGAGGCGTATTACGGCACCACCCGGTTCGACGATTTCGCCCGCCGGGTCGGTATCACCAAGGCCGCGACGTCGGCCCGGTTGGCCGAGCTGGTCGACCTCGGCCTGCTGGAGCGCCGGCCCTACCGGGAACCCGGGCAGCGCAGCCGCGACGAATACGTGCTCACCGAGTCCGGCATCGAGTTCATGCCGGTGGTGTGGTCGTTGTTCCAGTGGGGTCAGCGCCATCTGCCGGGCCGGCACCGGCAGCTGCGGCTCACCCATCTGGGCTGCCGGGCCGATGTCGAGGTCCAACTGCGTTGCGCGCAAGGTCATCTGGTGCCGCCGGACGAGCTGGGGATGCGGGTGGCCGGCCGCCAGGCATAAGCTTCCCTCCTGGCGCGAGCGTGCGCTCAATGCCAGTCGCAGCGGCGCGAGTGCACGCTCGCGGCAAACGGCGGCGGGGTCACGTCTCCCTGAGGGTGGCCAGCAGTCGTCGTGCGGCGGCGACGCGGCGCGGCGCCGCACCGGTCAACGCGTCCAGCGCGCACTCGGGATCGGCCGGCGGACCCATGTGCCCGCAGCCGCGGGGACAGTCTTCGATGGCTTCGGAAAGATCGGAGAACGCCTTCATCACGTCGTCGGGTTGGATGTGTGCGAGCCCGAAGGACCGGATGCCCGGGGTGTCGATCACCCAACCGCCACTGGCCAGTGGAAGCGCGACCGACTGGGTGGAGGTGTGTCGCCCGCGGCCGATATCCGTCACTTCGCCGACTGCCCGATCCGCTTCTGGCACAAGGCGATTCACCAGTGTCGACTTGCCCACCCCGGAATGTCCCAGCAGCACGGTGATCTGGTCGTCCAACAGGTCGGCCACCGCCAGCAGCGGATCGTCGACTCCGGCGGCTACCACCGTGAGGTCGAGGTCGACGAACTGCTCGGCGAACGGTTCGGGTGGCGCGAGATCGGTTTTGGTCAGACAGAGGATCGGCCGTAGCCCGCCGGCGTACGCGGCGATCAGCGCCCGGTCCACCAGCCCGCTGCGCGGCGGCGGGTCGGCCAGGGCCACCACCATCAACAGTTGGTCGGCGTTGGCGACCACCACCCGTTCGGTGGGGTCGGTGTCATCGGCGGTGCGCCGCAACACCGTTCGCCTCGGGCCGCGCCGCACGATGCGGGCCAGGGTGTCGGTTCGGCCGGACAGGTCACCGACGATGTCGACGTCGTCGCCCACGACGATCGGGGTGCGACCGAGTTCACGCGCCCGCATGGCGACGACGCGCCGCGCCGGGTCCCCGCCCAACACGCATCCCCACCGGCCCCGGTCAACGCTGACCACCATCGCGGACTCGGCGTCGGCGTGCTGCGGACGAGTCTTGGTCCGGGGTCGCGATCCCTTGCCGGATCGGACCTTGACGTCGGACTCGTCGTAGTCGCCAGGCCTCAATCGCCCACCATTTCACGCCACAGCCGCGGGAACTCCGGCAGCGTCTTGGTGGTGGCGCCGATGTCGTCGACCTCGACACCAGGAACCCGCAACCCCACGATCGCGCCCGCCATCGCCATCCGGTGGTCGGCGTAGGCGTGCCACAGGCCGGGCCGCAGTGCAGTCGCAGTGATCACCAGGCCGTCATCGGTTTCCCGGCAGTCGCCGCCGAGGCGGTTGATCTCGGTGCTCAGCGCGGCCAGTCGGTCGGTCTCGTGCCCGCGCAGGTGCGCGATTCCGGTCAGCTGGGAGACCGATCCCGGCACTGCGAGCGCCGCCAGAGCAGCCACCGACGGTGTCAGCTCGCCGACGTCGCGCAGGTCCACCGCGAAGCCCAGGTAGCCCTCGGAACCCCGTACCTCCAGGCATGAACCAGACTGTGCGACAACGGCGTTCGCCCTCTTCAGCACGTCGAGGATATGTTCGGCGGGCTGCACGCTGGTCTGCGGCCAGCCGGTGATGCGGACCGTGCCGCCGGTCACCACCGCCGCCGCGAGGAACGCGACCGCGTTGGTCAGATCCGGTTCCACCTCCCAGTGCCGGGCCCCGACCAGGCCGGGAAGTACCTGCCAGCGGTTCGCGACCGTGTCGTCGACGACGACCCCTGCCTGCCGCAGCATCGCGACTGTCATCGCGATGTGCGGCGCCGAGGGCAGCGACGCGCCGGTGTGCTGCACGGTCAGGCCTTCGGTGAACGACGCGCCGGACAGCAGCAGGCCCGAGACGAACTGTGAGGACGCCGAGGCATCGATGGCCACCGTGCCGCCGGCCACCGCGCCGCTGCCCTGCACCCGAAACGGCAGCCCCGAGCCGTCGACCGGGACACCGAGCCCACGCAGCGCATCCAGTAACGGCGCGATGGGCCGGGCGCGGGCCTGCTCGTCGCCGTCGAAGACGACCGGGGCGGCGCTCAACGCGGCCAGCGGGGGCACGAAGCGCAAGACGGTGCCGGCCAGTCCGCAGTCGACCCGGGCATCCGGTTCGGGGGCGATGTGGCCGCTGACCGTCAGGTCGGATCCGGAACCCTCGACGTGCAGCCCCAGTGTGCGCAGCGCGCCGATCATCAGGTCGGTGTCGCGGCTGCGCAGTGCGCCGGTGATGGTGGAGCTGCCCTGGCCCTGCGCGGCCGCCAGCGCGGCCAGGATCAGCGTCCGGTTGGTCTGGGATTTCGAGCCCGGAACGGTCACGGTCGCGTGCACCGGTGCCGGTGTGGACGGGGCCTGCCATGCGCTCACCGGTCCATCATCGCTTGTCGCGGCCCGACGGCCGCAATCTGCCAACATGGAAGATATGTGCGGACGATTCGCAGTCACCACCGATCCGGCCCTGCTGGCCGAGAAGATCAAGGCAATAGACGAGGCCACGGGCAGCGGTGAATCGGCGTCCGGGCCCAATTACAACGTGGCTCCCACCACCAGCATTGCCGCCGTGGTCACCCGCCACGACGAGCCCGACGACCAGGCCACGCGCCGATTGCGGCTGATGCGGTGGGGTCTCTTGCCGCCCTGGGTCAAAGCCGATGCGAACGGTAAGCCGGAGACCAAAGGTCCGCTATTGATCAATGCGCGTGCCGACAAGGTCGCCACCTCGCCGGCCTTCCGGGCATCGGCCAAGAGCAAGCGCTGCCTCGTGCCGATGGACGGCTGGTACGAATGGCAGGGCAGCCTGGAAGGCCCGAAGGGTGGAAAGAGTGCGAAAACACCGTTTTTCATGCACCGCGCCGACGGAGGGCTGGTGTGCATGGCCGGTCTGTGGTCGGTCTGGAAGCCGGATAAGAACGCAGATCCGTTGTTGAGTTGCACCATTATCACCACCGACGCGGTCGGCGAGATGGCCGAAATCCACGACCGGATGCCGCTGATGCTCAACGAATCCGATTGGGATGCGTGGCTGAACCCGGACGCTCCGCTCGATCAGCAGCTACTGGCCCGGCCGCCAGATGTGCGTGGCATCGAGATGCGCCGCATTTCCACCCTGGTCAACAATGTGCGCAACAACGGGCCCGAACTTCTGCAGCCGGCCGAGCCCGAGCCCGGTCAGATGACGCTGTTGTAGCGCGGGCTACCGCTGCAGCGTCTGCCCGAGCAGCCCGGCAATCGTGGCAACGGACGCTTCCAGGGTGCGGATACGTTGATTGGAATCGTCGGCCGTTGCCCTCATCTCGCTGATATTCGACCGAAGCACGTCGGCCAGCAACTGCTGGGTGTCACCGAACGCCTTGATCGCTTCGGTCATCGAACGGAAGTCGGCTTGCGATCTTTCGACCGCGGCAACCCGCGCATTGAGGTTCGCTAGGACACTGTCGAGTTCTTCCTGCGTGGGCATGGTCGGCATCGTAGGCGTTTCTGTGCCGCCTAGCATGCAAAATGTGACTGGCAAGTACACCCACACGTTCGAGGAAATCCAGGACCGTCCGGTCGCGGTGATCGGCGCCGGAACACTGGGCCGCCGCATCGCGCTGATGATGGCGAGTCGCGGAGGGACGGTGCGGATCTATGCGCGTCGGCCCGAGCAGCGGGCCGAGGCACGGCAATATGTGCTGGAAAATCTGCCGAAACTGTTGGAAGACAGAGGCTTTGGTGAAATGGGCGCTGCTGTCGGCGCTGCGACGCTGTCGGAGGCACTAGATGGTGCCTGGCTTGCGGTCGAGTCGGTTCCCGAGCGGCTCGACATCAAGATTCCGCTCTGGGGCGAGATCGACCAAGTCGCGCCGCCGGACACCATCTTCGGCACCAACTCGTCGTCATTTCCCTCGCGGCTGATGGTCGAAAACGTCCGCGACAAAACACGGTTGTGCAACATGCACTTTCATATGCCGCCGGAGTTCAACGCGTTGGAACTGATGTCAGACGGCCAGACCGACCGCGGTCTGCTCGACACGCTGCTGGCCGTGCTCCCCGAATTCGGCGTGCATCCGTTCGAAGCCCTCAAAGAGTGCACCGGGTTCATCTTTAACCGGGTGTGGGCCGCCATCAAGCGCGAGTGCGTCGCCGTCGTCGCCGAGGGTGTGGCCCGCCCCGAAGACGTCGACGGCATCTGGAAGGTCAACTTCGGCTTCCCGTTCGGGCCGTTTCAGATGATGGATCTGGTCGGCCTGGACGTGGTGCTCGACATCGAGAACAACTACGCACAGGAGTTTCCGCATCTGCCCCAGGGTGTTCGGGACCTGCTGCAGTCCTATGTGGACGCGGGCAAGCTCGGTGTCAAGACGGGCGAGGGTTTCTTCAGCTACCGGTAGGAGAGGTTATCGCCGGAATACAAGGTAGGGGCTAACGTCGTCAACGTGGACAAGCCACGCTCCGACCTCGTTGTCGGGGTGAGCGATTACGTTGCCGAGGTCGCCACCCGGTTGCACGAACGGCTGGCCGACGTTGCCTCGGACATCCGTCGATTCCTCGACGATCACATCCCCGAATTGCGTCGGGACGCTCGGATCGTGGAGCTGCTCGGGACCAGCATCGGAAGCAACGTCGACACGATGCTGCACGCGCTGCGCTACGACATCGCCGTCCAGCGCGTCGAGGCGCCGACGGCCGCGCTGGAATACGCGCGCCGGCTTGCCCAACACGGGGCGCCCGTCCATCAGTTGGTGCGCGCCTATCGGCTCGGCCAGCGCCGGATGAATGAGCTGATCTTCGACGAATTGCGTGCGACGGATATTCCCGACGCGATGCGGGTGGCGGTGCTCGAGGCGATGAGCACCTCGATATTCGAATACATCGACTGGATGTCGCAGCAGGTCGTCGTTGTCTATGAAGACGAACGCGAGAAGTGGCTGGAGAACCAGAACATTCTGCGTGGTGTGCGAGTGCGCGAGATTTTGGCCGCAACCAAGATCATCGACGTGGATGCGGCATCGGCGTCGATTCGTTATCCGCTGCGCTGGCACCACGTCGGGCTGATCATGTGGTTTCCGGACCGGAGTTCGGAAATCGACGAGCTTCCGCGCTTGCAGCGATTTCTCCAGGAACTCGGCGAAGCCGCCGCGGTAGGGGCCAGCCCGCTGTTCATCGCCTTCGATCGAAGCTGCGGCTGGGGCTGGTTGCCGTATCGGGCCGCCACGGATGAGGTCGTTTCGACGGTGCGCGGGTTTGCGCTGAGCCGGCCGGATTCGCCCCATGTGGCGATCGGCACGATGGCGTGCGGAGTCGAGGGTTTCCGTCGGTCGCATCGGGAGGCAGTCGATGCCCGCCGCGTCGCAATCGCCGGGCAGCGGCGCGGCTCACCGACTGTTATCGCCACCAGTGACCCCGGACTGTCGGTGGTGGCGCGCCTTGGCGCCGATGTCGCCGGGACCCGCGAGTGGGTGGCCGAGGTACTGGGCGACCTCGCCAGCGACGAGGACAACGACGAGCGGCTGCGCGAAACGCTGCGGGTGTTCCTGAATTGCGGCTCCAGCTACAAGGCCGCCGCGGACCAACTCAACATGCACTTCAACACGGTGAAGTATCGAATCGGCCGGGCCGTCGCGCGACGCGGACGCGATATCGGCAGCGACCGACTCGAGGTGGAGCTGGCGTTGCTCGTCTGCCATTGGTTCGGCTCGGCGGTCCTGCAGCCGAAGTAGGGCGCGGGCTCGCGTCAAGGCGCGTCAGGAACTCGGCTCGGTGAGCTTGTGTACCAGCGTGATGGCGGCCGGTAGCAACACCGGAAACAAGATCATGATCAGCATTGCGACGATGGTCAGATAGGCCATGGAGAGCTCACATTCTCGAAAGCGATTGTAACGCTGAGTATTTAGACAGCGCGACGTTGCGCTCGAAGTAAAACTAGGTGCGCGGCCGACGAGCGGGGATGTCTCCGAGGCATCAAGTTTCAGCGTAGTTTTGTTTCCCGGAGACAAAGGATCTATCTACCGTTGCCGTCACCATGGAAACCACTTCGAACACGACATGGAGCAGATTGTGAACGCTCTGAGCGCCAACCTGATCGCCTCGAAAGACCGCCACGCCGACCGCATCGCGCTGCGCTGCGATGACATCGAGCTGACCTACGCCGAACTGGACGCCGCCGCATCCAGGGTGGCGACACTGCTCGAGCGGGCGGGGATCGGGCCCGGTGACCGGGTAGGCGTAATGCTGCCCAACACACCGGCCTTCGCAATCGCGTTCTACGGAATCCTCTATCGCGGGGCCATCGCGGTACCGATGAACCCGCTGCTGAAGTCTCGCGAGGTGGCCTACTACCTGTCCAACAGCGGTGCCCAAGCACTGTTCGGCACAACGTTGTTCGCTGACGAGGCGACCGCCGGCGCCCAGGAGACTGGTGCCCGGTGCTGGCTTGTCGACGACGCCGGTCTGGCGCAACTGACCGAGGATCTGCCCGCGCAGGATGAACCGGTGGCACGCGCCGACGACGACGTGGCGGTCATCCTGCACACGTCCGGGACCACCGGAAAACCCAAGGGCGCCATGCTCACTCACGGCAACCTGAGCCGCAACGCCGATATCAGCGTGCGAACTCTGATCAAAACCGGTCCGGACGACGTAGTGATGGGCTGTCTTCCGCTGTTCCATGTTTTCGGGCTGACGTGCGGGCTCAACGGTTCGATCCTGGCGGGAGCGACGCTGACGCTGATCCCCCGATTCGACCCGCGCAAGGCGCTCGAGGTCATCGGGCGGGACGCCGTCACGGTATTTCAAGGCGTCCCCACCATGTACTCGGCGCTGCTCAGCTTGGCCGGTGACGTGGCACCGGAGGCAATAGCCAGCCTGCGGACCTGCGTGTCGGGTGGCGCTTCGCTGCCGGTGCAAGTTCTCTCCGACTTCGAGAACGCGTACGGCTGCGCAATTTTGGAGGGCTACGGTCTCTCCGAGACCTCGCCGGTGGCGTCGTTCAATCATCCCGACCGCCCGCGCAAGGCGGGCTCGATCGGCACGCCGGTGCACGGCGTCGAAATGCGCGTGGTCGACCCGCACGGCGCCGAGGTTGCCCAGGGCGAACCCGGTGAGATTCAGATCCGCGGGCACAACGTCATGAAGGGCTATTGGAATCTGCCCGACGCCACCGCGGCCGCCGTCTCTGCCGACGGCTGGTTCTCGACCGGGGACGTCGGACGCGTCGACGAGGACGGCTATTTCTATATCGTCGACCGCACCAAGGACATGATCATTCGCGGCGGCTACAACGTGTACCCGCGCGAGATCGAAGAAGTGCTGTACGAGCACCCGGCGGTGGCCGAAGCCGCCGTCGTCGGCGTGCCGCACCCCGAACTCGGCGAGGACGTCGGCGCCGCCGTCGCGCTGAAGAACAACGCGTCCGTCGACCCTGACGAACTCCGCGAGTACGTCAGGGCCCGGGTGGCCGCGTACAAATATCCGCGCCAGATCTGGCTGGTCGACGCCCTCCCGAAGGGCCCCACCGGCAAGATCCTCAAGCGCGAAATCTCCGTTCCCGCAAATGAAAGCACCTGAGATGGCAATCCGAACCCGCCCAGATGAACTCGCCGCGCCCCTCGACCTGCTGCTGACCAGCGCCACCCGGCCGTTTTTCAGCCGGATGATGCCGGATGCGACCTGGAGTCGCCTCGGCGCCAAGCTGGCAAAGCGGCCCGGCGTGGTGACCGACCGGGCCGGCGCGCTCACCCGTGAACTCGGCGAGATCGTGGCCGGCCGCTCGCAGCGTGCACCGGCCCGTGCCGACAAGCGGTTCGCCGACCCGGCGTGGCAGCAAAATCCGGTGTTACACCGGGTCATGCAGGCGTATCTGGCGGCCGCTGAGGCGGCCGAGGGAATCGTCGCCGACGCCGGACTGGACTGGCGCGATGCCGAGAAGATGCAGTTCGTCGTCGATAACGTGGTGGAAGGGCTGGCGCCGAGTAACAACCCGCTGATCAGTCCGCTGGGCTGGAAGGCGCTGATCGACACGGGTGGGCTGAGCGCGGTTCGCGGCGCCAAAGCCTTTGCCCGCGATATGCTTTCGCAGCCGCGGGTACCGGCGATGGTGGAGCCGGACGCGTTCGCGGTAGGGGAGACCGTCGCCGTCACGAAGGGTGCTGTGGTGGCACGGACGTCGATGTTCGAGTTGATCCAGTACGCCCCCCAGACCGCGAAGGTGCGGACCATCCCGTTGTTGCTGATTCCGCCCGTGATCAACAAGTACTACGTCATGGACATCGCGCCCGGGCGCAGCATG
Source organism: Mycobacterium gordonae (assembly GCF_002101675.1). Lineage (GTDB taxonomy): Bacteria > Actinomycetota > Actinomycetes > Mycobacteriales > Mycobacteriaceae > Mycobacterium > Mycobacterium gordonae. The sequence goes on along the minus strand of NZ_LQOY01000032.1, from coordinate 76,287 downwards.
ATCGAGTACTTCGTGCAGCAGGGTCAGCAAGTGTTCGTCGTGTCGTGGCGCAATCCGCAAGCCCGGCACCGGGACTGGGGCTTCGACGCCTACGGGGCGGCGATCATCGAGGCACTCGACGCGGTGCAGACGATCACCGGTACCGACAGCACGCACCTGTTCGCCACCTGCTCGGGTGGCATTCTCGCGGCGATGACGGCGGCCCACCTCGCTGACATCGGTGAGGCGGACCGGATCGCGGGATTGGCACTGGCGGTCACCGTGCTCGACGAGACCCGGGCGGGTTTTGCGGCCGCGGCGATGAGCGAGCGGGCCGCTCAGGCGGCGATCCGGGCGTCGGACAAGAAGGGCTACCTCGACGGCCGCGCAATGGCCGAGATGTTCGCTTGGCTGCGCCCCACCGACCTGGTGTGGCGGTATGTGGTGAACAATTACGTGCAAGGCCGAAAGCCGGCGGCGTTCGACGTGTTGTTCTGGAACGCCGACACCACCCGCATGACCGCGGCACTGCACCGCGACATGGTATTGATGGGTCTGCGCAACGCACTGGTCGAGCCCGGCGCGGTCAGCATGCTGGGCACTGCGGTGGATCTGGCGCAGGTCACCAACGACGCCTATGTGGTCGGTGGGGTGGCCGATCACATTTCGCCGTGGCAGGCCACCTATCGCAGCGCGCGCCTGCTGGGCAGCAAGGACAACCGCTACGTGCTCTCGACCAGCGGGCACATTGCCGCGTTGGTGAACCCGCCCGGCAACCCCAAGGCCTCGTACCGCGCCGGACCGGTCGATGTGGACGACCCCGGGCAGTGGCTCGACTCAGCTCAGCAGTCACCCGGCTCCTGGTGGCCGGACTACGTCAGCTGGCTGGGCGAGCGCAGCGGAGCCGAGATCGACGCACCGAAAACCCTTGGTGGTGATGGCTTTCCGCCGTTGGGTCCGGCTCCGGGCAGTTACGTGATGGACAAGTGAGCCATTTCGTCACCGCGGGAGGGCAGCGGATCCGGGTCGAGGTGCGACCCGGGTCCGGGGTGCCGCTGGTGCTGTGCAACGGGATCGGCGCCAGCCTCAAGGTGCTCGACCCGTTGGTGGAGCAAATGACCCGTCCGGTAATGAGATTCGATGTTCCCGGAACGGGGGGTTCGCGGATCTCGCCACTGCCCTACGGCATTCCCTACCTCGCCTGGGTGCTGGGGCGGGTGCTGACGAAGCTGGATTTCGGGGTGGTAGACATCCTCGGGCTGTCCTGGGGCGGCGCGCTGGCGCAACAGTTCGCGTTTCAGAATCCACGCCGGTGCCGCAGGCTGGTCTTGGTGGCGACCGGGACGGGAGCGCTGATGGTTCCTGCGCACCCGCGGGTGCTGGCGAAAATGGCTACTCCTCGGCGCTTCTCGGATCCCGATTACGCTGCCCGCATTGCCGGCGAGCTGTACGGCGGCACGGTCCGCGCCCACGGCGATGATGTCGCGCGACTGTTCTTCAAACAGTTGCACGCCGGTTCGAGGATCGGTTACCTGCACCAGCTGCTCGCCGGCTCGGTGTGGACCAGCCTGTTCGCGTTGCCGGCGGTGCGCCAGCAGACGCTGATCGTGGCCGGCACCGACGACCCGATCATCCCGGTGGTCAATGCGCACATCATGCACCGGTTGCTCCCGCATTCGCGTCTGCACCTGCACCCTGGTGGGCATATCGACGTCGTGCACAACGCGGCCGAACTGGCGCCCGTCATCGAAGGGTTCCTGACCGCTAAGCCTGGATCGCGGCGGTGAACGCGCCGGTGACCCGGATCAGATCCTGCGGTGACACTGCCACGTCCCAGCCGCGCCGGCCCGCACTGCAGTACATCGTCTCCCATTCCAGGGCACTGGAATCGAGCACTGTGGGCAGGCGTTTGCGTTGTCCGAAGGGGGAAACCGCACCGAGCACATACCCTGTCGTTCGCTCCGCGACAGCAGGTTCGGCCATGGCGGCTTTTCCGACGCCCAGCGCCGCAGCGGCAGCCTTCAGCGACAACTTCGACGCCGCCGGCAGGATCGCTACCGCCAGGCCGGTCGGCACCGCGACGATCAGCGTCTTGTAAATCTGTGCTGCCGCAATACTTCCCGAGCTAGTCAGCGCGCTGACCGCTTCGGCGCCGAACGAGCGTTCACGGGAATCGTGGTCGTACTTCACCACCTGGTGCGGCACACCGGCTTTGGTCAGTGCGGCCAGAGCCGGTGTCGCGGCGGCGGCCACGTCAGGGCTGGGAGTACCCCGGCGGGTTCACGCCGTCCACCCAGAAGTCGACGCCGAGCTTGCCGCCCGGCACGCAGTCGTAGACCGACAGGTCGCTGACTCCGGATTCGAGCAGCACGTCCTCGCACAGCGCCATGTTGCCGGTGTACTCCCGCGACGGCTTGTTGAGGATCACGTAAGCGGCGTCGGAGTACACCTCGGGCTTGCGGGCGCGCGCCATCGCTTCGTCGCCGCCGAGCAGGTTCTGCACCGCGGCGGTGGCCACCAGGGTGCGCGGCCACAACGTGTTCGACGCGATGCCCTCGTCGCGCATTTCCTCGGCAATACCCAAGGCGCACAACGTCATACCGAATTTAGCCATCATGTAGGCCGTCGGCTTCAGCCACTCCTTGCCCAGCAGCACCGGGGGTGAGAGTGTCAGAATGTGCGGGTTCTCCCGGCCTTTCAGGTGCGGGATACAGGCCTGGGACACGGCATACGTGCCGCGCACCTGGATGCCGTTCATCAGGTCGAAGCGCTTCATCGGCACTTCGAGGATCGACCCCAGGTTGATGGCCGAGGCGTTGTTGACGCAGATGTCGATGCCGCCGAACTGCTCGACGGTCTTGGCCACGGCGGACTCGACCGAGTCGGGATCGCGCACGTCCCCGACGATCGGCAGGGCCTGTCCGCCCGCTTCCTCCAGCTCCTTGGCGGCCGTGTACACCGTGCCGGGGAGCTTTGGGTGCGGCTCGGCCGTCTTGGCGATCAGAGCGATGTTGGCGCCGTCTTGAGCGGCGCGCTTGGCGATCGCCAGACCGATACCGCGGCTGGCGCCGGAAATGAACATGGTTTTGCCGTTAAGGGACATGGCCGTCACATTAACGCCACATTCCGGCGGGCTGTACCGCGGGATCGCGGGCCGGAAATAGGGCGCCGGAAATTGCCGTTATGTGAGGCGGTGACTGCACGAGTCGGTGGCGGCCTTTAGATTGAAGGAGGGAGTTCGGTGTCAACTGCGACGAGCCTGTTGGGTGCGGAGCGGTTGGATCGCTTCCTTGCGAGTCCGGCGGCGTGGTTTGCGCGCTCCGGTGACGCCGCAACCGAAGGGACCGAGTTAATCAAGATGGCCGACATCGATGGCGAGACCGGGCTCGACGGTGCCGCCCTGGCCGAGGAGACGGACGCCGAACTGACGGCGCGCTTCGAGCGGGACGCGATTCCACTGCTCGACCAGCTCTACGGCGGCGCGCTGCGGATGACGCGCAACCCCGCCGACGCCGAGGACCTGCTGCAGGAGACGATGGTGAAGGCGTACGCCGGATTCCGTTCGTTCCGCGAGGGCACCAACCTCAAGGCGTGGCTGTACCGCATCCTGACCAACACCTACATCAACAGCTATCGCAAGAAGCAGCGGCAGCCGTCGGAGTATCCGACCGACGAGATCACCGACTGGCAGCTGGCTGCCAACGCGGAGCACACCTCAACCGGACTGCGCTCGGCGGAGGTCGAGGCACTTGAGTCGCTGCCGGACACTGAGATCAAAGAGGCGCTGCAAGCGCTGCCGGAAGAGTTCCGGATGGCGGTTTACTACGCGGACGTCGAAGGTTTTCCGTATAAAGAGATCGCCGAGATCATGGGCACGCCGATCGGCACCGTGATGTCCCGGCTGCACAGGGGCCGACGTCAGCTGCGAGAATTGCTTGCCGACGTGGCCAAGGATCGCGGCTTCACCCGCGGCGAGCAGGCACACGAGGAGGTGTCGTCATGAGTGAGTCCTGCGGCCGGCCCAGCGAGCACGACGACCACGGCGCCTTCGGCTGTGCCGAGGTGATCGCGGAAGTATGGACGCTCCTCGACGGGGAATGCACCCCTGAGAAGAAGGAAAGCCTGCGCCGCCACCTCGAGGCGTGCCCGGGATGCTTCCAGCACTACGGCATAGAAGAGCGTCTCAAAGCATTGATCGCAACGAAATGCAGCGGGGAGAAGGCGCCGGACAGCCTGCGTGAGCGCCTGCGCCTCGAGATCCGCCGGACCACGATCGTCCGGGGCGAGTTTCAGTCCTGACGGTTAAGCGTTGGGGCGCTTGCCGTGGTTGGCCTTGCTGTGCTTGCGGTCACGCTTCTTGCGGCCACGCTTGGCCATGATGGAACCTCGTTTCGTCTTCAATATCGTCGCCGGTTTGCCTTCCAGTGTCTCATGCGGCCGGCGACGCGCCCTCATTAGCCCGCGCGCGGTCACCCCCACCGGCCTTATGGTTCGATATACGCAGAACCGGCCGATACGAGTGGGGTGATGATGTCCGAGGAGGTCCGCGCCGAGATCGTGGCCAGCGTGCTTGAAGTCGTGGTCACCGAAGGCGACCAAATCGGCCAGGGTGACGTCGTGGTGCTACTGGAATCCATGAAAATGGAGATCCCCGTCCTGGCTGAGGTCGCCGGAACCATCAGCCAGGTGAGTGTGGCCGTCGGGGACGTGATCCAGGCCGGCGACCTCATTGCCGTGATCAGCTAGCCGTTGGGCGCCACGTACCTGCATGTCCACCCTCGGTAATCTGCTCGCCGAGCACACCGTCCTGCCCGGCAACGCCGTCGACCACCTGCATGCCGTGGTGGGGGAGTGGCAACTGCTGGCCGACCTCTCGTTCGCCGACTACCTGATGTGGGTGCACCGCGACGACGGCATGCTGGTGTGCGTGGCGCAGTGCCGGCCCAACACCGCGCCCACCGTTCTGCAGACCGACGCCGTGGGCAGCGTCGTCTCGGCTGACCGGTTGCCGCTCGTCGCCGAAACGTTCAGCTCCGGGATCACCATTCAGGAAACCGAAGCGCCGGAACATCATTCGTGGGAACTGCCCGGCCCCAACATCGCGGCTTCCCCGGTTCGCTACCGCGACCAGGTGGTCGCGGTGCTCACCCAGCACCAGACCGAGCTGGCCGCGCAGCGCATGTCCGGACACCTGGAGACCGCATACCGCGAATGTGCGGTCGACCTGCTCCACATGATCGCCGAGGGCACCTTCCCCGACGTCGGCGACGTCGCCATGTCGCGCTCGACGCCGCGCGCGGGTGACGGATTCATCCGCCTCGATGTCGAGGGCATCGTCGCCTACGCGAGCCCCAACGCGCTGTCGGCCTACCACCGGATGGGTCTGACGAGCGAACTGGAGGGCCACAACCTCATCAAGGTCACCCGTCCGCTCATCTCAGACCCGTTCGAGGCTCAGGAGGTCGCCGAACACGTGCTCAACCTGCTGGCCGGCGGGTCGAGCATGCGCATGGAAGTGGACGCCGGCGGCGCCACCGTGCTGCTGCGGACGCTGCCGCTGGTGGTCCACGGGGAGAACGTCGGGGCGGCAATTCTGATTCGCGACGTCACCGAGGTCAAACGGCGGGACCGCGCGCTGATCTCCAAGGACGCCACCATCCGTGAGATACACCACCGGGTGAAGAACAACCTGCAGACGGTGGCGGCGCTGCTGCGGCTGCAGGCCCGCCGCACCGTCAACGCCGAGGGCCGCGAGGCCCTGATCGAGTCGGTGCGTCGGGTGTCGTCGATTGCCCTGGTCCACGACGCGTTGTCCATGTCGGTGGATGAGCAGGTGAACCTCGACGAGGTCATCGACCGGATTCTGCCGATCATGAACGACGTGGCGTCGGTCGACCGGCCGATCCGGATCAACCGGGTGGGTGACCTCGGTGTGCTGGATTCCGACCGGGCCACCGCGCTGATCATGGTGATCACCGAACTGGTGCAGAACGCCATTGAGCACGCGTTCGATCCGTCGGCGGCCGGGGGGTCGGTGACCATCCGCGCGGAACGCTCGGCGCGCTGGCTGGACGTGGTGGTGCACGACGACGGCCGCGGCCTGCCCGAGGGGTTCAGCCTGGAGAAATCCGACAGTCTGGGGCTGCAGATCGTGCGGACACTGGTGTCCGCGGAGCTCGACGGTTCGCTGGGGATGCGTGAAGGCCCCGATCGTGGCACCGATGTGGTGTTGCGGGTTCCGATCGGCCGGATGGGGCGATTGCTGGTGTGAGCGCAGCAATACGGCCCCGATTTCTCGGGGCCGTAAAGCTACTTAGCTGAGTTGTCAGACTCCGCTTCGGGCCTTCGTCCGGGCGTTGCGACGCTTGAGTGCGCGCCGCTCGTCTTCGCTCATCCCACCCCAGACGCCCGAGTCCTGACCAGTGTTCAGAGCCCATCCGAGACACTCTGTGGTCACCGGGCACCGATTACAGACCAGTTTCGCGTCAGCGATCTGCGCGAGTGCCGGGCCGCTGTTCCCAACCGGGAAGAACAGCTCCGGATCCTCGTCACGGCAGACCGCCCTGTGGCGCCAATCCATTAGTTGCTACTCCTCACTAAGTGCGCAGCACTGCGCACGGGCATTTTTCTTCTTGGCTGTTGAGCGTGCTCAAGAAAGGTTTCCGTACCTCTGCATATTTCTGCATGCAACCTTTTGATCGTTTCACAGGCTCAACAGATGTCAATAGTGTTACGCGGGCCCGTGGGGTATCTCACTTCAACGGACTCTTACACAAGCCCTTACTCCGTTGTACTACACTACCTTGCAAATTTCGCCCCACAGTTTTGTCGCGGGCTTGTCACAGGTTCGGTTTGCCCAGCTCAGAGCGCTATTTACCCGGTGGTGCAACTACCGCGAGGGCGGCCGGAACGGCCCGAAACGTCATGGTTTCGCGCAGCCCGAGGTATTCACCGTCGTACTGGCAGGCGGACGGGCCGGCCATGGTGCTGACCCGGACGTGGCTGATGTCGTCGTCGCGGATGAGCTGCTCGGCTTCCAGCTTCGGTCGCTTGGCCAGCAGCTGGCGCAGCAGTCGCAGGGTGGGGATCAACTTCATGCTGGTGAGCGCGAACAGGCCGAGGCCCGACTCGAAGCTACAGCCCGGGTTGGTGACCATAGGGCGGTCGTCGCTGTAGGTCCACGGGTTCGTGTTGGACACCCAGACGAAGTGCACGCCCGAAACGGGCTGGTGGCCCGGCCGCTCCAGGACCAGGTTGGGCTCGCGGCGGCTGAACCGCACCGAGACGGGCGTGGCCACCCGCCAGTAGCGCACCGGGGTGATCTTGTGGCCCTTCCTGCGCTCCTCTTCGACCGCCTGGACCACCTCGGCGTCCACTCCCATGCCGGCGTTGACCAGCGCGTATATCTCACCGCAGTCGATCAGGCTGATGCGGCGCCACTGGTGGTCGCGTTCATAGGCGTTGAGCAGCGCGATGAGTTGGTCGGTCGCGCCGGACGCGTCCCGGGGTATGCCCAACGCCCTTGCCAGCACATTGGCCGAGCCGCCGGGAATGATGCCCAGCGCCGGAACCGGCCCGGACGGGGCGGAGCCGGGCCGGCCGAGCATGCCGTTGACCACCTGGTTGACCGTTCCGTCCCCACCGTGGACGACAACCAGGTCGAACGCGTCGGCGACAGCCTTGCGGCCGAGTTCTTCGGCGTGACCGGAGTAGTTGGTCAGCTCGATGGTGAGGTCAAGACGGCTGCCCAGGGCGTGCGCCACCAGTTGACGGGCGCTCGGCGTGATGGTGGTGGCAATCGGATTGACGATCAACATGGCACGCATGACGTTTGAGCTTATGCGCGACGACGATGCGGGCCAGAAGGGCCCGCTGAGGAGAAGCGCGGTTGAGGTGGGGCGCGACGACGATGCGGGCCAGAAGGGCCCGCTGAGGAGAAGCGCGCACAACTCCATTGGGCTCGTTCGACACCGGATTCGGTGTTCGCGCGCGATACTCACTCAATGGACCGGCGCGCCACCGGTATGTCGCCTTATGGTCCTGTGGCGATTGGAGGGAATGCATGGATGCAGTTCCGGCAACACCAACCTGCCACCGGGTCAATGGCCATCACTTTTTCTAACGCCGACGATGCCCGAGGGGCAGACGGCCGGGATCGCCAGACGCTGAGTTCCTTATTGGATGCCTACGTTGGTCTGGATTCGAACGGTCACGTGCTGGAGTGGAACGACGCCGCGGCCGCGATGTTGGGCTGGACTGCGGAGGAAGCAGTCGGGCAGCCGCTGGCAGAGCTCGTGGCGGTCCCTGATGGCGGGCAGAGCGGTTGGGCGCTACAGGACCTGCTGGACTACGTGCAAACCGGTCCATCACCGGTCGTCGGCAACGTCGTTGCGCAGGTGATGCACGCGAAAGACGGAACCGAAGTGCCCGTCGAAGTGGTCGTCACTGCGGTCCGCTCTGGGTCGAAGGTGGTGTTGCATGCACTCATTCGCGACATGACCGCGGTGTCGGAGGTTCGAGCTGTTCAGTGCGGTACCCAGACAATCTTCAAGGCCGTGTTCGATGACGCACCAGTCGGTATTGCCGTTGTCGGTCTCGACGGCAGCTTCCGGTGGGTCAACAAGGCGCTGTGCCGGATCACCGGATACCCCGAGCAGGAATTGACCCAATTGACGTTTCAGGACATCACATTTCCAGGTGATCTCGACAGCGACCTACAAGAAGCGACCCGGCTGCTGCACGGTGAGATCAGCTGCTACCAAATGGATAAGCGCTACTACGCCAAGGACGGACACCTCATCTGGGTTCATCTCTCGGGTTCGATGGTGCGCGACGCGGAGGGTCAGCCGTCGTGTTTCATCGCCCACATTGAGGACATCTCCGCTCGCAAACGTGACGAGGAACTGCTCAGGCAGCAGGCAACTCGCGATCCTCTGACAGGAGTGCTCAACCGCGCGCGATTCGCCGAGGAACTCGCCCGTTATGGAGCGCTGCTCAGTCGACATGGTTGCGAAGATGAGGCGGCGGTCTTCATGATCGACCTCGACGGCCTCAAACGGATCAACGATCAGTACGGCCATGCAGCGGGAGACAACTACATCAAGGACGTGGCCCAGATCATCGGCCGCCAGCTGCGCCTGTCTGATGTATTTGCCCGCATCGGCGGCGATGAATTCGCCGCCCTACTGCCGCACACTTCCGCCGAGCAGGCTCAGAAGCTGGCCCGCACGCTGGTCGAGCGGGTACGAACGCGCTCCCCGGGAAGTGTCACGATCGGCGTTAGCATGATCACCCCTGGGCAACTGGGCAGTGACGCTCTGCAACGTGCGGACGAGGCCATGTACCAGGCGAAACAACAAGGTGGCGGATGTACTTGTGGGCCGTGACGGCCACCAGGACGCATCTGAGCCCTCGCAGCGCAGCCTGACTACGCTGGCGCTGTGACCGTTCCCGCACCCTCCACCGTCCGTCGTGCCGGCTTCATCGTCGCGGCTCAGGGAGTCGCCGGGCTGGTGGTGGCCGCGATCCTGGTGGTACGCGGCCTCGCCGGCGCTGACCAGCAGGTCGTCAACGGCCTGGGCACGGCGGCCTGGTTTGCGGTGATCGGCGGCGGGGTGCTTGCGGGTGGGATCGCGCTGGTGAAAGGCAAGCGCTGGGGCCGGGGACTGGCGGTGTTCACCCAGTTGCTGCTGTTGCCGGTGGCCTGGTATCTGGCGGTCGGGTCGCATCGGCCGGTGTTCGGCACCCCCGTCGCGCTGGTGGCACTGGTCACGCTGGGGCTGCTGTTCAGCGGGCCGTCGGTGCGCTGGGCCGCGGGGCGCGATCAGCCCGGTCCGGCCAGCGCGGCCAGCTCCGGGCCCGACACCCGGTAGCTGGTCCACTCGGTCTGCGGCTGCCCGCCGACGCCGTCGTAGAGTGCGATCGCGTCGGTGTTCCAGTTGAGCACCGCCCACGACAGCCGGCTGTAGCCGTTGCGAATGCATTCGCCGGCCAGGACCGCCAGCAGTCCGCGGGCCAGGCCGCGACGGCGAAAGCGCGGCCGCACGTAGAGGTCCTCCAGGTAGATGCCCGCCACGCCGTCCCAGGTGGAGAAGTTCAGGAACCACAGCGCCATGGCCGCGATCTGGCCGCCGCTTTCGGCGACATGCCCGTGCACCGTCGGCGATTCGCCGAAAAGTGCTGCGGTTATTTGGTTTTCGGTGACGGTGCACTCGTCGGCGGCGTGCTCGAACTCGGCGAGCTCGTGAATCATGGCGGTGATGTCGGCAACGTCGGCCGGCGCGGCTCGGCGGATCTGCTCTCTCACTGCTGCACTCCCAGGGCCCTCAGTATCGTCGCGAATTTCGTTGTGGTTTCCGCGACTTCGTCGTCGGGATCGGATTCTGCGACGATCCCGCCACCGGCGTGGGCCAGTGCCGTCAGGCGGTCGGCCGACAATTCCGCGCACCGGATCGACACCACCCAGTAACCGTCGCCGCGTGCGTCACACCAGCCCACCGCCCCGGCGTAGAAGCCGCGGTCGCCTTCCAGTTCGGCGATCAATTCGCCGGCCTGCCGGGTCGGCACGCCGCCCACCGCCGGCGTGGGATGCAGTGCCAGCGCCAGATCGATTGCGCTGGTTGAACTATTGCTGAGGTGGCCGACGATCGGAGTGCACAGATGCCAGACCGCGGCGGTGCGGCTCAGTTGCGGTTCGGCGGCGATCGTCAGGTCGTCGCACAGCGGCTCGAGCGCGGCACGCATGGTGTCGATGACCAGTTGATGCTCGTGCCGGTTCTTGTCGGATCCGGCCAGCGCGGCGCCGTTGGCCGCATCGGTGTCGGGGTCGTCCGAGCGGGGAGCGGAACCCGCGAACGGCCGACACACGACCTGTCCACCGGATCTGGCGACCAGTAGTTCCGGGCTGGCGCCCACCAGTGCCGTCCCGGCGTACTCCGTGCCTGCGGCGCTCAGTTCGGCGAGAAAACCGTATGCCGTCGGGTCGGCGTCGACCAGCCGCCGCAGCAGGACACGACCGTCCAGGGCGGCATCGGCGGACAGCCGCAACGCCCGGGCCAGTACCACCTTGCGAAGCGCATTGTCCGGCGCGGCAAGCTGTTCGCGGGCGCGGCTGATGCGCTCGCGATGTTCGCCGCTGGAGGGCACAGCGGAGTGGATGCGTACCGCCGGCAGCGGGCCGGTGGGCCAGTCGGGCAGTGCGTCGAGGCGCCGCACCGCATCCGGGGCAAACAGTGCAGCCGGTCTGCCCATGTCGAAAGGCAACGCGCCCAGCACTATTGGTGCCGCTCCCGAGCGCAACGCGGCTTGCGCAGACGGGATGTCGGGGTAGTAGTGGCGGGCCCGCTCGGCGACCAGCGTCCCCCGGGGGCCGGTCAACGCAAACGCGGGTTCGGGGCTCACGCGATCGCGGTGGGTTTGGGATGGCAGCTCAACCCGAGCTGCGCCAGTTGCCGGATCCCGTGCTCGAACCCGCAGATCGCGATGGTCGCGGTGGGCATCCCGAAGCGGCTGCCCTCGGTCAGGCTGAATTGCGACCATCGGGTGATCACCGCGCGGGAGAAATGGCCGTGGCTGACGAGGAGCACGTCGCGCGACTCCATGTTCTCCAGCGCCAGGGCGATGGCCCGGTCGGCGCGTTCGCTGACCTGCGCGACGCTTTCGCCGCCGGGACATCCGTGCGTCCACACCAGCCAATCCGGGTCGGTTTCGTGGATCTGCGGGGTGGTCAGCCCCTCGTAGTCGCCGTAGTCCCATTCGGCGACCAGCGGGGTGACCTGGTCGACGATGAGTCCGGCCAGGTCGGCGGTGACCAGGGAGCGGCGGCGCGGGCTGCAGATCACCATCGGGCGCTTGAGGCGGAGGTCGCCGAGCACCACCCCGGCGAACTCAGCCTGTTCCCGGCCGGCCTCGGTCAGCTCGATGTCGGTGCGGCCGGTGTGCTGCCCCGATTTCGACCATTCGGTCTCCCCGTGGCGCAACAGCACCAGCCGGTGATCGTGTACGCCCATGCTCGCGATTCTGCCGGAGACACGCCGAGAGCCGCGGCGGGCCCGCCACCCGAACGGGGCAATGGGTTCCGTGCCAGGATGGGCACTGTGAGTGACATGCGCGTACTGGCGGTGGCCAACCAGAAGGGCGGTGTGGCCAAGACGACGACGGTCGCGTCGCTCGGTGCGGCGATGGTGGACGAAGGGAAACGGGTGCTGCTCGTCGACCTGGACCCGCAAGGGTGTCTGACCTTCTCGCTGGGCCAGGATCCCGACAAGTTGCCCGTCTCCGTTCATGAGGTGCTGCTCGGCGAGGTCGAGCCGAGCGCCGCTCTGGTGACGACGGATGAGGGAATGACGTTGCTGCCGGCCAACATTGACCTCGCGGGCGCGGAGGCGATGCTGCTGATGCGGGCTGGCCGCGAGTACGCCCTCAAGCGGGCGCTGGCCAAGCTTGCCGACGATTTCGACGTGGTGATCATCGACTGCCCGCCGTCGCTCGGCGTGCTCACGCTCAACGGGCTCACCGCCGCCGACGAGGTCATCGTGCCGCTGCAGTGCGAGACGCTGGCCCATCGGGGCGTGGGCCAGTTCCTGCGGACGGTGGCCGATGTCCAGCAGATCACCAATCCCAACCTGCGACTGCTGGGCGCCCTGCCGACGCTGTACGACTCCCGCACCACCCACACCCGCGACGTGCTGCTCGACGTCGCCGACCGCTACGAGCTGCCCGTGCTGGCACCACCCATCCCGCGGACGGTGCGCTTCGCCGAGGCGAGCGCGTCGGGCTCGTCGGTGCTGGCCGGGCGCAAGAACAAGGGAGCGCTGGCCTACCGCGACCTGGCGAAGGCGCTGCTCAAGCACTGGAAGACCGGCAAGGCGCTGCCCACCTTCGCGGTCGAGTACTAGTCCTCCCGCGAGCAGACACGAACGCACCCGGGAGCGACCGCTCCACGGGACGTTTGTGTCTGCTCGCGCAGGGGAATCAGCCCAGCGCCACCACAGTGTCGCCGCGCTGCTCGATCACCCGGGAACCCGACACCGCCGGAATCACGGCCGAGCCGTTGGGCTGCCGGTCCACCGGGATGTAGCGGCTGGCCTCGCCGTTGAGCGGGTCGTAGACGCCGATCGCGCCGGTGACCGGCACCAGCAGCTGCCCCGCCATCATCACCCCGGGCCCCAGCGGCGCGGCGGTCTCACCGGCCGCGATCGTGTAGCGCGCGGTCAGATTGCCCGCGTCCAAGACCAGCAGCGCGTCCCCGGTCCACCAGGTGACCAGATTGCCGGTCTGCGATACCACCGACGACGCAGACGGCGGGCCGGCCAGCAGCGTGCTCGCCACCGTGGTGCCGGTCTCGTCGACCACGTCGACGTGCGGCTGCGGTGTCGGCAGGTACACCGCGGTGCGATTTTGCGAGACCACCACCACGCGCGCGCCGGTGCCCGGACGCACCCCGGATTCCTGCACCACCTGCTGTTGGGGCTCGTCGTCTTCTTTGCCGGGACGCAATAGGACCAGCTTCAGGTCAGCTTGGCTCGTGCAGGCCTCGAGCACCGCCACCGAGGACGAGCTCGCCGCCGCCGATTCGAGGGTGCAGCCCGAATGCAGACCCCGGTTGACCGGCTTGACCCGGGCGTCGGTCTCGCCGTACGCCATCATCCGGACCATGTCGGAGCGCCACATCTCCAGCCGGGTGTCACCCGCTGACAACACGGTGGTGCCGTCGGAGGACAGCCGCACCTTGGGATCGGCGTAGCTGCTGCGGGCCGGGCCGCGGCGACCCGTTGATCCGTCGATGGTGCTGACCTGACCGCAACCCCGGTCATCGCGGTAGACCGCCACGGCGTAGTGGTACACCCACGTCAGCCCGCACAGGTCGGTATCCCGCGAGTAACTCCACTGGACCTGCCCGGTGCCGGGATCGCGACCCTGCACCTCCCGCCCGCTGCCGGTGGCCACGCTGCCGGCCACCACCACCGGTGCCCGAGTACTTGGGCTGGGGGCGGTCCAGAGCTGGCGCAGCGTCGCCGGGACGTCTCGGGCCTGGGTCGGGGTGGGCGCGGCGGTCGCGGCCGGCCGACTGATGGTGGCCCGCGCGTCGCTGGTCCACCAGATGAGCGACGCGGCTACCGCGATGACGACCGCGATTGCCGCGGCGGCCGCTATATCCGTCTTGGTGCGGCGCTCGGGTCGGACCACGGAAGTGAGTATGCCGTTAGTTGGCTGCCGCGGCGGTGTCAGCCGGCTTGCGACGACGGCGACGGCGCCGGCTGCTGCTGCTCGCGGCACCGCTGCCGGCAGCGGCGGGCGCCGCATTCTCGGAATCGGCGTCGGCGGCGGCGTCAGCGGCGGTGGTCTCGGGATGGCCGGTGACGGGCTTGCCGCCGCGGGTGCGCTTGCGGCGGTCCGGACGGCGAGCCGGGCGCTCGGAACTGCCGCTGCTGCTGGCCTCGCGCCGCTTGACCGGCGCCTTGCGCGGCTTTCCGACGGTGCCGCCGGCCTCTTCCGGAATGCCGAGCTCGGCGTACAGGTGCGGCGAGTTCGAATAGGTTTCCGAAGGGTCGGGGGAGCCCAGACCCAGCGCCTTGTCGATTGCCGCCCAGCGCTCCAGCTCATCCCAGTCCACCAGCGTGACCGCAATGCCGGTGCGGCCGGCGCGGCCGGTACGCCCGATGCGGTGGACGTACATCTTGTCGTCCTCGGGGCACTGGTAGTTGATGACGTGGGTGATGTCGTCGATGTCGATGCCGCGCGCGGCCACATCAGTGGCCACCAGGACGTTGATGTCCCCAGAGCGGAACGCCTTGAGAGCCTTCTCGCGCGCGATCTGGCCGAGGTCGCCGTGCACGGCTCCGACCGCGAAGCCGCGTTCCTGCAGCTCGTCGGCGACCTTCTGGGCGGTGCGCTTGGTGCGGGTGAAAATCATCGTCGCGCCGCGCTCGCTGGCCTGCAGGATCCTGGTGACCAGTTCCACCTTGTCCAGGGCGTGGGCGCGGTAGACGAACTGTTCAGTGGTGTCGTGCACCGCGAGCGAGTGCGGGGCCTCGGCACGGATGTGGGTGGGCTGAACCATGAAGGTCCGCGCCAGCGTGATGATCGGGTCCGGCATGGTCGCCGAGAACAGCATCGACTGACGGTCGGCCGGGATCTGGCGCAGGATGCGCTCGATGTCGGGCAGGAAACCGAGGTCCAGCATCTCGTCGGCCTCGTCGAGCACCAGCACCGACAGTCCGCCCAACTGCAGGTGGCCCTGCTGGCACAGGTCGAGCAGCCGGCCCGGAGTGCCCACCACGACATCGACGCCCTTGTGCAGCGCGTCGATCTGCGGCTCGTAGGCGCGACCGCCGTAAATGGCGAGGACCGACAGCGGGCGCTCGCTGCCGTCTTCGTTGGTCGCCTTGAGGTATTTGGCCGCGGTGGCCAGGTCACCGGTGACCTGCAGGCACAGCTCACGGGTGGGTACCACGACGAGGGCCCGCGGCGCGCCGGTCAGCGGCCGCGTCGCGGTCTCGGAGGTGATGCGCTGCAACAGCGGCACACCGAACCCGAAGGTCTTGCCCATGCCGGTGCGGGCCTGGCCGATGACGTCCTCGCCGGCGAGTGCCAGCGGCAGGGTTAGTTCTTGGATAGCAAAGGGGGTTTCGATGCCCTTTTCGGCCAGTGCGCTGACGATTTCGTCGCGGACGCCGAGGCTGGCAAAGGTTAGACCGGTGGTGCTTTTCAATGCGGTCATACGCGGGGAGAGTGCCTTTCGGTGACAGTAATCGAGTTTGAGTCGGTACTTCGTCTGTGTCGCGGTTCGCGCGCACGATTTCCGACTCCGATTACGTCGCCGAGGCCCGCTGCTTGATGTCGGGCGGGCCAGTTGCGTGCACGCACATTTCTTTTCTGCACAGGTAGGAGCAGCACAGATTCAGCCACTACCTACGAACATGGTACCTGGTCGCCCAGCGGGCACCCAGAGTCCGTTCATGCTGCCGACTAAAGTGTCAGCATGCCTTCGCCAACCACCGCCGACTCCAACGACGAGGCGGCCGATTCGCCCAGGCCACGACTGCCGGCGGATCATCCTGGCGTCAACGAACTGTTCGCGCTGCTCGCATATGGCGAGGTGGCGGCGTTCTACCGGCTGACCGAAGAGGCGCGGATGGCGCCGAACCTGCGCGGCCGGATCTCGATGGCCAGCATCGCCGCCGCCGAGATGGGGCACTACGAACTGTTGCGTGACGCGTTGGAACAGCGCGGTGTGGACGTGGTGCCGGCGATGTCGAAGTACGTGTCCGCGCTGGAGAATTACCACCGGCTGACCACCCCCAGCACCTGGCTGGAAGCCCTGGTGAAGACCTATGTCGGGGACGCCCTGGCCGCCGACCTGTATCTGGAGATCGCCGACGGGTTGCCCGACGAGGTCGCCGACGTGGTGCGCGCGGCCCTGTCCGAGACGGGGCATTCGCAGTTCGTCGTCGCCGAAGTGCGGGCCGCGGTGACGTCCAGCGGCAAGCAACGCAGCCGGCTGGCGCTGTGGTCGCGTCGGCTGCTCGGCGAGGCGATCACCCAGGCCCAGTTCCTGCTGGCCGATCACGACGAACTGGTCGACCTGGTGGTCTCCGGGACGGGCGGTCTGGGTCAGCTGGGCGCATTCTTCGAACGGCTGCAGCGCACGCATGACAGCCGGATGCGCGAATTGGGGCTGGGCTGAACCGGATTCAGCGGGTGCAGGTCGCCAAGGCGGAATTGTTGGTCGACGCCTTCACCAGCTGACCCTGCGCGTTGACGATCGAGCAGTTCAACTGGCCGTAGATGCTGGTGGCGATCACCGATTCGGTCTGCACGCCGGGATTGAGCACGACAACCTTGGTCCAGGGCAACGCGACGTTGAATTCGGTCACCGGAAAGCCGCGTGCGTCCGTGTAGGCGACGTTCACCAGGTCGAAGAGCGCCTTGTTGCCGGTGACGCTGTAGATGACGGTGCGTGGATTGATCGTCGCGCCCGGGGGAACGGCCGTCGGGGCCGGCGCAGCGCTGGGCAGCCGGGTGGGCGGCGCCGCCGTTTTGGTCGGCGCGTTGCCAGGGGTCAGGGTGGTGACCGTCTCCGGTGGCAGCGGCGCGCCGGATGGGGTCGGCGGAGCACTGGTGGACGCGCTCGGCGGCGCACTGGATCGGGGGGCCGTGACGGCCGTCCTGGGGGCCGGCAGCCCCACCGTCGCCTTGGTGGTGGCGCTGTCCCCGCTGTTGATGATCACCGCAGTGGCGATCGCGCCGATCGCGACGATGGCGCCGATGAACAACGCGACCGGGCGCCAGCGGCGGTCGGTGGGCCACGCCCATTCTTCTTCGTCGGCGGGCTGATCCCAGCTATCGGTGTCGGGGTCGTCGTCGAAGTCCTCGCCGTAGCCGTCTACGCGCGGTTCGTCGCCCGGGAACTCCTTGAGGTCTCGGACGATGTCGTAGAGGGTGTCACGGATGGTACTGATGGGGCCGATGTTAATGACGTGAACTGCTCGTCGCCGGGGCAGAACGAAGGCTAGACCGAATCGTGACGGGTTTGTTCACTAACCGCGAACTGCCGGTTCGGGGGCGGGGCGCTGTGCCAGTCCGGCCCGTCCACTAGCCTGCTGCACAGACGCCTGCGATGAAAACGCCAACGGAAGGGGCCCCCGTGGAGGTCAAGATCGGTATCACGGACAGTCCGCGCGAGCTGGTGTTCTCCAGTACGCAGACGCCCGGCGAGGTCGAAGAACTCGTCGGCGCCGCATTGCGCGACGACGCTGGTCTACTGAGCCTGAACGACGAGCGCGGCCGGCGCTTCCTGATCAACTCGGCCAAGATCGCTTACGTCGAGATCGGTGTCGCGGACGCGCGCCGGGTGGGTTTCGGCGTCGGCGCCGAAGCCGTGGCCGCCAAAGCTGCCAAGGGTTAGGAACGAGCGAGCGGCACGTGTGACAGTCCGCCCCAGGCGAACTGCACCGTGCCCTCGACCGCGTCGGACTTCGAGATCGGGCGATCCGAGTCCAGCCAGTAGCGGGCGCAGTCGACGCTCATGCCGACCAGTCCGACCGCGATCATCCGGGCGCGATGCGGGTCCAGGCCCGAGTCCTCGGCGATGAGCGCGAAGACCGCGTCGATGCACGATTCGGTGGCCGCCCGCACCTGGGCGGCGACCTCGGGCTCGGTGACGTAGTCGTTCTCGAAGATCAGCCGGTAGCCCTGGCTGTCGTGCTCGATGAAGTCGAAGAAGGCCTGCACCGCGCAGTGCAGTCGGCGCCGGTTGTCGGTGGTGCGGGCCAGCGCCTGCTGCACGCCGCAGACCAGATTTTCCACGTGCCGATTCAGCACTGCCAGGTATAGTTCCAGCTTGCTCGAAAAGTGTTGGTATAGAACGGGTTTGCTGACTCCAGCGCGGTCGGCGATCTCGTCCATGCCGGCCGCGTGGTAGCCGCTTTCCACGAAGACGTCGCTGGCGACGATGAGCAGTTGGCCGCGGCGCTCGTCACGGGGCAACCGATTACCCCTGCGGTTGGAGACCGGAGCGCCTTCAATCGGCCGAACACCGTCGGCCGATCTGACGGCACGTCGCTGCGCCGTCTTGGCTAGCTCGCTCATCGTCCTCGATCCGGTCGCATCGGCTGGCGACCATTCATCATCCCCCGCGGCCGCGCTTTGTCTTGCCATGACCTTACTACCTGGGGACTACCTGCGGTGTTAGGTCGATGTGAAGCGGGCCGGCGCGTTTTTCGGGCGCGCCAGGGCCGGTTGCCCGCAGTTGCTGTGCCATCCTGGGGAAATGACGTCCCAGTGGCCGCCCCGCGGTACCGGTCGCGCGCCAGTGCTGCGTGACGACCGGCGGGAGCCGCTGCGCGCCCAGCGTGACCCACTCGGACAGAGCGCCGGGAGGGTGCGCGCGGATCGGGACCGGCCGCGCCAATGGCGCAAGCAAACCTGGCTGGGGCGGTTCGTGTCCACCTACGGCTGGCGGGCCTACGCGCTGCCCCTGCTGACGGTGCTCACCCTGATCGTCGTCTACCAGACGGTGACCGGGACCAGCACGCCCAAGCCGGCGGCGCACGCGATTCACAAGGAGCCGCCCACCATCGGCGCGGTGGGCACGTCGATCATCGACACGCCGCCACGCGGGCTCGTCGCGTTCGACGCGAACCTGCCGGCGGGCACGCTGCCCGAGGGCGGGCCCTACACCGAGGCGGGGGACAAGACCTACCGCGTCATCCCGGGTGGCACCCCGCAGGTCGGTCAGGGCACCGGCAAGGTGTTCCGCTACACCATCGAGATCGAGAACGGCATCGATCCGAACATGTACGGCGGCGACAACGCGTTCGCGCAGATGGTCGACATGACCCTGGACAATCCCAAGGGCTGGACCCACAACCCGCAGTTCGCGTTTGTCCGGATCGACGCAACCAGTGCGAGCAAACCGGACTTCCGCGTCTCGCTGGTATCACCGGTTTCGGTGCGCGAGGGCTGCGGCTATGAGTTCCGGCTTGAAACGTCCTGCTACAACCCGTCTTTCGGATCAGATCGGCAGTCGCGGGTTTTCATCAACGAGGCGCGCTGGATCCGCGGAGCCGTTCCGTTCGAGGGCGACATCGGTTCTTACCGGCAGTATGTGATCAACCACGAAGTGGGTCACGCCATCGGCTATGTGAAGCACGAGCCGTGCGATCAGCAAGGTGCTCTGGCGCCGGTGATGATGCAGCAGACGTTCTCCACGTCCAATGACGACGGGGCCAAGTTCGATCCCGATCAGGTCAAGGCCGACGGCAAGACGTGCCGGTTTAATCCCTGGCCGTATCCAATCGCCTAGTTGGCGCGAGCAGACGCAAAAGCACCCGTTTTCGCTCCGAAATTGGTGCATTTGCGTCTGCTCGCGAGTGGCTGGATCGCCTAACCTCAGTGATGTGACGCCATCGTTGCCGCCGCTTGTCGAACCCGCCGCCACGCTCAGCCGTGAGGAGGTGGCCCGCTACAGCCGCCACCTGATCATTCCCGACCTGGGGATGGACGGGCAGAAGCGGCTGAAGAAGGCCCGCGTGCTGGTGATCGGCGCCGGGGGACTCGGATCGCCGACGTTGCTGTATCTGGCGGCCGCCGGAGTCGGCACCATCGGAATCGTTGACTTCGACGTGGTCGACGAGTCCAACCTGCAGCGACAGATCATCCACGGCACGGCCGATGTCGGACGCTCCAAGGCGCAATCGGCGCGCGACTCGATCGTGGCGATCAATCCCCTGATCGAGGTGCGTCTGCATGAGTTCCGGCTCGAGGCCGACAACGCGGTCGAGCTGTTCAGCCAGTACGACCTGATCCTGGACGGCACCGACAACTTCGCCACCCGGTATCTGGTCAACGACGCCGCGGTGCTGGCCGGCAAGCCCTACGTATGGGGCTCGATCTACCGATTCGAGGGCCAGGCCTCGGTTTTCTGGGAGGACGCACCCTACGGGCTGGGACTGAATTACCGGGACCTGTACCCGGAGCCGCCGCCGCCGGGCATGGTCCCGTCATGCGCCGAGGGCGGTGTGCTGGGCATCATCTGTGCCTCCATCGCATCGGTCATGGGGACCGAGGCGATCAAGCTGATCACCGGGATCGGCGAGACCCTGCTAGGCCGGTTGATGATCTACGACGCGCTGGAAATGAGCTACCGCACCATCCGGATCCGCAAAGACCCGTCGACGCCCAAGATCACCGAGCTGATCGACTACGAACAGTTCTGTGGCGCGGTGTCCGAGGATGCCGCCGCGGCGACCAGCGGATCGACCATCACGCCGCAGGAGCTGCGCGCGATGCTGGATGCCGGCAAGAAGCTGGCGCTGATCGACGTCCGCGAGCAGGTGGAGTGGGACATCGTGCACATCGACGGGGCGCAGTTGGTGCCGAAGGGGCAGATCGTCTCTGGTGAGGGTTTGGCGCAGTTGCCACAGGACCGTCCGACGGTGCTCTACTGCAAGAGCGGGGTGCGGTCGGCGGAGGCGCTGGCCGCGGTAAAGCAGGCCGGGTTCTCCGATGCGGTGCATCTGCAGGGCGGGATCGTCGCGTGGGCCAGGCAGATCGAGCCCGACATGGTCGTGTACTAGGCGGTCCAGCGCACGTCATCAGCCGCTCCGGAGGCGTTGCGCACCGGGTATTTGCAAGAAACGCAGGAACCGGCATGGACCCATGGATCGATTTGGCAGTCCTCGACGCACAACCGGCGGTCGGCCCGCAGATGCTATTTCGACTAGCGGATGGCTTTACGGTGACGCGGCGCCGGCGCAAACGGCGTAACCGGCGGCAATGGCGGCAACGCGGGCACGGGAACCGAAAACGGGCCCCTCGCCCTCGCCCCGACAGCCGGTGCCGGCTCAACTGAATCCACCTCGCCCGTCGCGCTCTCAGCGCGTCGTTCCGACGCGACTTGGCCCTCGATTAGGCTGACCGCTGTGACTGTCGAGCCGCCGCCCGAGCATGTAATGGCGGCGTTCGGTTTGACCGGCGTCCAGCCCGCGCCTCTGGGAGCCGCCTGGGAAGGCGGCTGGCGATGCGGTGAAGTGGTGTTGTCGATGGTGGCCGACAATGCCCGCGCGACGTGGTCGGCGCGGGTGCGGGAGACGTTGTTCGTCGACGGTGTCCGCCTGGCCCGGCCGGTCCGTTCCACCGACGGGCGCTACGTGGTGTCCGGCTGGCGGGCCGACACGTTCGTCGCAGGCGCCCCGGAAGCTCGCCACGACGAAGTCGTGTCGGCCGCCGTTCGTCTGCACGAGGCCACCGGCAAACTCGAGCGCCCCCGATTCCTCACCCAGGGGCCCACCTCGCCGTGGGCCGACGTCGACGTCTTCATTGCCGCCGACCGCGCCGCCTGGGAGGAACGACCGCTGCAATCGGTCCCTCCCGACGCGCGGACCGCCCCGTCGTCCGCGGACGCGCAGCGATCCGTCGAGTTGATCAATCAGCTTGCGACACTTCGCAAGCCGACCCGCAGCCCTAACCAACTGGTGCACGGAGACCTCTACGGCACCGTACTTTTCGCAGGCACCGCACCACCGGGCATCACCGACATCACCCCCTACTGGCGACCCGCATCGTGGGCGGCCGGTGTGGTGGTGGTCGACGCACTGTCGTGGGGTGAGGCCGACGACGGCCTCATCGAACGGTGGAGCGCGTTGCCCGAGTGGTCGCAAATGTTGTTGCGCGCGTTAATGTTCCGCCTGGCGGTACACGCGCTGCACCCGCGGTCCACCGCCGAGGCGTTTCCGGGTCTGGCGCGCACCGCGGCCATGGTCCGGATGATTCTCTAGTCCTCGAATTCGTGGCGGACCTCGCTCAGCGCGATCCGCCCGTCGGTCGACAGCACGCCCTCCGCGCGCAGCAGCTCGAGCTGGCGGGTGGTCAGATGCGCGGCGGGGCGTCCCGATGCGGTGATCACGCGGTGCCAGGGCAGGTCCGCGGAGTCGGTGCGCATGATCCAGCCGACGATGCGCGGGCTGGAAAGTCCTGCCGCAGAAGCGATGTCACCGTAGGTGGACACCCGACCCGATGGGATGGCCGCCACCAGCGAGCGCACCCGCTCGATCTGCTCGTCTGTCACCGCCGCCACTGTCAGACCGTCTGAAGGCGCTTACGGACCAATGCGGCAACGTCATCGGGTTTGGCGTGCGGCACCATGTGATCGCATTCGTAATCCAGCAGCTCGAAATCGTCACCCAGCCGTTCCCGCAGTCCCGCGATCAGCTCGTCGCTGACATAGGGCGGCGACGTCCATGTCGCACGCACCAGCGTCGTCGGCACCCCCGCCGGCGGCAACACCGCCTCGCGTGCCAGCTCACTCCAATAGGACATCATCGCGGGCAAGCTGATCCGCCAGCCGTAGCGCCCGTTGGGCAGCTGCACCAGGTGTTCGTCGACATCGGCATCGAGCACCGCCGGATCCACGTCGGCCCACACTCCGCCGCCCTTCTCCTGGCGCGCCTCGGCCCGTTCGGCGTAGTCCGGGGAGGCGAACATCGCCTCGGCGATCTCTGCCATCCATTGCCCGTCCAACCCGATTGCGGGATCCAGCAGCAGCAACGACGAAACCAGGTCCGACCGGGCCGCCGCCAGGTGCATCGCCACCGCGCAGCCGAAGGAATGGCCCACCACCAGCACCGGCGCCTCGGCCTGCGCCTCGAGCAGCGCTGCCAGCGCGGCGACGTTGGCGTCGATGGTCCACGGCGCGGCCCACGATGAGCGGCCATGCCCGATCAGGTCGGGTGCAGCCACCGCGATCTCGGACACGTAGTCCGCGAAGTGCTGCCAGCGCTGCCCGTGGCCGGTCAAGCCGTGCAACGCCAGCATCTGGATCGGGCCGGACGGGCCGAAGCGGTGCACATGAAGGGTCACGCTTCGATGATGCCAGTCGGTATCGGGCCTGGTCGCGGCAACTTGTCGGAGGCTGGTGATTGCATGCGGTCATGCCGATGCAGTGGGATCCCCAAACGCGCGAGGTGTTGCAGCGCGGGGTGCGCGGACAGGTGCGCATCCTGGGCGGCCCGGGCACCGGCAAGAGCACCTTGCTGGTCGAGGCCGCGATCGCACACATCGCAGCGGGTGTCGCGCCGGAATCGGTTCTGCTGCTGAGTAGTTCGGGCCGTATGGGGTTGCGCGAACGCAGCGCTCTGACCCGGGCATTGCTGGGATCGAGTAGGGCGGGAGCAGTGCGCGAGCCGTTGGTGCGCACGCTGCACAGCTACGCCTACGCGGTGCTGCGCAGGGCCGCCGAACGGGCCGGCGACCCGCCGCCGCGGCTGCTCACCAGCGCCGAACAAGACGCCATCATCCGGGAGCTGCTGGCCGGCGACGCCGAGGACGGCAATCGGTGGCCCGAGCACCTGCTGCCGGCGCTGCGCACCACCGGGTTCGCCAATGAATTGCGAAACTTGTTGGCGCGCTGTGCAGAGCGCGGTCTGGACCCCCAGCAACTGGAGCGGCTGGGCCGTCGCTGCAACCGTCAGGAGTGGGCCGCGGCCGGTCAGTTCGCCCGACAGTATGAGCAGGTGATGCTGCTGCGCGCGGCGGTCGGCACGGCGGCGCCGCAGGCGACGGCGCCGGCACTGGCCGCCGCCGAGCTGGTCGGCGCGACATTGGAAACCCTGGCGGTCGACCCGGAATTGCTGGCCGCCGAACGCGCCCGGGTCCGGCTGCTTCTGGTCGACGACGCCCAGCAGCTCGATCCGCAGGCGGCGCAACTGGTCCGGGTCCTGGCGTCGGGCGCCGAAACCGCGCTGATCGCCGGCGACCCCAACCAGGCTGTCTTCGGCTTTCGGGGCGGCGAATCAGCCGGATTGCTCGACGTCGACGGTCCCGCGGTGACGCTTACGACGTCGCATCGCTGCGCGCCTGCCGTTGCCCGCGCAGTCAGCGGCATCGCCGGCCGACTTCCCGCCACTAGCGCCGGCCGATGCATCGAGGGCACCGGGAGCGACGAAGGAGTCGTCACGGCGCGGCTGGCCGCCTCGGCGCATGCCGAGACGGCGTTGATCGCCGACGCCCTACGACGCGCGCATCTCGTCGAGGGCGTGCCGTGGTCGCAGATGGCGGTGATCGTCCGATCGGTGCCGCGTGCCGGCGCCAGGCTGCCCCGCGCCCTCGCCGCCGCCGGCGTCCCGGTCGCGATACCCGCAATCGGCGGGTCGCTGTCCGAGGAGCCGGTGGCCCGCACGTTGCTCACCGTCCTTTCCGCCACGTCCGACGGCCTCGACGGCAACCAGGCCCTGGCGTTGCTGTCCGGGCCGATCGGCCGGGTCGACCCGGTCTCACTGCGGCAGCTGCGCAGGACCCTGCAGCGCGGCCGGCCGGACGCTTTTGCCGGCCTGCTGGTGGAGGTGCTGACCGGCGACGAGCCGCTGTCCGGGCCGCAGTCCGGTGCGCTGAGACGGGTACGTGCGGTGCTGGCCGCTGCCGCCCGCTGTCACCGCGACGGCCAAGACCCGCGCTACACCCTGTGGGCGGCGTGGCACCGCAGCGGCCTGCAGAAGCGCTGGCTGGCGACTATCGAGCGCGGCGGCCCCGCGGGCGCCCAGGCCACCCGGGACCTCGAAGTCGTGACCGCCCTGTTCGACGTCACCGACGCCTACGTCGCGCGCACCTCAGGAGCGTCCCTGCGTGGACTCGTCGAGCACGTCGAGGCGCTGCAACTGCCGCCCGTTAGCCGTGATTCGGGCCCCGCCCCCCAGCAGGTCAGGGTGCTCAGTGCGCACGCGGCGCTGGGACAGGAATGGGACGTGGTGGTCATAGCCGGGCTACAGGACGGATTGTGGCCCAACACAGTTCCGCGCGGCGGCGTGCTGGCCACCCAGCGACTGCTCGACGAACTCGACGGGGTTGGCGGTGACGCCTCGGTCCGCGCGCCGCTGCTGGCCGAGGAGCGTCGGTTGCTGGTTGCCGCAATGGGCCGAGCCAGGCGGAAGTTATTGGTGACGGCGATCGACAGCGACGCCGGCGGTAGCTGCGGGGAGGCTGCGCTGCCGTCGCCGTTCTTCTTCGATATCGCACAGTTCGCCGGTGAGGAAACCGTTGCGACACAACCCGTTTGCGCGCCGCGCGTGCTGTCTGCCGCGGCGGTGGTGGGCCGGTTGCGGTCGGTGGTGTGCGCACCCGACGGCGCGGTCGAGGAACCGGTTCGCGTCTGTGCCGCAACACAATTGGCCCGCTTGGTCGAGGCCGGGGTAGCGGGCGCTGATCCGCGCGTCTGGCACGGTTTGGTCCCGGTCAGCACCAGCGCTCCGTTGTGCGACAGCGACGACTTGGTCACGCTGACGCCGTCCACCCTGCAGACGCTCACTGACTGCCCGCTGCGCTGGCTGGCCGAACGGCACGGCGGAACCAACCCACGGGAGCTGCGCTCGGCCATCGGTTCGGTGATCCACGCACTCATCGCCGAACCCGGCGAGACGGAAACCCAGCTACTGGCCGAGCTGGACCGGGCCTGGCAGCACCTGCCGTTCGCCGCCGAGTGGCACTCGGCCAACGAACTCACCCGGCACCGGGCGATGATTGCGGCATTCATCGAGTGGCGCGCGCAGACGCGCACCGAGCTGACCGAGGTCGGCGTCGAAATCGCCGTCGACGGAGTCCTGGAAACGGCGCGCAGCGACGGGGGCCAGGTCCGGCTGCGCGGCCGTGTCGACCGGCTGGAACGCGACGCCGCCGGCCGGTTGGTGATCGTCGACGTCAAGACGGGAAAAAGCCCGATCAGCAAGGACGACGCCCAGCAGCACGCCCAGTTGGCCATGTATCAGCTGGCCGTCTCCGAAGGCCTGATCGCAGCCGGTGATGAGCCAGGCGGAGCCCGGTTGGTCTATCCCGGCAAGACCGGGGCGGCCGGTGCCGCTCAACGCGAACAGGATCCGCTCACCCCCCAGGCCCGGGAGCAGTGGCGCGAAGTCATCCGGCAGGCCGCCGAGGCGACGGCCGGTCCGCAGTTCGTCGCCCGGCGCAACGACGGCTGTTCGCACTGCCCGCTGCGACCGTCCTGCCCCGCCCACGACGGGTCCGCCTCGTGAGCCCGCGCTACAGTCCCGCTGAATTGGCCACCGCGCTGGGCGTTTTCCCGCCCACCGAGGAACAGGCGGCGGTGATCGCCGCGCCGCCGGGCCCGCTCGTCGTCATCGCGGGAGCCGGGGCCGGCAAGACGGAGACCATGGCCGCACGGGTGGTGTGGCTGGTCGCCAACGGTTACGCCGAACCCGGCCAGGTGCTCGGCTTGACCTTCACCCGCAAGGCCGCCGGACAACTGTTGCGCCGGGTGCGCTCGCGGCTGGCCCGGCTGTCGGGGGTGGGTGTGGGGTCGGACGACGGTGCACCGACGGTCAGCACCTACCACGCCTTCGCCGGTTCGCTACTACGGGAGTACGGCCTGCTGCTGCCCGTGGAACCAGACACCCGGTTACTCACCGAGACCGAGCTGTGGCAGCTGGCATTCGACGTGGTCAACGGCTACCCGGGCCGGCTCGACACGGACAAGACTCCGGCCGCCGTCACCGCCCTGCTGCTCCGGTTGTGGGGCCAGCTCACCGAGCACCTGGTCAGCACCGACCAGCTCCGCGACACCCATCTGGAGTTGGAGAGGCTGGTGCACACCCTGCCCGCCGGACCCCGGCAGGGCGATCGAGGTCCCAACCAATCGCTGCTGCGCATGCTGGCGACCCAGACGCAGCGCGCCGAACTGGTGCCGCTGCTGGATGCGCTGGCCGAACGCATGTGCACCGCGAAGGTGATGGACTTCGGCATGCAAATGGCGTCCGCGGCCAGGCTGGCGGCAAGTTTTCCGCAGGTGGGGCAGGAACTGCGTAGCCGCTACCGGGTGGTGCTGCTCGACGAGTACCAGGACACCGGGCACTCGCAGCGCATCGCCTTGTCGTCGCTGTTCGGCGGCGGCGTCGACGACGAGCTGGCATTGACCGCGGTCGGCGACCCCATCCAGTCGATCTACGGCTGGCGCGGCGCCTCGGCGACCAACCTGCCGCGGTTCACCACCGACTTCCCGCTGGCCGACGGCTCCCCGGCGCCCACCTTGGAACTGCGGACCAGCTGGCGCAACCCGCCCAGCACGTTGCACCTGGCCAACGCCGTATCCGCCGAGGCGCGACGGCGCTCGGTCGCCGTGCGGCCGTTGCGGCCGCGCCCAGACGCGCAGCCGGGCACGGTTCGCTGCGCGCTGTTACCCGACGTGGCGGCCGAGCGCGACTGGATCGCCGACCACCTCCAGGAGCACTACCGCGCGGCCTGTGACGAGGGGGTCGCGCCGCCTACGGCCGCGGTCCTGGTCCGCCGCAACGCCGACGCCGCCCCCATCGCCGACGCGCTGCGGGCGCGAGGGATTCCGGTGGAAGTCGTCGGTCTGGCCGGCCTGTTGTCTGTTCCCGAGGTTGCCGATGTGGTGGCCATGCTGCGCCTGGTCGCCGACCCCATGGCCGGTGCCGCTGCGATGCGGGTGCTCAGCGGTCCGCGCTGGCGCCTCGGCGGTCGCGACATCGCCGCGCTGTGGCGGCGCGCCCAGGAACTCGACGGCGGTGCGGCCCGGACCGCCGAACCGCTCTCGGCCGAGGCGATCGCCCAAACGGCCGGCCCCGACGCCGACTGTGCCTGCCTGGCCGACGCCATCTCCGACCCCGGCCCCGCCGACCGCTATTCGACAGTTGGATACCAGCGGATCGCAGCGTTGGCCGCCGAACTGACAGCGCTACGTGGGCATCTGGGCTACTCGCTGCCAGACCTGGTCGCCGAGGTGCGCCGCGTACTGGGGGTCGATTGCGAGGTACGCGCCACCGCCACCGGGCAGTGGTCCGGCGCCGAACATCTCGACGCCTTCGCCGATGAGGTCCTCGGTTATGCCGAGCGAGCCGGCGTTGCAGCCAAGGCCTCGGTGGCCGGCCTGCTCGCGTATCTGGACGTCGCCGCGGAAGTGGAGAACGGTTTGACACCCGCGCAGCCGATCGTGGCACGCGACCGCGTCCAGGTGCTCACGGTGCACGCGGCCAAGGGCCTGGAGTGGCAGGTGGTGGCGGTGGCGCACCTGTCAGGCGGTACCTTCCCCTCGAACGCATCTCGAAGCAGCTGGCTGACCGACGCCGGAGAGCTGCCGCCGCTGCTGCGCGGCGATCGCGCCGCGACCGGCGCGCTCGGCATCCCGGTCCTGGACACTTCGGCTGTCACCAACCGAAAGCAATTGTCGGACAAGATTTCTGAGCATCGCGCCCAGCTCGATCAGCGACGGGTCGACGAGGAGCGCCGACTGCTTTATGTAGGCGTCACCCGGGCCGAGGACACCCTGCTGGTATCCGGGCACCACTGGGGAGCCACCGGCATCAAGCCGCGCGGCCCATCGGAATTCCTGTGTGAACTCAAGGATGTCATCGACGAGTCCGGGCGGTCCGGCCGGCCGTGCGGGATCGTCGAGCACTGGGCGCCGCCGCCCGCTGACGGTGAGCGGAACCCGCTGCAGGACAACGTGATCGAAGCGGTCTGGCCGGTCGACCCGTTGTCGCGGCGGCGGGCAGATGTCGAGCGCGGAGCCGCGCTGGTCATAACCGCCAAGTCAACCGAGACGCAGACCACCGCCGACGTCGAAGGCTGGGTGGCCGACGTCGACGCGCTGCTGGCCGAGCGCGCTCGGGCGGCCCAGCCGCCGCAGCGCGCCTTGCCGAGCCAGCTGTCGGTCAGCGGCCTGGTGGAGCTGGCGCGTGACGCCGAAGCGGCGGCGCAGCGGCTGATCTATCGGCTTCCCACCCGGCCGGACCCACACGCGTTGCTGGGCAACGCTTTTCACTCGTGGGTGCAGCAGTTCTACGGGGTCGAATTGCTGTTCGACCTGGGGGACCTGCCTGGCGCGGCGGACTCCGATGCGGGCGACCCGCAAGAGTTGGCCACGCTGCAGCAGGCATTCGCCGCATCGCCGTGGGCGGCCCGCACCCCGATCGCGGTCGAGGTGCCGTTCGAGATGCCGATCGGCGACACCGTGGTGCGCGGGCGCATCGACGCGGTATTCGCCGACGCGGACGGCGGAGTCACCGTCGTGGACTGGAAGACCGGTGAGCCGCCGCGCGGTGTGGAGGCCAGGCGCCACGCCGCCGTCCAACTGGCGGTCTACCGGTTGGCGTGGGCCGCCCTGCACGGCTGCCCGGAATCGTCGGTGCGCACCGCCTTCTACTACGTGCGCAGCGGGACCACCGTCGTGCCTGATGAGCTCGCTGATGCCGACGAGTTGAGCATGCTGCTGGTCGACTCCGGTCGCCCCACCATCGCCTGATCGTGGTTACATGACTTCCGTGGCGAAAGGGAGCTGGCGGCGGCTGCGGCGTCTGGATGAGAGGCTGACCGTTCAGCCCAGCTACGCCCTCGTCGGCGTGCTGCGCATCCCCCAAGGTCATGCCAGTCCCGCCCGCATCATCTCCCGCCGGGTGAGCATCGCCCTGGTGGCGCTGTTGGTCGGCGCCGTCACCGTCTACCTGGACCGCGACGGCTATCACGATTCGCAGGGCGACAGCCTGACGTTCCTGGACTGCCTGTATTACTCGGCGGTGACGCTGTCGACGACCGGCTACGGCGACATCACGCCAGTCTCGGAATTCGCCCGCGCGACGAACGTCCTGATCATCACTCCGCTGCGTATCGCATTCCTGATCTTGCTCGTCGGCACGACGCTCGAGGTCGTCACCGAAACATCGCGGCAGGCGTTCAAGATCCAGCGTTGGAGGAACAGAGTGCGCAACCACACCGTCGTCATCGGCTACGGGACCAAGGGCAAGACGGCGATCAGCGCCATGCTCAGCGACGAGGTGCCCCCCGGCGAAATCGTCGTAGTCGACACCGACCGGGCCGCCCTGGAGCGGGCCGCATCAGCAGGACTGGTCACCGTGCACGGCGACGCCACGAAATCCGACGTATTGCGGCTGTCCGGCGCCCAGCACGCCGCCTCGATCATCGTCGCCGCCAACCGGGACGACACCGCGGTGCTCGTCACCCTGACGGCGCGGGAGATTTCGCCCAAGGCCAAGATCGTCGCCTCCATCCGTGAGGCCGAGAACCAGCATCTGCTGCAGCAATCCGGCGCCAACTCGGTGGTGGTGTCCTCCGAGACCGCGGGCCGGCTGCTCGGCCTGGCCACCACCACCCCCAGCGTCGTGCAGATGATCGAGGACCTGCTCACTCCGGACCAGGGTCTGGCCATCGCCGAGCGGGAGGTGGAGCAGTCCGAGGTGGGCGGATCCCCGCGGCATCTGCGCGACATCGTGCTCGGCGTGGTCCGCGCTGGGCAGTTGCTGCGCATCGGTGCGCCCGAGGTGGACGCCATCGAGGCAGGCGACCGGCTGCTCTTCGTCCGGCACATCGCAGACGAACGATAGGCAACTACGTGGACTTTCGGCTGCGTGACGTTCCGCTGTTGTCCCGGGTCGGCGCCGACCGCGCCGACCAGCTGCGCACCGACATCGACGCCGCCGCGGCCGGCTGGCCCGACGCCGCTCTGCTGCGCGTCGATTCCCGCAACCAGGTGCTGGCCGCCGGCGGCAAAGTAGTGCTCGGCCCGGCGGCCGCGCTGGGCGACAAACCACCCGCCGAAGCGGTGTTCCTGGGCCGCATCGATGCCGGGCGCCACGTCTGGGCGATCCGGGGCCCGCTGCAGCCCCCTGACGACGGGGAAGTCGAGGTGCTGGATCTGCGCAGGCTCGGACGCATCATCGACGACACCAGCAGCCAGCTGGTGTCCTCGGCGTTGGCTCTGTTGAACTGGCACGACAGCGCCCGATTCAGCCCGGTCGACGGCACACCCACCAAACCCGCGCGCGCCGGCTGGGCGCGCGTCAACCCGCTCACCGGCCACGAAGAGTTTCCCCGCATCGACCCGGCGGTCATCTGCCTGGTCCACGACGGCGGCGACCGTGCGGTGCTGGCCAGGCAGACGGTCTGGCCGCAACGGATGTTCTCCCTGCTGGCCGGCTTCGTCGAGGCCGGCGAGTCGTTCGAAGTCTGTGTTGCCCGGGAGATTCGTGAGGAAATCGGCCTGACCGTGCGCGACGTGCGCTACCTCGGCAGCCAGCCCTGGCCGTTCCCGCGCTCGCTGATGGTCGGGTTCCACGCCCTGGGCGACCCGGACGAGCCCTTCTCGTTCAACGACGGCGAGATCGCCGAAGCGGCCTGGTTCACCCGCGACGAGATCCGGGCGGCACTCGACGCCGGCGACTGGTCCAGCGGATCCGAGTCCAAACTGCTTCTGCCGGGGTCGATTTCGATCGCCCGGGTGATCATAGAATCGTGGGCGGCCGGGGACTGATGACCGCTACTTGATCCGGTCGCAGATGTTGTCCAGGATCGTGCTGGCAATCCGCTCGGCCGGTTCGATGCCCAGCACGCCGACCGACATCAACACCGACTTGCGGGCCCGATACTGGTGACTCCACCCATTGTCGGTGATCCGCAGGCTCAGCGGATCCGGCTTGTCCAGCTTGAAGCCGTACTTCGGGTCGTTCAATGCCAGGCAAGCATTCAGTGAGGCTTCCAGCTGGTCGAGGGCGGACCGGGCTGCCTGGGCGTCGGGGTAGATCGCGACGGCCTGACTGACCGAATCCTTCATGGTGCGGCCACCCGGGTCGAGGTCGTCGGTCACTCCGCTGTAGCCGGCGCTGCGGAACTCCGTCCAGCCGGCGGCGAAGGTGAGATCGCTGGTGCCCGCAGCCCGGCAGGGCCCGGGTGCGTTGACGTCACCGGCCGGCGGATGGTTCAGGTTCGCGTGGGCATGGGTGGTGAGTTCTTCGTAGTTGGCGATGCGCCGCACGTCTTCCACGCTGACGATCAGCGCGTCGACTCCCGTGCTCGCCGAAGTGCTCGGAGCTGCCGGGGTGTTGCTGCGCTGTGAGCAGCCGGTCAGCGCGGCGAGCGCACACAGCACGACGACAATCGCCCGCCCCACCAGCGCCGCTGCCATAGTCCTTATCGTAGGGGCGACCGGACTCGGGAGTGGGCACCAATCGCGCTTCCGTGTCGGCGCCGCGGTCAGCCGGCGAGCTTCGCCTTGACCTCACTTGCGCTCGGATTGGTCATCGTCGACCCGTCGGCGAACTTCACCGTCGGCACGGTCCGGTTGCCCCCATTGACGGAGCTGACGAAATCGGCTGCCGCGGAATCCTGTTCGATGTCGACTTCGTCGTAGGCGATGCCCTGGGCCTTGAGCGCCGTCTTGAGCCGGAAGCAGTAGCCACACCAGCTGGTGGTGTACATGGTCAGCGCAGCGTTAGTCATGACTGGATAACCTAGCCCGGTGGCGATCCATTCCAGGCTCGGCCCGCCGAGCGACGAGCCACGCCCGGTTTGTCGGCAGGCACTGCCAAGATGGACGGCATGCCGGTGATGGCCGATCCCCTTATCGCGGGGCTGGACGACGAGCAGCGCGAAGCCGTGCTGGCCCCGCGCGGCCCGGTCTGCGTCCTGGCCGGTGCCGGAACCGGCAAGACGCGCACCATCACGCACCGCATCGCCCAGCTGGTCGCCGGCGGACACGTCGCTGCGGGGCAGGTGCTGGCGGTCACCTTCACCCAGCGTGCGGCGGGAGAGATGCGCTCCCGGCTGCGCGCGCTGGACGCGGCGGCGCGCAACGACTCGCGCGTCGGCACGGTACAGGCCCTCACCTTCCACGCCGCCGCGCACCGCCAGCTGCGCTACTTCTGGCCCCGGGTGGTCGGCAACACCCGCTGGGAGCTGCTGGACACCAAGTTCGCCGTCGTTGCCCGCGCGGCCAGCCGCTGCCGGTTCAACGTCTCCACCGACGACGTGCGCGACCTGGCCGGGGAGATCGAGTGGGCCAAGGCGTCACTGATCACCCCGGAGCAGTACGCGGGGGCGGTGGCGGGCGCCGGCCGGGACATTCCGCTGGACGCCGAGAAGGTGGTGGCCGTCTACACGGCCTACGAGGCACTCAAGGTCCGTGACGAGGACGTCACGCTGCTCGATTTCGACGACCTGCTGCTGCACACCGCCGCGGCGATCGAGAACGACGCCGCGGTGGCCGCCGAATTCCGGGACCGGTACCGCTGCTTCGTGGTCGACGAGTATCAGGACGTCACCCCGTTGCAGCAGCGGGTGCTCTCGGCCTGGCTGGGCGACCGCGACGATCTGACCGTCGTCGGCGACGCGAATCAGACCATCTACTCGTTCACCGGCGCCTCGCCCCGCTTTCTGCTGGACTTCTCGCGGCGCTTCCCCGACGCCACCGTGGTCCGGCTGGAACGCGACTACCGCTCCACTCCGCAGGTCGTCTCGCTGGCCAACCAGGTGATCGCCGCGGCCCGCGGCCGGGTGGCGGGCAGCAAACTGCAGCTGATCGGTCAGCGCGAGCCGGGACCGGCGCCGTCCTTCCGCGAGCATCCCGACGAGCACACCGAGGCCGCCGCGGTGGCCGCCTCCATCGCGCAGCTGATCGAAAACGGCACGGCGCCATCGGAAATCGCGATCCTCTACCGGGTCAACGCGCAGTCCGAGGTCTATGAGGAGGCGTTGACCGAGGCGGGCATCGCCTACCAGGTCCGCGGCGGAGAGGGCTTTTTCAACCGCCAGGAAATCAAGCAGGCCTTGCTGGCGCTGCAACGCGCGGCGGACCGCGGTGCCGAGGGCGCCTTGGCCGACGTCGTTCGCGGCGTCCTGGAACCACTCGGGCTCACGACGGAGCCGCCCGCCGGCACCAAGGCCCGCGAACGCTGGGAAGCCCTGACCGCGCTGGCCGAACTGGTCGATGACGAAGTGGCGCAGCGTCCCGGACTGGAGCTGCCCGGGTTGGTGGCCGAGTTGCGCCTGCGGGCCGATTCCCGCCACCCACCGGTGGTGCAGGGCGTCACGCTGGCTTCCCTGCACGCCGCCAAGGGTCTGGAGTGGGACGCGGTGTTCCTGGTCGGTCTGGCCGACGGCACGCTGCCCATCTCACACGCCCTGGCGCACGGGCCCGACAGCGAGCCGGTCGAGGAGGAACGCCGACTGCTCTACGTCGGAGTCACCAGGGCCAGAGAGCATTTAGCGCTGAGTTGGGCGCTGGCGCGGTCCCAGGGTGGCCGGCAGAGCCGCAAGCCGTCCCGGTTCCTCAACGGCATCGCCCCGCAGACCCGGGTCGAGGCCGCACCCGGGAAGTCGCGGCGCAATAAGGGTCCGGCGCGCTGCAGGGTCTGCAACAAAGACCTGTCAACACCGGCGGCCATCATGTTGCGGCGGTGTGAAACCTGCGCCGGGGACGTCGACGAGGAGCTGCTACTACAGCTCAAAGACTGGCGTCTGGCAGCCGCCAAAGAACAGAACGTGCCGGCCTACATCGTGTTCAGCGACAACACCCTGATCGCGATCGCGGAGCTGCGGCCCACCGACAACGCGTCGCTGATCGCCATCCCCGGCATCGGGGCCCGCAAGCTCGAACAGTACGGACCCGAGGTGCTCGAGCTGGTCCGCCAAGCCAATTGAAAGCGGCATATCCGCAGGTCAGAAAATCGGTTGCCGATCACGGCTGGTACGGTTTAGTCTCGTAACCGCATTTTGCCCGCTGCTGGTAGCGCATTTGGAAGGAGGGTGGCCAGCGATGATTTCGATGGATTGGTACGGCGTACGCACCGCCACCCGCCATGCCGCCGCTAGCCCGGCGGCAGCGGTGAAGCACCGTGTCGCCGCCGTGACTGGAGCGTCCGTGAGGCTCAACGTAGAGACGTAAACGCTTTTCGCCCTATGGCCACGGACCCCTAGTCGATCCGTGGCCATTGTTGTCTCAACAGACAACTTCCCTGGTCCGGATCAACGCAAAAGGACAGCCAACCGACCAGGAAGCAGGTGAAAGGACATGTCGGCCTCGACAGTCCCTAGACCGACCCAGCCGGCCCTGCCGTGTCATGCCGGCGATCCCGACCTATGGTTTGCCGAAACCCCGGCCGACCTCGAACGCGCCAAGACGCTCTGCGTGCACTGTCCGGTGCGGCGCCAGTGCCTGGCCGCGGCTCTGGAGCGTGCCGAGCCGTGGGGTGTGTGGGGCGGCGAGATCTTCGAGCGGGGCTCGGTTGTCGGTCGTAAGCGTCCCCGAGGGCGGCCTCGTAAAGAGGCCGCCTGACGGGCGTCTACACCACTACAGCGTCCGGCTCGGCGAAGCCGGGAATCAGCTCCTCCGACAAAGCCTTGATCGGCACCGTCGCATCCAGCTGGCACAGGATCGCGGCCACCGATGCGATCACCCGCATCGGGATCGCCAGCTTGGGCGGCAGATCCATCTGCCGGGCCGTCTTGATCTGGGCCACCGAGCGGTCGAACTGGCTGACCGTCATCCGCTGCAGCCACTTGCGGGTGTAGTGGAACTCCTCGACCTCGATCGGTTCGACGTACTGGCGCAGCATCTCGTCGATCTCGCGGACCGACACCTGCTGACCCTTCTGAATGAATCCGACCTTCTCCATGGTCGGCAACAACAGGTCGTAGTTCTTGTCGCGGGCCAACCGGATGGTCATGCCGAGCTCGATGGGGTAGCCGCCGGGCAACGGCGCGACGGCGCCGAAGTCGATGACTCCCATCCGCCCGTCGGGCAACAACATGAAGTTGCCCGGGTGGGCGTCACCATGCAGCATCTCCAGCCGACGGGGCGCGTCGAAGGTCAGTTCCAGCAGCCGAATGCCGATCAGGTCACGTTCCTCGCGGGAGCCGTGCCGGATGATCTCGGCCATGTGCTTACCGTCGATCCATTCCTGGATCACCACCTTCGGCGCACTGGCCACCACGTGCGGCACCGCGAAGTGGGGGTGGCCCTCGTACGCCTTGGCGAACCTGCGCTGGTTGTCGGCTTCCAGGCGGTAGTCCAGCTCCATTTCGGTGCGTTCGATCAGCTCGTCGACCACGCCCTGCACGTCGGCGCCGGGGGACAGCTGCTTGAACACCCCGACCATGCGCTGCATCGTCTTGAGGTCGGCGCGCAGTGCCTCGTCGGCGCCCGGGTACTGGATCTTGACGGCCACCTCGCGCCCGTCGGACCAGATGGCCTTGTGGACCTGGCCGATGCTCGCCGAGGCGACGGGGGTGTCGTTGAAGGAAGCGAAGCGTTCCCGCCACTTGGTGCCCAATTGCGCGTCGAGAACCCGGTGCACCTTGGCGGCGGGCAGCGGCGGCGCGTCCTTCTGCAGCTTGGTCAGCGCTTCGCGGTACGGCTCACCGAACTGCTCGGGAATGGCCGCCTCCATGACTGACAGCGCCTGCCCGACCTTCATCGCGCCGCCCTTCAGCTCGCCCAGGACGGTGAACAGCTGGTTGGCCGCCTTCTCCATCAGCTCTGCGTTGACCTCGTCCTTGGACTTACCGGTCAGCCGCTTGCCGAACCCGAGAGCCGCCCGGCCGGCCATGCCGACCGGCAGGCTGGCTAGCTTTGCGTTGCGGGCTGCGCGGCCGCGCTTGATGTCTGACACATACCCCATCATCCACGACGGCCCGCGCATCGTCTGCATTGAATTGAATCGTTGTTCTTTTCAGATATGTAGTCTCTTCGGGTCGCGCATCCGTGCGACGCATCGAACTCACGTCCGGAGGGTGGACCGCAACAGCCATGGCAGCCAAACAAGCGCAGCACGACGCCGCCGACGCCTTGTTCCGAGCGATCATCGAGACGTTGGACAAGCACCGCAACGAGCGCACCCTCGACGAGCACGTACTGGACGCCCTGGGCCGGGCATATGCGTCGATCTCCACGAGCGTTCCGGAGCAGGGTCGCCTCGGCTAGCAGGCACACAGCGGATGCCGGGTCCACGGCCGGGCCATGATCGTGCTCGCCCGTAGGTCGAACTCCAACGTGGCGTTGAGCGCCGCCGGGGGATCGGGCCGCTGCCCGCGCACCGCGGCGATCACCTGATTGACCTGGCTGAGTGCCAGCGCAGCGGTCGCCAGCATGGTGGCGCGATCGGCGACCCCGATGGTGTCGCGCAGCTGAGCTGCGATGGCCGGCCACGCCGCGTCGCGGTCGCGCCGGTGCAAGTCAGCGCAGCCCAGGCAGCTGGTCATCCCGGGCAAGACCAGCGGCCCCACCAGGCCGGTGCCGTCGCGGACCCGAACCGGAAGGTGCGGGAC
Organism: Mycobacterium gordonae; assembly: GCF_002101675.1. Taxonomy (GTDB): domain Bacteria; phylum Actinomycetota; class Actinomycetes; order Mycobacteriales; family Mycobacteriaceae; genus Mycobacterium; species Mycobacterium gordonae. Next base: position 38,730 of record NZ_LQOY01000032.1, on the reverse strand, counting down.
ACCTGCGTTGTGCAGGTCCCGGACCACGCGCGGATCGGCCACCAGGAAGTCTGTCAACACCACCAGGTCGGCGGTGGCGGTGGTGACCATGGCGTGGGGCCGGCTGCTGTGCCCGGTCCGGACGCCCGAGGAGCGCAGGGCCTGTACCAGCAGGTCAGATAGCGGGCCCCGGCCGTGAACCCGGACGGAAGCCGCCCGCCCGGTCGGGGTGCCCTCCCCGCGGGTGGCCACGCCCGCCTCGACCAGCCCCGTGACCAGATCCGTGAGGTCGGCACCGGCCTGGCGCTGCAGTTCGGTCAGCGACACCGGCGATCGCATGGACCGCAGTAACGCGGCCAGACTCGGCGCGCTCAGCTCACCGGGAGGCCGGACCAGCACCGCGCGACGGGGATCCCAGCCCACCTGCACCACACCGTCGGGCCGTAACAGCACCGGCATCGCCGGATCGAGCGCATACAGGGACGGCATGACCAGCAACTGTGGCACGCCAGGCGGCAACGCCTCGCTCAGTTATCCACAGGGGCCCTCGGCTCAGTTATCCGCGGGACCCGGATCGTCGAGTTCGGCGTTCAGGTCGGAAAGGGCCTCGTCGATCCCGCTGGTGTCGCCACCGATCACGCGGTCGATGAACGCCGCGGGGTCGTCGAGGTCGTCGGACCCGGGCAGCAGGTCGGGGTGCTGCCAGACGGCGTCGCGCGCGTCCATGCCCGCGGCCTCCGTCAGCCGCTGCCACAACGCAGCGGCCTCGCGCAGTTTGCGCGGCCGCAGCTCCAGCCCGACCAGGGTCGCGAACGTCTGCTCGGCGGGGCCGCCGCTGGCCCGGCGCCGGCGCAGCGTCTCGCTCAGCGCCGCCTCCCCGGGCAGCCGCTCACCCAGTGCGGCGGTCACCACCGTCTGCACCCAGCCCTCGATCAGGGCGAGCAGCGTCTCGAGCCGTTCCAGCGCCTGTGTCTGCGCGGGTGTCGCCTTCGGTTCGAAGACGCCCTGGCTCAGCAGCTGCTCCATGGCGGCCGGATCGGCGAGCGATGCCGGATTGAAATCGCGGGCCAGCTCCTCGATGCCGGTCATGTCGATCTGCATGCCCGCGGCGTAAGCCTCGACGGCCCCCAACAACTGGCTGGACAGCCACGGAACGTGGCTGAACAGGCGGTGGTGCGCGGCCTCCCGGGCCGCCAGGAAGGTCATGATCTCGCTGCGCGGCTGCTCAAGGCCCTGCGCGAAGGATTCCACCGCGTCCGGCAGGAGCGCGGCGACCCCTTTGGGGCCGAGCGGGAGACCGATGTCGGTGGACGTCAGCACCTCTTTTGACAGCCGGCCCAATGCCTGGCCGAGCTGAGAGCCGAATGCGATGCCGCCCATCTGGGACATCATCTGCAGCAGCGGGCCGGCCATGCTCTTGGCCTCTTCCGGCAGCGATTGCGCCCACACGGACGAGATCTGCTGGGCCATCGGATCGCACAGCCGCTTCCAGGTACCCAAGGTGTTCTCAACCCAGTCCGACGGGCTCCAGCCGACCGCCTTGGTAGTGCCCTCGGGTAGTGCCGTCGCGCCGTTCAGCCACGTCTCGGCCAGATGAACCGCATCGCCGATCGCCGAGTTGGTGGTGGCGGGGATCGGTGCGACGAACCCGATCGAACTCGTGGCAACCTGGCGGGCCAGGTCGTAGTTCACCGGGCCGGCGTCCTTGCCCGAACTCATCGCGCTGCCCACACCACCGAACATCTCGCCCAGGCGGGTGAACAGCTGGCCGAGGTTGGCCATGTCGAAATCGCCGCCGAAGCCGAAGGGGTTGTTGCCTGCGCCGGCATTGGGATCGTTCTTCTCGCGCTTCTCGCGGTCGGGGTCATCTCCACCGGAGAAGCCGAAAGGCAGGTCAGCCATACGGTCAACCGTACTGCCCGCACCGACGGAAAGCGCGAGGCACCGTCACGCTCTCAGCTGAACGTCGCCGCGGCGGTGCCGGTTAGGGTAAGCGGCGTGAACAGGCGGATTTTGACCTTGATGGTCGCGCTCGTGCCGATCGTGGTCTTCGGGGTGCTGCTTGCGGTGGTGACGGTGCCGTTCGTGTCCCTGGGCCCGGGTCCGACATTCGACACCCTCGGGGAGGTCGACGGCAAGCAGGTCGTGCAGATCGAGGGCACCCAGACGCACCCGACGACCGGTCACCTGAACATGACGACGGTCTCGCAGCGCGACGACCTCACCCTGGGCGAAGCGATGAGCCTGTGGATCTCGGGTCAGGAGCAGCTGGTGCCGCGTGACTTGATCTATCCCCCCGGCAAATCACGCGACGAGGTCGACCAAGCCAACAACGCCGATTTCAAGACCTCCGAAGACAGCGCCCAATACGCCGCCCTGGGTTACCTGAAGTATCCGGAAGCCGTCACCGTCGCCTCGGTCACCGACCCTGGCCCGTCGGCCGGCAAGCTGAAGCCCGGCGACGCCATCGACGCGGTCGACCGCACGCCGGTGGCCAACGTCGAGCAGTTCACCTCGCTGCTGAAGAAAACCAAGCCCGGCCAGGTGGTGACCATCGACTATCGCCGCAAGAACGAACCGGCCGGCATCGCCGAGATCACCCTGGGAACCAACAAGGACCGCGATTACGGATTCATGGGCGTCGCGGTGCTCGACGCACCGTGGGCGCCCTTCACCGTCGACTTCAACCTGGCCAACATTGGTGGCCCCTCGGCCGGGCTGATGTTCAGCCTCGCCGTGGTGGACAAGCTCACCACCGGTGACCTGGCGGGTTCGACGTTCGTCGCCGGCACCGGCACGATCACCGTCGACGGCAAGGTAGGCCCCATCGGCGGAATCACCCACAAGATGGCCGCGGCGCGCGCGGCCGGCGCCTCGGTGTTCCTGGTACCCGCCAAGAACTGCTATGAGGCGATGTCCGACATCCCGTCCGGGCTGAAGCTGGTGAAGGTGGAAACGCTCGGTTCCGCGGTGGACGCCCTGCACGCGATGACGTCGGGGGGCGCGACTCCGAGCTGCTAGCCGAGCTGCCATCGCGGCCGTTTGCGTACAGTTGTGGCCATCGGGAAAACGAAGCAGGGAGCGTAGCTAGTGGGAATGCGGCCCGCCGCAAGGATGCCGAAGTTGACTCGGCGTAGCCGGATTCTGATTCTGATCGCACTGGGTGTGATCGTGCTGTTGCTGGCCGGCCCCCGGCTGATCGACGCGTACGTCGACTGGCTGTGGTTCGGTGAGCTCGGCTACCGCTCGGTGTTCACCACCGTGCTGGTCACGCGCATCGTGGTGTTCCTGGTGGCCGGCCTGCTGGTCGGCGGCATCGTGTTCGCCGGGCTCGCGCTGGCCTACCGCACCCGACCGGTGTTTGTGCCGAGCAACGACAACGACCCGGTCGCGCGCTATCGCGCGGTGGTGATGAGCCGGCTGCGGCTGGTGGGCATCGGGATCCCGACGGCCATCGGCGTGCTGGCCGGCATGGTGGCGCAGAGCTACTGGGTGCGCATTCAGCTGTTCCTGCACGGTGGCGACTTCGGCATCGCCGATCCTCAGTTCGGCAAGGACCTCGGCTTCTACGCGTTCGAGTTGCCGTTCTACCGGTTGGTGCTCAGCTACCTGTTCGTGGCGGTGTTCCTGGCGTTGGTGGCCAACCTGGTGTCGCACTATCTGTTCGGTGGGATCAGGCTGTCGGGACGGGCCGGAGCGTTGAGCCGCTCGGCGCGTATCCAGTTGGTCAGCCTGGTCGGTGTTCTGGTGGTGCTCAAGGCCGTTGCGTACTGGCTGGATCGCTACGAGTTGTTGTCGCACACCCGGGGCGGCAAGCCGTTCACCGGAGCCGGGTACACCGACATCAACGCGGTGCTGCCGGCCAAGCTGATTCTGATGGCGATCGCGCTGATCTGCGCGGCCGCGGTGTTCTCCGCGATTACTCTGCGCGACTTGCGGATCCCGGCGATCGGCCTGGTGCTCTTGCTGCTCTCGTCGCTGATCGTGGGGGCGGGCTGGCCCATGATCGTCGAGCAGATCAGCGTCAAACCCAATGCGGCGCAGAAGGAAAGCGAATACATCAGCCGAAGTATCGCCGCCACCCGCCAGGCCTACGGGTTGACGCCGGACGTGGTGACCTACCGCAACTACACCGGTGATGGCCAGGCGACCGCGCAGCAGGTGGCGGCCGACCGCGCGACCACCGCGAATATCCGGCTGCTGGACCCGACCATCGTCAGCCCGGCGTTCACCCAGTTCCAGCAGGGCAAGAACTTCTACTATTTCCCCGACCAGCTGTCCATCGACCGCTATCAGGACCGCGGCGGCAATCTGCGCGACTTCGTGGTGGCCGCCCGGGAGCTCAACCCGGACCGGTTGATCGACAACCAGCGCGACTGGATCAACCGGCACACCGTCTACACCCACGGCAACGGCTTCATCGCCTCGCCGGCCAACACCGTGCGCGGCATCGCCAACGACCCGAACCAGAACGGCGGCTACCCCCAGTTCCTGGTCAACGTCGTCGGAGCCAACGGCAGCATCGTGTCCGACGGCCCGGCGCCGCTGGACCAGCCGCGCGTCTACTTCGGACCGGTGATCGCCAACGCGGCCGCCGACTACGCGATCGTCGGCAAGACCGGCGCCGACCGCGAATACGATTACGAGACCAGCACCGAAACCAAGAACTACACCTATACCGGGGCTGGCGGCGTGCCGATCGGCAGCTGGATCTCCCGCAGCGTGTTCGCCGCGAAGTTCGCCGAGCGAAACTTCTTGTTCTCCAACGTGATCGGATCCAACAGCCGAATCCTGTTCAACCGCGACCCGGCGCAGCGGGTGGAGGCGGTGGCGCCGTGGCTGACCACCGACAGCGCGGTGTACCCGGCGATCGTGAATAAGCGGATGGTGTGGATCATCGACGGCTACACCACGCTGGACAACTATCCGTACTCCGAACTGACGTCGCTGTCCTCGGCGACGGCGGACTCGACCGAGGTGGCGTTCAACAGGCTGGCTCCCGACAAGCGGGTCTCCTATATCCGCAACTCGGTGAAGGCCACCGTGGATGCCTACGACGGCACTGTCACGCTGTATCAGCAGGACGAGAACGATCCGGTGCTCAGGGCGTGGATGCAGGTTTTCCCCGGCACGGTAAAGCCCAAGAGCGACATCAGCCCCGAGCTCGCCGAGCACCTGCGTTATCCCGAGGACCTGTTCAAGGTGCAGCGCATGCTGCTGGCCAAGTACCACGTCAACGACCCGGTGACGTTCTTCTCCACGTCGGACTTCTGGGACGTGCCGCTGGACCCGAACCCGACCGCCAGCAGCTACCAACCGCCGTACTACATCGTGGCGAAAAACATTGCCAAGAACGACAATTCGGCGTCGTATCAGCTGACCAGCGCGATGAACAGATTCAAGCGTGACTATCTGGCCGCCTACATCAGTGCCAGTTCCGATCCCGCCACCTACGGCAAGATAACGGTGCTGACCATCCCGGGTCAGGTGAACGGGCCGAAGCTGGCCAACAACGCGATTACCACTGACCCGGCAGTGTCGCAGGACCTCGGCGTGATCGGTCGCGACAACCAGAACCGGATCCGCTGGGGCAATCTGCTCACCCTCCCGGTGGGCCAGGGTGGTCTGTTGTATGTCGAGCCCGTCTATGCCTCGCCGGGTGCCAGTGATGCGGCGTCGTCGTATCCGCGGCTGATCCGCGTGGCAATGATGTACAACGACAAGATCGGTTACGGGCCCACCGTGGGCGACGCGCTGACGGCTTTGTTCGGCCCGGGCGCCGGTGCCGCCGCGACGGGCATCCAGCCCACCGATGCCGGGGTGCCGGCCGCGCCGCCGGCCAATCCGCCGCCCCCGGCCACTGGGCCGGGGACGCCACCTCCCACTGCGGCGCTGCCGCCGCCTCCCGACGCATCGACGGCTCTATCCCCTGCGAAAGCTGCTGTGCTGCAAGAGATCCAAGCCGCGATCGGTGCGGCCAGGGATGCGCAGAAGAAGGGTGACTTCGCCGGCTACGGGTCGGCGCTGCAGCGGCTCGACGAGGCGATCACGAAGTTCAACAACACGAAGTAGCGGCTGCGCGCCGCGGCCGCTCACTCTTGGCCACGAGCGCCCGCGTTTTGCCGTCGACACGCCGTGATCGGTGGCATTTTGCGCGCCCTCGCTGGGGGGTCAGCCCCGCGCCGCGGTGCGGAACCTCTCGCGGTAGGCCTTCGGTGACACGCCGAGGTGGTCGACGAATACTCGACGCAGGCTCTCGGGGCTGCCGAATCCCGCCAGCCGCGCCGTCTCGGCCACCGTGCGCCCCGCATCGAGCGCGGCACGCGCGGCGTCGATTCGTACCATCTCGACGTAGCGGGCCGGCGTCGTGCCGAGCTCGGACTGGAACAGCCGGGTGAGCTGCCGGGTGCTCAACGAGGCCCGCGTCGCAAGGGTATTGACGCTGTGGTCGTCCGCCGGGTTGGCCGAGATCGCGGCGGTGACCTTGCGCAGCGGAGACTCCGGCGGCGGATCCGCCTCGACCAGCACCGAGAACTGTGACTGGCCGCCCGCGCGCTTGAGATAGACCACCAACCACCGGGCCACGGCGCGGACCAGCTCTGTGCCGTAATCCATTTCGACCAGAGCCAGCGCCAGATCGATGCCCGACGACACCCCGGCGGAGGTGAAAACCTCACCGTCGCGGACGAAGATCGCGTCCGGCTCGACCGTGATGTCAGGGTAGGCCCGGGTGAACAACCGGACTTCGTTCCAGTGCGTGGTGGCGCGCCGGCCCTGCAGCAGTCCGGCTTGCGCGAGGATGAATGAGCCCGTGCAGATGGAGGCCAGGCGCCGGGTCCGGCCGGCAATCGACCTGATCGCCTTGACCAGCGCGGGGTCGACCGGCCGCCGCGGCAGGTCGTCGCTGCCGGCGACGAACACGGTGTCCGCGGCCTCGATTGACGAGATGGCATCGGTCACGCCTAACCGGGTTCCGATTGACGTCGTGACATCGCGGCCATCCAGCGATGCGATCTTCAGCTGGTAGTCGGCGCCGGCGCGGTTGGCTTCGGCGAACACTTCACCGGCCCCGGCAACGTCCAGCATGGTCACGTCGTCGAAGACGACGATCACGATCACGCGAGCCCCCATCCGTCCATTGTGGCCGTGTCGGTTTCTGTGGGAAAGACGGCTCAATCGACTACCCATGGGCAGGGGCCGATCGCCGCAGACTGACCGCATGAACACTCAATCGATCGAAACCATTGCCGGCATCGCCATTCCGGACACGCCATTGGTCCGCGAGGTCACCGACTACATCCGCGCCACTGAAGACGATCTGCTCTTCGACCACTCCCGTCGGGTGTTTCTCTTCGGCGCCCTGCAGGGGCACCGGCGGGGCCTGCAACCCGACCTCGAATTGCTGTACGTGGGGGCGATGTTCCACGACATCGGCCTGACCGAGCGCTACCGCTCCTCCATGCTGCGCTTCGAAGTCGACGGCGCCAACGCCGCGCGCGACTTCCTGCTGGAGCGCGGCTACGACCCTGCCGATGCCCGAAAGGTGTGGCTGGGCATCGCTTTGCACACCACGCCGGGAGTGCCGGAGTTCCTGGACCCCGAAATCGCATTGGTCACAGCCGGTGTCGAGACCGACGTGCTGGGTATGGGTCGCGATGACCTGGCGCCCGAGGCGCTGGACGCGGTCACCGCGGCACACCCTCGGCCGGACTTCAAGAACCGGATCATCGCCGCCTTCAACGACGGCATGAAGCACCGGCCCGACAGCACCTTCGGCACCATGAACGACGACGTGCTGGCGCACTTCGACCCGACGTTCCAGCGGGAGAACTTCGTCGACACCATCCTGGGCAACGGGTGGGCCGAGTGATGGACATCTACGAAGCGCTCTACACCACCAGGATGATGCGGCGGTTGCGGCCGGATCCCATCCCGCTGGACACCCAGGCCCGCATCCTGGACGCGGCGGTCCGCGCCCCCAACGGCGGTAACACCCAGCGCTGGCACTTCGTGGCAGTCGACGATCCGGGACTCAAGGCCGAGTTCGCCCGTCTGTTCCGGCAGGCCCGCGCGATCGAATACGAGAAGTTCAGCACCGGGACGGGGCCTATGGTGGCGCCGGCGCCCGGCGCGGACCTGGCCGACCATGCCGAAACGATGCGCCGGATCAAAGGTTCAGGAGACTATCTCGCCGACCACTTCGAAGACATTCCACTGCTGCTTTTCGTCTTCGCGATCGACGATCTCGGCGGCGCCAACATCTTTCCCGCCATCTGGAGTGCCCTGCTGGCCGCCCGCGCCGAGGGGGTCGGCGGAGTCATGACGATGGTGCTGCGCAACTTCGCCGACCGGGTGAACGAGATGCTCGGCGTGCCTGTCGAGGAAGGCTGGACCATGTCGGCGATGCTGGCCCTCGGCTATCCGCGGGGCAGGTGGGGCGTGGCCGCCAATCGTCGTCCGGTGCATGAGGTTTCGTCGCGAAACCACTGGGACGCACCGTTGGGTATCGAAGTGCCGCAGCCGCTGTGGCCCGCAACGCGGCAAGACGAAAGGATCAACGATGACCACATCGGTATCGGCCAATCGGCGTAATGCACGCGACGTCAAGGCTTTCCAGGCGCCCGCCAACTTATTCGCCAACCTGCAGAAGGTGCTCGTCGACCTGATCGAGTTGCACCTGCAGGGCAAGCAGGCGCACTGGAACGTCGTCGGAACGAACTTTCGGGATCTGCATCTGCAACTCGACAGCCTCGTCGACGTCGCGCGCGAGGCCAGTGACACGATCGCCGAACGGATGCGCGCCCTGAATGCGGTTCCCGACGGTCGATCCGACACCGTCGTCGCAAGTACCACCGTGCCCGCCGCACCGCCGGGACTGGTCCACGTCACCGACACGGTCGCGGTCATCACCACCCGGATCTACGCCGTCGTCGCCACCTTGCGTGCCGTACACGACGACGTCGACGACGCGGACCCGACGACCGCGGATCTGCTGCACGCCATCATCGACGACCTGGAGAAGGAAGCATGGCTACTCAAAGCCGAGATCGAGACGCCGTAACCGACCGTGCACTGATTCGGCACGGCATCTTTCTGTTCCTGATCGGACTGGTGACCGGCACGCAGGAGCGGCGCTTCACCAACATGCGCATGGCGTTGTCCGCACACCTCGAAGGGGTGATGAACGGCACCTTCCTGGTCGCTCTCGGTGCCGGCTGGGGCCGTGTGGGGCTGGTTGGTCCGGCGGCGAGAGTCGCGCGGTGGACGTTGCTCTACGGCACCTACGGCAACTGGCTGTTCACCACGCTCGGAGCGGCGATGGGCACCGCTGCCGCCAATCCGATTCTGTCGCAGGGTGATTCCGGGAGCCGCGGCCAGGAACGGGTCGTACTTTTCGGCTTTCGTGGCATGCGGTACGCATTCTTCACCTCCGTGGTACTCATCCTCGTCGGGTTGAGCCGGCGTGAGGAGGTGCGATCATGCGCCTCGTAGTCGCAATGACCGGCGCGACCGGCGCCCCGATCGGGGTTCGTCTCCTGGAAGTGCTGGGAGAGTTGGGGGTCGAGACGCACCTGATCCTGAGTGACTGGGCGCGCGCAACCATCAAGCTCGAAACGGATCGCAGCGTCAACGACGTCCGCAGGCTTGCCTCGCACAGTTACAGTGCCCGCGATCTCGCCGCCGGCATCTCCAGTGGGTCGTTCCGCACGGATGGCATGGTTATCTGCCCGTGCAGCATGAAAACGCTGAGCGCCATCCGAATCGGCTACAGCGACAACCTGATCACTCGTGCCGCCGACGTCGCGCTGAAGGAACGACGCAGGCTGGTGTTGGTGGCTCGAGAGGCACCGCTGAGCGCAATTCATTTGGAGAACATGCTCTTCCTGACACGCGCCGGTGCGGTCGTTTTTCCGCCGACGGTGTCCTACTACGCGCGGCCCGCATCGGTCGAGGAGATGACCGACTACCTCGTCGGCCGCGTCGTCGACCAACTCGGGATCGAACACGACCTGATCAAGCGCTGGAAGGACCACACGAACCATGAGCGACACGAGCCCCGATCTGCGTAGCTGGCTGGCCACCCTCGAAGCCGCCGGCCAGTTGCGTCGTGTCGTCGCACGGGTGGACTGGAACGAGGAGATCGGCGCGATCACCCGCGCCAATCTCTCGCTTGGTGGACCGGCGTTGCTGTTCGAGAACATCGCGGGCCATGAGGACACCCGGTGCACCAAACTGTTGACGTCGGGGATCGGCAGCCGTCGTCAGATCCAGCTGATGCTGGGACTGCCGGAGGACACCAGCGACGCTGCGATCGTCCGTCACCTGAAAGGCGCTTTCCGACAACCGATCCCGCCGCGCATTGTCGACGCGGGTCCGGTCAAGGAGAACATCGTGACCGGCGACGACATCGACCTGTGGCAGTTTCCCGCCCCGAAATGGCATGCGGCCGACGGGGGGAGATACATCGACACGTTCTGTGGCGTGGTCACCGGGGACAGGGTGACCGGGCGCGACAACATCGGTGTGTATCGGGGGATGATCGTCGGCCGCGACAAGATCGCCAAGTTGATGGTGCCCAGTCAGGGTTGGGGTGGGCATGCGCAACAGTACAAGCCGGAGCCGATGCCGGTGGCCGTCGTCTACGGTTGGCACGACGTGTTGGCGTTCTGCGCCGGCAGTCCCTTCCCGAAGGACGTCTGCGAGTGGGACATGATGGGCGCTCTGCTGGGCCGACCGGTCGACTTGGTGGCGTGTGAAACAGTGCCGTTGCATGTGCCCGCCAGCGCCGAGATCGTCGTCGAAGGATTCATTGATCCCGACCCCGCCACCTTCATGGACGAAGGCCCGTTCGCGGAATATCCGGGCTACCTCGACGGGCATCCCGCGCCCGCACCCGTGCTGCGGGTCACCAGGATCACCCACCGCAACGCACCCGGTGTTGCGGGGCACGCCCGAAGGCATTCGGCCGGGCCTGTTGAACGAAGATGCCATGGTCAACTACGCCCGCTCGGCAATCGCGTGGAATTTGTTGGAGACGAGTGGAATTGGCGGTATCACCGGCGTATGGATGTCACCGGTGTCCAATGGCACCAACATCGTGGTGCAGATCCACAAGACCTATAGGGGTCATGCGCAGCAGGTCGCCGCGGCGCTGTGGGGGAGCGGCGGATCGGTGTGGTTCTACAAGCACGTCATGGTCGTCGAGCAGGACATCGACATTCACGATCCCGCTGCGCTGGACTGGGCCCTGGCCTACCGGGTGAACGCAGGCCTCGGCGACATCGCCTGCTACGGGCCCACTCTCGGCTCACCGCTGGATCCCTCCACTCCGCCGCAGAAGTCGAACTCCGGCGGAGGGGAGTGGACCCGGGTGCTCGTCGACGCCACCCGCAGTTGGGATTTCGAACCGAGGCCGGAGTGGGGCGGGCGGCATTATCCGGCGCTCAACACGATCGACCCGGAGCTGGAGTCGATCGTCGCAGCCCGGTGGGAGGAATACGGGATCGGCATTCCCTATCTGGACGACCGGCACCGGGAACTGCTGACGATGCGACGGCTCAGGTCCCCTTGACGTTCATGATCTGCCGCAGCGAGGTCACCACTTCGACCAGTGATGCGGCGCCGACCATGACCTGATCGATGTCCTTGTAGGCCTGCGGGATCTCGTCGATCCACTCCTTGCCGTGTCGGTACTCGATCCCGCGCATCGCGGCGGCCAGATCCTGCTCGCTGAACAACTCCTTGGCCTTCGTCCTGCTGAACCGGCGGCCGGCCCCGTGCGGAGCCGACCACAGCCCGTCAGGGTTTCCCTTGCCCCGCACAATGTAGGACCGGGTGCCCATCGAGCCGGGAATGATGCCCAGTTTGCCTTCAGTGGCGTCGATCGCGCCCTTACGGGTCAACCAGACCGTCTCACCCTCGATGGTGGTCGGAACCGTGTAGTTGTGGTGAGTGTTGATCGTCTCGATCGCCACGCGCTGGGCCTGTGCACCCATCCATGACGCGAACACGTGGATGAACCGGTCCATCATCTCGGCCCGGTTCAGGTAGGCGAAGCGCTGCGCCCACTTCAGATCCTTGATGTACCGGTCGAATTCGGGTGTGCCTTCCTGCAGGTAGGCCAGGTCGCGATTCGGCAGCCTGACCTGTGGATCGGCCGTGCACTGGTCCAGGGCGATCTTGATGTGCCGCTGCGCGATCTTGTTGCCGACGCCGCGGGAACCGCTGTGCAGGAACAGCCAGACCGTGTCGTCGGTGTCCAGGCACAGCTCGATGAAGTGGTTGCCGCCGCCCAGAGAACCCAACTGCTGCATCCACTTCGGGCTGTGCGACAGGTCGACGTCGAGGTCTTGCTGCAGCTTGAGCAACTCGTCGTGCTTGCGCGCGGTGAACGAAAACCGTTGCAGGTTCTTGTTGTAGTTGCCGGGGGACAGCGGGATCGCGTCCTCGATGAGCTGCCTGAGCGCCGGTAGCTGGGAGCGGTAGTCGCCCGCGAACTTCGCCGCCAGATCCCGCTCGGTGAACCGGGTCTTGGCCGCGACCATGCCGCAGCCGATGTCGACGCCGACCGCCGCCGGGATGACCGCGCCCCGGGTGGGAATGACGGTCCCGACTGCCGAGCCCTTGCCCAGGTGGGCGTCAGGCATCAGTGAGACGTGCGGGTGCACGAAGGGCATCGACGCGGTGACCTTCGCCTGCTCGACGGTGTTGCCGGCGATGTCGGTGGCGAAGTTGAGCAGCTTGGGCCCGAGCTGTTCGGGCATGACGGTCTCCTGGATCCGATGGGTGGGATGCACGGACGGTATTCCCCCTGCGGCGGCGGTTGCAACGGAATTTCGTACAGCACTCGGTATCGGCGCTGGTCAAGAGGCGATTTGGAGAGGTTGCCACGCGTTGGGTAACCTTGCGTTTACCGACGCGGGGTGGAGCAGCTCGGTAGCTCGCTGGGCTCATAACCCAGAGGTCGCAGGTTCGAATCCTGTCCCCGCTACCAGCGAAAATGGCCCCCAGGCGCAAGCCTGGGGGCCATTTTCATGCCCGTTGGGAACACTTTTGGGAACATTAGCGTCGGTAACGAATGTGTCCGCAGCTCGGTTTTGTCCGACCGGGGCAGACAACAGGTCAAGTATTTTCTTGGTGAGTTTTGCTGCGTCACAATGAGGTACCGTCAAGTCTCGCCACGGGTTGATACATGGCGAAACATGACGTGACACAACGGCATTGTGTGTATCGCAGAGTTGAGTGGGACGACGTGGAGGGTTCGCTCACAGGCACGCCTGGGACATTCCGGTCGCTGCCGGTAGGGCGGACGGGCGCTCGGCTAGCTTCGACCAGGTCTCGCACTAGTTACCTAGAAGGCGCGCCTTCCTTAACGACGTTAGTGAGCGCTGAGCGGCGCGCAGCGTCGGTGCATGCGCCGCGGCGTTCAGTTGTCCCGAGTCCGCTGCGGCGGCCAATGCCTCCAACACTGTGCGGCATGCTCGCGGCGAATTCAGCACGATTTGGGCGGCCTCGGCGGGGCTGCACGCAAAAGTGTGATGTTCGAAGGCCAAAGCTAGTTAGGTCCTCTAAGTGGCGCGTAGATGAGTTGCTGGGTCCTTACGCGTAGATGAGTCGCTGGGTCCTTAATGGAAGTCGCGCCGTGGTCGTCGAGCTTTGGGTTCGCTTGCGGCTGCTGCGCGCCGCGCAAGCCCATGTTGGTCCTTCCTAGATCCGTGCTGGCGGCTTGAGCGTTGAGTGGCGAAACAGCCCCGCCTCTGGACAGCGATTGAGGTTAAGAAGGTCTGCGGCTCTGCTATTGCGTTCGACCGCCCGATCCGCCGAACAAAATCACGCTGGCGTGCTCGCGCAATTCGATCTTGCGGACTTTGCCGGTGACCGTCATCGGGAACTCGTCGACAATGTGGACGTAGCGCGGAATCTTGTAGTGCGCGAGCTTGCCGGTACAGAACTGTTGAATATCCGCCTCGGTGAGCGGGTCAGCACCAGAGTTCAACCGAATCCAGACCATCAGTTCCTCTCCGTATTTGGCGTCGGGAACACCGATCACTTGGGCATCTGAGATGTCGGGATGGGTGTGAAGGAACTCTTCAATCTCGCGCGGATAGACGTTCTCACCGCCCCGGATGATCATGTCCTTGAACCGCCCGGTCACCGCAATGTAGCCGTCGTCGTCCATTGCACCGATGTCGCCGGTGTGCATCCATCCCGAACTGTCTACGACCTCCGCGGTCGCGTCGGGTCGATTCCAATATCCGGCCATGACCGAGTACCCGCGCGTGCACAGTTCCCCGCTGGTGCCCCGCGGCAGGACGTCACCGTTGGGATCGACGACTTTGACTTCCAAGTGTGGACCGGGTTTGCCGACAGAATTGGTGCGTTGCGTGATGGTGTCGTCGCGGCGGGTCTGAGTGCTCACCGGTGAGGTTTCAGTCATGCCGTAGCAGATCGAGATTTCAGACATGTGCATCCTGTCGATGACGTGACGCATGACCTCGGCCGGGCAGGGGGATCCGGCCATGATGCCGGTGCGCAGCGAGGTGAGGTCGAAACTGTCGAAGGTGTCCAGCGCGAGCTCGGAGATGAACATGGTCGGAACTCCGTATAGTGCGGTGCAGCGTTCCGCTTGGACCGCAGTCAGTGTCGCCGCAGGATCGAAGCCGGGTCCCGGGATGACCATCGCGGCGCCGTGGGTGGTTGCAGCGAGGTTGCCCATCACCATGCCGAAGCAGTGGTAGAAGGGCACTGGGATGCATATCCGGTCGTCGCTCGTGTAGCCGAGCAGTTCCCCCACGAAAAAGCCGTTGTTGAGAATGTTGCGGTGAGTCAGGGTGGCGCCCTTAGGGAATCCCGTTGTGCCAGAAGTATATTGGATATTGATTGGGTCCGTATTGGTCAGACGGGCGGCGATCGTGTCGAGCATTGCGTCCTCGGCCTGATTGGCTGCCAAGTGGTCCCAGTCCAGGCCCCCGATGACCACGACATGTTCGAGGTGGGGGCAGCGGGACCGCACGTTACTGAGCATGGACACGTAGTCGGACGTCTTGAAGCTCCGTGCGGTGAGCACCATTGCGATTCCCGCTTGGTTGAGCACGAATTCAAGTTCATGTTCCCGGTAGGCCGGGTTGATTGTGACAAGTATGGCGCCGATCTCGGCGGCCGCGTATTGCGCAATAGTCCATTCTGGGGTGTTCGGTGACCAGATGCCGACGCGGTCGCCGGTGCCGATGCCCGCGTTAAGTAATCCGGTAGCGAATTGGCGTACGGCACTGCGGAACTCAGCGTAATTCCAGCGACGCCGAGACGGGATATCGATGAGCGCGTCGTGACCGCCGTAGGAGCGGGTGGTGGCGGCCAGGTTCGCGCCGATGGTCGTTTCAAGCAGTGGAGGGAACTGCGGTCCACGGTCATAGGAGAGCCGCGGATCAGCCGTCGTGGCGTGATCACGGCTCATGTTGGACGTGCTGGTCATGGCTTTCCCCTGGCGTTCGGCTGTGCAATTCAGAGCAGGTGGGGGACGCGGGGCAGATCCGACGGCGTGCCGTCGGTGGCGGTCAGGTTGTAGGCCAAAGGGTCGAAATACTTGAGGCGGCCGGCAAGTTCACTGGTGTTGCTAGGCCACAGCGTGGAGTTGTGGTGACTTTTATGAAGGAGCCAACTGGTGCAGCCACTGGCCCAGACGGTGCCGTGGAGGCGCTGATCCATCTCGTCGCCGAACTCGTTCTGCGCGTCGGCGCGGGCTTCGATCACGGCAAGGTTGTGGCGGTCCATCTCTTGGACGGCGGCCACGAAGTGGTCGATGTATTTTTCGATGACGAACAGGATCGAGGTGAACACCGCGGTATTGGGGCCGACGACGTAGAACAGATTGGGGAACCCGTGAACGGCGCCACCGAGGTACGACCGGGCGCCGTGTTCGCGCCAGTCGTGGTCGAGCGTCACACCGTCGCGGCCTACGACATTTGCGGCGTCGGCCCACTCGTACGGCTTGAATCCGGTCGCCAGCACCAATGCGTCGATTGAGTGTTTACGTCCGTCGGCGGTGATGACGCAGTGCGCCCGCACTTCAGTGATCCGCTCCGTGACCAATTCGACGTTGGTCCGGATGAAGCTCGCCAGGTAGTCACTCGACACGATCGGACGCTTGCACCCGAACCGGCTTGTTGGGGTCAGTTTGTGTCGGATCGAACGGTCGGGCACCTGCCGGCGCAGATGCCAGCGGCCTACCGCCTCGATGATCGTGGTGAGGGCCCCAGGCTTGAGCAACGCAGGAAACCCCATCTCGCGATGCCAACGCTGCCGCCAACGCCGCGCCCGATGAAGGCCCGGCACCCTCTTCATGAGCAGCTTTTCCCACCCCGAGACCTTCCAGTCGACGCGCGGCATCACCCACCCTGCCGAACGTTGAAACACCGTCAGATGGGCTACTCGTGGTGCGATGGCGGGAATGACCTGTGCCGCAGTGGATCCCGTGCCGATCACCGCAACGCGGCGCCCCGTCAAGTCGTAATCGTGATCCCAGGCGGTGGTGTGAAACAGCCTGCCCTGGAAACATTTTAATCCCGGGATGTCAGGGGTCGAGACACGGTTGAGGATGCCAACGGCGGGTACCAGCAGTTGCGCGGTGATAGTCCCGCCGGTGGTCGCGATACTCCAGCACCGCTGCTCGTCGTTCCACGCCGCCGAAGTCAATGCGCATCCGAGGTGGAGTCGCTGGGCAATCTTCTGGTCGGCGGCGAGCTGTTGAAGATAGGCCAGCAACTCGGGTTGGCGTGCGTACGCGTGCGACCAATCATGCTTGGGCGCAAAGGAGTAGGAGTAGTACGCCGAAGGCACGTCGACCGCGCATCCGGGGTAGTCGTTGTCGCGCCACGTACCGCCCACAATATCGGCCCGTTCTAGGACGACGAAATCGTCGATACCGGCCTGTAGCAGGCGCATGGCCGTGCCGAGGCCTGCCATTCCGGCGCCGACTACAACGACGCGTGCCCGTGCAGGAAGCTTGGCGTTCACGCCGCGGGCGTTGGTGTCCATTGAATCTCCTACTTGCGTGGGCCGCTGGGATATGACACAGTGTTCATAGTTTTTGACGCCATGTCAACTTTGTCGAGTGGAGCAAACCATGGAGTCCGCCGTGACCGATGCCTCGCCGCTGGTTTGCGTTCACGGCTTCAGTGGTAGCTGGCGCAATTGGGTCCCGATCACCCCGGCGCTGGAACGCCACCACCGCGTTTATGTCGCACGCCTCGCCGGGCATGCCCGTGGGTCCGCGTGGCCCTCGGGCGCCGACATCACCGTCAACGTCCTGGCCGATCAGCTTGAGCGCGACCTCGACGCGGCCGCACTCGATCGAGTCCACTTGGTGGGCAATTCTCTTGGCGGTTGGCTGTCGCTGGAGTTGGCGGCGCGCGGACGCGCTCTGTCGGCCACCGCGTTGTCCCCGGCGCTGGGCTGGCACTCCGGCGGCATGCACTTGCGCACATTGAACCTGAAACTAAGCGTTGCGCGCGCGGTGTTCTCGGCCATCGCGCCTTATGCGGAAACCGTGTTGAAGCCCTCGTTGCTGCGGCGGTGCCTGCTCAATGGCGCCATGGCCCACAGCGAGCGGATCTCTGTCGTGGAAGCTGCGGCGTTCGTGCGCGACAACCTGCGCTGCAGCGTCTACCAGGAGCTAAAGGATTCGTTCCTGCAGGTCGAGGCTGAACTGGGGGCAATTGACTGTCCCGTGCAGATCGGGTGGCCGGAGAAGGACGCCCTGATTCCGCAACACCCTTACGGAGTCCGGTTCCCTGCGCTGGTCCCTCATGCGAAGGTCACCGCGCTGGCTGGGGTAGGACATGTCCCCATGTATGACGACCCGGGATTGGTGGCCGCGATGATCGTCGAGTTCACCACTTCTGTCGACGAGGCTCGCCGCCAATCGCACGCGGCTTACTGCGCGGTCGAAGTCTGAGATGAGACCTCGAATCATGCAGGATGCATCGCCGACGTGGCCACGGTACGCCGATAGAGTTGACACGATGTCAACTGACTTCAGCCGTTCAAGGCGTGCGAACGATGAACCCCTGGCTGGGGACCGGCGGGCGATGACCAAAGGGGAACGGCAACGACGAGCCCTTCTTGACAGCCTGACCACGCTGCTAGCGACCCGACCGATCGGGGAGCTGACAGTCGGCGACATCGCCACGCACGCTGGCGTTCGGCGGTCCGGCTTTTACTTCTACTTCGAATCGAAATACACCGCGCTGGCCGTAGCGACCTCCGAGATTTGGTCGGAGCTGATGGACCGCGCCGAATCCTTCGCGCGTGTCGATGGAGAATCGGCCTCGGACTACCTGCGCCGCATCGGTGAACCCACGCTCGAGATGTGGCGGAGCCACGAAGCCGTGCTCGTGGCGTCGGTCCAGGCGATCCCTGCCGACGCGCAATTGGCCGCGATGTGGGAAACGTGGAATGAGCGTCTGTCGGCGATTCTGACCGATCAAGTGTTGCGTGACCGGGATCTTGGCCGCGCACACCCAGTCTTCCAGGACGTGCCGGCGCTGGTATCCACCCTGCTGTCCATGACGATGCACATGTTTTACCAGGACCGCTTGAACCGGTGCGAACCAACGCAGACTCAGACAATGCTCGACACCGTGCGGAGCATTTGGCTCTCGTCGGCGTGGGGGGTCGCCTCTGCATAATTCCCCCGCATAGCCAGCCGTTGTACCCAGAACTATTGTACGACAATGCTTTTCGAACACTGATCTGAGTAAGCAATAGCAGACGGCCCCCTGCTCCGAGGCCCTCGGCTACCCGCCGTCCCGGTATATCGCCTCGACCCGCCCAGGCTAGGTCAACCACCAGGCATTTATTCCCTTCGCGCAGGTCACCACAAGCCATTACATACTTGTCGATACACAAGTAAAGTCTGAAGCCAGTGACCCCGGTCACACACACCACGAGGAATCACACATGAATCACCCGACGACGTGGCTCGCCATTCCGCGATCCGTCGAAGAGATCGATGCCGCCTGGCTCAGCGAGGCAATGCACGCCGCCGGCACTCTGGAGCCCGCCGCGATGGTGCGTGATGTCCGGCCCCAGCGAATAGCGGTGGACACCGGGTTTTCCTCGGAGGTCTACCGCTTGCACCTGCGCGGTGATTCCCGGACGCCCGCCACAGTGATCGCCAAACTACCCACCAACACAGCGGTGCGCGAGGCGATGGACGTGGTGGGCGGATACGTCAGAGAACTCACCTTCTACCGTGACCTGGCCCTCGAGGCACCTATCCGGGCACCCCGGGTGCACGCCGCCGCCATGGCACACGATTCCACCGACTTCATCCTCGTACTTGAGGACCTTGCGGGCTGGGAGAACGAAAGCCACTACCGGGGAATGCCTTTCGCCCGGGCGCAGGCAACGCTGGCCGAACTGGCCCGGCTGCACGCGTGGCGCCCAAAGCCGGCGGTGGCGCAGCGGATCTTGGAGACTTTCCCGAGCTTGGGTGACTCCGCATCGCGGCAGGTGCTGCCGCCGCTGTTTGCCGAAGGTTGGGCGATCTACGAGGCGAACGCCCGCACAACGATCCCTGCCGTCGTAGGGGATTTTGCCACCAACCTCGCCACCCGCATCGGGCCCCTGCTGGATGTGCTGACCCAGCGCAGCACGCTGATCCACGGTGACATCCGCGCCGACAACTTATTCTTCCGCGGGCCGGAGATCGGGGTCGTCGACTACCAGCTCGCAGCGCGCGCAAGCGGGCTGGCAGACGTCGGTTACCTGGTGAGTCAGGGATTGACAACCGAGGAGCGCTCGGGCCGCGACGAGGAACTGGTCACCGAATACCTGCGCGCACTTACCGACGCCGGGGGCGCGGAGTGCGCCTGGGCCGACGCGTGGCGGCAGTACCGGTCGGCGGTTGCCTTTTACCTCATCGCCCCGGTGATCGCCATGCGCGGCTGGGACCTGTTGCCGCTCGACGCTCGTGAGCTATGCCTGCGGCTCGTTGAACGGGCGATCGCCACCATCGAGGACATCGACGCACTGGGGGATCTGTCATGACCACCGCGCGAACCGCCAGCACCGTGGTATGGCTCTACAACGACGAGGCGTGGAACAACCAACGCTTCGACCTGGCGGAGGAACTGCTCGGCGAGCAGGTCGTTCGCCACGGCGTCGACGAGGTCATCACCCTGACCCACGACGAGGCCGTCCAGCGGATCAAGGATGCCTACACCGTCTACGCCACCATCCACTTCACCCTGCTCACTGTGGTTGCCGACCCCGACGACGAGCACGTCGCGATCGTCTACCAATGCGACATGACCGGCCACGACGGCAGCCACGACCAGATCGCCAGCATCGAGGTGTTCCGCGTCGTCCACGGACGCATTGTCGAGGTCTACAACAACGCCCACCAACACGGCTCCTGGCGCTGAAGGGAACGACACTCATGACTGAACGACAGCTCGACGAGTTGGGTTTCTACCTACTTGGCGGTGCACCCACCGGACCGCGAACCCTGATCGAAGAGGCGCGGGCCGGCGAAGCGCTGGGCCTGGGCACCGGATTCATCTCCGAACGCTGGAACACGAAGGAACCCGCTTCGCTCTCCGGGGCTGCGCTTGCGGTGACCGAAGAGATGCGGGTCGCAATCGCAGCTACCAACCACAACACCCGCCATCCCCTGGTAACCGCATCGTGGGCCACCACAATGCACCGGTTCTCCAACGGCCGGTTCACCCTCGGATTGGGCCGCGGCGTCACTGCGCTGTACAAGGCGTTCGGCCTACCGCCGGTCACCACCGCCCAGATGGAAGACTTTGCGGGCATTATGCGCCGCCTGTGGCGCGGCGAGACCATCATCGCCCACGACGGCCCGGCTGGGAAATTTCGCGCCCTGCAACTCGATTCAGACTTCAATGAGGACATCCGGTTGGGGCTCGTGGCGTTCGGACCCGACACCTTGGCGTTGGGCGGCCGCGCCTTCGACGACGTCATTCTGCATACCTTCTTCACGGAAGAGACCCTGCAGCGCTGCGTGCGCACCGTTAAAGACGCCGCCGAGAAAGCCGGCCGCGACCCCGAGGCGGTGCACGTCTGGTCGTGTCTGGCCACAGTCGGCGATCATCTACCCGAAGAGCTGCGGATGAAGAAGACCGTCGCCCGGCTGGCGACCTACCTGCAGGGCTACGGCGACATCATGGTCAAGACAAACCACTGGGATCCGGAAGTGCTGCAACGGTTTCGCGCTGACCCCCTCGTTGCCTCGTTCACCGAAGCGATCGACAATAAGGCCGATGCCGCGCAAATCGCTCGGATCGCCGAATTGATCCCCGATGAGTGGCTTCAGCCCGCCGCGACCGGTACCGCCGAGCAGTGCGCCGCCCGGGTGCGCCGTGAACTGGAACTCGGCGCCGACCGCGTCATCATGCACGGCGCCACTCCCGAGGAGCTGGCGCCGATTGTCAAGGCCTATCGGGCCACTGACACCCGAACCCGAAAGAGCTGAGCCCGATGGATATTCGCGGAAAACGTGTACTCATCACTGGCGCGAGCCGCGGCATCGGACAGCAGCTCGCCCGGGGTTTCGCCGACGCTGGCGCCGACGTGGCGCTCGTGGCCCGCGGCAGCGGCCCGCTGGAGGAAGTGGCCGCCCGGCTGGGTGGGCGGGCCTACCCGTGCGACCTGACCAACACTACCGCGCTCCGCGGCCTTATTGCCCGCGTTGAGCGCGACGGCCCGGTCGACATTCTGGTCAACAATGCCGGAGACGAGTGCATCGGTCGGTTCAACGAGATGACCGCCGAGACACTGGATTTCATCATCGCGCTCAACGTGCTCGCCGGCGCCGAGCTGTTCCGCCAGGTACTGCCCGGCATGCTGGCGCGTGGGCACGGGCACCTGGTCAATGTGTCCTCGATGGCAGGGGTGTCGCTGCCGCCGACGCTGGCGACCTACGCGGCGACCAAAGCATTCGTCACCCACCACACGGTCAACCTCGCGTTCGAACTCCAGGACACTCCGGTCGGGGTGACCAAGGTCGAGATCGGAGAAGTCGCAGATACCGGACTGATGGAGAAGGGTCGCAGCTCCCCGGCATTATCGGCACTGTTCGACCGCATGTACCGGCTCAAGGTGAGCCGACTGATCACCCCGGAGGAAATCACCGACGCCGTGCTGAACGCAGTTCGTCACAACAAGCTGTCCGTGCGGTTGCCTAAGCGGCTGGCGTCTTCCTCGATGATGGTCGACCTACCGCGCCGCTCGGCGTGGCTAATGGCGCGCGGATTGACTACCCCTCCTCATTACTCCGGGCATCACGGCCCTACTACATCGAAGGCAGAGCTATGACCTCGTTGGATACAAGCCACCAGAGCCACGGACGCCACACGGCCAAGGAACCGACCGCTTCCAGCGATCCACGCACCCTGTGCGCGGCGTTTCAACGTACCGCAACCGTCGATCCGGATGCGGTCGCGCTACGAACTCCGGGAGATAGCGTCTCGATCACCTGGCGGCAGTACGCCACGCGAGTGCAAGCCATTGCCGCCGGGCTCGCCCGCCTAGGGGTTGGCCACGGTGACACCGTCGCGCTATTGATGTCGAACCGACCCGAATTTCACCTCGTCGATACCGCCGCCATCCATTTGGGCGCAGTTCCGTTCTCGATGTACAACACGAGTTCCCCCGAGCAGATCCAGTACCTGCTGAATCACTCCGGTGCCCGCGTCGTTGTGTGCGACGCAGACCATGCGCAACGACTCGACGGATCACGCGCGGACATCGAGCATCTTGTCTGCGTCGACGCAGACTTCGATGGCATCATCACCCTGGCGGTGTTAGAGGCAACGCCCCTGTCGGGCTTCGACTTTGAAGCTACCTGGCAGACTGTGCAACCTAGTGACCTGCTGACCCTGATCTACACCTCCGGCACCACCGGTGCACCCAAGGGCGTCGAGCTGACCCACTCGAACCTGCTCGCGCAATCGGCCGCCTGCCAGGAAATTTTCGACTTACGCTTCGGTGACCGAATCACCTCGTACTTGCCCTCCGCGCATATCGCCGACCGATTGTCCTGCCATTACGGACAACTCACGCACGGCACACAAATCACGTGTGTGTCTGACGCCCGCGCCATCATCGGCGCGCTGCCCGAGGTCCAGCCCACCGTGTGGGTCGCTGTTCCTCGCATCTGGGAAAAGCTGAAGCTGGCTATTGAAATGGGGCTGCACGCCCAAAGCGACCCAGAGACCGTCCAGCTCGCCCAGTGGGCACTCGGCGTCGGGCTGGCCAAAGTCCGCGCCGAGCAGACCGGTCAGCGTGTGCCGACCGAGCTGGTTGACGACTACCGCCGCGCCGACCAACAGGTCTTTGCAGCACTGCGACGCCAGTACGGATTCGATCAGATGCGCTGGGCGATGTCCGGTGCGGCCGCGCTGGCCCCGAGCGTGCTGGAGTTCTTTCTAGCGCTGGGTGTGCGGGTCTGTGAAATCTGGGGCATGTCTGAAACAGTCGGCGCCGCCACAGCCAACCCGCCGGAACGGGTCAAAGTCGGCACTGTCGGCCGGCCACTACCCGGAATTGAGTTGCGCATCGCCGACGACGGCGAAGCGCTGCTACGAGGACCGATCGTCATGCGCGGCTACCGGGGGGACCCGGCGCGTACCGCCGAAGTACTCAACGACGACGGTTGGCTGGCCACCGGTGACGTCGTCTCCCAAGACGACGACGGCTACGTCACCATCATCGACCGCAAGAAGGAACTGATCATCAACGCTGCGGGAAAGAACATGTCACCCAGCAATATTGAACTCGCCATTTCGGCAGCCTGCCCTCTCATCGGGGGCATTATGGTCGTCGGAGACGGCCGACCCTACAACGTGGCGCTGATCGTGCTGGATCCGCTGGTCTGCGCCGCGTTCGCAGCGAAGTCGGGGATCGCCGATAACTCACCCGCGGCGCTGGCCAGCCACCCGGCAATCAGCGCGATGATCGACGCCGGCGTGCAGGCCGGCAACGCCACCTTGTCCCGCGTGGAGCAGATTAAGCGATATCGCGTCCTGCCCGATATTTGGGACCCCGGCGGTCCACAGTTCACCCCCACCATGAAGATGCGTCGTCGTGCCATCGCCGAGCAGTACTCCGCCGAGATCGAGGAACTCTACAACTCGAACGCCGAGGAGCCGCAAAAATGAAGTCGTCGCTCGCCGGTCGAGTCGTCGCCATTACTGGTGGCGCCCGCGGCATCGGTTACACCATCGCCGAAACCCTGGTGGCTCGAGGCGCGCGGGTCGCGCTCAGCGACATCGACGAGGATGCGTTGAAAACCGCCGCCAGCACACTGTCGATCGAGACCTACGGCAACCTCGACGTCGTCGACGGCGACGCATTCGGCGCCTTCCTGGCTCGTGTCGAACGCGAATGCGGTGCCTTGGACGTGCTCATCAACAACGCCGGCATAATGCCGACCGGACCACTTCTGGAACAGTCTGACGCGCTGGCCCGTCGTGTCCTCGAGATCAACACGCTGGGCATGATCAACGGCACCAAACGCGCTCTGGCACTGATGCTCCCTCACCGACGCGGCCACATCGTCAACATGGCCTCCACCATGGGCGAAGCGGCCGTTCCCGGCCTAGGCGTCTACAACGCCAGCAAGGCAGCCACACTTACCTTCAGCGACGCGGCCCGACTGGAGTTCCGTCGCAGTGGAATTCACATCTCGGCCATCCTGCCCGCTGCGGTCAACACCGAATTGGCCGCCGGCGTCCAAGGACCCCGCGGCATCAAGAACATCGAACCCAAACAGGTCGCCGACGCAGTCGTAGCCACCTTGGAAAGCAACAAATCCCGGCCCCGCGTCTACGTTCCACCCATCGCCGGCGTTGTCCTGCGCGCCCAGCGACTCCTGCCACGCGTTCTCGGCGAAGCCGCCGTCCGCGCCCTGGGTGCGGAGTCGGCGGTCTTATCTCGTTCCGACCAAGCAAGCCGCCGAGCCTATCACCAACGGCTGCAGGGACATTGATGATGAAGCGCCGACACCCCTTTGTCCACCGCCACAGTAAGGACCTCCCGTGATCGCTTTGCCGAACATTCTGTCCAAGATGGACGCGCTCAGTCCCCAAGACGCGGGCTGGCTGTTCCTGGAGTCGCCGACCAACCTCATGCATGGTGGAGTGCTGTGCATCTTCGATTCACCCGAAGGGGCGGGACCCGACTTCGTACACGGCCTCGTTGATGACATGCGCCGCCAGACAACCGCTGTCGCGCCGTATAACCGGCGGCTGAAGAGCTCACTGCTCGGGCGGGTGTGGCCGCAGTGGGAGACCGTCGAACACATCGACCCAGACCGACACATCTTTCATCTTGCGTTGCCCGCCCCTGGCGGGGAACGTGAACTCGGCGTGCTGATTTCACAATTGCAGAGCATCGCGCTGGATAAGGACTACCCCCTGTGGTCGACCTATGTCATAGAGGGCCTGGCCGATAGCCGGTTTGCGATTTTCGGCAAGATGCACCATGCCCTATGCGACGGCGTCGCCGCGCTCGGCATGGTTGACACCTGGCTGTCCGACGATGCTGACGTCCGCCGCGAACCCGCGATGTGGAGGGCCGTCAAGCCGCCGCGCCGCCTAACGGACCGAATCGCCGACAACAGTCACGCACAAATGCCGAGCCAGGAAAACGGCGACGCGTCCCCCTCTGTGATGCAGACCTTGACCGATCTTGCCGCAGGACCTCCGAAACTCCTCAACGCCGGCGCACGGGCGGTTTACCGCGCAGCGATCGGAGTTTCCGCACGACCGTGGAACGCACCGCGCTCGGTCATCAACACCCCCATCACGTCGCATCGCCGCGTTGCCACCCAGTCCTATGACCTTCAGAGGTTCAGATCGATCTCGCGGCAGTCCGCCGGCACGATTAACGACGTTGTGCTAGCCGTATGCGCGGGCGGGCTGCGCCGCTATTTGACCGAGATCAACGCGCTGCCCGCCGAATCGCTCATCACCAATATCCCCGTGTCGGTGCGCCGCGATGACGGAAAGCCGCAGTCCGGCAACGCGATCAGTTGGGCGATGCTGTCGCTTGCGACCAACATTGATGATCCGGGCGAACGGTTCGCCGCTATCCGCGCCGCCGCTAGTCAGGCTAAAGAGCGCCTCGCCGAGCTCGGTGCTGAGGCCATCGAGACGTACAGTTTGTTGGCCACCACTCCGATTCTGCTTGAGCAGTTCGTTAGGCTCGGCGGGCACATCCCACCGATGTTCAACATCCCGATTTCCAACGTGCCGGGACCGCGCCAGCAGAAGTACCTTGACGGCGCACCCTTGCGGGAAGTCCAAGCCCTGACGGTCCTGTATGGCGGTCAGGCCCTCAACATCGTGGCCGTGTCCTACGTTGACCGGCTCAACCTCTCCTTCACCGCTTGCCACGCTGCCCTGCCCCACGTCCAGCGATTGGCGGTTCACTGCGGCGCCGCCCTACAGGAACTCGAAAGCCTCTATTCGCCAACTCAATCCACACCCAAGCCCAAATCGAAGCCCGCCGCCAAGCCTGCTTCGACACGGGCACGGATCGCAACCACCGAAGGAAAGGGCCAATGAGCACCACTACCCCCGTCGTGTCCGGCGATACAGCACCGACTCAGGAACAGCCGCCGATCGCGCTCATACCGGAGCGGGCGCAGCCAGATGGACCCGTCACTACCGCTCGGCTGCGCCGCACCGTCGCTGGCTACGGTGCCATTGCCGCGGCCGGAATCGCCCTGGCGTTCATAGCGGGCCGCCGGCCGGCGGCAAATCTGGGCGTCGGACTGATCGCGCCGGGGGCGGGGTACCTCTCCGCCGGAAAACCTTTCGCTTATGCGGCCACACAACCCGCGTTTTTGATTTCGCTAGGAATGTGGCTCGGCTCCGGCAACGTGCTCGCCCCACTGACCGTCTGGGGTGGGACCGCGCTGGCCAGCAGTCGGCGTTGGGTGCGCTGGCCGCTGGCCCGTACCGCCGTCCCGGCCGCCGCGGTCACCGCCCTGGGCGCGGTGCTGCAGATGCGGAAACGCGGATTCCAACACGCCGTCGCGCGCCGCGAGGAACGCAATGCCCGGCTGCGCGAACTCGGCGCCACCAGTCCGCGTCCGGTGGTGTCAGCGATGCGAACCATCGCTGCGAATGCCCCGCTGCCAGAGGTTCCCGAACTCAGTGCCGACCAGCTCGCCCAACAACGGTTCTTGCTTGACCGTGCTTTACAGCCGGTCGCCGAATTCAGCGGCTTCGACAAGATCGAGCAGTTTCAGACCTCCTCGATCCGCTATCAAGTCACTTCATGCGCGCTTTCGTTGGCGGCGCTGCAATACGACTACGCCCCCGCCTTCCACGGCTATCTCAATGTGGCCCAACGGAATCTGATCGCCAAATGGCAGGAGAGGGTTTGCTGGGCCTACTGGTCGAAGGAAAGCCTGTGGGGCCACCTGCGCTACAACCCCGACCCCGTCCCGAAGGACAACATCATGCTGACCGGCTGGTTGGGTTATCAACTGGCGTCCTACATGTCCAACAACCAGGACGAAAACTTTCGGAAGAAGGGATCGGTGACCTTCAACCATCCCGGTGGTCGACGGTTCGAATACGATTTCCACTCCCTCACCGAGGCATTGGTGCGTAACTTCGAGCGCTCCGACTTCACGCTCTATCCCTGCGAACCGAACTGGATTTACGCCCTGTGCAACGGGTTCGGCATCCTGCCGCTGCCCATCCACGATCGGCTGTACGGTACCGACTACACGGAACGGATTCTTGACAGATTCCGGACCGGCTTCGAAAACGAGTTCCTCTCTGTCGATGGGCGCACCATCGGCATCCGATCGGCGTGGACCGGCCTCACAGTGCCCGCAATGACGTCGGTGCTTTCCGACGCCAGTGTCATCTGGCAGCTCGCCCCGGTCTTTCCCGACATCGCACGACGCCAGTACGAGATCCTGCGCCAGGGATGGGTGAACCTTAACGCCGATGGCACCGTCACTCTTGACCTGAAAGGCTGGGACAAGATCGACACCGGCAACTACAAACGCAGCAACGTCAGCGCCCTGCTATGGCTACAGGCTGCCGCCGCAGAACTCGGCGACTCCGAGGTTGCCGCGGCAGCAGGGGCTTCGATCGAAGCGGAATCGTCGCCGACCATGCGCGACGGCGTCAAGTACTACGCCGACGTGTCGACCCAGGGGAACTGCGGAGTCCTGCTCGCCTCCACCGCCCGCACCAACAGCCATTTCAACCGGGTCAATCGAGGCATGCCCGAACAATGGGTCAACGGACCCATTCTGCAGGACGCCGACTACCCCGACGTGCTGGTGGCCCGGGCCGTCTCCGACGGGACCTCCCTGGACCTGGTCCTTCGGCCCGGTGCACAACACGACCGTCAGACACTCACCATCGGCCGACTACACCCGGGCCAGACCTACCGCACCATCGGTGCAATCGACCCTGACGTCACGGCAAACGCGGACGGGATCGCCTACATACAAGTTGATCTCGAGGGGCGCCACGCAGTCCGCATCACCCCCACCGCGACCCGAAACGCAATAGTCCCATGACCGCGCCGATGTCTCCCGTTGCACGGTTCATGCGGTGGGTGGCGCGGCCGATATCGCTTCTCCGCCAGCCAGGATCGGCCGTCGAACCGCACCCGACCGTCAAGCACACCGACGAGCCACCAAACCCGACCAGTCCACCACAGGACCAGTGATGCATTCGCGCAGGAAGGACCAGTGACGGTGAGGACGAGCAATGAGGCAAGAGAACACACTCGCTTGGAAACGCCACCCTCCGAAACAGCTTCGATGAGCCTCGAGAGTCTGCGGTCGCTGCACCTGAGACCGGAGCGAATCGCGTCATTGAGTCGAGGGGTCCGGGGCGGCGCCGAATTTGTCATCACCACAGCACCATTCACCGGTCAGGTGCTCGCACGGCTGCCGCAGTCGAGCGCGCAAGACGTTGCCCACGCCTACGCGGCTGCGCGTATCGCACAACAGCATTGGGCCGCCCGCACTCCAGCCCAACGCGCAGCGCCGTTCGTCGCGTTGCATGATCGGGTGCTAGGAAACAGTGAGCTGATCGACATCATCCAGGCCGAAACCGGCAAAGCCCGCAACAGCGCCTTCGAGGAGACCGCCGACGTCGCCGGCCTGGCCCTCTACTATGGGCGCCACGCCAAGAAACTATTGGCGCCCCGCCGGCGCAGGGGCGCCATCCCGTTGGCGACCCGGACTCAGGAGCTGCGGCAACCCAAAGGCGTCGTTGGGGTCATCTCACCGTGGAATTACCCACTGTCACTCGGTATCTGCGACGTCATCCCGGCCCTTCTGGCCGGAAACGCGGTCGTACACAAACCCGACACACAGACGGCGCTGACAGCGTTGGCGGCCCGAGAGCTGCTTGTGGGCGCCGGGCTGCCGGCCGATCTGTGGCAAATCGTCGTGGGCGAACCCGCGGAGATCGGTCAACCACTCATCGATCAAGCCGACCACATCTGCTTCACCGGGTCCACAGCCGCTGGGCGCCGCATCGCCGCTGAGGCCGCGCAACGCCTCATCGGGTGCACCCTGGAGCTTGGTGGAAAGAACCCGATGCTGGTGCTTGCCGATGCCAACGTGAAGAAGGCAGCCAAAGGCACTCTGCGCGCGTGTTTTTCGAGCGCGGGCCAATTGTGCTTGTCGATCGAGCGAATCTATATCGCCGATGCCATCTACGACGATTTCGTCCAACTATTTGCTGGCCACACCCGCGCTTTGCGCCTCGGAAGCGGTCCGAAGTTCGACTACGACGTCGGCAGCCTGACCTCGCAGCGTCAGCTCGACATCGTCGAACGCCACGTCGCCGATGCGCGGTCCAAAGGCGCCGACGTGCTGGCCGGCGGCCGCGCCCGGCCAGATTTGGGACCGTACTTCTACGAACCGACCGTCTTGGCCGGAGTCACCGCCGAAATGGAGGTGTATGCAAACGAAACCTTCGGACCGGTCGTTTCGCTGTACAGATTCTCTCGCGAGGACGAGGCCATCGCGATGGCTAACGACAGCGAATTCGGGCTCAATGCCTCCGTCTGGACGCGTGACCCTCGCCGCGGGCGGAAGATTGGCTCGCAGATCCGTTGTGGCACCGTAAACATCAATGAGGGCTATGGTGCGGCGTACTGCTCCAACGACGCCCCGATGGGCGGGATGAAGGCCTCCGGACAGGGCCGACGCCACGGCGAGCATGGCCTGCTGGAGTACACCGAACTGCAGACCGTCGCCAGTCAGCACCTCATCGGCTTCGACCCGCTTCCAGGCGTCAGCGCCCGGCTGAATTCCGGTATCCTTGCGGGAACCTACACGGCGATGAAAAGACTAAGGATCCGCTGATGGCTTGCTGCGTGCTCGTCGGATACCTGCTTGGCCGCGCCGTGAACCGATTCCGCCGCGATCGCCCGGTTGATCGGGTGGTCACCCGCTACACAGCGCCGCGAAACATCAACTCCGACAGTACAATCGCGTCAGGCTGATGCTCTGCGCGCCCGTCGAGTCGTGCCGCAGTGACGTCTGAGCCGTGACTTCCACCGCGCCAACGCCTCGGCGTGATCAAACGCATCGCCCTCCAACGACCAGCGGTAGGCGATCCCGATCGCCGTGAGGACGAATTGTTCCGCCTCGTCGTCGACGTCGATCGTCGCCTTAACGCTGCCGTCAGACTGGCCCTGCAGCAACGCCTTCACAGTGTTGGATTGCACCCAGGCAAACCATCCGGCAATGTGCGGACGCAAAGCGGGCACCGGACCGACCGCCTCGAACTCTAGGACGTAGAGGGCCCGCAGTAGACGAGCATCGCGTGCGCGCAACGACTCCAGGCGGTCGATTCGCTCGAAGATCCCTTCCAACGCGGTCGCGCCCTCAGCGGTCGGGGCCATCAGTCTGTCCTCGTATTGGGACTTGATAAGAGCATTCAGCAGGGCTTCTTTGGAGCCGTAGCGTTCTCGAACCATGGCCCTGCTGTAGCCGGCCCGCAGACCTATCTCGGCGACACTGGTCTGCTCGTAGCCACGCTCGGCGAACAGTTCGATTGCAGCATCCATCAGGCGGCGAGCGGACTCCTCAACCCGTTCTTGCTGCGTCTTGCGGCGCTTGACAGCGGTTCTAGACATCCCAGACATCATCGCCCATGATCGCCGCTCGCGGCGACCTGCTGCGCGGCACGAACTGATGAGCGCTCAACCTCATGGCGGCCATTCTCGTTTTACTTCGCTGGTCGCCAGTCTCAGCGGGGGAGAGACGCAGCTTTGCGGCGATCGGGATGGCGACCACGCCACAAGTGACCATCATGAACAGTCCGCCGAGACGCTGATCGACGGTCGAGGAAAGGTCCAGGGGAGACTTGTGCGCCATCGCGCCCCAGGCTCCGAAGAGCGACAACAGTCCGATGAATGCGGCGACCTCCTGCGCACCGATCAGAATTGACCTGCGGACAGCGAGCGTCACCATGCCGCCCGTTCGTAACACCGCCGCCCAGTACGCCACTCCGATCAGCAGCGCAAGCGTCGCCACCCAGATTGGCACGACGCCCCGTTCGGCGGCGCGATGATGCACTGCCGGCACGTGCACGACGATCAGTAGGGACCCGTATAGGAGACCTGGCCCTATTGCGAATACGGTCGCAGTACCGCGGCGGGGCGATGCCCGCTGAGTCTCAACTGGCATAGGCACTGCGCGCACCGCCAACAGCGGCGCGAACACTAGCAGAATTTCAAGTGCCACCATCGCGATGAGATGGGACTGGGTGGCCCAAGTGCGCGCGATCGGTGATGCCGCGAATGTCGCGAGGCCAGCGGCCGCAATGAGTGAACTCGCTTTTGTCCGCCGCACCAGCCACCAGGCCAGGCCCAGTACGCTGACCGCGATAGCACCGAATTCCAGCCATCCCCAAGACGCCGTGGAAGGCGATGGCGTTGACGACGTTGACGGCATCGAGCCCATATGATGGTGCTCGTGACGACCAGATCGGTGGTCGCCGTGATTGAGCGCATCAGAATTGTTGGACCACAAGATCATTCGTGCCACGGCGATGGCAGCAAGCACCTCGACAGCGGCCAGCAGCCAAGCGCGTACCGAGGGCCGACTGCGGTCGGCCCTCGGCCGATCGCTATTGCTTGTCACAAGCGATCCGTTCTCCGGGCGCCCGCCTCCATTAGTGGCCATGTCCACATAGTGACAGCATCACGGCGACGCCAACCCTTCTTTCCACACGCGTTACGGCACCCAGTGGATGCGGCCGACCAGCCGATTGGACATGTTGGCGTCGCATCAAAGATACTTGCGTAGTCACAAGTATACGATAAAGTTGCTCAGAGTGGCTACTTCGCGAACCAAGCGTCTGCCCCGAAGAGCGAAAGGCGCTGACATTATTCCCACAACGATGTGGAACGGATCTGGTCGCAACACCTTCGCTGGCTCGACGGTTGCTGGCCCTCGGCTCCGGCGATGACACAAACTTGGTGCAGACTCCGTGCCAAACTTGCTGCCGCTCAACGGGATCTGCGGCTGGCTCGGACATGGATGTGCTTGGGGGCTGTCAGAATCCCCACTGAGCAGATGACCCCCATCCTCCCGCCTGGTCGCCTGATGGTGCTACCTGGTCGAGGCACCACATTCGTCCGTGTCATGCAAGGACCCGCCGGTTCGCTTCCCGTAATGCTGCTGCATGGTTGGACACTGACCGCAGACCTCAACTTCCACGCGGTATACGACGTCCTGTCTCGGGAGCACACCGTCATCGCCCTGGACTGCCGATCACATGGACGTGGTATTCGAGCCCCGGGCGGCTTCCGTGTCCAGGACTCCGTCGACGACGCGATCGCCGTGCTGGACCAACTCGATGTTCCGCAGGCGATCATCTGCGGATACTCCCTAGGCGGCGTCACTGCCATCGCCACCGCCTTACGTCACCCCGACCGCGTCGCCGCGGTCGTGCCTCAAGCGTGTGCTCTTCGGTACAAAAGCGGACGCCGCGAGGTGGCCGTCTTTCATCTCCTCCGAATTTTGAGGCCACTAGCGCGACTCGGAATCGGTGCCACGTTGTCAGCCCGCATGTGGGTCGACACCGCGCAACGTAATCCTCACGTCGCCGCTCAGTGGCTCTGGCTACGCGAGGAGCTTGCACTCATGAACCCGTACGACATGACCGACGTACTCACTGACGTCTTTCGACAAGATCTCGCCGCCGAACTTGCTGCCGGTGGACTCGATGTGCCCGCTGCATTCGTAGTGCTAAACCGCGATCGGCTTTGTCGGCCCAGCTTGCAACGCCGCGCCGCCGAAGCCATCAACGCCCGTACCTTCACCATCGACGCCGACCACGATGTTCCCGTCTGCCAGCCAGACATCTATGCCGCCGTCACCGCGCAGGCGGTTGCCCACGCCCGATCATTGGCCAGTCGCAAAAGCGGTCCATCGCTCGGAGCTTGAGGTGTCGTCCGTAGTCCTTGCTGAAACCCGATGGCAGAAAAGAGAGAAGCGTGACGAAACCATATCGTTTGATTGTTTGGGGCCCCGGAGAGCTCGGCGGAGCCGTAATTCGGGCTGCCGTCGGACATGCCGACTTCGAGATCGTTGGAGCGAAGGTATTCAGCCCCCACAAACATGGAAAAGATATAGGTGAGTTAGTCGACGTCGGCCCTATTGGCGTTCAGGCGACGACTTCGCGTGATGAGATTCTCGCGCTGGACGCGGACTGCGTCATCTTGACTCCTGACGCGCGCGCACTAACAGAAGGCCTGGACGATGACGTCATCGCCCTGCTGAAATCGGGGAAAAACGTCATCGCGACGGTTGCTTACCACAACGTGACGATGGGTGACTCCTTCACGACCTCGCGCGCCTCGGCCGCGCAGTTGCACGCGGCATGCCGCAAGGGCCGAAGTTCTTTGCTAGGCACCGGCATTCATCCATCGTTCATGGTCGAGTCGCTTGCCCTGACTATGGCTCGAACGCTGACAGAGACCACACATATCCGCATTGTGGAGGCGTTTGATTTCAGCGGCGCACCAGGGGGAATGTGGGGTGGCCTCGAACTCCTGGGCTTCGGCGGAGATCCCGCTGATCTGGATTCTTCTTCGTTCATTGCCCGCTTCGGTGCGCTCTACTATCCCAAAATTGCGGGAAACGTTGGCTACGCACTATACGGCGCCGAAACAGGAGACATACGCGTCGACAGCGAGGTGCGCGGGCTACCCGCAGAACAGGACTGCGAAGTCCAGTCATTGCAGATCAAGAAAGGAACGACTGCTGCGCTACACCTGGTTCATCGCGGATATCTGGGGGACAACCTCTTCTACACAAACGAAGAGATCTGGTACCTGGCTGCGGGTCGCGTCTTCCGAGGAGACAATCTACCCTTCGACAATTTTCGTGGTCCTCTTTGCTACACGCTAGAGGTGAACGGCAAGCCGGCAAACCTGAGAACACAGATGGAGTGGGAAGTTACGGAACTGCGCAACCCGATCACGAACGCGTCGGTCGAGGTAATGCTGAAGGCGGTGGGCCCAGTTTGCGCGGCCGAGCCCGGTGTACTGCTGGACGACCATTCTCCGCACTACCGGGTCGATCCGCGCGGCTAATCGATCAGCGCAAAGACGTTGAGTGCTTGCGTTTGCGATCCATAGCAGTCGATGCATGTGACAAGAAAGAGTAGTAATGCCAAGCGTCAGGTCCGCTATCCCAGGCAAACCCGCGTTCGACGAGATGGACGTTTCGTCAAGGCAGTTTTGGACGAAGACTGCTGAAGAACGCGAATCCACCTTCAAGGTGTTGCGCGAGCAAAGGCCAGTCTCTTGGCAACGCCCGGTCGACGCCACGTTGATGTCTGTGCCTTCCGAGCCCGGTTATTGGGCTGTGGTAAGCAACGCCGATATCTGCGAAGTCAGTCGCAACAGTGACATATTCATCTCCCGCAAGGGCGTCCATATGGAGCCGGTGCCCGAGGATCTGATTGAAGCGTCGCTGTCGTTCCTAGGAATGGACGGCAAGAAGCACGCCAAGATTCGGGGGCTCGTACGAACGGCATTCACACCGCGGGCCGTCAAACGGCTCGTTGAGAGTATCGAGACGAACTCGGTTCGTATCGTGCGCGAATTGCTAGACGCCGGAACCGGTTCCGACTTTGTTCGCAACTGTGCTGTGAAGTTGCCGTTGGTGACGTTTTCCGACATCGTCGGGGTGCCCGAGGCAGATCGCGAGGCGGTGCGTGATGCGGCCGATGCAATGGTGTCGGTTTCCGACCCATCTTTTCTCGGTGGTCGCAACCCCTTGGAGGTGATGGTGATCAACCAGATGTACTTGCATCAGGTAGCCGTCGAGATGGCCCAGGACCGTCGCCGATCTCCGCGAGACGACATCATGACCAACCTCGTCCAAGCCGAAGTCGACGGTGAACGACTGACCGACAATGAAATTGGCGCGTTCATGGTGCTCATGTCGATCGCCGGTAATGACACCACCAGGCAGACTACAAGCTTGACGATGGACGCGCTGACTCAGAATCCCGAGCAGCGCG
The DNA here is from genome assembly GCF_002101675.1 of Mycobacterium gordonae. Classification (GTDB taxonomy): domain Bacteria; phylum Actinomycetota; class Actinomycetes; order Mycobacteriales; family Mycobacteriaceae; genus Mycobacterium; species Mycobacterium gordonae. Next base: position 3,187 of record NZ_LQOY01000032.1, on the reverse strand, counting down.
CTTGGCTGATGGATGACTTCGACAACCGGATTGGCACCGCTATCGAAGAATTCGTCCGTTGGGCGACACCGGTCATGACCTTCAGTCGCATTGCGTCAAGGGACTACACCCTTAGTGGGCAGCACATCGCCGCCGGAGACAAGGTAGTGATGTTTTACACCTCGGGAAACCGCGATGCCGAAGTGTTTGATCAGCCGGACCGCTTCGACCTCAGCCGCAACCCCAACCCTCACGTCGGCTTCGGCGGCGGCGGTGCTCACTATTGCCTTGGGGCCAACCTAGCTAAAGCGCAACTGCGGGCCTTGTTCCGCGAGCTGTTGACCACCTTGCCCAGGATCCAAACGGGCGAAGCCACCTATCTCAGCGGGAACTTCATCCGAGCGGTGCAGACGATGCCCTGCTACTTCTGATGCCGGCCATCCCGACCAGGTGGGAACAAATTTGGAAACCAAACTCTGCGAAACCACCCCAAATCAGCGCAACACGGCACAACCACCCGAACCGCAGACCCCCACTGACCTGCACAAGTGAGATCCAGCGAACACCCGAAAACCCCTGGCCCGAAGCTCATAACCCAGAGGTCGCAGGTTCGAATCCTGTCCCCGCTACAAAGTGGGATGGCCCTCAGGCGCAAGCCTGGGGGCCATTTTCCTGCAGGTTGGGAACACTCTGGGGGAGAGGAGGCGTGTTTTGGCACTCTTCGCCGCATCGCGAGCATATTGTGTTGTAGCCCAGACTACGATCGCGATTCATGACTGAAGGAGTTCCTGAACCGTCGGCACGAGCGCAGTCTGGCGAGATTGCCCCGCTGGACGTCGTCGGCTCCGGAGTACTTCCCCCGGTCGCTGCCAAGGTGCGCCGAACCTTCTGGGTGCTCGAGCGCATTGCGCCGTCTCTTGGATCGCGGTGGGCAGTCGAGTTATGGTGCACGCCACCAGTTCTCGAGTCGAGTCTGCGCATGCCGCCGGGTGTGTCCCCAGGCCGGCCGATAGAAGCGTATTGGGACGGGCATCGGGTCGCTGGCGAGGAGTGGGGCGACGGGCCACCGATATACCTGGTACACGGTTGGGGCGGCCAGCGCGCGCACTTGGCCGTGTTCGTCAAACCGCTGGTGGAGGCGGGGTATCGGGTCGTTGCGTTCGACCTGCCCAGCCACAACGAGTCCGATCCAGGTGCCCTCGCACCCGGGCGCACCACCGCCACCGAGTGCGCCGACGCGATCGCGGCCATGATCGAGACTCACGGCCCCGCCCACGCGGTAGTAGCTCACTCACTCGGAGCGAACGCGACTGCATTGGCGGCGGCGCAGGGCGCACCCGTAGGGCGCTTGGTCTTGTTGGCGCCCATGGGCGATTTTCCCCTCTATCTCGACCTGTTCGCCGCACGCCATGGCTTCGGTCGCCGGATCCGCGCGGGTCTGCACCGGCGGCTGGAAAAACGAATCGACATGCCGTTGTACGAGACGAACATGACGCGGATCGGTCGGCGAGCCAACTATCCACCTCTGCTTCTCATCCACGACCCCGACGACCCGGACAGCCCGTATGCCGCCAGCGAGCGGCTGGCAGCGGCATGGCCAGGCGCACGATTACTGACCACACGAGGGCTCGGCCGCTTAGCTCATTACCGAATCCTGCGCCACCGCCCCGCTATTCGCGCGGGGGTGGAATTCATCGGTGTGAGCAGCTGACAAGGCCCCAGAGGTAATGCGTTGGGACGACGCGTACCTCGCTCACCGACCTTCGACGATGCGTGCTGCCGACATGATCTTTGTGATGCATGCCGGGAAGATCGTCGAACGTGGTAACCACGCCGGGTTAATGGCGCAGCGAGGTGCCTACTATTCGATGGCCGGGGCCTAAACCGACGTCAGGGCTGCAGGGGCGCTGCGCACGCGGTCTCAGGACTGCCCGTCACCCCCGTTGTTGGAGACGGAGTTACCCCAGCCCGTGCCGCCGAAGCCGCCAGAGCCCACGGTGCCTCCGTCACCTCCCCAGTTGGGAAAACCGCCGTTGTTGGCGCCGAGGCCGCCTGCCCCTCCGCCGGCACCGGCTGTGCCGGCGCTACCGGAGAAGGGGAACCCCAGGGTCTCGAGGCCGCCACCTCCGCCGCCGCCGCCGGTGCCCAGGCCGCCGACCCCCGCCGCACCCCCGGCAGCGAATACGAAAGTTGGGAGGATGCGGGACGCGGAACCTCCTGCGCCTCCGGCTCCCGCGGCGCCGCCGGCGTAAGCGGCTCCTCCGCCCCCGCCTCCGCCTCCGGCGCCGGCTGCTTGCTGGAATGCAGTGCCGCCTGCGCCACCACCGCCGCCACTGCCGCCTGACCCGCCGCCGCCCAACGCGCCGCCGGGTGCGCCGGCGCCGCCGCCGCCACCCTTGCCGGCAACCCCTTGGGCGACGGTGTTGCCGAGGGTTTCGCTGGTGGCGGTGCCGCCGGTGCCACCGGAGCCGCCGATGCCACCGGTGCCGCCGCCGCCGGCGAAGGCGCCGCCGGAACCGGCCTGGCCGCCGTCTCCACCGGCGCCGCCACCGCCCCCGCCGCCGGCGATGGCTGAAATAACGTTGGCTGCGTCGGTCGTAGCCGCACCGCCGAACCCGCCGGTGCCGCCTTTACCCCCGGCGCCGCCGGTGCCGTTTACTCCGGCGCCGCTGGAGTTGCCGCCCGCCCCACCGGCGCCGCCGTGGCCACCCTGGCCGCCGTGGCCGCCGTAATCTTGCGCAAGAGTGCCGTCGTTGGTGCCGCCGGAGCCACCGGTACCGCCGGTTCCCCCGGTGCCGCCCGTGCCGCCGGTGCCGGCTTGCCCGTAATACCCTCCGCCGGGCCAGACCCCGTCGCCGCCGGCCCCACCAGCACCGGCGGCTCCGCCGTCGCCTCCCATGCCTCCGGCTCCGGCGATCGGGCCGTTGTTTCCGCCGCTGCCGCCGTGGCCGCCCGCGCCGCCGTTGCCGCCGAGACCGCCCATCCCGCCGGCCCCACCCACCAGGGCGTGATTCGCACCGCCCGCACCACCATTACCGCCGGTGCCACCTTGGTAGCCGTTCCCACCGGCCCCTCCGGGCGCGGCGTTGTTGAAGCCGGTATCGCCGCCGCCGCCGGCGCCACCCGCACCGCCGGGACCGCCCGCACCGCCGAACAGCGAGAACAACTGCTGGTTAACCCCGCCGGCCCCCCCGTTGCCGCCATGACC
>NZ_LQOY01000031.1 GCF_002101675.1 Mycobacterium gordonae | reverse complement strand
CGGGACTACTGCGCCGAACGCACCGCGATGATGCCCACCCGCCGCCGCACCCGCGCCCAAGACCGCGCCCACCGCGTCGCCGCCGAACGCCGCCACAACCGCCAAGCCCGCATCGCCGCCACCGGCCCACCCGACAACGAACCCCCACCCTTTTAGCTGGGCGGCCGGTCTCACCAGGCGACGGCGAACCGACGCCAGTCGCCCGGTACACCCTTGAGTCGATGGGTGCCGTGGTCGGTGAACTCCTGGCCTGAGCCGATCACCAGGTCGCGCACCCGCGCGCCGGTATGCACCGCGGTCCCACTACTGTCGGCACCCCGCACCTCGCAACCTTTTTGAGGGCGACTCACTCCGCCTGCCAGGTCCACCCCGAGACCTGCGGGTCGTCCTCGCCATGTTCGCGGGTGTAGTTGCGGGCAGACAGGCGCGCGTCGACCATGCGCTGGCGCAGTCCGCCTGCGCTGCTGGCCAGACCCTGCACCCGGTCGATCACATCCATCACCAAGTGGAAGCGGTCCAGGTCGTTGAGCATCACCATGTCGAAAGGCGTCGTGGTGGTGCCGCGTTCCTTGAAGCCGCGCACGTGCATGTGATGGTGGCCGGCACGGCGGTAGGTCAGCCGATGGATCAGCCAGGGGTAGCCGTGATAAGCGAAGATCACCGGCTTATCGGCAGTGAACAACGCGTCGTATTCGTTGTCGGGCAAGCCATGCGGGTGTTCGGTGTCGGGCTGCAGACGCATCAGGTCGACCACGTTCACCACCCGCACCGCCAGGTCCGGCACCTCGCGGCGCAGAATATCCGCAGCAGCAAGGATTTCCAGCGTCGGAATGTCGCCCGCGCAGGCCAACACCACGTCGGGTTCACCAACAGCGGTGCTGGCCCACGGCCAGATCCCCAGGCCCCGGGTGCAGTGCAGGACCGCCTCCTCCATCGACAGGTAAGACAGCGCCGGCTGCTTGCCCGCCACGATGACGTTGATGTAGTTGCGACTACGCAGGCAGTGATCGGCGACCGACAGCAACGTGTTGCCGTCCGGCGGCAGGTACACCCGGGTCAGCTCGGCCCGCTTGTTGGCGACGAGGTCGATGAAGCCGGGATCTTGATGCGACGCACCGTTGTGGTCCTGGCGCCACACATGGGAGCTGAGCAGGTAATTCAATGACGCGATCGGTCGCCGCCACGGCAGATCCAGCGTGGTGGCCAGCCACTTCGCATGCTGATTGAGCATCGAGTCGACGATGTGCACGAACGCCTCGTAGCAGTTGAACAGCCCATGTCTGCCGGTCAGCAGGTAGCCCTCCAGCCAGCCCTGACACAGATGCTCCGACAGCACCTCCATAACCCGGCCATCGGGCGCGAGGTGGTCGTCGTCCGGCTCCGTGCGCGAGACCCACACCCGGTCGGTGGCGCCGAACACCGCATCGAGGCGGTTGGAGGCGGTCTCGTCGGGACCCATCAACCGGAACCGGTCGGGGTTGCGCTTGATGACGTCACGCAGGAACGTACCCAGCACGCGGGTCGCCTCGTGCGTCGCGGCGGCGGGCCGCTCCACCGACACGGCGTAGTCGCGGAAGTCCGGCAAATCCAGATCGTGCAGCAGCACTCCGCCGTTGGCGTGCGGGTTGGCGCTCATTCTCCGGTCACCCTGGGGCGCAACGGCTTTCAGCTCAGGCCGCAACCTGCCGTCGCCGTCGAACAGCTCCTCGGGCCGGTAACTGCGCAGCCATTCCTCCAGCTGCGCGCGATGCTCGGGGTTGTCGTGCGTGGCGGCCAACGGCACCTGGTGTGCGCGGAAGGTGCCCTCCACCTGCCGTCCGTCGACCACCTTCGGACCGGTCCAGCCTTTCGGGGTGCGCAGCACGATCATCGGCCACACCGGCCGCTCGCTCGATAGGCCGGAGCGCGCCGCGTGCTGAATCGCCGCAATGTCGTCGAAGGCGTCGTCGAGGGCGGCGGCCAGCTGCCGGTGCACACTGGCGGGGTCGTCCCCGGCGACCATGATCGGCCGATAGCCATACCCGCGCATCAACGCCTCGAGCTCGGCCTCGGGGATTCGCGCCAACACCGTCGGGTTGGCGATCTTGTAGCCGTTGAGGTGCAGGATCGGCAACACCGCGCCGTCGACGGCGGGATTGAGAAACTTGTTCGAATGCCAACTCGTGGCCAGCGGCCCGGTCTCCGCCTCACCGTCGCCGACCACGCAGGCGACCACCAGATCGGGGTTGTCGAACGCCGCGCCGTAGGCGTGCACCAGCGCGTAGCCCAGCTCGCCACCCTCGTGAATGGATCCCGGCGTCTGTGCCGCGACGTGGCTGGGAATCCCGCCCGGGAACGAAAACTGCCGGAACAGTTTGCGCAGCCCGTCGGTGTCTTCCTCGATGCCCGTATAGACCTCGCTGTAGGTGCCTTCGAGGTAGGCGTTGGCCACCAGGCCGGGACCGCCATGGCCGGGCCCGGTGATGTAGATGACGTTGGCGTCGCGATTGCGGATGACGCGATTGAGGTGGGCGTAGATGAGATTGAGCCCCGGCGTCGTTCCCCAGTGGCCGAGCAGCCGGGGTTTGACGTGCTCGGCGGCCAAGGGCTCGGCCAGTAGGGGATTGTCCAACAGGTAGATCTGGCCGACCGAGAGGTAGTTGGCGGCTCGCCAGTAGGCGTCGATCAGGGCACACTCGTCGTCGGGAAGTCTCATGGGGCTCATCTACCCGATTGTCGAGACCTCAAATGAACTCCGTCTTACGAGTTCATTCCTCCCCGCGGGCACGGGCCTCGTAGGCGCGGCGCTTTTCCACGTCGATCTGGTCGGTGAAGACGTGGTCGCCGCCGATCAGTCGGTTCAACGCCTCGGCGGCGCGCCGCGGCCAGAATTTCTGCGACGTGACCACGGCGCCGGCGATCTTCGTGATCCGCACCCGCGGCTTGGGCTGAGCCACCAGTGCGACAATCGCATCCGCGATCTCGGCCGGCTCCGCGTTGCGGAAGCCCTTCATACCGGAGGTGCCCGCCACGAGTTCAGTGTTGACGAACGTCGGCAGCACCGAGGAGAAATGCACGCCGGCCGAGCGGTATTCCAGCCGCGCCGAGTCGGTGAACCCGAGCACCGCGTGCTTGCTGGCGACGTAGGTGGCCAGCCCGACGATGTGCATCTCCCCGGCCAGGGACGCGATGTTGATGACATGGCCCTGACCGCGCGGCACCATGCGCTGAGCCGCCAACTTGCTGCCCAGGATGACGCCGTAGACGTTGATGTCGAGGATGCGCCGGGTGACGGCGTCGGGCTCGTCGATGATCCGCCCCACCGGCATGATGCCGGCGTTGTTGACCAGCACGTCGATCGGTCCGAGCTGACGTTCCACCTGATCGAGGAAGTCCGAGAACGAATTCGCGTCCGTCACATCGAGTTTGCCGTACACCTCGAGACCGAGGTCGGCACCCGACTCCTTGACCGTCGCTTCGTCGATGTCACCGATGGCGACTTTGGCGCCCAACTTGTGCAGCGCGGTCGCCGTCGCCAACCCGATGCCCCGCGCTCCGCCGGTGATCACCACCACCTTGTCACGCACTTTCAAACCGACCGATCCCGAATCTGTCATGGCAGACACGTTAGGCCGCTGGATACTGCAACGATGACGGAGGTGCGTGACGCCGTGCCGGCCGACGCCAGTCAGGTGGCCGACGTGCACGTGCGGTCCTGGCGGTCGGCATACCGCGGCCTGATCGACCAGGATTACCTGGACAGCCTCACCCCGGAGTCCTGGACACACCGCTACCAGTTCGGGCGCATGGGTCTGCGGGTACCCACCACCTTGGTCGCGGTGGCTGACGGCACCATCTGCGGCTTTGCCAGCGTGGGCCTCTGCCGGGACGACGACCTGGCCGATCATGGTGAGCTGATGGCGATCTACGTGGACCCGCGTTATGTGAACACCGGCGTCGGACGTCTGCTGGTCGGTGCCGCCCGGGAGCGGTTGGCCGACCGCGGCTTCGCCGCCGCCACCCTGTGGGTGCTACGCGACAACGACCGGGCGCGCCGGTTCTACGAGCGCGACGGCTGGCATCCCGATGGTGCGAGGCGCACCAGGTCCTACGGCGGCAGGCCGACCGAGGAGGTGCGGTACCGCCGCACCCTGGGTTGACTACGGTGATGCCATGCCGGAGAAGCTCCTCGACGGAGTCCGAGTCGTGGACTTGTCCGTAGCTGACGCCGACGCGGTCACCCGCCTGCTGGCCGATCTGGGGGCAGACGTTCTCAAGGTGGAGCCCCCGGGCGGTAGCCCGGCACGCACAGCCTTGCCGACCCTGGCCGGCGCCGGCATCTCCTTCGCCGTGCACAACGCCAACAAGCGCAGCACGGTCCTGGACCCGGACCGCGACGGCGACTGCCGGCGACTGCTTGACCTGGCCGCCACCGCCGACATCCTCGTCGACACCGGCCAGACCGCTGCCTACGGCACGTCCGGGACCGACCTGGCCGACCGCTACCCACATCTGGTGGTGCTGTCGATCAGCGATTTCGGCGCCACTGGCCCGCGCTCGTCCTGGCGGGCCACCGACGCCGTGCTGTATGCGATGTCCGGAGCGCTGTCGCGTACCGGCCCCACCGTCGGAACCCCGGTGCTACCGCCGATCGGGATCGCCTCGGCCACCGCGGCGGCGCAGGCCGCCTGGGTGGCACTGGCCGCCTACTACAACCGATTGCGGTGCGGCACAGGCGATTACATCGACTTCTCCCGGTTCGACGCGGTGGTCATGGCGCTCGATCCAGCGTTCGGCGCGCACGGGCAGGCCGCCGCGGGCGTCCGCAGCGGCAGTCGCTGGCGGGGTCGGCCCAAGAACCAGGACGCGTACCCGATCTATCCGTGCCAGGACGGCTACGTGCGGCTGTGTGTGATGGCGCCGCGGCAATGGCGCGGACTGCGCCGCTGGCTGGGGGAGCCGGGGGATTTTCAGGACCCCAAGTACGAGGCGATCGGCGCCCGATTCGCGGCGTGGCCCCAGATCAGCGTGCTGGTGCAGGCGTTGTTCGCCGGGAAGACCATGAAGGAGCTGGTGGCCGCCGGACAGGCACACGGGGTGCCCATCGCGGCGGTGCTCACCCCCGCCAGGATTCTGGCGTCGGAGCATTTTGAGCAGGTCGGGGCAATCACCGACGCCGAACTGGTGCCGGGCGTACATACCCCGGTGCCCACCGGCTATTTCGTCGTCGACGGCGAGCACTGCGGTTTCCGGACACCGGCGCCCACCGTCGGGCACGACGAGCCGCGCTGGACGGCCGACCCCGCGCCGGCACCGCCAACCTCGGGCGCGGCCGGGGATTACCCCTTCCGAAACCTGCGGATCCTGGACCTCGGCATCATCGTCGCCGGCGGCGAACTGGGCCGGCTGTTCGGCGACCTGGGCGCCGATGTCATCAAGGTGGAATCCGCCGAGTACCCGGACGGTCTGCGGCAGGCCCGCGCCGGCGACGCGATGAGCGAGTCGTTCGCCTGGACCCACCGCAATCACCGCGCCCTGGGCATCGATCTGCGCAGCGTGAAAGGCAAGGAGATTTTCTCCCGGCTCGTCACCCAGGCCGATGCGGTGTTCGCCAACTTCAAGCCGGGAACCCTTGGCTCCCTTGGCTTTGACTACGACACCTTGGTCGCGCTCAACCCGCGGATCGTGCTCGCGGGCAGCAGCGCGTTCGGCAACACCGGCCCATGGAGCACCCGGCTGGGCTACGGACCTTTGGTGCGGGCGACGACGGGCGCCACCCGCGCCTGGACCTCCGATGACGCCCCCGCCGACGGCGCACGGCACGCGTTCTATGACGCGACGACGATTTTTCCCGACCATGTCGTGGGGCGTATCGCGGCCACTCTGGCACTGGCCGCCCTGATCCGCCGTGACCGCGCCGGTCAGGGCGCCCACGTGCACATCTCGCAGGCGGAGGTTGTCGTCAACCAACTCGACACGTTGTTCGTCACCGAGGCCGCGCTGGCCGCCGGTATGGCCGAGGTCCACGCCGACACCAGCGTGCACGCCGTCTGCCCGTGCGCCGGCGACGACGAATGGTGCGTGGTGTCCATCGGCACCGAAGCTGAATGGGATTGTCTGGCATCGCTTCTGGTCCAGCCGGCCGACGATTGCGGCAAGTTGGTCGCCGAGCTCAAGCGGTGGACCGGCGCACGTACAGCGGTGCAGGCGGCTCAGATGCTGCAGGATGCCGGCCTCGCGGCGGGCCCGATGAACCGGCCGCCCGACATCCTCGAAGATCCGCAACTGATCGAGCGAAAGCTGTTCAGCGACATGACACATCCGCTGATCGCGCGTGTCCTGCCCGCCGAGACCGGACCGGCTCCGTTTCGCCATATCCCACCCGCCCCGCAACGCCCGGCCCCGCAACCCGGCCAGGACACCCGGGCGATCTGCGCGCGGCTGCTCGGGATGAGCCCGGACGAGGTGCAGCGTTGGATCGACGAAGGCGTACTGTTCGCAGCGGACGAACCGGAGGCAGGCCCGTGACATCTTCAACCGCACAGTTTTTCGCTGACGGCCAGTTCCGGACCGCCGACGATGCCGAACCGGTGGTGGAAGCGGCGACCGGCGAGCCGCTCGGCGCCGGCGCCGTCGTCAGCGAATCCGACCTGGACGCCGCCGTCGCCGCCGCGCGCCGGGCCCTGCCCGACTGGCGGGCCAGCTCACCCGAACACCGCGCCGGGATCCTGAACGCGATGGCGGACGCGCTCAAGGCACGTGCCAGGGAAACCAGTGAGCTGGTGACCCGGGAGAACGGCATGCCCATCCGCCTGTCGCGCGGCGCCAACGGCGCGTTCCCGGCGCTGCTACTGCGCTATTACGCGCAACTGGTCACCGAGGTACCGATCGAGGAGATTCGGCCCAGCGTCACCGGGCACACCATCGTGCGACGCGAGGCCGTCGGGGTCGTCGGCGCGATCGTGCCCTGGAACTACCCGCAGGCGCTGGCCGCGATGAAGGTGGCGCCCGCGCTGGCCGCGGGTTGCACCATGGTACTCAAGGCGTCGCCCGAAACCGCTTTGGACGCACTGGTTTTCGCCGAGGCTGCAGTGGAAGCCGGCCTGCCGCCCGGGGTATTGAACGTGGTGTCGGGCGGTCCGGCCGTCGGCGCCCGCCTGGTGTCTCATCCCGGTGTCGACAAGGTCGCGTTCACGGGTTCGACCGCGACCGGGCGACTGGTCGCGGAGACCTGCGGGCGCCTGATGCGACCGGTCACCCTGGAACTGGGTGGCAAGTCGGCCGCCATCATCCTCGACGACGCCGACCTGGACGCGACGATCCGCGGCCTGCGTAACGCCTCCTTCGTCAACAACGGTCAGACCTGCCATCTCAGCTCGCGCATCCTGGCGCCTAAATCCCGCTACGAGGAGATCGTCGACGCGGTCGCGGCGCTGGCCGACAGCATGGCGGTGGGTGATCCGCTGGACCCGGGCACCGAGATCGGCCCGATGGTCAGCTCACGCCAACGCGACCGGGTCCTGGGTTATATCGACGTCGGCAAGAACAGTGGCGCCCGGCTGGTGGCCGGCGGCTCGGTGCCCGAGGACCAACCGCGGGGCTGGTTCGTGGCGCCCACGGTGTTCGCCGACGTCGACAACACCGACCGGCTGGCCCGCGAGGAGGTCTTCGGCCCGGTGCTGACCATCAGCGGCTACGACAGCGACGACGAGGCGATCGCGCTGGCCAACGACACCGAGTTCGGCCTGGCCGGCACCGTGTGGTCGACCGACGTCGACCGGGCGACCACCGTCGCCCGTGCCGTGCACACCGGCACCATCGGGGTCAACGACTATGCCCTCGACGTGCGCGCCCCGTTCGGCGGGGTGAAGGCCAGCGGGATGGGCCGCGAGCTCGGCCCGGAGGGACTCGAGGCCTACCGGACGCTGAAATCGATCTACCGGACCGGACCGGCCTGAGCCCGTCGCGATAAGTTCGACCTATGCCCGTGGACCCCAGGACTCCGGTGCTGATCGGCTACGGCCAGGTCAACCACCGCGACGAGCCAAACCCCGACGGACCGTCCATCGAGCCGGTCGACCTGATGGTCACCGCCACCCGGGACGCCGCGGACGCCGCCGTCGTCGAGGCCTTGCGGGCTATCCCGGTCTCCATCCGCGTGGTGCACATGTTGTCGGCGCACTACCGCAACCCCGGTCAGCTGCTCGGCGAACGCCTGGGCCTGGCCACGTTCGCCGCGAGCTACAGCAGCGTCGGCGGCAACACGCCGCAGTCGCTGGTCAACCAGGCCTGCCTGGACATCCAGCAGGGCCGCGCCGGGGTGGTGCTGATCTCGGCGGCCGAAACCTGGCGCACCCGCAATGCGCTGAAGAAACAGGGCCGCCGCCTGGTGTGGACCGAGCAGGACAACTCCGTGCCGATGCCCGAGGTCGCCGGTGACGACGTGCCGATGGCCGGTGACGCCGAGATCCGGATCAAGCTGGACCGGCCCGCCTTCGTGTATCCGCTGTTCGAACAGGCGCTGCGCATTGCCGGCGGCGAGTCCGTGGCCGAGCACGGCAAGCGGGTCAGCGAACTGTGGGCGCGTTTCAGCGCCGTCGCGGCGGACAATCCGCACGCCTGGATCCGACGCCGCCACACCCCGGCCGAAATCGGGCAACCCAGCCCGCAGAACCGGATGATCAGCTGGCCCTACACCAAGCTGATGAACTCCAACAACATGGTCGACCAGGGCGCTGCGCTGATCCTGACCTCGGTCGAGCAGGCCAGGAAGCTGCGGGTTCCCGAGGAACGCTGGGTGTACCCGCAGGCCGGCACCGACGCCCACGACACCTCGGCCATCGCCGAGCGCGGCGAACTGCACCGCTCGCCGGCCATCCGGATCGGCGGACGCAGGGCACTCGAACTGGCCGGTGTGGGCATCGACGACGCCGACTACGTCGACCTGTACTCCTGCTTTCCGTCGGCCGTCCAAGTCGCCGCCGCCGAGCTGGGCCTGGCCACCGACGATCCAGCGCGCCCGCTGACCGTCACCGGCGGCCTCACCTTCGCCGGCGGACCGTGGAGCAACTACGTCACACACTCCATCGCCACGATGGCCGAACTGCTCACCGCAAACCCGGGACGGCGGGGCCTGATCACTGCCAACGGCGGTTACCTGACCAAGCACAGCTTCGGCGTCTACAGCACCGAACCCGGCACCAGTGAATATCGCTGGGAGGACGTTCAATCCGAGGTGGATCGGGAACCCACCACAGTCGGGCTGGTGGAGTGGGAGGGCACCGGCACCGTCGAATCGTGGACGACGCCGTTCGATCGGGACGGACAGCCGGAGAAGGCGTTCCTGGCCGTCCGAACGCCCGACGACGCCCGCGTTCTTGCGGTGATCACCGATCCCGCCGCCGCGGCGGAAACAGTGCGCGACGACATCGCCGGGGCCAAGGTGGCCGTCGCCGCTGACGGCACCGCGAAACTGCAGTAAACCGGACGGGTCACGGTACAGACTCAAAAGTGCGCAAGGCAGGCCGGCGTGCTTATTGTCGTGTGCATATCCCGGGGAGGTGACGCTACGTGCACGTGCTGCTGACCGACGCCGCAGGCACCGTCGGGCGGTTCGTCGCGCGCCAGCTCGTCGCGGCCGGTCACACGGTCAGCGGCATCGCCCCTTACACCCATGACCACCTCGACCCTCATGTCGATTTCGTCTGCGCCTCGCTGGACCACCCGGTGCTGATGCAGCTGGCCGCCGACGCCGACGCCGTGATTCACCTGGCCCCGGTAGACACCAGCGCTCCGGGCGGGGCGGGCATCACCGGCGTCGCGCACGTGGCGAACGCGGCGGCGCGAGCCGGCGCCCGGCTGCTGTTCGTGTCGCAAGCCGCCGGGCGTGCGGAGCTGTACCGCCCCGCAGAGACGCTGATATCCACCGGCTGGGCGCCGAGCCTGGTCATTCGCATCGCACCGCTGCTGGGCCGCCAGCTCGATTGGATGACCTGCCGCACGGTCGCCGCGCTGATGCGTGCCAAGGTCTCCGCGCGCCCCGTCCGCGTGCTGCACATCGAGGACCTGGTCCGCTTCCTGGTCGGGGCGGTGAGCACCGACCGCTGCGGCGCCGTCGACCTGGCGACTCCGGACACCACCAACCTGATCACCGCCTGGCGGGTGCTGCGATCCGTGGACCCCCGGTTGCGCCTGCACGGGGTCCGCGGCTGGGAGAACCTGGTGCCTGACTTGGATATCAGTGCGGCACAGGAAGATTGGAAGTTCCAGTACGGGTGGCTGGCGCTGGACGCGGTGGTGGACACCGGCCGCGGCCTGGTCGGCCGCAAGCTTGATCCCAGGGGCGCGACCACCGGGTCAGGGCAGTTCCCGCTACCGGTGGAACCCCTGCCGCGGTCGGCCGCGTCGGACGACACTCCGCTGCGCAGCGTGGCTCCCGAGGGGATGGAAGGAGAGTTCGACGACCGCGTCGACCCTCGGTTCCCGGTCTTCAGCACGGCCAGCCTCACCGGCGCGCTGCCGGGTCCGCTGACCCCCATCACGCTGGACGTGCAATGCAGCGGACTGCGCGCTGCCGGGCAGGCGATGGGGCGGGTACTGGCGCTGGGTGACGTGGTGGCGCAGGAATGGGCGAACAGAGCCATCGCGGTGTTCGGTCACCGCCCTTACGTCGGGGTGTCCGCGAACATCATCGCGGCGGCACAATTGCCGGGCTGGGACGAACATGCGGTGGCTCAGCAGACCCTCGGCGCAGAGCCGCCGGCCGCTGAGCTGCTGCCGTTCGGGCGGCCAGAACTGACCGGCGGCCCGCGCGGATCGGTCGCCAAGGCGGTCGTCACGGCGCGGTCGCTGGCGCTGTTGCGTCACCTGCGCACCGACACCCAGGCCTACGTCGCCGCCGCGACGCAGGAACACCTCGACGGCGAGGCGCTGGCCGCGTTGCCCGACGCGGCCCTGGAAGTCCGAATCCGGCTGTTGCGCGACCGCATTCATCAGGGCTGGATTTTGACCGGACTGTGGGTGATCGATTCCGGAATCACGGCGGCGGCCCTGGAACGGACCCGCGGGGGATCCGGGATCTCCGGTGTCGGCGTGATCATGGAAAGCCGACGAATCGCCTCCGAAATCGGGGCGCTCGCGGCGGTGCTGCGCGCCGACCCACCGTTGTGCGCACTGGCCGCCGACGGCAACGTCGGCAGCATCCGGGCGTTGTCCCCGGCGGCCGCCGCGGCGATGGACGCTGCCGTCACCGCGCTGCGGCACCGAGGACGGGGCGAGGCCGAGCTGGCTAATCCGACGTTCGGCGACGACCCCGCACTGCTGTTGGCAATGGCCGCCGAGGCCGCCACCGGGCCCGAGGTGCCCTCACCCCCCGGCTCGCTGGCGCAGCGGTTGGCCGACAGCGCGCGCAACTCGCGGGAGCTGGCCCACGACACCACCATCAGGTTCACCCATGAGCTGCGAATGACGTTGCGGGAGTTGGGAGCTCGGCGGGTAGCGGCCGATCTGATCGACGCCGTGGACGACGTCTACTATCTGCTGTGCGATGAGCTGGTCGTCATGCCGGTCGACGCGCGGCTTCGGATCAAGCGTCGGCGCGCCGAGCGGGAACGGCTGCAGGCCCAGCATCCCCCCGACATCATCGGCCCGGATCATTACCCGCGTTGACTCACCAGCTCCCGCAACGTCAACGCGTTCCGCACCGCATGTCCGCCCAGGTCATTGTTGAAGTACATCCACACGTCGCGGCCTTCACCGGTCCACTCGTTGATGCGATCGGCCCAGCCCTTGAGTTCGTCGTTCGAATAGCTACCGGTGTACATGGCGTCCTGGCCGGGGCCGTGCATCCGGACATACACCAGGTCGGTGGTGGCGCGGGGGATACACGCCAGCCCGGCGCCGCTCATCACGACGTACGCGGCGCGGTGCTGCTCCAGCAGTGCGAACACCGCCGGATCGTTCCACGACGGATGCCGCAGCTCCACCGCGGTCCGGATGGACGGCGGCACACTGGCCAAGAACGAGTCGAGCCGGGCGTCGTCGCGCTGCTGGCCGGGATGCAATTGCACCAGCAACACTCCGTGCCGGTCGCCCAGCAATTTCCAGCAGCGTTCGAACCGCTCGATCCACGGTTCCGGGGAGCCGAGCCGGCGGTAGTGGGTGAGGCCCCGGTGGGCCTTCACCGACATGGTGAACCCGGCGGGGAGCTGGTCGCGCCATCCGGCGAATGTCGACTCCTTCGGCCAGCGATAGAAGCTGGCGTTCAGCTCCACCGTGTCGAAGACCTCGACGTAACGGCGCAACCGCCGCGCCGAGGGCAGTCCCACCGGGTAGAGCACGTCCACCCAGTGGTCATACGACCACCCAGAGGTGCCTATTCGCACGGTCATCGAGTCAACCGGTTACCCGCAAGCGCACCGCGTCGTGCAGCGAGGCGCGTACCGCGCAGATCGCCGCCGAAGCCGGTACGCACGTGCTCGGCGATGCCGGTCAACCGGGTGACGGAGCTCGTGCGCAGCCCGGCTGTGAACAGTTCCTTGGCGGCGCGCACCGCGATCGCGGCGTCGAGCCGGATGCCGGCCTGCTCCGCATACGTGGTGCCGGCCACCTTGAGCAGCCGTCTAACCCGCCGCTCGTAAGCGTCCATAGCGGCGGCGTACCCGCACCGCCGCAACGCAAACGCATGCTGTCACTTGGGCGGCAGGCTGCGGGCATGATCGGCGCCGCGCGTCACCCAATTGCGAAGCTGGCGTTTGGTTTTCACACCTTCGGGCGCCACCCGAAGCCAGCCGCGGGTTTCCCGGCCGGCCATCACCATCGGGCTCACGTGCGCCTGCTTGAGCAGCTTGTCGGTGTCGTCCCGCGGCACCCGCACCAGCAGGCCACCCTGACTGCTGACGGCCACCGCCATGTTGCCGCCGATCAGGAAAGCCAACCCACCGAACATCTGCTTCTCGTCGGTCCGCGCGCCGGCCAGCAGCTCACGGATCCGGTTGGCGAGGTCGGTGTCGTAGGCCACGACCGGCTCAGTCCAGGTCCACTCGAATGGTCAACAGGTCGGTGCCCATCAGGCGCACGACGGCACTGTTGAGACGTGGCAGATTTCCCAGCCGCCGCAAGGGGTCGTCCTCTGGCATCAGGTGGGCGGTACCGCTGCGCCATTCGCCGTCGATGCGAACCCGTACGGCCGGGTTGGCCTTGAGGTTTCGGACGTAGTCCGAATGTTCGCCATGCTCAGACACCAACCAGAACTGGTTGCCGACAACCCGCCCGCCGACGGCCGTGAGCCGGGGCTGACCCGATTTGCGCCCCGTCGTCTCCAGCATGGTGACCGGCAGTTTGCGGCCCAGCGGATTCACGACCAACCGTTGGACGCGGTGCACGACCTGCCGTTTGAGGCTCACCGCGCTGATTTTGCCACCGGAACTCCGAGTGCGCGTAGCACCCATTCCCGGGGGACGTGGAACGACAAGGCCCGCCGCGGAATGGTGGTCAGCACCGCTTCTGGGATGGCGGTCTTGTAGGTGAGTGTCAATCGGCCGGAGAACTTCGCGTCGACCTCGCTGATGTCGACATCAAGGCTGAGGCCTTCGGCAGAGAATTCGGCGTGAACGGGTCCCTGATCGGGCTCATCCCAGCGCACGTCGAGGGCGCGGCCCGCCAACCGCGGCACCGTCGACAAGGTGCCTACCACCCGCTGAGAAGTGATCGCCAGAGCACCGACATAGCTTCGGATGTTGCCCTTGGAAACCTTGCCGGGCACCGAGCCGGTGAATCGGAAGGTCACGGGAACGAACTCGGCCAAGTGAACGACGTTCTCAGCCTGAATCTCGGCCCGCAGGTCGGCGGGCAACTTGCCGATCCCGAGCATCTTGCGTAAGAGCACAGCCATTTGTGCACCATAGCGCCTCGTCGGCGGAAATCACTGCAACGAAAACAGCCGCCCCCTTTCGGGGGCGGCTGCCACGTTGCGGTTTTCAGTCGCTGGATTTAGCCGACGCTGCCGCTGCCGCCGGCTTGGCCTGCGGCCCCGCCGACGGGGGTGACGACCTGGAAACCAGTGTCCGTCTGGACGCCCCACTGACCGAGGTCAGGGTTGAACACGACCGGAAGGGTCACGTTGGTGTTCGGCAGGGTGTAAGTGGCCGGGAGCCCGTAACGAACTGGGTCGTTGTAGTGCCCCGGAGGCGGGAATCCGTTCTGTCCGGGAGGCAGCGGGGTGCCCGGCCCGTAGCAGTTGGCGCCAGGTCCGATGCAGCCGGCCGGCAAGCCCGGCACGCCCTGGCCCGGACCCTGTCCCGGAACATTCGGGCCGGGGATGTTCGGACCGGGGATGTTCGGACCCGGGATGTTCGGACCCGGGATGTTCGGACCGGGAATGTTGGGGCCCGGATCGGCCTGAGCCAGACCCGAACCGATTCCCAGTGCCGCTGACCCGAGGCCGGCGGCCATCGCGGCGGCGGCTGCGAACTTATTGAGCTTCATGCGAACTCCTTGTCTTGCGGTGAGACTGCCACGCGGGCAGCGCAACAGCATTGACGTGTTGTTCAGTTGTTTCCCTCGACCCTCAAGCTGAATTACCCGGCACGGCACGGCGAAAACGTCTTCGGCCGGATTTTTTTCAGCAAGCTCCCAGACAGTTGCCAGCTTCGCCGAACGGCGCAGTAGCTGCCGGCGCGGGGTCAGGCCGCGACCGTTTGCGTCTGGGCAGCAGGTTCCAGCGCCTGGGCCACAATTTCGGCGACATCCGTCATCGGCCGCACGTCGAGCACCGCGAGCACTTCGGCGGGCACGTCATCCAGATCCGGCTCGTTGCGGGCCGGAATGAAAACCGTTGACAGCCCTGCCCGTTGGGCGGCAAGCAGCTTCTGCTTGACACCGCCGATGGGCAACACGCGGCCGTTCAGCGTGACCTCGCCGGTCATGCCGACGTCCGAGCGGACCTGGCGCCCGGTGGCCATCGAGACCAGCGCAGTCACCATGGTGACCCCGGCCGACGGACCGTCTTTGGGCACCGCACCGGCGGGCACGTGCACGTGAATCCGCCGGTCAAGCAGCTTCGGATCCAGGCCCAACGCTTCGGCATGCGAGCGCACGTAGGACAGTGCGATCTGTGCCGACTCCTTCATCACGTCACCCAACTGACCGGTGAGCTGCAATCCGGGCTCGCCGTCGGTCGCTCCGGCTTCGATGTAGAGCACATCGCCGCCCAGGCCGGTGACGGCCAGGCCGGTGGCCACCCCGGGCACCGCCGTGCGCTCGGCAGATTCCGGCGTGAAGCGCGGACGGCCCAGGTAGCCCACCAGATCCGGCTCGTCGACGGTGATCGGCTCACTGTCGGCCGCGAGCTTGGTGGTCACCTTGCGCAACGCCTTGGCCAGCAGCCGTTCGAACTGCCGCACTCCGGGCTCACGGGTGTAGTCGGCTGCGATCTTGCGCAGCGCGGCGTCGGTGACCGTCACCTCGTCGGCGGTCAGCGCCGCACGTTCCCGCTGCCGGGGCAGCAGGTAGTCACGGGCGATGGCGACCTTGTCGTCCTCGGTGTAGCCGTCGATCTGCACCAGCTCCATGCGGTCCAGTAGCGCCGAAGGGATGTTCTCGATCACGTTGGCGGTCGCCAGGAACACCACGTCGGACAGGTCCAGATCGAGGTCCAGGTAGTGGTCGCGGAAGGTGTGATTCTGCGCCGGGTCGAGCACCTCGAGCAGCGCCGCACTCGGGTCGCCGCGGTAGTCGGAGCCGACCTTGTCGATTTCGTCCAGCAACACGACAGGATTCATCGAACCCGCCTCACCGATGGCCCGCACGACGCGGCCGGGCAGTGCGCCCACGTAGGTGCGCCGGTGCCCGCGGATCTCCGCCTCGTCACGCACACCACCGAGGGCGACGCGGACGAACTTGCGGCCCAACGCCCGGGCCACGCTTTCGCCCAGCGAGGTCTTGCCGACCCCGGGGGGACCGGCCAGCACCATTACCGCACCGGAACCGCGGCCGCCGACCAGCTGCAGGCCGCGCTGCGCGCGCCGGGTCCGCACGGCCAGGTATTCGACGATGCGGTCCTTGACGTCGTCCAGCCCGTGGTGATCAGCGTCCAAAATGGCCCGGGCGCCCGCCAGGTCCGTCGAGTCGTCGGTCCGCACGTTCCAGGGCAGGTCGAGCACGGTGTCCAGCCAGGTGCGGATCCAGCCGCTCTCCGGGCTCTGGTCGCTGGCACGTTCCAGCTTGCCGACCTCGCGCAGCGCCGCCTCACGCACCTTCTCGGGCAGCTCGGCAGCCTCCACGCGGGCCCGGTAGTCATCAGATCCGTCGGGTCCCTCCTCGCCGAGTTCCTTGCGGATGGCGGCCAGCTGTTGGCGCAGCAGGAACTCCTTCTGCGTCTTCTCCATGCCTTCCCGGACGTCCTCGGCGATCTTGTCGTTCACCTCGGTCTCGGCCAGGTGCTCGCCGGTCCAGTCGATCAGCACACGCAGCCGCTCGGCCACGTCCACGGTCTCCAGCAACTGCCGCTTCTGCACGTCGCTGAGGTACGAGGCGTACCCGGCCGTGTCGGCCAGCGCCGACGGGTCGGTCAGGCTGTTGACGTAGTCGACGATCTGCCAGGCCTCGCGACGCTGCAGGATGGCCAGCAACACCTTCTTGTATTCCGCGGCCAGTGCTTTGCTCTCGTCGGTCGCTTCGGTCTCGGCGACCTCGGTCACCTCCACCCACAGCGCGGCGCCGGGTCCGGAGGCTCCGGCCCCGATCTGGGCGCGGGTCTCACCCCGCACGACGGCGGCACTGGCGCCCCCGGGCACGCGCCCCACCTGCAAGATCTTCGCGATCACACCGTGTGACGGATAGCGGTCATCGAGACGGGGCGCAATCAGCAACTGCCCCGAATCACTTGCCCGCGCAGCGTCGATTGCCGCCCGCGCGGCGTCGTCCAGTGCGATCGGCACCACCATTCCGGGCAAGACGATGGTGTCGGTGACGAACAGCACGGGAACCGATGTGGCTTCAGCCATCAATCCTCCAAAAGTTGAGTCTGCTTCGCTAAACCCAGCTGGGTCCGGATTTGTTCCGACTCGCCAGCCGTCCCGCGCGATAATCGGGTGGTGCCGCTCACACCCGACCCCGAAATCCTGGCATCGGCAGCGAAACAGCTCGGCCCGACGGCTGCGGTCACCTTCCTGGTCGACGACGACGCTGTGACATATTCCGTCGCCGAAGAGACCATCGGCGTCGCCGCGGCACCGGCCGACAGCCCCGTCGTGGTTCGCCTGTCCCGGCAGGCCTGGGCCGACCTGGTGGGGCAGGTCCGCACCGCCATCAACCTGCTGCTGAGCAACGAACTCGCTTTCGAGCGAGGAGGATTCGAGCAGCTTGCGGACTGGGACCCGATCCTGCGATACCTGCATGCCGGTGTGCCGCCGTACGACCCGGCCCGCGCCGATTTCCACGGCCGCGACCCGGCCGCCACCTTCACCCTCGACGCCGAAGACGCCGAACTGGCGGCCCAGCTGCAAACGATGGGTTTTCTGCATGTCGCTTCGGTTTTCAGTGCCGACGAGATGCGGGAGGCCAACCGCGAGATCGACCGGCTGGCAGCGCGAGCCCGCCCCGGTGATGACGAATCCTGGTGGGTCAGCGCCGAAGACGGAGCGAGGGCGCTGTGCCGGTTGGTGTACGCCACCTTGCGCTCGCCGGTTCTTGCCGCGCTGGAAGGTGATCCACGGGTACGCAGGCTCGGCACTCTGATCGACCCTGAATTGCGGGCGGCTCCCGACCGGATGGAGGGCAGCGCGGTGTTGCTCAAAGTGCCGGGAAAGACCAGCGGGCTGTCGAACATTCCCTGGCACCAGGACTGCGGCATGGGCGGCCACGCGATCATGTGCCCTGCCGTCAGCGTCGGCATCCAGCTCACCGGGTCGGACGCCGCCTCGGGCAACCTGTGGGTCGTGCCCGGCAGCCACGGTCAGGCCATCCACTACCGCTGGGAACAGCGGCTGGCAAAAGTTCCGGTCGTCAGCGTCGACACCGCGCCCGGCGACGTCACCGTGCACGTGCAGGATCTGATGCACGCCTCACCCGGGCCGACCGGCGCGGGCGGCCGGCGCACCATGTACATCACCCACTACCCGCCGGCTCTGTTCGACTACGTCGGACCGGGTCAGGCGTTCAACGACCTGGTGCGCAACCGGGTTATCACGGCCCCAGCCGCCGCAGTTGAGTGACGTGACTGGGCGAAAGTTCTTGCAGGCAGCTCACTCCAAGTAGTGCCATGGTGCGGATGACGCCACTGTGCAGGATCTCGACCGCCCGCCGGACACCGGCCTCACCGCCGGCCATCAGCCCGTAGAGGTAGGCCCGCCCGACCAGCGTGCAGCGCGCGCCCAGGGCGATGGCCGCGACGATGTCGGCGCCGGACATGATGCCCGTGTCCATCAGAATCTCGGTGTCACCGCCCAATTCGCGAGCCACCAGAGGCAGCAGATGAAACGGCACCGGCGCCCGATCAAGTTGGCGCCCGCCATGATTGGACAACACGATCCCGTCCACGCCGCGCTCGACCACGGCTCGGGCGTCCTCGAGGGTCTGAATCCCTTTGACGACAAGCTTGCCGGGCCACTTCGACTTGATCCAGGCCAGGTCCTCGAAGGTGACGCTGGGGTCGAACATGGTGTTCAGGTATTCCCCGACGGTGCCCGACCAGCGATCCAGGGACGCGAACGACAGTGGCTCGGTGGTCAACAGGTCGAACCACCAACGCGGATGAGGCACCGCGTCGAGCACCGTGCGCAACGTCAGCGCCGGCGGTATGGACATCCCGTTACGCACATCACGGAGCCGCGCCCCGGCGACCGGAACGTCGACGGTCACCAGCATGGTGTCGAAACCCGCATCGGCCGCCCGGCGCACCAACTCCATGGACCGCTCGCGATCGCGCCACATGTACAGCTGAAACCACTTGCGGCCCTGTGGCGCAGCGGCCACCAGGTCTTCGATCGCGGTGGTGCCCAGCGTGGACAGCGAAAACGGGATGCCGGCGGACGCAGCGGCGCGCGCACCGGCGATCTCGCCCTCGGTGTGCATCAAGCGGGTGAATCCGGTCGGCGCGATCGCGAACGGCAGAGCCACCGGACGGCCCAGGACGTCCCAGCCGGCGCTCACGTGGGTGACGTCACGCAAGATGGTCGGATGAAATTCAATGTCGCGGAACGCTTGTCGGGCCCGCCCAAGCGACAGCTCGTCCTCCGCGGCCCCGTCGGTGTAGTCGAACGCCGCCCTCGGGGTGCGCCGCTTGGCGATCCGGCGCAGGTCCTCAATGGTCAGCGCGGCATCCAGGCGACGGGTGGTGCGGTCGAGCTGCGGTTTCTTGAACTGCAGCAGCGGAGCGAGGTCTCGAATTCTGGGCACCTGCCGCTTGACCGCCATCAACTCATCTAACCAGTGTGCGACCGTGGAGAGATGTTCGATTTACAGCGCTTTGTGGATGCGCAGGCCCGGGTCTATGACAGTGTGCTCGCCGAACTGCGGGCGGGACGCAAACGCAGCCACTGGATGTGGTTCGTGTTCCCGCAGATTCGCGGGCTGGGCAGCAGCCCCACCGCGCAGCACTACGGGATCGCCTCGCTGGACGAAGCCCGCGCCTACCTGGACCACCCGGTGCTGGGGCCGCGACTGCGCGAATGTGTCGCCCTGGTCAACGCGATCCAAGGCCGCTCGGCCGAGCAGATTTTCGGCCGGCCCGATGACCTCAAGCTGCGTTCCTCGGTGACGCTGTTCGCCCGGGCCTCCGACGACAACCAGGATTTCTTGGCGTTGCTCGACAAGTATTACGGTGGAGAGCCGGATCCGCTGACGGTGGAGCTGCTGGGTTAGGGGCCCGAGTCAGGGACAAGTATCCGCCAGCCGTGCGGTTCGATCTCCAGGTTGTCGACGACCTCCTCGGGCGGGGCGGTCGAGCCGGCGACCAGCCGGGCCTGCGCCCTGCCCAGCTTCGGCAACGACAATCGCAGCGGCTCGTCGTCGTTATTCAGCGCGACCAGCAGTGCATCCTGGCCATTGCGGGTCTCGTAGACATAGTGCGCGTTTTCCAACAGCACAGCGCTGGTCGTCGCGCGGTGCAGCCAGGGATGGCGGCGGCGCAACCCGACCAGGTACTGGTGCAGCGCCCAGACTTCGGCCCCGGATTCATCCAAGGGGATTGGGGGAGAGGGGAACTCGGGACGGACCGCGTCATCGCCGCCATACCGTTCTTCTTTGACGCCCCGGAAGCCGAACTCGTCACCGGCGTAGATGCTGGGCACACCGCCGATCGTCAGAAGGATCACCAGGGCGTGGGCCGGGTGGGCGGGGTGATCGAGTCGGCTGGCGATGCGGGTGACGTCGTGATTACCGATGAACGTCTGCGGCACAAAGGTTTCCAAGAAAGCGTTGTGCCGCTGCAGCGCCCAGTCCAGTTCGAAGAAATTGCCGTCGTTGAGGCTGCTCCAGATGGCCTTCCACAACTCGTACTGGGTGGCCGAGTCGAATCGCGCCGCTTCGACGACCGCGGCGTAGTCGCCGTGGATCAACTCGCCGACGAACCACGCGCCGGGGTGGCGGTCACGGACCCTGGGCAGTACCTCGGCCCAGAACCGTTGCGGCACGGTATAAGCCGCATCAAGGCGCCAACCGTCGGCACCCCGTTCCAGCCAGTGCGACATCACGTCCACGACGTAGTCGGCCACCGGGGGGTGCCGGTGGTTCAGGGCGATCAACTCGTCGTGGCCCTCGAAATTGCGGCCGCTGAACCACTCCGATGAGGCGGGGTCGCCGCGACGCGGGAAGTCCACGCCCACATGATTGAAGACGCCGTCCAGCAGTACCCGCAGCCCCCGTTGCCGCGCCTGCTCGACGAGGTGGTCGAAGTCGTCGTCGTCACCGAGGCGCGGATCGATGCGGAAGTGATCGGTGGTGTCGTAGCCGTGCGTGCGCGAGTCGAAGATCGGCCCCAGCGCGACGCCGGAGGCGCCCAGCGCTATGGCGTGGTCGAACCAGTCGACAAGCCGGCGCAACCGGTGATCCCCCGGGCCCGGCGGAGTTTCCGAAGGGAAAGCACCGACAAAACCCAGGGGATATACCTGCCACCAGATCGAATGCTCGATCCAGGCAGGTCCGGTCACAGGTGTGCTCAGCCGACGGCCGCCAATGTCTCAGCAGCGCTGATTGCCTGTGCCACACCGGAAACGATAGCCGCCACCTTGAGCGCCTCGAGAATGGCCTCCCGGCTCACTCCGGCCTCACGCAATGTGTGTTCGTGGGCCACCACGCAGTGACCGCACCCGTTGACCGACGACACAGCGAAGCTCCAGAGCTCGAAGTTCGCTTTGTCCACACCGGGATTGGCGATGATGTTCATCCGCAACCCGGCCCGCAGGTCGTCGTACGCGCCTTCCAGGAAGCCGCGACCGCGGTAGAACACGTTGTTCATCCCCGTGATGGACGCGGCCCCCAGCGCGGCGTTGTAGGCCTGCTCGGAGAGCGTGTCGGCCGCTTCGGCGCCGATCTCGCCCAGCACCTGGGCGTTGCGGGTCGCCGCGGCACTGGCCAGCAGGGTGCCCCACAACTGTTCTTCGTTCAGCGCCGTGCTGCGGGTGATGGTGCCAAGGTTGAGCTTGAGGTCCTTGGCGTACTCGGGCAGGGCGGCCTTGAGGTTTTCCACACTCATCGTTCCTCCTTCGCGGGCTTGTTACGCCTTGTTAGGCCTTGTTAGGCCTTGTTAGGCCGATGCCTTTAGCAGTTCGCCGGCGTTGATCGTCGGGTCACCCTTGCGCCAGTTGCACGCGCACAACTCGTCGGATTGCAGGGCGTCGAGCACCCGCAGTACCTCGTCGACGTTACGCCCGACGGAACCGGCGGTCGCAGAGACGAATTGGATTTCGTTGTTCGGATCAACGATGAAGGTGACCCGGTCGGCAACCCCGTCGGCGTTGAGCACCCCGGTGGCCTGCGACAGTTCTCGCTTGATGTCCGACAACATGGGGAAGGGCAGCTTCTTCAGATCCTCGTGCTGCGCCCGCCACTGGAAGTGAACGAACTCGCTGTCGATCGAGACGCCCAGCACCTGCGTGTCGCGGTCTTCGAACTCGTCGTTCAGCTTGCCGAAAGCCGCGATCTCGGTGGGACATACGAAGGTGAAGTCCTTTGGCCAGAAGAACACCACCCGCCACTTACCGGGGTGGTCGTCGCTGGAAATGGTGGTGAAGTAGTCACCGGGTTGCTGTGCGTCGACCGTGGACAGGTCGCCGCCGATCAGGGCGGTCAGCTGGTATGCCGGGAATTGCTGGCCGATCGTTAACAGAGACATAGCGCTCCTTATCTGGATTCATTCAAGATTATTGGGTTCTGCCACCATGTTGCCCGCGGTCGGCTGTGAAGTAAAGGTGATTTGTCGCACTACACTGATCGGTATGCCCGATAAGAGTTCCCAACCCACCCTGGCCGGGCTGCGCGCCTTCGCAGCGGTAGCGCAGAAGCAGCACTTTGGAAGCGCCGCAACGCTTCTCGGTGTCAGCCAATCGACGCTGTCGCAGGCTCTGGCGACCCTGGAAACCGGGCTGGGCGCGACGCTCGTCGAGCGCTCCACCCGACGGGTCCGGATCACGGCCGAAGGCACACGGTTGCTGCCGCTGGCTCAAGCCGTCGTCGATGCGGCGGAGGCCTTCACCACCGCCGCCGCCGGTGCCGGCGATCCGCTGGCCGGCACGATCCGGCTGGGATTGATTCCGACCGTGGCGCCTTACGTGCTGCCGGCCGTTCTGACCGGGCTGCCCCGTCGCCTACCCGACCTGACGCTGCGGGTCGTCGAGGACAAGACCGAGCGTCTGCTGGACCTGCTGCGCGACGGCGCGCTGGACGCCGCGATGATCGCGCTGCCGGCCGATGCTGCGGGCCTGGCCGCGATAGCGATGTACGAGGAGGATTTCGTGCTGGCGCTGCCGCCCGGACATCGGCTGTCGGGAAAGCAGCGGGTATCGCCGGCGGTGCTGGCGGAGTTGCCGCTGCTGCTGCTCGACGAGGGGCACTGCCTGCGCGACCAGGCGCTGGACGCCTGCCGGGAGGCCGGGGTGCGCGCCGAGCCGGCCGACACACGGGCGGCGTCCCTGGCGACCGCGGTGCAGTGCGTCGCCGGGGGATTGGGCGTCACGTTGATCCCGCAGACCGCCGTCGCGGTCGAAACCGCGCGCAGCAGCGTCGGCCTGGCCCGATTCGCCGCACCGCGCCCGCACCGCCGGATCGGTCTGGTGTTTCGTTCCTCGTCCGGCCGGGCGGAGCCGTACCGGCGACTGGCCGGGATCGTCGCCGAACTGATCGGGGGTTAGGTTCGCCTGATGGAAAAGGTGATCGCTGTGCTGCGAGGGGCCGAGTTCGGCGACGACTGGTGTGCCCGGCAGCGCGGCCCGGTGGCCGACGAGCTGTCGGCGCTGGGCCTGCCCGGATTGACCGTCAACGTCCGGGACAGCGCGGTGCGCGATTCGCTGATGACGCTGACGACCCTGGATCCGCCGGCCGCCGCGGTGGTGAGCGTATGGACCCAGCAGTGCTACGGGGAGCAGATGACGGCCGCGCTGCGCCTGCTGGCGGCCGAATGCGACCAACTCGCCGCTTACCTGGTCACCGAGTCGGTCCCGCTGCCGGGACCGCGTCCCGAAGCAGGCTCTCGCACAACGGGTTTGGCCAATATCGCGCTGCTGAGACGACCCGCGGAGCTGGACCAGGCGACTTGGCTTGATCGCTGGCAGCTCAATCACACTCAGGTGGCCATCGAGACGCAGTCCACCTTCGGTTACACGCAGAACTGGGTGGTGCGAGCCCTCACTCCGGACGCGCCGGGAATCTCGGCCATCGTCGAAGAGTTGTTCCCGTTGGAGGCGGTGACCGACCTCAAGGCATTCTTCGGCGCCGCCGACGACGCCGACCTGCAGGACCGGGTGGGCCGAATGGTGGCCAGCACGTCCGCCTTCGGCGCCAACCAGAACATCGACACGGTGCCCACCAGCCGTTATGTGATCAGGACACCCTTCCGGGACGAGTGAAGGAAGCGCAGATGACAACTCTCGACGATGCGGTGGCACTGGCAGCGTCCGAAAGCGGACTCGCGGTGGTCTCCACGGTCCGGGCCGACGGTAGCGTGCAGGCGTCGTTGGTGAACGTCGGCCTGCTGGCGCACCCCGCCGGGGGAGAACCGGTACTGGGCTTCACCACCTACGGCAAGGTGAAGCTCGCCAACCTGCGGGCCAGGCCACAGCTGGCGGTGACCTTTCGCAACGGCTGGCAATGGGCCACCGTGGAAGGGCGCGCTGAGCTGGCTGGTCCCGACGACGCAGCGACCTGGCTGGACGGTCCGGACCAGTTGCGGCTGTTGCTGCGCGACGTGTTCACCGCTGCCGGTGGCACGCACGACAACTGGGACGAGTACGACCGGGTGATGGCCCACGAGCGGCGCGCGGTGGTACTGATCGCGCCGACCCGCGTGTACAGCAACGGATAGGCTTCGTATTCGTGGCGCTGCTGATCGAAGACGAGAACCGGGTTCGCACTCTCACCTTGAACCGGCCCGAAGCGCTCAACGCGTTCAACGAAGCGCTCTACGACGCCACCACCCAGGCGCTGCTGGATGCCGCCGAGGATCCCGAGGTCGCGGTCGTCCTGCTGACCGGCGCGGGCCGGGCCTTCAGCGCCGGCACCGACCTGGCCGACATGCAGGCGATGATCTCCGACCCCGACTTCACGCCCGGCAAATACGGTTTCCGCGGATTGATCGAGGCGCTGAGCGCCTTCCCCAAACCGCTGATCTGTGCGGTCAACGGCCTCGGGCTGGGCATCGGGACCACCATTCTCGGCTACGCCGATCTGGCTTTCATGTCGACCACGGCACGCTTGAAGTGCCCCTTCACCAGCCTGGGCGTGGCCCCTGAGGCGGCGTCCTCGTACCTCTTGCCGCAGCTGGTGGGTCGCCAGAACGCTGCCTGGTTGCTGATGTCCTCGGAGTGGGTGGACGCCCACGAGGCATTGCGGATGGGACTGGTGTGGCGGATCTGTGAGCCGGACGAACTCATGCCCGAGGCGCGGCGGCATGCGGACATCCTTGCCGCCCGGCCTATTTCGAGCCTCATGGCGGTCAAGCACACGATGGTCGAACCGATCCGGCCGGAGATCGCAGCCGCGACGGCCCGGGAAAACGCGCACTTCGCCGAGCTCATGGGCGCGCAGGCCAATGCCGCGGCGTTAGCGGATTTCGGTAACCGCCGGCGCTAGGCGGACGATGCGGGCTGAAGTTCAGCCTGGTCCATGCGGGCAGCGGAGATGATCGCCCGCAGCGTGCGGCGGCAGCGCCCGCAGTCGCCACCGGCGCCGCACAGAGCGGCTACTTCCTTGGATGTCGACGCGCCGCGGGCGACGGCGTCACACACCGTCTGATTGGTGGCTCCAACGCACAGGCACACGTACATCAGCACACTCCACCCGCGGATGCAGGAAGCGCGTACTGTGTGGTCATATTAGTGGAGTCTAACCTAAGTCGGTTAGCAGAGTCTAACCTAAGTAAAAACGGGTGATCACGATTGCGCCGCGGCCAGACGCGCCGATGGCGCAATTAAGCGTGGGCTCAGTCGCCTCGGCTGCACTAGATTGAAACCGGCACTCAACCGTGCCGCTCTACCCGCCAGGCGCGCTACAGCCCAGCCCGCCTTGCGGATCGACTGACAGCCTTCACACCGTAGGAGTGATCATGCAAGGCGATCCAGACGTCTTACGTCTACTCAACGAGCAGTTGACCAGCGAACTGACCGCCATCAACCAGTATTTTCTGCACGCGAAGATGCAGGAGAACTGGGGCTTCACCGAACTGGCGCAGCACACCCGGGCGGAATCGTTCGACGAAATGCGGCACGCCGAAGAGATCACCGATCGCATTTTGCTGCTTGACGGCCTGCCCAACTATCAGCGCATCGGCTCATTGCGCGTCGGCCAGACATTGCGGGAGCAATTCGAGGCCGATATGGCGATCGAAATCGAAGTGCTGAATCGGCTGAAGCCCGGCATCATCATGTGTCGCGAAAAGCAAGACAGCACCAGCGCTCAGCTGCTAGAAAAAATCGTTGCAGACGAGGAACTTCATCTCGACTACCTTCAAACGCAGCTGGAATTGATGGACAAACTCGGAGAGGCGCTGTACTCGGCACAGTGCGTCTCCCGGCCACCAACTTAATCCGGGGCCACGCGCGGGCTCCGACCTCGACGGGAGTCAACGATGACGAGCCCGACCGCACCGGCGACCGCCTCCGCCGGCACCCCATCTCCCTGCGCTTCGATCGGTCCGCAACGCCGCAATGTCATATTCGCGGGGCTGATGCTCGCCGTGCTCGTCGCCGCGATGAACCAGACCGTGGTGGTACCCGCACTACCGACCATCGTCGATGACCTGGGCGACTCCATCCACCAGTCCTGGGTGGTGTCCGCCTACCTGCTCGGCGGAATCGTCGTCATTCCGGTGGCGGGCAAGCTGGGTGACCTGCTGGGCCGCAAGCTGGTGCTGCATAGTTCCATCGCGCTGTTCCTGGCCGGCTCGGTGCTGTGCGGGGTCTCGGACTCGATGGCCATGCTGTCGGTCTCCCGCGCGCTGCAGGGCATCGGCGCCGGTGCGATTTCAGTCACCGCGGCAGCCTTGATCGGCGAGGTCTTTCCGCTCCGCGACCGGGGCCGCTATCAGGGCATCCTGGGCGCGGTGTTCGGAGTCACCACGGTGGCCGGCCCACTGTTCGGGGGCATCTTCACCGACTATCTGAGCTGGCGATGGGCGTTCTGGATCAATGCGCCGGTCGCGGTAGGGATTATCGCGCTCACCGCGGCCGCCATCCCCGCGTTGCCCCGCCGCCCCAGGCCGGCCATTGACTACCTCGGCATAGTGCTGATCGCCGTGGCGATGACGTCGCTGATCATGGCCACCAGTTGGGGCGGTACGCACTATCCCTGGGCCTCGGCGCCGATCATCGGGCTGTTTGCCGGTGCGGCGGTGACGCTGAGCGCCTTCGTGTGGGTGGAGAGCCGGGCGGCTGCCGGCATCCTGCCGCCGCGACTGTTTCGCAGCCCCGTTTTCGCGGTCTGCTCCGTCCTGTCGTTGCTCGTCGGTTTCGCCATGCTGGGCGCGCTCACCTTCGTGCCCATGTACCTGCGCTACGTCAACGGCGTTTCGGCGACCACGTCGGGGCTGCGGACGCTGCCGATGGTCCTCGGCCTGCTGACCACGTCGGTGGCCGCGGGCATCCTGGTCGGCCGGACGGGCCGGTACAAGATCTTCCCGCTGGCCGGTACCGCGTTGATGGCAGTCGGGTTCCTGCTGATGGCACGGATGGACGAAGCGACGCCGTGGCCCGCCCAGGCGTTCTATCTGGTCATCCTCGGAGCCGGCATCGGATTCGCCATGCAGGTGCTGATTCTGATCGTCCAGAACACCTCGCCTTTCGAGGACCTGGGCGTGGCCACCTCGGGGGTCACCTTCTTCCGCGTGGTCGGCGGTTCTTTCGGCGCGGCGATATTCGGCGCATTATTCGCGAACTTCCTCAGCCGGCGAATTGGTGCGGCCTTGAACACCGCCGGTGTGTCCGCTGCGGCCGCGCATTCTCCGGGCGCCTTGCACCGGCTCCCGCACAATGTGGCCGCTCCGATCGTACGGGCCTATGCCGGCTCGCTGACGCAGGTTTTTCTTTGCGCGGCCTTTATCGCGCTGGTCGGGTTCATCTTTGCGCTGTTCCTGAGCGAAGGTCCGCTCAACGAAATTCACGACAGCCCCGGTTGCCTGGGGGACGGCTTTGCGGTGCCAAGGACCAAATCGCCCGAGGATGTCCTGGAAATTGCGGTGGGACACCTGCTGGCCGAAGCGCCCGCGGTACGACTGGACGACATTGCCGAACAACCTGATTGCGAGCTCGACGTGGCCGGGTTGTGGGGTGTGCTGCGGATCTATCAGTACCAGCGGTTCTTCGAAGCCGCGCGGCTCAGTGACATCGCCGGTCATCTGCACGTGCCCCCCGCGGTCCTCGAACCGGTCTTCGACCGCCTGCTCGAGGACGGGTTCGTCCTGCGCGACGGCGACACCCTGTCGCTCACTCCGGCCGGGCAACGCCAGGTCGACTCGCTGTCAGCGATGATCCGCCGATGGCTGACCGACCGGTTGGCGTTGTCGGCCGACTTCGCCGAACAGCCGGGTAACGACGAATTCGAGGCCGCCCTGCAGCGAATCACCGATGGTGTGCTGGTGCAACGCGACTGGTATCAGGACCTGGACGACCTGGCAGAGCCGCGCGCGCTCGCCGGTTAGGACGACTCGATCGGGGGCATCCAGGTGTGCGCTTGCGCCTGCGTGCCGACCGAAAGACGGGAATGACGACCACCACAGTTGACGCGCCTGCCGATACCGGGCCTGGCAGCGCGCCACTCACTCCCCAGCGACGCAACTTGATCTTCGTCGCGATCGTGCTCGGAATGCTGCTCGCGGCGCTCGACCAGACCATCGTCGCAACCGCGCTGCCCACGATCGTCGCCGACCTCGGCGACGCCGGACGGCAGTCGTGGGTGGTCACCAGTTATCTGCTGGCCTCGACGATCGTCACCGCACTGGTGGGCAAATTGGGCGACCTGTACGGCCGCAAACGGGTCTTCCAGGCCGCCGTGCTGTTCTTCGTGGCCGGATCGGTGCTGTGCGGGCTGGCGCAGTCGATGACCATGCTGGTGGGATCGCGAGCCCTGCAGGGCATCGGCGGCGGCGCCATCACCGTCACCGCCAGTGCGCTGATCGGTGAAGTGGTGCCGCTACGCGAGCGGGGCCGATATCAGGGAATTCTGGGCGCCGTGTTCGGCGTCACCACGGTCGTCGGCCCGTTGCTCGGGGGCTACTTCACCGACTACCTGACCTGGCGGTGGGCGTTCTGGATCAACCTGCCGGTCTCGCTGGTGGTGATCTGCGTGGCGGCCGCCGCGATTCCGGCGCTCACCACCGCGGCCAAACCCGTGGTGGACTACGCCGGGATCGTATTCATCGGCCTGAGCGCCGCCGGCCTGACCTTGGCCACCAGTTGGGGAGGCACCGTCTACGCCTGGGGGTCGCCGACCATCATCGGGTTGTTCGCCGGCGCCGCGGTCACCCTGGGCGTGTTCGTCTGGGTGGAAAACCGGGCAACCGCACCGATTCTGCCGATCCGGCTGTTCGCCAGTCCGGTGTTCACCGTGTGCTGTGTGCTGTCCTT
The DNA here is from genome assembly GCF_002101675.1 of Mycobacterium gordonae. Lineage (GTDB taxonomy): Bacteria > Actinomycetota > Actinomycetes > Mycobacteriales > Mycobacteriaceae > Mycobacterium > Mycobacterium gordonae. Next base: position 30,836 of record NZ_LQOY01000031.1, on the reverse strand, counting down.
CGTCGTCGGGTTCGCGATGCTGGGCGCGATGACGTTCCTGCCGACCTTTATGCAGTACGTCAACGGTGTCTCGGCCACCACGTCGGGCCTGCGCACGCTGCCGATGGTGGCCGGCATGTTGATCACCTCGACCGGCAGCGGCAGCATCGTCGGCCGCACCGGGCGCTACAAGATCTTCCCGGTGGCCGGCACCGCGCTGATGACTCTGGCTTTCCTGCTGATGTCCACCATGGACCGCTCGACGTCGGCGCTGCTGCAATCGCTTTATCTGTTCATCCTCGGCGCCGGCATCGGACTGTCGATGCAGGTGCTGGTGCTCATCGTGCAGAACACGTCCGATTTCGAGGACCTGGGTGTGGCCACCTCCGGGGTGAGTTTCTTCCGCACCATCGGCAGTTCGTTCGGGGCGGCCATTTTCGGTTCACTGTTCGTCAACTTCCTCAGCTCGCGGCTGGCCGCAGCCCTCGCGGCCAGTGGCGCACCCCGGGACGCGGTGAGTTCGCCGGCCGCACTGCACCGCCAACCGCCCGCCGTGGCCACCCCGATCGTGCATGCCTACGCGGAGTCGTTGTCCCAGGTCTTCCTGTGCGCGGCGCCGGTCGCGGCGGCCGGTTTCGTGCTGGCGCTGTTCCTGCGCGAGGTGCCGTTGCGCGACATCCACAACAGCGCGGTCGACCTCGGTGACGGGTTCGGAATGCCGACCACCGATACGCCGGAACGCTTGCTGGAGAACGCGATTGCGCGGATGCTGCGCGGCGAGCCGGGCGTGCGGCTGCGCAGCATCGCGCTGCGGCCCGATTGCCGGCTCGACGTCGCCGCGCTGTGGGCGCTGCTGCGGGTGAACCGCTACATGCAGTTCTTCGGAACCGCGCGGCTCACCGACATCGGCGACAATCTGCGGATACCGTTCGAGGTACTGGAACCCACGTTCAACCGGCTGGTGGCCGCGGGCTATGTGACCCGCGACGGCGACCGGTTGTGGCTCACTCCCGCGGGCTCCGAACAGGTCCAGTACGTGTATTCGCTGCTGCTGGCCTGGATCACCGACAAGCTGTCCCGATCACCCGGATTCGCGGTCCGCCCCGACCGCGCACAGGTCGAGGCCGCCCTCGGCCGGGTCGCGTATCGCGTTATCGCGCAACGAGATTGGAATGAGGACACCGCAACGGAGGCTATTGCGAGTCGGTGACCCGACCGCACCGTGCATCCCGCCCCGGCCCGCTGCTCAGCAGCGCCGAATTTCAAGAGTGGATCGGCCGGGCGTACCATCTCGCCCATGAGCCGAATCGGTAGTTTCGCGGACGACGACGTCGCCGGCTGGGTCCTGAAGTCCCCTGAACTCGGCGGCGCCATGGCCAATTTCAGCCGAGCCGTGTACACCAGCAACCGCCTGCCGCTGCGCACCCGCGAAATCGCCCGGGCCGTGATTGCCGACAACAACGAATGCATCGTCTGTGCCAACACCCGCGACGCCGACGGGCCGGCGGCGGGGGTGGACGAGGAGCTCTACCACCACGCGGCCGAGTGGCGGACCTGGCCGGGCTACAGCGAGCAGGAGCGGTTGGCTGCCGAGTTCGCACACCGCTTCTCCACCGATCACACCGCACTGCGCGACGATGAGGACTTCTGGAGCCGGGCCGCCGAACATTTCTCCGATGAGTTACTTGCCGATCTGGCGATCTCGTGCGCGCTCTGGGTCGGCATGGGCCGGGTGCTGCGCACCCTGGACATCGGCCAGGCCTGCAAACTGACGCTGCCCAGCCGAGCCTGACCTAGGCGGGCCACAGCCGGCACCGCACAATGGCTGCCATGACCGCCACCCCGCTCGCCGCTGCGGCCATCGCTCAACTCGAGGCCGAAGGCGTCGACACCGTCATCGGCACCGTAGTGAACCCGGCGGGGCTCACGCTGGCCAAGACCGTCCCGATCCGCCGGACCAACACGTTCGCCGATCCCGGTCTGGGTGCCAGCCCGACTTGGCACGCCTTCGCCATCGATCAATCCGGCATCGCGTTCACCGACGACGTCAGCGTGGTCGGGGATCAACGTCTGCGCATCGACCTGTCCGCGTTGCGCATCATCGGCGACGGGCTCGCATGGTCACCAGCCGGCTTCTTCCACCAGGACGGGACCCCGGTCCCGGTCTGTAGCCGGGGGACACTCGGCCGGATCGAGGCCGCCCTCGAAGAGGCGGGCATCAAGGCCGCGGTGGGTCACGAAATCGAGTTCCTGCTGGTCGATCCCGAGGGTGGCCGGCTGCCCGCCGCGCTCTGGGCGCAGTACGGTCTGGCCGGTGTCCTCGAACACGAGGCGTTCGTCCGGGACGTACTCGCCGGGGCGGCGGTGGCAGGGGTGGTGATCGAGCAGTTCCATCCCGAGTACGGACCCAATCAGTTCGAGCTCTCGCTGGCGCCGCAACCGCCGGTGACCGCGGCCGACCAGCTGGTGCTGATGCGGATCGTCATCGGTCGCGCCGCCCGCCGCCACGGGATGCGGATCAGCCTGTCACCCACGCCGTTCGCCGGTAGCGTGGGATCTGGTGCGCATCAACACTTTTCGCTTGTGACGCCGGAGGGGCCGTTGTTTTCCGGCGGAACCGGTCCCGGCGGCATGACGACGGCCGGACAGGCTGCGGTGGCAGGTGTGCTGCGGGGCCTGCCCCAGGCCCAGGGAATCCTGGCCGGATCGATTGTGTCCGGCCTGCGGATGCGGCCCGGCAATTGGGCCGGAGCCTACGCCTGCTGGGGCATCGAGAACCGGGAGGCCGCGGTGCGGTTCATCGAGGGCGGACCCGCAAATCCGCACGGCGCCAACGTCGAAGTGAAGATCGTCGACCCCTCGGCCAACCCTTATCTGGCCTCGGCGGCGATTCTGGCGCTGGCTCTCGACGGAATCACCGGGGAAGCGGCGTTGCCAGTGGAAACGACGGTCGACCCGGCGCAGCTGTCCGAAGCGGACCGGGCGGACGCCGGCACCCGGCTGCTGCCCGACGATCAGATGCACGCCATAGCCGCCCTCAACGATTCGGCGCTGATGCGGAAATTGCTCGGCGATCCGGTGGTCGACATGGTCACCGCGGTGCGCCGCATGGAACACGACCGCTACGGCGACCTCGAACCGGCCGCGCTGGCTGACAAGTTCCGGATGGCCTGGAGCCTATGACCCCGGTGACGCAATCCGCTCTGGCGCAGCATATTCGCCAGGTGGCGCTGATCGACCAGCATGTGCACGGCTGCTGGTCGACCGGGGGGGACCGACGGCGTTTCGAGAACGCGCTCAACGAGGCCAATACCGAGCCGCTTGCCGACTTTGATTCCGGTTTCGACACTCAAGTCGGTTTCGCGGTGCGCAACCACTGCGCCGCTGTCCTCGGTCTGCCCAAACATGTCGAGCCACAGCAGTATTGGGAGCGCCGCAGCCAGTTCAACGAGACGGAACTGGCACGGCTCTTCCTGGCGGCCGCCGGAGTGAGCAACTGGCTGGTCGACACCGGATTCGCCGAAGGGGTAACCGACCTCGCCGAATTCGGCGAGATCTCCGGTCGCCGCGCCTATGAAGTGGTGCGTCTCGAGCAGGTAGCCGAGCAGGCCGCGCAGGCCGGCGGAGATTACCCGTCTGCATTCGAAGAGATCTTGAACCGCCGCGCCGCCGGCGCCGTCGGCACCAAGTCGATCATGGCGTACCGGGGTGGATTCGACGGCGACCTGAGTGAGCCGCCCACGACCGAGGTTCGGGCCGCCGCGCAACGCTGGCGGGACGAGGGTGGTGGGCGGTTGCACGATCGGGTGCTGCTGCGATTCGGGTTGTATCAAGCGCTGCGACTTGGCAAACCGCTGCAATTCCATGTGGGTTTCGGCGACCGCGATTGCGATCTGCGCAAGGCCAATCCGTTGTATCTGCTGGATTTTCTGCGCAACTCGGGCCACACCCCGATCGTGTTGCTGCACTGCTACCCCTACGAGCGCGAAGCCGGCTACCTGGCCCAGGCCTTCAACAACGTGTACGTCGACGGCGGGCTGACGGTGAACCATCTGGGCGCGCGGGCGCCGGCGTTCATCGCACGGCTCCTCGAGCTCGCGCCCTTCCGGAAAATCCTGTACTCGTCGGACGGCTTCGGGCCGGCGGAACTGCATTTCCTCGGCGCCGCCCTGTGGCGCAACGGGATCGACCGCGTGCTGCACGGCTTCGTCGAAGCCGGCGACTGGAGCGAGGCGGACGCCATCCGGGTGGTCGACCTGATTGCCCACCACAACGCCGCCCGCATCTACCGCCTGGCCAGCGGCGATCCCCGCGGACCGATCAGCCCAGGGGGCTGAACCGGCGCTGCGGCCAGCTACACCAGGGCGCTGGCGTCGAAGATCCAGGACGTGTCGCCGCCCATCAGGTTTTCGAAGTGTTGCGGCGGTGCGAACGCCGCGAGGCTGTTGAAGTCCCAATAGTCCTTCCAGACAGCAATTTTGCCGTCCACCACCTTGTGCACCGTGACGAACCGCAGCACGCCCTGCTCGCCGGTCTGGAAAGTCCAGGTCTCGGAGTGCTCATACATGACGTCGGAGCCGTTGGACACCAGAAGACCGTCGTGATTCTCATATCCCGCCAGCTCCGCGAGCCCGATCTTGAGCCGCGTCACGATGTTCTCGGGACCGCGAGCCGACACTGCGGGGACCGGCATGTCGACGTAGAGACAATCGTCGGACAGGAAGGTTTGCACCGCCTCCCAGTCCCGCCGCGACAGCGCTTGCCACATTCCGGTCACGACGTTCTCAGCTGTGATCACTTCTGTCATACCCGTCAATTAACTCGGCCGCCGCACGGGTGTCAACCACAGCTGTTACCTGCGCTGGCGCGCCCCGCGCCAGTAGGATCATGGCGCCAGACCGCCACCACGAACGAGGACCGTTGCCGTGCAAACAGATTCCGGACCCGCTACCGGCACCCGGCGACCCGGCCCGGTCGCGGCGCTGGCCACCATGCTGGGCGCGCTCGGCGTCGTCTTCGGGGACATCGGCACCAGCCCCATCTACACCATCCAGACGGTGTTCAACCCCGAGGATCCGCATCCGGTTCCCATCAGCACAGAGAACGTGTACGGCGTCGTGTCATTGATCTTCTGGTCCGTCATGATCATCGTCACCCTCACCTACATCACTTTGGTGATGCGCGCCGACAATCACGGTGAAGGCGGGATCATGGCGCTGATCACGCTGCTGGGGACGTGGGGCGGCCGCCGCACCGCGATGGCTCTTTCCGCCCTCGGCCTGTTCGGCGCCGCGCTGTTCTTCGGCGACAGCATGATCACCCCGGCGATCTCCGTTCTCTCGGCCGTCGAAGGTATCAAAGTCATTCAGCCGCAGCTGAGTTCGTGGGTGGTGCCGGTCACCGCGGTGATCATCGTGTTGCTGTTCTCCGTGCAGCGACACGGCACCGCTGTTGTCGGACGGTTTTTCGGCCCAGTGATGATCGCCTGGTTCACCGCGATCGGCGGCTGCGGAGTCCTCGGGATCGCGGACCATCCGGAGATTCTGCGGGCGCTCTCACCGGTCTATGCGGTCAAATTCATGGCGGGTCATTTTCACTTCGCCTTCTTCTCGCTCGCGGCGGTCGTCCTCTCCGTCACCGGGGCCGAGGCGCTCTACGCCGATATGGGGCACTTCGGTCGACGCGCCATCACGTCGGGCTGGTTGTTTGTGGTGTTGCCCGGCTGCGCCCTGAGCTACCTCGGTCAAGGGGCACTGGTGCTGGGCGACCCGAGAACGGCCAGCGCACCGTTCTTCCTGCTCGTGCCGGACTGGGCACGGATACCGATGGTGCTACTTGCCACCGCCGCAACGGTGATCGCGTCGCAGGCGGTGATCACGGGTGCCTTCTCGGTGGCGTCGCAGGCCGCGCAGCTCGGCTACCTGCCGCGGTTGCGCATCGCCCACACGTCGGAGTCGACTATCGGCCAGATCTACGTTCCGTGGGTCAACGGCCTGTTGCTGGTTTCGGTTCTGACCCTGGTCTTCGCCTTCCGCAGTTCGGCGGCGCTGGCGTTCGCCTTCGGTATGGCGGTCACCGGCACCATCAGCATCACCACACTGCTGTTTCTCTACGTCGCGCGCATCAAATGGTCGGCACCCCGGTGGCTGGTGGTGGGCGGCGGCGCGGTGCTGTTGTCGATCGACCTGTTGTTCCTGGCGGCCAATTTGACGAAGCTGGTGCACGGGGCATGGCTGCCGCTGCTGATCGCGGTGATCGCCTTCACCGTGATGACCACCTGGCGGCGCGGTCGTGAAATCGTCACCACGACAAGGGAATCCACCGAGGGCTCGTTGCGCGAGTTCGTAGCCGGTCTCGCCCACCGGGCGCAGCCGTTCACCCGGGTGCCGGGCACGGCGATCTTCTTGAATCGGGGCAAAGAAACGACGCCGCTGGCCATGCGGGCCAATGTGGAGCACAACCACGTGCTGCACGAGCAGGTGGTCATCATGGCGATCGACACCTTACCGGTGCCGCGGGTACCGGACGCCGAGCGGACCGACGTCGACGCGCTGGGCTACGCCAGAGACGGCATCATTCACGTGACCGCCCATTTCGGCTATATGGAGACACCGAATGTCCTTGCCGCTCTTCGGTTGCTGGAACCAAGCCAGACCGAAGGGGAGATCGCCGTGGACGAGGCTTCCTACTTCCTGTCCAAGCTCGAACTGGTCAAGGGCTCGGCGCCCACCATGGCGTCCTGGCGCAAGCGACTGTTCATCGCGACGTCGTACATCACCGCCGATGCGGCCGAATACTTCGGGTTGCCGCCCGACCGAACGGTGATCATGGGTTCAAGGATCGAGGTCTGAGCTACCGGGTGGCCATCGACCGCGCCGGCCCGAGTTGAACGGGTAGCGTCGACCAGCCACGCAGCACCCGGGTGCTGCGCCGCGCGCCGGCACCGGCGGCCCGGACGTCGGGGAAGCGGTCGAAGAAGGTGCGCAAACCCACTTCGCCCTCAGACCGGGCCAGTGCGGCGCCCAGGCAGAAGTGTCGTCCCGTCGAGAATGCGAGATGCTTTCCCGCATTAGCTCTTTCGACATCGAAACGGTGTGGGTCGGCGAATACCGACGGGTCCCGGTTGGCGGCGGCAAGGTAGATCACCACCACTTCACCGCGGTAGATCGGCTGCCCGGCCACCTCGACATCGCGGCCGGCCACCCGCGCCGTCAGCTGTACCGGCGAGTCGAGCCGCAGAATCTCCTCCACGGCGTTGGGCCACAGCTCCGGGCGCTCACGCAGTTTCTCCAGCTGGTCGGGATGGTCCAGGAGCATCCGAATTCCGTTGCCCAGCAAGTTCACTGTGGTCTCGAAGCCCGCGACCAGTACCAGCCCGGCGACGGCCTGCAACTCGGTGTCATCGAGATAGCTGTCCTCGCTGCCGCTTTGAGCGACTCGGATCAGCTGGCTCATCAGGTCGTCACCAGGGGTGCGCCGCAGTTGGCTGAGATGCTCCACCAGCCACGCGTTGAAGCCGGCGACGCCGCGCTGCACGCGGACGTACTGCTGCCAGGGCAACCCGATGTCCAGGCTCGGAGCGGCCAACTCGCCAAATTCCAGGACACGCCGGCGGTCGTATTCGGGCACACCGAGGATCTCGCTGATGACGGTGATCGGTAGCTGGGAGCAATACCGGCCGACAATGTCGACGCCGCCGGGCCGGTCCACCAGCTGATCCAGCAGCTCGTCCGCTGTCTGCTGCACGCGGTCGCGCAGCGCGGCCACCGCTCGTGAGGTGAACACCGCCGAGACGGTCTTGCGGTAGCGCGTGTGATCCGGCGGTTCGACCGCCAGCAGCGACGGCGGTCGCAGCGGGTGCAGCCGGTCATCACGGGTGCGAGTTTCTAGCCAGCGCAATGGCTTTGGCAGGCTGTCGCCGAAGTTGATGACGTGGAAATCGTCCGACCGGAGGAGATCGTGGGCGAGTCGGTGGTCGACCGTCATCAGGTTCGCCCGGTTGCGGACCAATGCGCCGCGCCGTCGCACTTCGTCATAGAAGGGCACCGGGTCGTCCGCGACAGCGGGATCGGCGATCAACCGGGCCTGCAGGTCGCCTCGGCGGACCGCGAGTCTGGCGACCCCGCGGACCACGCCGTGCATCGCGAACCAGTGCAGTCTGTCTTTCATGGGTAGGCGCTCAGCACTCGGCGCTGATCTTGAAATCCGTGGTCACGACCTTGTTCGGGTTGTTGCTGTTGATGCCGGATGCGCTCCCGGTGATCGTGTAGGAGTTCTTGTTGACGTCCACGTGCGCGTCTCCCACCCCGCCCTCGTAGTAGCTGCCGGTGAACCCGTCGATATTGCGGATCTTCACGAACTGGGGGATCACCCGGTCACCGCTGATCATCATCACCGCCTGCACCTGGCCGTCCCGGTCGCGAATGTCGATGGTCCGATAGGCCTGGACCTGACTGCACGCCGGCGGACGTGTGGTGTGTGCGGTGCCGTCGATGGTGACGTGCGCGGCCTTGCGCGGCAGTATCTGGGTACCTCCACACCCGGACACGGAGCCGACGACTGCCAATGCGATTCCTGCCGTTGCGACCATCCGGTTCTGCACCAGGACATTATTGCTGCTTCGGGTCCAGCCTGGGCAGTGCTTTCACGATGCGGTTTCGCACAAACTCCGGACTGATGCCCTTGAGCCGGTCGATCCAGCGGATGCTGCCCGGCACGTACCAATGCAGCCGCGTCGGATGCTGGTATGCCTGCCAGGCCGCCTCGGCGACGCTGGACGCCGGCATCAGGCGGAACATCCCTCGTTTGGGCGCCGCAGCCTGCAGTTCTTCGCGCGTCATCTGCGATTCCGACCCGCCGGAGTGCTGGGGGGTCGAGGTGAGGATGGCCGTGTCGATCAGCCCCGGCAACACGTCGGCCACCCGCACGCCGTGGCGCTGCCATTCCACGCTCAGCGCCTCCGTCAGCCCTTTGACGGCGTGTTTGGTCGCCGAGTAGACGGCGATGCGCGGCATGCCGTAGGTGCCTGACGAGGACGACGTCGAGAACATCAGGCTGCCCGGCGCCTTCTTCAGGTAGGGGAGTGCCCCGTAGGCGCCCGTCAGTACAGCCTTGAAGTTCACGTCGACGACCCGCATGGCGGCCTCGTACGGCACGTCCTCGAACCAGCCGCCCTCGCCGATGCCGGCGTTGTTCCACATCATGTCGAGTCCGCCGCCGGTGTTGCCGGCACAGAAGTCGGCCAGCGCCGCGTCCAGCGCGGCCTTTTCCGTCACGTCGACCGTGCGCGTCCACAGTCCGGCGCCCAGCTCCACGCTGAGCGCGGCCAGGCCGTCGTCGTTGCGATCGACGCCGCCGACCCGCCAACCCCTGCCGTGGAACAGCTTGACGCCTTCCCGGCCCATCCCGCTGCCCGCACCGGTGATGAATATCGACTTCATCGATCTGATCTCCGCCCAGCCCCTCAGCCTGCTTCGACCACATCTTTGATGCGATGCAGCGTCTTCGTCATGTCTCGTATGTTGCGACGTTTACGTAAGAAGCCTCCCAACAGCAGGTAGACGTTGTTGAAGGGGGACGGTGCGAGGCGGAACGACTCGGTGACATCCGTCCCGTCACCTGCCGGCTTGAGCCGGTAGTGCCAGTTGTTCACCACCCGGTCGCCGACCAGTACAGCAAACCCGAATTCACGACCGGGCTCGCACGCGGTCACCTCGCAGGTGGTCCAGTACACCGGCCCGATCTCGTTGCGGCGGACGTGGCCGCGGAACCGCGCTCCAAGCTCGGGGCCGGTCGCCTCACCCAGCCACTCAGCCTCGAAGGTTTCCGGTGAGAAGCGTCCGGTATTTCGAATATCGGCGATTAATTCCCAGATCTTGTCCGCCGGCGCCGCCATATGAACTGTTGCTGAACCCTCCATAGGAGGATCCAATCACGTCCGCTGTAACGAAACGCGGCGGCCCGCCGATAATCATTGTTTGGGCGTGAACATCCCGATGATCTGGCTGATCGTCTGGGTCAGCGTCTGACCGGGCTTGGGCAGCTGCGCGATCCCCGGTCCCATGCCGCCGGCACTGGCGCACTTCGGCCAGGCGCCCGGGCCCTGACCGGCCAGAACCTTGTTCGCGACGGCGATTTGTTGCTGCTTGGAGGCTTTTGCGGGGTTGCCGACGCCGCCGTACTCCTCCCAGGTGGCTTGCTTGAACTGCAGACCGCCGTACGCGCCGTTGCCGGTGTTGGCGGCCCAGTTGCCGCCGGACTCGCACTGTGCGACGGCTTCCCAGTCCATGGCGTCGGCCTCGGCGGTGCCGGCGGACAACGACATGCCGGTGGCGATGAATCCTGCGGTGATCGCGGACTTGATGAGGGGCTTTGTGATGGTCGTCATGCCCGGCATTTCGCCGAGCGTGTTCAAAGCGTTACCCACTAGAAAAAATTATGAGATCAGTTGTCTACCGCTTCGAGATTGGCGCAAACGCCGCCGTGGCGGGTGCCTCAGGCGGGCGGCTGAGCCGGGCAGTAGGAGGCCGTCGCGGCGGTTAGCGCACGTCGGTACAGGTTGTCCAGGCCCCGCGATCGGGTCACCTGGTCCCGGGCGCTCTGCAGCGAATCCGCACATGCCGGAGAATTCAGCAAACTCCAGTTAAGTGATATTTGAGACAAAATCTTAGTGTTCAGGGCGTCGATGGTGGCCCGTGCGGCGCCGAGGTCGGCCGGGGCAGGCGGCACAGCGGCCGGGTCGAGCTTCCAGTCGGCGAACCGTTGGTATTCGATCGCTTCGGTGGCGGCGATCTGGTCGCCGAAGACGCGGGCGATGTAATCGGGGTCGACGTGTTCGGTTGCGGCGTCCTCGCGCAATGTCGTGAGTTCCTGCTCGACGCGCACCGGATCCTCGATAAAGGCGTGTGCGCGCCATTTGTAGGCGGCCACCGGCTCGGCGATGGCCAACCGCTCGGCGAGCGCGTCAACGAGAGCCGCCAGCGGGCCGGAGCCCTGCGCCCAGGCCGGTGGCGCGGCGGAGACGAACAGTGTGGCAACCGCGACCAGGATCGCGCGGGCTGCGATCTGCGGCATCCCGGCCCTCCCTCGGAGATCGATCTGACGAACAATGGTGGCATGCGTGCAGATTGGTTGCGCTCGACACAAGCCCGGTCCCTGCTCGCCATCACCTTCGGGATTTCACTGGTGCTCGGCGGTGCATTCCTGGCCGTGGACCAACTGCACGCCACACCCGCTGACGCTCTGAAGGTTTCGGGTCCGCCGCTTTCCGACGGGCAGAGCCGGGTCCAGGCCGTCGGCGCGGCAGCAGATATCGTCTCGGCCGCGCAGCTGCGCCCGACGTCGGCCGGCTATCTGTTGATGTCGTGCCGGGACCGCGACAATCCGCCGTATCAGGGCGCGGTGTACCTGACGTTCACGATTCCCGCCGATACCCGCGCCGACGCCTATCTGCCGGCGGTGGCCAAGGCGCTGGCCGCCGATGGCTGGGTGGAAGGACGGATTTCCCCCGGCGGCCACCCGTACAGCAGATCGGTGTCGAAGAACGCGGTCACCGCGCTCATCTACCGCGACGACGACAACGCGAATCTGGGTGTGGCGCGGGTGTACGGAGAATGCCGCAACACTTCCGATCACCGCACCGACTCGACGGGGTGGGTCGACGTCACCGGCGAAATTCGCGGATAGCCACCTTCGGAGATACCCCACAACGCACTACTGCGCTTGACGGCGGTCGCCGTCAAGCGCAGTAGTAGCGGTGTCGTGCGGGTCAGCCCCGAGCGCCCAGGGCACCCTGCAGGTCGCCCTTCATGGCCTGCAGCTGCTGGCCCCAGTACTCCCAGCTGTGCGTTCCGTCGTTCTGGAAGTTGAAGACGGCGTTGTGGCCACCGGCCGCGGTGTACTGGTCCTGGAACTTGATGTTGCTGCTGCGGACGAAGTTCTCCAGGAACTCGGCCGGCAGGTTCGCGCCACCGAGCTCGGTGGGCTTGCCGTTGCCGCAGTAGACCCACAAGCGGGTGTTGTTGGCGACCAGCGTCGGGATCTGCTGCGTCGGGTCGTTGCGCTGCCAGGCGGGGTCGCTGGACGGGCCCCACATGTCGGCCGCCTTGTAGCCGCCGGCGTCACCCATGGCGAGCCCGATCAGCGACGGCCCCATGCCCTGGGACGGGTCCAGCAGCGCCGACAGGGACCCGGCGTAGATGAACTGGGCGGGGTGGTAGGCGGCCAGGATCATGGCGGACGAACCGGCCATCGACAGACCGACGGCAGCGCTGCCGGTCGGCTTGACGCTGCGGTTGCTCTGCAGATACGACGGCAGCTCGCTGGTCAGGAAGGTCTCCCACTTGTAGGTGGAGCAGCCGGCCTTACCGCAGGCGGGGCTGTACCAGTCGCTGTAGAAGCTGGACTGGCCACCGACCGGCATGACCACGGAAATGCCCGACTGGTAGTACCACTCGAACGCCGGGGTGTTGATGTCCCAGCCGTTGTAGTCGTCCTGGGCGCGCAGGCCGTCGAGCAGGTACAGCGCAGGCGAGTTGTCGCCGCCGCTCTGGAACTGCACCTTGATGCTGCGTCCCATCGCCGCTGACGGCACCTGGAGGTACTCGACTGGCAGACCTGGCCGGGAGAACGCTCCCGCGGTCGGCGCACCGCCGGCGAGTCCGATCAGGCCCGGCAGGGTCGCGGCCGCAGCCGCACCGACCAAGAGTCGGCGACCCCAGGCCCGTATCTTCCCGCTCACGTCTGTCATACCTGTGCCCCTTGTCCTTATGTCTTTTGTTCCCGGCAGAACTTACCGCGTGACTGGGCAGAATGTCGATTCGGACGCAATCACATTTCAGTTCCATATCGGTTACCACCGTGGATACAGCAACTGTGTTACCGGACCCCTCGTCGGATCACCGCATTCGTTATAGCCCGCGGCCGACACGCCCGAGCGCGACACACGCCGCGGCGTTATGCAGGCGTTACGCAGTTGACATCGGGAGGAGTCGCAAGCACGCAAGCGTTGCGGGCCCCGCGCGCCCGGAGTGCTGCCAGGCTTGCCGAGCAACCTGTGCGGCGTTTACCGCCCCCGGCGGGGGCAGTTTTCGGGTGCACGGCCGCGCAGGTCAACGGTGGTTGAGAGTCACCTGCTTGTTTCCCGGCAAGTTGAACACCGACCAAGACGAACCGGCGATGAACGCGTAGGCTCGCTGCGAGCAAGCCGACTGCAGACAAGCTATCTCGGGCAATTCAGGCACTCCCGCGCCACAGCACCTCGCCCCTTGGTGCCCGTGGCATGTCGGAGCGCGGTGTGTCCCGGGACCGATTGAGGTGCGAAAATTTGGATACGGTACTCGGGCTATCGGTGACGCCGTCCACCGTCGGGTGGGTCCTGGCTGAAGGGCATGGCGCTGACGGCACCATCCTTGACCACCGTGAGGTGCAGCTGACGGAAGGCTCGCACAACAGTCACGGGGTGCGTGCCGTGAGCACCGCACAGCAGGTGACCGCCGAAGTCTTGCGGGTCCGGGAAGCTGCCGACGCCGTCGATCACCGGTTGCGGGTGGTCGGCGTGACATGGAGCGACGAGGCCGCAGCCCAGGCCGCGCTGCTGCTCGAGGCGCTCACCGACGCGGGGTTCGACAACGTCGTGCCCGTCCGCCAGCTGGACGCCGTCGAGACGCTCGCGCAGGCCATCGCGCCGGTGATCGGCTACGAGCAGACCGCGGTCTGCATCCTGGAACGCGAGTGGGCGACCGTCGTCATGGTGGACACCCACGAAGGAGAGTCGCAGACCGCCGTGAAGCACGTCCGTGGCGGCTACGACGGTTTGACGTCGTGGCTCACCGGAATGTTCGACCGCAGCACCTGGCGACCGGGTGGGGTGGTGGTGGTCGGTTCTCAGGACGACGTCAGCGACTTCTCCTGGCAGCTGGACAATGCGCTGCCGGTCCCGGTCTTCGCCCAGACCATGGCGCAGGTCACCGTCGCACGTGGAGCCGCACTGGCGGCCGCCCAGAGCACGGAATTCACCGACGCCGAACTCGTCGCGGCCAGTGCCGCCGTGCCTGTCACCGCCACGCCCGTGCATTCACGTCAGTACGCCGGGGCGGCGACCACGCTGGCGGCCGCCGCGGTGACCTTCGTCGCGTCGGTCTCGCTGGCCCTGGGTCTGCAGCTCGCTCCGGGCAAGGATTCGACTCCGCCCCAGCCGGCGCACAAGTCCACGCCCCCGATGGCCGAGGTGGCGCCCGCACCGGTTCCGCGTCCCGCGCAAGGGGTTCCCGTCCCACCGCCGGTACAGCAGGAGCCGGTACGGCTCACCTCCGGTGGGCAGGTCGAGGAATCAGCTCCGGAAGGCCCGCCCGCGTCGGCTGTGCCCGAACCCGACCCCGCCGACGTCCCGTTGCGACTCAGCCGGGTCCTCGAACACATTCCCGGTACATATGCGGAGCCCGGCCGCCCACCGGAATAGCCGGTCAGGGCTTGGGCGGGGTAGCGGTGAAGGAGACCGTCACCTCATCGGCCACCTGCAGCGACCCCATCAGCAGTGAATAGGGTTTGACGCCGAAGTCGGACTGGCGCACCGTGGACTGCAGCGACAGGCGCCAGGAGTCGGCGAGTTCTGCGGTGCGCAGATCGACGGCATGTTCGCGCTCGGCGCCCCGGATCTGCAGCTTCCCGCTGAGCCGGTAGCCGCTCTCGGTCTTCTCGATCGAGTCGGCGTTGAAGCGGATTTCGGGAAACTTGTTCGCCGACAATGACTTCAGCGCATTCGAGCGCACCAGGATTTTTTCGGGTCCGGACAGGCCTTTGACGCCGCCTTCGCCTTTCAATACCTCGAGCGAGTCCACCTCGACCACCAGAGTCGCCGAGTCGGGTTGACCCGCAACCCAACTGACGCTTGCCTGCCAACGGGTCATCGCGATGGTGAGCCGGTGACCCATCCGGGCCGCGCGCCCGGCAACCCCAGTGTGCAAAGTCAAATCGCCGTCGGCAGCACCGAATTCCCACACGGCATCCTGGTCGATGGCCATTGGTCAGATCGTCAGGACGGTGCGGTAGTGGGCCCGGCCCTGTTCCAAAGCCGCGTAACCTTCGGCGGCCTGAGCCAGCGGCAGCTCCTCGATCCACGCCCGAACCCCCGACAGAAGGGCGAAATGCATTGTCTCCTCGATATCTTTCGCGGTACCCGAGGGGTGGCCGATGATGCTGAGTCCCGGTGTTATCAATTGAACGGGACTGATCGGAAGCGGCTCGGGCGTCACCCCGATGGTGACCAGTTCGCCTTGGGGCAGCAGCCCGCCGACCGTGTCGGCCATGGCCCTCGAATTGCCGGCCGTGGCAAGCACAACCGCGGCGCCGCCCAGGGTGCGCAGAGCTTCGGCGACGTTGACGCTGGTGGAGTCGATGTAGTGATGGGCGCCGAGTTTCTTCGCGTCCTCGGCTTTGCCGGTGCCACGTGCGATGGCGATGGTCTCGAAGCCCATCGCGCGAGCGAATTGCACTCCGAGGTGGCCGAGTCCACCGACGCCGAGGACCGCAACCCGGTCACCGGGCAGCGCCCTGGTGTGGCGCAGCGCGTTGTAGGTGGTGACGCCGGCGCAACCCATCGGGGCGGCTTCGATGTCGGAGAGCCCCTCGGGGATGCGGGCGAGCGCGGTAGCCGGTACCGTCACGGATTCCGCATAGCCACCGGGATATTGCCAGCTCGGCACCTTTCCGTTGGCGCAGTGGATCAGAATGCCCTTGCGGCATGGGTCGCAGTGGTTGCAGTTGCCGCCGAACCAGCCGACCGCGACGCGATCACCGATCGCGAATTCCTCGACCCCGTCCCCGAGTTCGGCAATGGTTCCGGCGATTTCGTGGCCGGGCGTCAGCGGCCACGACATGTCCGGGAATCCGCCATTGACGAAATGCGCGTCGGTGCCGCAGATGCCGCAGGCGGTGACCGCGATGCGCACCTCGCCCCGAGCGGGCGGTGATGTCTCGACGTCGGCGAGCTCGAGGGGCGCGCCTGCGGATTGAACGTGAACAGCCTGGTGCGTGGCCATGTTTGTCTCTGTTCGGTCAGTGGGTTACCGGGCATTGCTGGCCGGAAGCGGTCCCCGCGGTGTGGTAGTCCACCTGCCAATGCTTGATTCCGTTGAGCCAGCCCGATCGCAGCCGCTCGGGTTTGCCGACCGATTCCAGGTTGGGCATGGCGTCGGCGATCGCGTTGAACATCAGGTCGATCGTCATGCGAGCCAGGTTGGCGCCTATGCAGTAGTGCGCGCCGGTGCCACCGAATCCGACGTGCGGGTTGGGATCGCGCATGATGTTGAAGGAGAACGGGTCGTCGAAGACGTCCTCGTCGAAATTGGCTGAGCGGTACACCATCACCACTCGCTGGCCCTTCTTGATCTGCACACCGGACAACTCGTAGTCCTCCAGGGCGGTGCGCTGGAAGGAGGTGACCGGCGTGGCCCACCGCACGATTTCGTCGGCCGTGGTGATCGGGCGCTCGCGCTTGTAGAGCTCCCATTGATCCGGGAAATCGGTGAAGGCCATCATCCCCTGGGTGATGGAGTTGCGGGTGGTCTCATTCCCGGCCACCGCCAGCAGGATCACGAAGAAGCCGAACTCGTCGTCGGACAATTTGTGGCCGTCGACGTCGGCCTGGACCAGCTTGGTCACGATGTCCTCGCCGGGGTTCTGAGCCCGGTCGGCGGCCATCTGCATGGCATACATGATCAGTTCCACCGAGGCGGTGATGGCGTCATTGGAGGCGAATTCGGGATCCTGGTCGCCGACCATCTGGTTGGACCAGTGGAACAGCTTCATCCGGTCCTCTTGCGGAACGCCCAGCAGTCCGGCGATGGCCTGCAACGGCAACTCGCAAGACACCTGCTCGACGAAGTCACCGGAACCCTGCGAAGCGGCGACCTCCACGATGCGCCGGGCACGCTCGGCAAGGTCGTCGCGCAGGCGCTCGACGGCACGTGGGGTGAACCCGCGGGAGATGATCTTGCGCAGGTGGGTGTGCAGTGGGGCGTCCTGGTTGAGCAGCACAAACTTGCCCCGCTCGATCTGCTCGCCGACGGTGCCGTCCTTGTAGCGGGGGAGCGCGGTCTTAGCCAGGCTGGAGAACACGTCGCTGCGCCGCGAGATCTCCTTGACGTCCTTGTGTTTGGTCACCACCCAGAAACCGCCGTCGTCGAAACCACCCGCCCCGTAGGGCTGCTCGTTCCACCAGATCGGTGCGGTTCGGCGTAGCTCGGCCAGCTCCTCTACCGGCAGCCGCTCGGCGTGGACGTCCGGGTCGGTGAAATCGAACCCGGGCGGCAGGTTGGGCTTTGCTTGCGGTTCGGTCGGCGTCGTTGACAATTGCCTACTCCTCGTAACCGTGTTCACAGGGTCGTCCGGTGCCAATAATTCCTTGCTACACCACACATGGGAAGCCTGGGAGCAAAAGACGCCAAAGCTGAACTGGAACGTGTTCTCGGGCGGGTGCTGTCGAACTGCGCACGAGGCAGCTCTCGGCGTGCCCGGGACGGGTCAGGATGTGCAGCGGCAGGTCGACATCGCAGATTGCCGTGGTCGACTGTCGGGTCAGGTCCTCGCCGAACGCTGCAGACTCAATCTGCGCGCGCCGCCGCCAGGCCAGACGTCTCAGGAAGCATTGCCGTCGCGAAGCCCATTTCACCGAGCCCCGCAAGTGTGTTCATGGGAAAAGAAAAGCCGTTGCGCTCGTATATCTCGTGCGCGGGGTGGGAGCTCACCTGCCAGCCTCGGGAAGTCAGATGGTCGGCAACACTGTCCCGTTGGCCGCGATAAACCAGTTTGGACATGTCCAGGTCTAGGCCGATGCGCCGCCAATGTTCGGTGAGACTTGGCACCCGGTGGTCAAAAAAGCTGTCCGGAGCGGCGATAACATCGGTGGCGAGCAAACTGCCTGGCGCGCTCAAAACGGTGATGGCGTCGAATAATTGGTTTTGGGCACTTGGCGGTATGTACACCAACAAGCCCTCGACACTCCAGGCCGTCGGCTGATGCGGATCAAAATCGGCATCCAGCAACGCGGCCTGCCAGTCGTCCCGCAGATCGACGCCGACGAGGCGTCGATCGACTGTTGGGACGGCTCCGAGAGCATCCAGCGTCGTGGTCTTGAAATCGAGAACCTGTGGTCGGTCCACCTCGTAAACCACCGTCCCCGGCGGCCATGTCAATCTGTAAGCCCTGCTGTCGAGACCGGCCGCCACGATCACCGCCTGGCGTATCGCGGTCCCGGCGGAAGCAAAGAAGTCGTCGAAAAACCTTGTCCGAGAGGTGATCCGCTCTGTCGCGAGGGCCCCGACCACGACCTCACCGTCAAGAACGCGGGCGAATGGTTCCAGCCCGACCGCCCGCACAAGCGGTTCGGCGAACGGGTCATCAAGAAGGGCGTCGGGTTGCCGGGACGCAAGCGCCCGCCATAAAGCGACCATCGTCGCGGTGACGCCGACGCTGGTTGCCGGGTCCCAACTGTCGCCGTCGCATCGGCCCGCCGGGTTGAATTGATTCACTTGTCGGTCCAAGCCGATCACCGCAGCCCCTTCGCATAGAGCAAACAGTCGCGCGGTTCCGCGCCCAGCATCGGGAATACGCCGTAGCGCGCCAGCCTGCCCTCGAACGCAAAACCGCAGCGCTCAAGCAATCTCGCCGATCGTGAATTGTCGACATCGCACGTGGCCCAGACCCTTTTCACGTGGGCGTCCGCCTCCAACGCGGCAAGCATGAGACCGAACGCCTCGGACATCAGTCCCGTTCCCCACCATCGGCGACCCAGACAGCACCCGATTTCGACGGCGTCGCGCGTCGAAAGCGAGCATCTGATGAAGCCGACCACGTCGCCACTGGTCTGCAGAGCGATGATCCACGTTTGGTCGCCTTCACTGGCATGCATACGCTGCGCGACCATCCGGCGTGTCTGGCCGACGTCGGTGTGGGGCTCCCACCGCATGTACCGCGCCGCCTCGGGATCACACGTGATCCCTTCGAACAACTCGGCAGCATCATCGAGCTGCGGGGGACGCAGCATGATGCGCTGCCCAGGTATCCGTTCAGAGCATAGGACGGGCATCTCTCTCCATCCAGACGGCTAAAAGGCGATCCGCAACACGCCCGCTTCGATGAGTGCCCGGCTCAGGCCAAGTTTCTCGTCGTCGGTGAGCGTGTCACCCAGTTCACGAATATAAAAGTCATGGTGCTTTGTAATGAAATTCAGCGCGGACCCGCCAAGTGCGTTGATCGACAGGATGCGGCCATGCATGACATCGAACAACTCGACGATGCCAGCGTGAATCCTGGTGCTGAGTTGCCCAGCTCGATCATTGATCACGCGACTCGAGGGTGTGAGAAAAAGCTCATCGTACCAGACGGCCGGCAATGATTCTCCGAATAATTGCTGATACCGATCACCGAAGTCCCGGAAGCTAGGATTTCGCGACGTACGCCAGTCAGAAATGCAATGATCAACACCGTAGGAATCAGCCGCTGGTTGCCAGTCCATGCGGGATGCGCCGACATTCGGTGCGTGATGCAAGAATCTATCAAAGTAACGGTACCCGTAGTCAGCGTATTCTGAAGTAAACAAGATGAAGGTGTGCCAGGCTTGGTCAACCATTCTCGAGTGCATACCGAGTCGCCCGTCAGCACTGATCGCACACAACACAAAATACTTCTTCAACTCGCTGAACAGGCCCTCAGCCTGCGACGGGTTGCGGACCACCCGATCATGAACCAAGCGATCGATCACATACGGCGCTTGAAAGGCTAACGCCTCGCGATGTCGCCTGTCGATAAGTGCCGGAGCGCACTGCTGGTAGTCCGAATCCGGGCTCGGCTGAACGGTTGCTGGCGCTATCTTTACTACCATTATTCTCGGCCTTCATATTGCCGTTCGAAGTGCCGTCCTAGGTCGATATAATTCAGCACATCAGTAATCTTCAAGGCTATCGAACTCGACAATCAGTCACAATCAGGCTGATCGCGACTTGGACAAAATTCTGGGCGAAATCATCTCCCGACGGTGGGGCACAGCGGGGTAACGCCATGCCTCACCCGGCGGAAAGTCCAACAATCTTTCAAGGCCGCTGCTGAGTGCCGGTTATGGGCATGCACAATACCGGGTGACAATCGCTGTTCATCCCGCCGTGGTCGACGATGGTCAGCCGACCCGCGTAGGTGATATTTCCAGTTCGCTCGATTACAGGAATCATCGCTGCTAATCCTTTCAGTGACTTGCACATCGTTAAACAACCGGTCGCGGCCTCACGGTTGGCCGCAATAGCTTCCGGCATGCAAAAAATTACCCGCCGTAGGCTAAATTGTCAACCATAGATGACAGTCATCTCTGGTTGACGGATACGACGGCACCCTGCTCGCACGCTCAGCAAAGGGGAACGGTTGACATCCCACCCGCACCGCCACGACATACACACCGTGGTCGCCGGCCCGATTTCAAACCCGTCCACATGCACCTCGCCGTCGCACAGCACGCGGAGGCAATGAGTGGCCTGCGTTGTTCAGCCGCAGCTTTCGGCACATCAATGCGTCGGTCAACGAGACCGGTGGCCGGGTCCTCGGCAGCGTAGTCCCTTGCGGTTTCGGGTACTGCCTTGTGGCGACTGCAGCAAACGATATGCTTCTTGAGAAACAGGGCACCGGTGCCAGGAAAGGACGAGCGAAGACATGATTCGCGAAATACTCGCCGCCGCCGCGATCTCGGGGTCGATGATCGGGGTGGCGCCGGTCGCCAGTGCCGACAACGGACGTTGGGAGGGCGACGTCCCCGGGATGAATTACGACGCTTCGCTCGGTGCGCCGTGTGACAACTACGAACGCTTCATCTTCGGACGTGGCCCCAGCGGCCAGGCCGAGGCCTGTCACTTCCCGCCCCCCAACCAGTTCCCGGCGGCCACGACCGGCTACTGGGTGATCTCCTACCCGCTTCGCGGTGTCCAGCAGATCGGGGCACCGTGCCCCGGGCCGAAGGTGGCGGCGCAATCGCCGGCCGGTCTGCCGATGCTGTGCCTGGGCGCGCAGGGCTGGCAGGAGGGCTGGTTCACCGGTGCCGGGTTCTTCCCGCCTGATCTGAGCGACTGACCCGATGGCGGACGCCCCGATTCCGCGATGGTTGCGGTTCGTGCTGGCGTCCGACCGCGCCGGGTCCGCGTGGTACATCGGCACCGGATTTTTCTTCGCACCCGTGCTGGCGGTGCTGTCACCATGGCCGGCGGTGACCACCGCGCTGTGGTGGGTTATCGGGCTGGCCGGATTGTGGCTCGGCTTGCTCGGCATCGCGATGGCCGCCGGGCTGGCACGAGTTCTGCGCTCCGGCGGCGAGATACCCGAGGATTACTGGCGCACTCTCGTCGACTACTGACGCCGACGCCTACTGTCATACTCAACGTCCGCCAATGAATCGCCACCGAATAGGAGACTCGCCATGGCCTTCGATCCCAAAGATGCCGTAGACGCCGTCCGCGACATTGCCACCAACGCCGTCGAGAAAGCGTCGGACATCGTCGAGCACGCCAGCGACATCATTCGCGGCGACATCGCCGGGGGCGCCAGCGGCATCGTGCAGAACTCCATCGAGATCGGCACGCACGCCGTCGACCGGGTGAAAGAGGTCTTCACCGGTAAGGAAGACGACGACCTGGACTGATTCTCAGATGGCGGCGGCGGCGTTGAGCTCGTCGAGCCGAGTGGTGGCCTCCAGGTATTCCTGCACCCAGCGCTCGATGACGGTGGAGGTCTTTTCCACCTTCTGGAACTGACCGACCACCTGACCGACCGGGTTGAACGCCACGTCAACCGACTCGTTGGGATACCGGTTGGTGGCCCGCACCGCCATCCCGGAAACCATGTATTGCAACGGCATTCCGAGCGGCTTGGGGTTGTCCGGCTGTTCCCAGGCCTCGGTCCAGTCGTTGCGCAGCATCCGGGCCGGCTTGCCGGTGAACGAGCGGCTGCGCACGGTGTCGCGGCTGCCGGCCTTGATGTAGGCGGCCTGCTGCACCGGGGTGTTCGAGGATTCCTCGACCATCAGCCACTGCGAACCGGTCCACGCGCCCTGGGCTCCCAGCGCCAGCGCCGCGGCGATCTGCTGGCCGCTGCCGATGCCACCGGCGGCCAGGACGGGAACCGGTGCCACCTCCTTCACGACCTGCGGCCACAACACAATTGAGCCGACCTCGCCACAGTGACCACCGGCCTCGCCGCCCTGGGCGATGATGATGTCGACGCCGGCGTCGGCGTGCTTGCGGGCCTGCGACGGCGAGCCACACAGCGCCGCCACCTTGCGGCCCTCGGCGTGGATGTGCTTGATCATGTCCGCCGGGGGAGTGCCCAGCGCGTTGGCGATCATGGTCACCTTCGGGTGCTTGAGCGCCACCTCCACCTGGGGCGTGGCGGTGGCCTCGGTCCAGCCCAGCAGCTGCAAGCTGTCGCCGTCGCTGTCTTCGACCGGAACCCCGTGGTCGGCGAGGATCTTCTTGCCGAAGTCCAGGTGCTCCTGGGGCACCATCTTGCGCAGCGTGTCCGCCAGCTCCTCGGCCGACAGGTGCGCGTCCATGCCCTCGTACTTGTTCGGGATGACGATGTCCACACCGTAGGGGTGGTCACCGATGTTCTCGTCGATCCAGTTCAGTTCGATCTCGAGCTGCTCAGGGGTGAAGCCGACAGCGCCCAGCACACCGAACCCGCCGGCTTTACTGACAGCGACGACGACATCGCGGCAATGGGTGAAAGCGAAGATCGGGAACTCGATACCGAGTTGATCACATAGGGCGGTGTGCATGCCTACTCCTGTGGGGCGCGGAACCGACGCAAAAATTGAAACGTGTTCTAGTTTAATACCAGTCTGGCCGACGAGGCCAGCCAGGTCTGCTGTGTTCGAACTACGCTCCTTCAGATCTGCAGGCCGTAGGCCACCCGCAGCGCCACGAAGCCGAGGATGCAGACAAAGCAGACGAGGTGATCGCGGCACACGGCCCGCGCCAGGTGACTCTGCACGTCCGGCGGGTCGAGGCGGCTGCCCAGTCGGACCGCACTAGGGACGGTGTGCACTAGAGCCAGGACCACGGGTATGGCTGCCGCACCGCCCGATGCCACCAGCAGCCACAGCGGGTCGCGACCGTAGGCCGCCTCAAACCCCAATGCGCTCAACAAGATCAGCATCACCAGGGCGATCAGCCGACCCATCGGTTGGGAGGTGGTGGTGGCGCGGCGGTAGTAGCCCGCGATCGACGCCAGCACGGCTTCGGGCAAGGGGGCGCCGGTGTCAGGGTGCCCGAACACCTGCACGTCGAACATCAGGTCCATCCACAGCACGGCAAGCAGAAACCCACCACAAGCCGTCAGGACCGGTGTCATCGCGTGTCTACCTTCCGGCGCGTCGGGAAAACTAGCCCTCGTATTCTTTCGCAGCCTGGGGGCGTCGGC
This sequence comes from Mycobacterium gordonae, assembly GCF_002101675.1. Lineage (GTDB taxonomy): Bacteria > Actinomycetota > Actinomycetes > Mycobacteriales > Mycobacteriaceae > Mycobacterium > Mycobacterium gordonae. The sequence continues at coordinate 7,406 of NZ_LQOY01000031.1, read as the reverse complement.
ACTAGCTGAGAACGGGTTCGCGAATGCGCTCAGCGACCATCTCGCCACCGGTAGCCCAACCGGACGGCGGCCAGCAGGGCGCCCAGTACGAACGCGACCAGTACAGCCTGTAGCACGTAGATCGTGAAGAGGTCGGCGTCAACTCCGCCCCCGTCGCCGATGCACTGGAATGTCACGCGGGTGTTCGTCCGCCAGGACCTGTCGGTCATCCTCGCGGTGCCGTAGGCCAGCTGCTGCCCGCTCCCACAAACGAAGAACCCCGTCCACAGCGCGCTGGCGGGAGCCAGGGCGATCACCGCCGCCGCACCTCCCGCGCAGATGCCGCAGAGCAGTGCGATCTTGGCGACGGTGTCTTCGAAGCGGCGTCTACCCACCGGCAGATCCTCGCACTTCGCCGGCCGCCATAACGAGCCCTTGATCAGCGCGTAACAGCGCGGGTAGCGTAGGGCTGCCAATTACGAACCGAAGCGTAGCGTAATTGCATCCACCGAAAGGATCGCACTCGATGCGCAGCCGGTACGCCGGAGAACCCTTCACCACGTCCACACCCGAGATCGCCGCCGCGCTGCAGGACGTCAGCATCCCGACGTTGCTGCTGTCGCTGGTACACATCACCGGCGATCCCCGGTTCATCCGCGACTTCAAACAGATGGGTCTGTTCCTCAACGAAGTGCAGGGCTTCATGTCAGAGGACGACAAGAGCCGGGCGCGTGCCGAAGCGCTGGCGGTGCTCACCGATTACCGCGACCGCGGCTGCCCCGAACCACCGCCGCTGAGCGACGACCTCATCCGGGAAATGATGGATTGGGCTGCGTGCGAACACGTTCCCGACGACTACCTGCCACTGGCCCGGGAGGAGATGGACCTCGAGGGAATCGACCCGCGCCGTCCGGCGGCCTTGCCGGTTGACCACACGGCAGACTTCCCGGTCCTGGTGATCGGCTGCGGCGAATCGGGCATCCTGGCCGGAATCCGGCTCAAACAGGCCAACATCCCGTTCACCATCGTCGAGAAGAACGCCGGCCCCGGCGGGACCTGGTGGGAGAACAACTATCCCGGCGCCCGGGTGGACGTCGCGAACCATTTCTATTGTTACAGCTTCGAACCCAACAACGAGTGGACTCATTTCTTCGCCGAGCAGCCCGAGTTGCAGAGTTACTTCACCGCGGTGGTGGCCAAACACAAGTTGGGCGGCACGATTCGCTGGGAAACCGAGGTTCTGGGCGCCGACTGGGACGACGAGGCCGGTATCTGGACCGTGGCGCTGCGCGGCGCCGACGGCACCGTCAGCACGGCGCGCGCGCGAGCGGTGATCACCGCCGTGGGTCAGTTGAATCGGCCGCATATCCCTGACATCGCCGGAGCGGACACCTTCGCCGGACCGTCGTTTCATTCCGCGGCCTGGGATCACTCGGTGGATCTGACGGGTAAGCGGGTCGCCCTGGTCGGCGCCGGCGCCAGCGGATTCCAGATCGCGCCGGCGATCGCGGGCGAGGTCTCGCATTTGACGGTGTTCCAGCGCACCGCGCAGTGGATGTTCCCCAACCCGATGTATCACGACGAAGTCGGCGAGGGCGTGCGCTGGGCGATGCGGCACCTGCCGTACTACGGACGGTGGTATCGCTTCCTGCTGTTGTGGCCGGGCGCCGACAAGGGCCTGGACGCGGCGCGCGGCGACCCGAACTACGCCGACCAGGACTACGCCGTCAGCGACATCAACGCGGCCGCCCGGATGATGTTCAGCCAGTGGATCACCAGCCAGGTCCCGGAAGGCTCGGAGTTGTTGACCAAGGTGCTGCCGGACTACCCGGCCACCGGCAAACGCACCCTGCAGGACAACGGAAGTTGGCTGCGGACACTGCAACGCGACAACGTCGAGCTGGTCCGAACGCCGATCGAGCGCATCACACCGAGCGGCATCGTCACCGACGGCGGTGTGACACATGAGGTCGACGTCATCGTATACGCCACCGGGTTTCGGCACACCGACGTGCTCTGGCCGCTGAAGATCACCGGCCGCAACGGCATTGACCTGCACGAGTTGTGGGGCAGTCGGCCGTACGCGCACCTGGGCATCACCGTGCCCGGATTCCCAAACCTGTTTCTGCTCTACGGGCCGGGCACGCACCTGGCACACGGCGGCAGCCTGATCTTCCAGTCCGAATTGCAGATGCGCTATATCGATCAGTGTCTTCAGCACATGACCGAGGAACACATCGTGGCGCTGGAGCCCACCGCCGAGGCGGCCGAAAAGTGGCACCAGCGGACCCAAGCCGAGATCAAGCAGATGGTCTGGTCACACCCGGCCGTCAAGCATTCGTACTTCAAGAATGCCGACGGCGAGATCCACACCGTCAGCCCGTGGCGCCTCAACGAATACTGGGCCGCGGTGCGCGAACCGGATTGGTCGGATTTCGTTATGCGACAGGAGAAGTGAGCCCATGCGCACGGTAGTCATCGACGGGCCCGCCAGCATTCGGGTGGACACCCGGCCCGACCCGGCGCTGACTGGGCCGGACGGCGTGATCGTCGCGGTGCGCGCCGCCGGCATCTGCGGCTCCGATCTGCACTTCTACGAGGGCGATTATCCGCTGGCAGAGCCGGTGCCGCTGGGCCATGAAGCCATCGGCACCGTCGTCGAAGCCGGCCCCGACGTGCGGTCGGTCAAGGTCGGTGACGAGGTGCTGGTGTCCTCGGTCGCCGGGTGCGGGGCCTGCCCCGGATGCGCCACCAACGACCCGGTGATGTGCCACTCGGGTCTGCAGATCTTTGGCGGAGGTGCCCTTCCTGGGGCTCAGACGGATCTGCTCGCCGTGCATGCCGCCGACTTCCAGGTCCGCCGGATTCCCGAGGGCATCAGCAGCGAGCAGGCCTTGCTGCTCACCGACAACCTGGCGACCGGCTGGGCGGCGGCGCAGCGCGCCGACATCCCGTTAGGTGGCACGGTGGCGGTGATCGGACTCGGAGCGGTCGGCTTGTGCGCGCTGCGCAGCGCGTTCGCCCAAGGCGCCGCAACGGTTTTCGCGGTCGACCGGGTGCCGGGGCGGCTGCAGCGTGCCGTTGACTGGGGCGCCACGCCGGTGGCCTCGTCGACGGTGGAGTCGATCCTGGCCGCCACCGGCGGGCGCGGCGCCGATGCGGTGATCGACGCGGTCGCAACCGACGCCTCCCTGACCGACGCGCTGTTCGCGGTCCGGCCGGGCGGCACCGTCTCGGTGGTCGGCGTGCACAATCTGCAGCCATACCCGTTCCCGGCGTTGGCGTGCCTGATCCGCAGCATCACCGTGCGCTGGACCACCGCTCCGGTGCAGCGCACCTGGCCGGAGTTGATTCCGTTGCTGCAGTCGGGTCGCCTTGACGTCGACGGCATATTCACCGCCACGCTTCCTCTCGACGAGGCGGCCAAAGGCTACGCGCGGGCCGCGGAGCGTTCCGGCGACGACGTGAAGATCCTGTTGACGCCGTAGCCGCGTGTGGCAGCATGGCCTTCATGCGCTGTGCCGCAATTCAACTCGAGGCAGTGCCGGCCGATGTGGATGCCAACCTGGCCAGTGTGGAACGTCTGGTTGAAGACGCCGTCGCCGCGGGCGCGCGGACCATTGCCCTGCCGGAGTTCTTCACCACCGGCGTCGGGTTTTGGCCCGAACTGGCCGGTGCGGCGCTGCCGGCCGAGGGTAAGGCCACCGAACTGCTGCTGGCGCTGGCGCGCCGGCACGAGGTGATGATCGGCGGTTCGCTGCTGATCCGCGACACCGACGGAGATGTGCGCAATGCGTATCTGGTGGTGACGCCGAACGGCGTGGCGGGCCGCCACGACAAAGATCTTCCGACGATGTGGGAGAACGCTTTCTACGTCGGCGGAAACGACGACGGGGTGATCGAGGCCGGCGACCTGACGGTGGGTGCGGCGGTGTGCTGGGAGTTGATGCGCACCCAGACGGTGCGTCGCCTGCGCGGTCGCATTGACCTGGCGATGACGGGTTCGGGCTGGTGGTCGATCCCGGATTGGTGGCCCCGGGCTGCTTTTCGCCGAATGGAACAGCGCAACGCGGCGACGGCCTGGCAGGCGGCGGCGAGCTTCGCCGGTTATGTGGGTGCCCCGGTTCTGCATGCGGCGCACGCGGGCACCGTGCGGTGCCGTATGCCGTGGCTGCCGTTGGGGTATTCGGGCCGGTTCGAGGGCGGCACCATGATCGTCGCCGCCGACGGCAGTGTGCTGGCCTCGCTATCCGACGGTGAAGGGGTTGTGGTGGCGGACGTTTCGGTGGGGCGTTGTGCTCCTCGTACGGCTGTGCCGCACCGGTTCTGGTTGCACCCGCGGGGGCCGCTGCCGTTCGCGGTGTGGCACTACCAACGCTGGCACGGCCGCCGCTATTACCGCCGCCACGTGGCCGCTTCCTAGCGGGTTACCGGGTGGCCGTGACGTACTGCGAGCGCATGAAGCTGTCGATCTTCACGTCGACCGGCGGCGGGGTCAGCCCGTAGCCGGCCTGCAGATTCAGCGTGTTGCGGACGTGCTCCACCGACCACCCGTGGTCCCGCAGCCATTGCGCCGGGTCCGCCGGGTTGTCGTAGGTCAACGCGGAAAAGTCGACATCGCCGGACATGTTGACGCCGGGGTGCGACCGTTCCAGTTCGGCGAGCTGGTCGGCGTCGAGGCGGGAACCCAATGCGCCGGTGGCGAGCCGACTGTCTGATGCGCTGTTCGCGTGTATCCGATCGAACAGGGCTTCTTGGGCGTCGCGGGTCAGGTAGGGCAGCAGTCCCTCCACCGACCAGGCCGTCGGGACGTGCGGGTCGAAGCCGGCCTTGGTGAGTCCGGCGGTCCAGTCGCCGCGGAGATCCGCCGCGAACTCGACCCGACGCGCCGTGGGTTGGGCACCCAGGTCGTCGAGGACCCGCGCTTTGAATTCCAGCACCTTCGGCAGGTCGACTTCGAAAACCGTTGTCCCCGGCGCCCAATCGAGTCGATAGGCCCGGGAATCCAGCCCGGCGGCGACGATCACCGCCTGCACGATGCCTGTTTCCGCGGCGTTGGTGAAGAAGTCGTCGAAGAACCTGGTCTGCACACCGTACAGACGCGGGAAGGTGGTCTCGTCTGCTGAGCTGCCAGGGTTCTGCAGCAGGCCGGTCAGATACGGGTCCGCGGTCGCGTTGATGAAGTGCTGCGCGTAATCGTCGCGCACGAGCGGCCGTTCGCTCAGCGCGTGCACCGCACGCCAGCCCGCGACCAGCAGGGCGGTGTAACCGACACCGCTGACGATGTCCCACTGGTCGTCGTCGGAGCGGAGAGATCCAAAAGCGGGTGTCGTCATACAGCGAACGTACCCGTCACAGCTCCAGCAAAACGGTCACCGGTCCGTCGTTGGTCAGCTCTACCTGCATGTGGGCACCGAACGTCCCCGTCTCGACCTGTGCGCCCAGCGCACGAAGCGCATCGGCGAACGCCGCTACTAACGGCTCGGCTGTCGCGCCGGGTGCTGCCGCGTTCCAGGACGGGCGGCGGCCCTTGGCGGTGTTGGCGTAAAGGGTGAACTGGCTGACCACCAGGATCGGTGCGGCGACGTCGGAGGCGGACTTCTCGTCGTCGAGAATCCTCAGCGTCCAGAGCTTTTCGGCCAGGCGGCGGGCCTGATCGGGTCCGTCGCTGTGGGTGACGCCGACGAATGCGAGCAGTCCCTGACCCGCCGGGCGGATCGCGCCGACCACTTCGTCGTCGACCACCACCGCCGCCGAAGAGACCCGCTGCACGAGCACCCGCATGACCGTCGATGCTGCCATGCCGGTCTCGGTAGGCTCGTGAGGTGTCTGTGCTGGTTGCGTTTTCGGTCACCCCGATGGGTGTGGGGGAAGGCGTCGGCGAGATCGTCGCCGAGGCGGTCCGGGTGGTTCGCGAATCGGGGTTGCCCAACAAGACGGATTCCATGTTCACCGTGATCGAAGGCGACAGCTGGGCCGAAGTAATGGCTGTCGTGCAGCGGGCGGTGGAGGCGGTGGCGGCGCGGGCACCCCGGGTGAGCACCGTGATCAAGGCCGACATGCGCGCCGGGGCAACCGACGCAATGACTCAGAAGGTTGAGTCGGTCGAGCGGTACCTGTCCGGCGGCTAAGCCTGGATGGCGGCGGTGAACGCCTCTGCCGCGGCGTCGCCGTGGACGGCGAACACGACGCGTTGCAGGGTTTTCGGTTGGTGCTGACGGACGGCGTCGACCATCAGGCGGGCCGCGTCGTGCAGCGGGAAGCCGCCGACACCGGTGCCGAATGCGACCAGCGCCAGCGACCGGCAACCCAGTTCGTCGGCCTTGCGCAGCGTCGATGCTGTTGCGCGGCTGATGATGTCGGCTGAGGTGGGACCGCCGAGCTCCATTGTCGCGGCGTGGATCACGTAGCGGGCGGGCATGTCACCGGCCGTGGTTTCGATCGCCTCGCCCAGGCCGATCGGCGCTTTCTCGTGGGATTCCCGCTGGACGGCGGGGCCGCCGGCGCGCGCGATGGCCGCGGCGACGCCGCCGCCGTGGCGCAGTTGGGTGTTGGCGGCGTTGGCGATTGCGTCGACGTCGAGTTGGGTGATGTCGGCTTGCAGAACCTCGAGCTCGATCATGGGGACATTGTCTCCCCAACCGGACCCACCTGCTGTGGACGAAATTCCGTTCTAGTTTCCCACATTGTTTTCTGATACTTCTGCAGCGGAAAGCCTCAGGCGGCCAGCGCTCGAAATACGTTGTAGCTGAGCATGTTCAGCCCCGCTGATGGCAATTAGATATTGGAATACCATTCTTGTTTATCAATTATCGAGTCCGCGAAGCTACCGCGTATTACATTTATGATCCGCCAAATTGGTCGGGTTTCACAATGGGAGCGCCACCATGTCGTACGTCCTCGCCGTACCGGAATCTTTGAGCGCCGCGGCGGCGGGTGTGGAACGTATCGGCTCGGCACTGAGGTCGGCTGATCTGGTCGCCGCGGGGCCGACCACCGGGTTGCTGGCCGCCGCCGGCGATGAGGTGTCGGCCGCGATCGCGGCGCTGTTCTCCAGCCACGGCCGCGTGTACCAGGCGCTCAGTGCGCAGGTGGCAGCGTTGCAGGCTTCCTTCGCCCAAGCGTTGACCGGGGCCTCACTTTCTTATGCCACCGCTGATGCGGCCGCAGCCTCGCCGTTGCAGGCACTCGAACAACAGGCGTGGGGGGTGCTCAATGCACCCACCAACGCGGTGTTGGGTCGTCCGCTGATCGGTGACGGCGCCAACGGAGCACCAGGAACCGGGCAGGCCGGCGCGGCCGGCGGGCTGCTGTGGGGCAACGGCGGCAACGGCGGGTCGGGCGCACCGGGGCAGGCCGGGGGAACCGGCGGCGCGGCCGGTCTGATCGGCGACGGCGGTGCCGGGGGGTCCGGCGGAATCGGTGGC
>NZ_LQOY01000030.1 GCF_002101675.1 Mycobacterium gordonae | reverse complement strand
CGCCGGCGGATGCGGGTAACCACTTGGCATTGCAACTCCTAAGATCCATGTTGTTGCAATGACCGTATGAATTTGCCCGGCCAGATTTCGCCGAGGTTGCACGTTCGGCGATACCGGCGCTGCACCGGGCGCCCAGTACCGTGGCGGTATGTCCTGCGTATTCTGCGCGATCGCAGCCGGCGAAGCCCCGGCCATCCGGATTCACGAAGACGACAGCTACCTGGCGATCCTTGACATCCGACCCTTCACCCGCGGCCACACCCTGGTGATTCCCAAGAACCACACCGTCGACCTCGACGACACCCCGCCCGAGACGCTGGCCGGAATGATCGCCCTCGGCCAGCGCATCGCCCAGGCGGCCAAGGCGACCGAGCTGGCCGACGCGACCAACATCGGCATCAACGACGGCCGCGCCGCCTTCCAGACCGTTTTCCACATTCACCTGCACGTGCTGCCGCGCCGCAACGGCGACAAACTGTCGGTGGCCAAGGGCATGCTGGTGCGCCGGGATCCCGACCGCGAGGGCACCGCCCGGATCCTGCGCGACGCGCTGGCGCGCACCGACACAAGTAGTTAGCGGCCATCCCGCCGTGGGACCCGCGCCAGTAGTGCGGCCGGACCGCGAGCAGCGGTTTATTCTGTGGTGGCGTGCGGTGGAGCTCCTAGGTCCTTCGCCTGCGGAGAATGCATGTGCGAGCGGGAGCCCGAATGAAGCGCTGGACGGGGATGCGGTGCCCGTTCACTGGACTGACTCTGGGAGTCACCTCTGGCGTTGCCGGCGGCTACAGCCTGGCCGCCGCGCTCGTCATCGCCTCGTCGGTCTGGGGTTGGCAGGGCCCCTACGCCACCCGTCCGGCCGTGCAGGTCGTGACCGTGCTCTGTCTGTCGTTCGCCGCCGCATGCGCCTGGCGGGCGGCGCGGCACTCGGTCGGACGCCGGCGTTACGGCTGGGCGGCACTGGTGGTCGCACTGGCGGGCTGGGCCGTGGGCGAGGTCATCTGGTCGGTGTACGACGTGCGTCCCGAGTTCGAACACGCCAGTCATCCGGCCGCCGCGGAGATCGTGCTGCTGCTCTATCCGCTCGGCGCCTTCTCAGCGATGGTGTTGCTGTCCAATCCGCCCGGCGGTCACAACCTCTGGCGGCTGGTGCTGGACGGCGTCATCGTGTCCATGTCGCTGTGGGTGGCCTCCTGGGTGTTCGTTCTCGACAAGCTCCTGAAGACCGATAGCAGCTCCCGGCTCGTGACGGTGGCGCATGTCACCTCGGACGTCGTGCTCATGACGACCGCGATTCTGCTGTTGTCGAGAAATCGTCCCGGTAGGCGGCGCAGCGTCAACCTGTTCGCCAGTGGTGTCGCAACGATCATGCTCGCCGACATGCTGGTCCTGTTCCAGACCGGGATCGGCAGCTATCACACCGGTGACCTGGTCGATGTGACCCGGGTGGCCGGGTTGGGCCTGATGGCGCTGGCGGGTCTGGTCAGCGTCCAGGAACCGGCCGTAGTGAACATCAGTCCGGAAATCACTTCCCGGACCCGGCTGTGGCTGCCGTACCTGCCGTTGTTGCTGGCCGCCGCCGTCGGGTTGGGGCATGCGGTGCGCCTCATGCGGCACGGGCCGTTGGTGGTGGGATTGGGCATTCTGGTAGCCGCTGTGCTGGCGCGGCAGTTCGTGGTGCTGGTCGAAAACCAGGGCCTGCTGACCGAAGTGGCCGAAGAGGCCTTTCGGGACAGCCTCACCGGCCTAGCCAATCGAGCCAATTTCCTGCACAAGCTGGAGCAGGCCGTCGCCCGGCGCAGCGCGGACAGCGCACCGATCGCCGTCATGTGTCTGGATTTGGACAACTTCAAGTCGGTCAACGACGCGCTCGGCCATCCGGCCGGCGACGAACTTCTGGTCCGGGTCGCCGGCCGGCTGACCACCACCCTGGGCGACCAGGGCACCGTCGCGCGGCTCGGCGGCGACGAATTCGCGGTACTCATCGAAGGGCCGGTTGAGGAATCGCACGCGGCGGCCCAGCGCGTTCTCGAATCGTTCAACGCCGCAATCGTTGTCGACGGTGTTCCGTTGGCAGTGCGGCCGAGCATCGGCTTCACGGTGGCCGCCGCGGAGTCCAATCACACCGTCGACGAACTGTTGCGCCATTCCGATCTCGCCATGTACGCGGCCAAACGCGAAGGCGGGCAATGCATTCGAAGCTTCGTGCCGGATCTGCCGTTGCCTTACGCGCTGCCCGATCTCAACGACGAGTCGATGTTGGCCCTGCAAAGCAGTTTCCACGGCGGCCGTCTTTACCGGGGCGCCACCAACGCTAACGCCTCGGTTCTGGCACGTGCGATCAAACCGCTTGCCGCCGCGGCTAAATCACCGGCGGACGAACTGCACGACGTACCGCACAGCGTCCGATGGCCCCCACTGGCCGTCCGGATCAGCTTGGGCGCGTTGGCGATCGGCGTCCTCGTCTTCGCCTCGACGTGCCTGCCCGACCCGCATGCGGACCATACACCGTTTTTCGCCAACGTCTTCTACCCGATACTGAACTTCACTGCCGCCGCGCTGATCGCCTATCGCGCCTACCGGGTGAAGGCTGACCGGGTGGCGTGGGTCCTGATCGCGACCGGCACAGCGGTGTCGGCACTGGGTGATGTCATCTACGCCAAGTGGGTCCCCGACGGTCAGTCGCCGTCGATCGCCGATCCGGCCTACCTCACGTTCTATCCGTTCATCTACGTCGGCCTGCTGCTGCTGATGCGGGCCCGCCTCAAGCGGGTGCCTCTGCCGGTCCGGCTGGACTGCGTGGTGTGCGGGCTGGTGATGGCCTCGGTGGCCGCCGCCCTGACCGCCGGGCCCATCCACGCCGCCGCGCTGAAGGCACCGGCCACCGTGCTGGTGGGCCTGATTTATCCGTGGCTCGATCTGGTGCTGCTGGCGCTGGCTGCCGGGATGCTGCCGATCCTGGGCTGGCGCCACGAATTCCGTTGGGGCCTAATGGTTATCGGGTTCGTCCTGTTCGCCGCAGCCGACACCGCCTACCTGTTCGAGACGTCGGCCGGGTCATACCGGGTGGGCACCATGCTCGACGCGTTCTGGCCCACGTCATATCTCCTGATCGCGGTCGCCAGTTGGACGGCGTGGTCGTCGACACCGCCGTTGCCCAGACGCTCGCTGGGGTCCTACGCCGCTCCGGTCGCCTGCACCATCGTCGCACTGGCCGTCACCGCCATGACCAACGAGTCGCGGGCCGCGACGGTGCTGGCCGCGCTAAGCCTGATCGCCGTCGCGGCGCGATTCTCGGTGACCTTCCGGGAGGTGAGCATCATCGCCGAGGACCACAAGCTGGCCATGACCGATCAACTGACCAGCCTGCCCAACCGACGGTCCCTGGCGACGACGCTGACCGCCGCACCCCTGGCCCCGGCTCTGGGCCCGGCGTTGAGCACCAGGGGGCCGGCTCGGCGAGCGCTGCTGCTGCTGCAACTGCACGAATTCGACGAGATCGCCGACACGGTCGGCCACCGCTTCGGCGACGACCTGCTGTGCCAGATCGCCAATCGCCTGAACCAGAACGTGCGCCGCGAGGACATGCTCGCCCGCGCGGGCGACGACGAGTTCGCGATCCTGCTCGCCGAGGGCGCCGACCTGATCGCCGCGCGCGCGCAGGCCGGCCGGCTGCTGGAAGCGTTGCACGAACCGTTCACGCTGGATCCGATGACCGTCCAGGTCGATGCCCGCGTCGCCATCGCGCTGTTCCCCGACCACTGCGACCATCCCCAGGAACTGCTTAACCGCGCCGAAATGGCGCTTCCGCACGCCGAATCCGCAAAAGGCAAGATCGCGGTGTATGACGCCGCATACGAGTTGTACCGCGACAACGACCCCAACCTCGTCGAGGAGCTACGCGCGGCGCTGGCCGACGGCAGCGAACAACTGACGTGCCACTACCAGCCCAAGATCAATGCGATCGACGGCAGCGTCCACAGTGTGGAGGCGCTGTTGCGCTGGCACCATCCCCAGCGCGGGCTGCTGCTGCCGGAGGAGTTCCTACCGGCCGCCGAACGTGCCGGGCTGATGCGTAAGGTGGCCAACCGCACCGTCAACCTGGCCCTGGAACAGGCCCGGAGTTGGCGCGAGCAAGGCGCGGCGCTGACCGTGGCGGTCAACCTGTCCACCACGAACCTGTTGGACCTCGACCTCGTCGGCACCATCGAGCACGTGCTCAAGACCTACGACCTGCCCGCTGACGAACTCATCATCGAGATCACCGAAAGCACGCTCGTCGACTCGGCACGATCCCGCAGCACCGTCGCCGCGCTGCAGCGATTGGGTGTGCGAATCTCGTTGGATGACTACGGAACTGGATGGTCGTCGCTGGCCCGCCTGCAGGATGTGTCGGTCGACGAGCTGAAACTCGACCGGGTGTTCGTGGCACGCCTTGCCCAGGACCCGCGCTCGGTGGCGATCGTGCGCTCCACGGTGGCGCTGGCTGAGAGTCTGGGCGCGGACCTGGTCGCCGAGGGCGTCGAAGACGAGGCGACACTGCGCGCGCTGCGGCAATATGGATGCACCATCACCCAGGGGTTTGTGCACAGTCCGCCGATGCCCGCCGGGGACCTGCTGCAGTGGATCGCCGGCCATGCGCCGGCGCCCAGCAGGCCGGAAGAGGCCGGCGTCACCGACTAGGTGGCCGCCTAGTAAAGCTCTTTGGCCAGCAGTTCCAGCGTGGCCACCCGCGCCGGCGCGGTCCTGGGATCGGTGCCGCGACGAGCCGACGCCACCGGGTGCACCATCACCTCGTCGACATCGAAGCGGTCGGCCAGCGCCCGCACCTGATCGGCGGCCTCGGCGGGTGCGCCGACGACGGCCCGCGCCAACCCGCTGTCCACGATGTGCTGTTGCTGCGGGGTGAGCTTCTCCTGGTGCGCCTCTTCGACGAGATGGACCGGCCCCAACGGTTGCCCGGTGCGCAGCCGCGCCATCATCTGCAAGTTGGGCAACATCAATTCCCTTGCCTCGTCCGCCGTTTCGGCCACCGACGCATTCACGGTCAGGAAGGTGACCGGCTTGGGCGTGAGATCGCTGGGCCGGAAATGGGTGCGGTAATACTGCAACGCCTCCTCGGTCCCCTGACCGGAGAAGTGGTGGGCGAAGACGTACGGCAGCCCCTTGGCGGCGGCCAGGCGCGCAGAGTACATCGACGAGCCCAGTAGCCACAGTCGTGGTTCGCTGGTGGCCGCCGGGGTGGCCTTGAGCCGGTAGTCCCCCGAGCGCAGTGGCACCCGTACGCCGCGTGCACTCATCAGCGCGACCACGTCGTCGAGGTACTCGGGGAAGTTCTCGATGTCGCGGTCGTCGCGGCCCCCGCGCAGCGCATAGGAGGTGACCGGATCCGAGCCGGGGGCGCGGCCGATGCCGAGGTCGATGCGGCCCGGCGCGGCGGCCTCGAGGAGGGCGAACTGCTCGGCCACGGTTAGCGGCGCGTGATTGGGCAGCATCACCCCGCCCGAGCCGAGACGCAGCTGATGGGTCTGCGCGGCGAGATAGGCGATCAGGACGGGCGGGCTGGTGGCGCCCACCGAGGGCATGTTGTGGTGCTCGGCCACCCAGTAGCGCGTAAAGCCCAGCCGGTCGGCGGTCTGCGCCAGCGAAACCGTGGCCGCAAGCGCGTCGCTGGTGGACTGGTCGCTGCGCACCGGGACCAGATCAAGGACGGAAAGACGCACAGTGGGCACAACGCGCCCGGGTGGGGAGATGTTCCCCCGGTCAGTAGTTCATCGCGGTCTAGTAGTTCATCGCGGTCTAGTAGTTCATCAAGGTGAACGAGTTCACGATGAGGTCGAACTGTTCCTGGGAGATCGGCGCGCCGCCGGGAATGCTGTCGCTGGCCAGGAATTGGGTGCGCTGCGTGTAGGCGTGAAAGCGCTTGAAGTAGTTGGCGAATCCGAGCCCGTGATCGGTGCGGGCCAGTTTGAGTTCGCCGGCCAGGACGGTCGCACCCAGCAACGCCAGGCTGGTGCCCTGACCCGAGAGCGGCGAGGCGCAGTAGGCGGCGTCACCGACCAACGCAACCCGGCCAATTGACCAGTGGTCCATCACAATCTGCGACATCTCGTCGAAATAGAAATCCGGCGCCGCACGCATGAGTTTGAGCAACTGCGGGCGGACCCACCCGTCGTCGGCCATCCGGCGCTCCAGTTCGGCGAACTGAGCTTCGGTGTCGCGGTAGTCGATTCGCAGTTCGGGGTCCATGAAACCCAGCATCGCCCGCGCCTCGGAGTTGCGGCGCGCGCTGTAGACCCCCGCCATGCTGGCGTCACCGTAGTGCCACTTCTGCCAGTAGTCCAGGTCCAGGAAATTGGGCACGGTGAAGATCGCGGCAAATGTGCCGAGCCGCTTGATGAATCGGTCTTCTGGCCCGAAAACCAGCCGGCGCACGTTGGAGTGCAGACCGTCGGCGCCGATCACCAGGTCGAAGCTGCGCGGCTCGGCCGTTTCGAAAGTGACGTTGACGGCGGGACCGAGGTTCTCCAGGGTGGCGATGCTGTCGTCGAACAGGAACTCGGTCTTCAATTTCGTTTCGTCGTAGAGCAATCCGACCAGATCGTCACGCAGCAGCTCGATGTCCGGATTATCGATCGGGCCGCCCGTCGGCGTCGATTCGGTGTCATCGGACAGCACATTGCCGTCCCGGTCCACCACCGAGGATCCCCGGATGTTGGTCTTGCAGTCCTGCGCGGCGGCGCGCAGCCCCATCCGGTCCAGCACCTCGAGCGCCGGACCGCGCACGTCGATCGCCTGTCCCCCCGGGCGCAGCCCGGGATAACGCTCCACCACGGTCACCGCATAGCCGTTGCGCTGCAGCCAGTAGGCGGCGGTGAGCCCCGCCACACTGGCACCGGACACCAGAACCGATTCGACCATTACTTGATTCCTGCCAGCTTCTTCGCGTCCCTGAAAACCTCATCGAGCATTGCCGGAGTCAACCTACCCGTGAACATGTTCTGCTGGCTCGGGTGGTAGCAGCCCAGCAACCGCACCCCCGAGGGCAGCTCGGCGACGACGCCGTGCCCGAACTTCGGCTTGCCGGTCCCGCCGGTGAGGCGCAACGCGATCTGCCAGGCGAACCCGCCGAGCGCCACCACCACCCGGACATGCGGGGCGACCAACCGCCACTCGGCGTCCAGCCAGGGCGCACAAGTGTCCCGTTCCGCCGGCGTCGGGGCATTGGCCGGCGGCGCGCAGCGGACCGGCGCTGCAATGCGAATATCTCTAGTGCACAACCCGTCCGCGGCATCGACGCTGGTGGGTTGATTCACCAGTCCGGCCCGGTGCAGGGCCGCGTAGAGCTGGTCGCCGGACCGGTCGCCGGTGAACATCCGGCCGGTCCGGTTGGCGCCGTGCGCGGCGGGAGCCAGCCCCACGATCAGCAGCCGCGGCCGCTCCGACCCCCACCCCGGTACCGGACGTCCCCAGTACGGCTGGTCCGCGAAGGCACGTCGTTTGACCAGCGCGACGTCCTCGCGCCAGGTGACCAGCCGGGGGCAGGCCCGGCACACGCTGATCGCTGCGTCGAGTTCGGCGATCGATGTGGCTGCGTAGGCCAGCGCCGCGACGTTGGCGGCATCGGTGGCTACCGGGGTGCGCGACGTCGCCGGGTCACCCGGCCAGCCGGAGCCGGGCGGCACGGGCGACGGGTAACTCCGCCCGGTATTGGGATGCATGAGCACACGACCATCCTGCACGCCGGAAAAATCAGTGGTCTGTGCTACCGCTCGGGCGCTAGATTCAGCCGCGATATCCCATGAACGAAAAAAGCCGCGGCCCGGCATTCCTGCTTCTGTTCGCCACCTTGATGGCGTGTGCGGGAGACGGCATCTCGATAGTGGCGTTCCCGTGGCTGGTGCTGCAGCGGCAGGGCAGCGCGGGTCAGGCGTCGATCGTGGCCGGCGCGACCACGCTGCCGCTGCTGTTCTCCACACTGCTGGCAGGCACCGCGGTCGATTACTTCGGTCGTCGGCGGGTATCGATGGTGGCCGACGCGCTGTCAGGAGCCGCCGTCGCGGCGGTTCCGGTGATCGCCTGGGCGTACGGCACGGAGGCGGTCAACGTCGCGGTGTTGGCGGCGCTGGGCGCGTGTGCGGCCGCGTTCGACCCGGCCGGAATCACCGCCCGCCAGTCGATGCTGCCGGAGGCCGCCGTTCAGGCCGGCTGGTCGCTGGACCGGGTGAACAGTGTGTACGAGGCGATTCTCAACCTGGCCTTCATGGTCGGACCGGGTATCGGCGGCCTGATGATCGCCACCGTCGGTGGCGTCAACACGATGTGGATCACCGCGGGGGCATTCGCGTTGTCCATCGTCGCGATCGCCCTGCTGCGGCTGGATGGCGCCGGGCGGCCGGTGCACGCCTCTCGCCCTGCCGGACTGTGGTCGGGGATCTCGGAGGGAATGCGTTTCGTGTGGAGCCTGCGGGTGCTGCGCACGCTGGCGTTGATCGACCTCACGGTCACGGCGCTGTACCTGCCGATGGAAAGCGTGCTGTTCCCCAAGTACTTCAGCGACCGCCACGAACCGGGCCAGCTCGGCTCGGTGCTGATGGCGCTGTCGCTGGGTGGTCTGGTCGGCGCGCTCGGGTATGCGGGGCTGGTGAAGCGGGTGTCGCGCCGCACCATCATGCTGACCGCGGTGCTCACCCTCGGTGTGGCCGCCGCGTTGATCGCGCTGCTGCCACCGCTCGCGGTGATCTTGGCGCTGGTCGGGCTGGTGGGTCTGGTCTACGGACCGATCCAGCCCATCTACGCCTACCTGATCCAGACGCGCGCGCCGGCACATCTGCGAGGACGGGCGGTCGGCGTGATGACGTCGCTGGCCTACGCGGCCGGTCCGCTGGGGCTGCTGCTGGCCGGTCCGCTGACCGATGCCGCCGGGTTGCAGATCGCGTTCCTCGCGCTGGCGTTGCCCATCCTGGTCACCGGGCTCTTCTGCATCCGGCTGCCGTCGTTGCGGGAGCTGGACCGGGTGCCTACGTCCGTCTGAGTCCCGGAGGATCCGGCTCATCTGCTGCGCGAATTCGTCGGGGGCAAGCATGCCTCGGTGCCGAGGGCCGCGAGGGGAACCTGGCTGCGATTTCCAGACGCGAATTTCGCGGTGAGGTTCCCCTCGTGGTCTTTGAGTGTCGCTCAAGCCCATCGGCTGCCGCGCTCAGCACGATTACGCGGCCGTAGGATCGATCCGGTGAGTACCGGTTTGCTGGAGGCGCTGATCGCCGAACTGCCCGAGGGAATGGTGGTCACCGATCCCGCGGTCACCGAGGGCTACCGGCAGGACCGGGCGCTGGACCCGTCGGCGGGCAAGCCGATGGCCGTGGTCCGGCCGCGGCGCACCGAAGAGGTGCAGACCGTGCTGCGCTGGGCGGCCGCGCACAAGGTCCCCGTGGTGACCCGCGGGGCTGGCAGCGGCCTGTCGGGCGGAGCGACGGCGGTGGACAACGGCATCGTGCTGTCCACGGAGAAGATGCGCGAGATCACCATCGACCCGGTGACCCGCACCGCGGTGTGCCAGCCGGGGCTGTTCAACGCCGAGGTGAAGAAGGCGGCGGCCTCGTACGGGTTGTGGTACCCGCCGGATCCGTCGTCGTACGAGATCTGCAGCATCGGCGGCAACATCGCCACCAACGCCGGTGGATTGTGCTGCGTCAAGTACGGCGTCACGACCGACTACGTGCTGGGCATGCAGGTGGTGCTGGCCGACGGCACAGCCGTCCGGCTCGGCGGTCCCCGGCTGAAAGACGTTGCGGGACTTTCGCTCACGAAGCTGTTCGTGGGCAGTGAAGGAACGCTGGGCATCGTCACGGAGGTGACGCTGCGACTGCTGCCCGCACAGAACGCGTCGAGCATCGTGGTGGCCAGCTTCGCCTCGGTCGAGTCGGCCGTGGAGGCGGTGCTGGGGGTCAGCGCGCGGCTTCGCCCGTCGATGCTCGAGTTCATGGACCAGGTGGCCATCAACGCCGTCGAGGACACGTTGCGGATGGACCTGGACCGGTCGGCGGCGGCGATGCTGGTGGCCGGGTCGGACGAACGCGGTCGGGCCGGCACCGAGGACGCCGAGGTGATGGCGGCGGTGTTCGCCCAACATGGTGCGACGGAAGTGTTTTCGACCGACGATCCGGACGAGGGCGAGGCGTTCGTCGCCGCCCGCCGGTTCTGCATCCCGGCGGTGGAGGCCAAGGGGTCGCTGTTGCTCGAAGACGTCGGGGTGCCATTGCCCGCACTGGGCGCGCTCGTCACGGGTATCGCGCGGATCGCCGACGAGCGGGACCTGATGATCTCGGTGATCGCCCATGCCGGTGACGGCAACACCCATCCGCTGTTGGTGTTCGACCCAGCCGATGCGGCGATGGCCGAGCGCGCGCAAGTGGCCTACGGCGAGATCATGGATCTGGCGGTCCGCCTTGGCGGGACCATCACCGGTGAACACGGTGTAGGCCGGCTGAAGCGGCCGTGGCTCGCCGACTACCTGGGACCCGACGTCATGGACCTGAACCGGCGGATCAAACAGGCCCTGGACCCCGACGGCATCCTCAACCCGGGGTCGGGCATCTAGGGTCCCCGGTCTCGTCGGGCCGGGTGGGAATCCTGCGACGCATTCGCCGCGTGTCGCGTCGTGCAATTCACACTCAAGCGTTGACAGGGGTGAGCGGTGTGTCGTACGAATAAGACATGACAGCGGTTATGTCTCACGACGCCCCGGCGACGTTCGTGCTCGCCACCGCCGAGAGCTGGCGGGACCCCTGGCCGATGTACCGGGCACTGCGCGACCGCGACCCGGTGCATCACGTCGTGCCGGCCGGGCATCCCGACCACGACTACTACGTGCTGTCGCGGCACGCCGACGTATGGGCGGCCGCCCGTGACCACGAGACGTTCTCCTCGGCTCAGGGCCTGACCGTCAATTACGGGGACCTGGACATGATCGGCCTGCGCGACAACCCGCCGATGGTGATGCAGGACCCGCCAGTGCACACCCAGTTCCGCAAGCTGGTGTCCCGCGGGTTCACTCCGCGCCAGGTCGAGGCCGTCGAACCCAAGGTCCGCGAATTCGTCGTCGAGCGCATCGAGATGATCCGCGCGCGCGGCGAGGGTGACATCGTCGCCGAGCTGTTCAAGCCGCTGCCGTCCATGGTCGTCGCGCACTATCTCGGTGTGCCGGAACAGGATTGGGCGCAGTTCGACGGCTGGACGCAGGCCATCGTCGCGGCCAACACCGCAGAGGGCGGGATCGTCGGCGCGCTGGAAACCGTCGGCGACGCGGTGGGGACGATGATGGCCTACTTCACCGCGCTGATCGAGCGGCGCCGCACCGAACCGGAGGATGACACGATCTCGCATCTGGTGGCGGCGGGGCTGGGCGCCGACGGCGACATCTCCGGCATCCTGTCGATCCTCGGTTTCACCTTCACGATGGTCACCGGCGGCAACGACACCGTCACCGGAATGCTGGGCGGCTCAATGCCGTTGCTGCAGGAACGGCCGGACCAGCGTCAGCTGCTGATCGACGACCCGGACCTGATCCCCGATGCCGTCGAAGAACTGCTGCGGCTCACCTCGCCGGTGCAGGGCCTGGCCCGGACCGTCACCCGCGACGTCACGATCGAGAACACCACCATCCCGGCGGGTCGCCGCGTGCTGCTGCTGTACGGATCGGCCAATCGCGACGAACGCCAATACGGCGACCACGCAGGCGAACTCGACGTCACCCGCCGGCCGCGCAACATCCTGACCTTCAGCCACGGCGCGCACCACTGCCTGGGATCGGCGGCGGCGCGCATGCAATCGCGGGTCGCGCTGGGCGAATTACTGAGCCGTTGCCCGCGGTTCGAGGTCGATGCGGAGGGCATCGTGTGGTCCGGCGGCCACTACGTCCGTCGTCCGCTGTCGGTGCCGATACGGGTCCGCACCTGATGGCGGGTGACTGGCTGGGCGAACGACGCACCGAAGTCGCCGCGGACCGGATCCTGGACGCCGCCGAGCGGCTGTTCACCGACCAAGACCCGGCCTCGGTCGGAATGAACGAAATCGCCAGGGCCGCAGGGTGTTCTCGCGCGACGCTGTACCGGTATTTCGACAGCCGCGAATCGCTGCGAACCGCGTATGTCCACCGCGAGACGCATCGACTGGGACGCGAGATCCTCGCGTTGATCGAGCGCATCGAGGACCCCAGGGAGAGGCTGGTCGCCAGTATCACGGCCACTTTGCGAATGGTGCGCGAAAACCCGGCGCTGGCAGCATGGTTCGGGTCCACCCGATTGCCGATCGGTGGCGAGATGGCCGGGCAGTCGCAGGTGATCACCGCCCTGGCCTCAGGATTCCTCGCATCATTGGGGCCCGATGACCCCTCGGCCACCGA
Organism: Mycobacterium gordonae; assembly: GCF_002101675.1. Taxonomy (GTDB): domain Bacteria; phylum Actinomycetota; class Actinomycetes; order Mycobacteriales; family Mycobacteriaceae; genus Mycobacterium; species Mycobacterium gordonae. The sequence continues at coordinate 12,058 of NZ_LQOY01000030.1, read as the reverse complement.
ACGCCGCGCGCGGTGGGCGGTGCGGGTGATCATCTCGATGCTGATGTTCCCCGGCCGCGACGAGGATGACGAGCGAGCCATGATCGAGGAGTTCCTGGTCCCGGTGGTGGCGCCTGCCGCAACTGCCCGGTGCGAACCCTGACCGAATCCGCCGGGTCTGCACGCAGGTCAGCGATGGTGGCTCCGGTGGTGACGGCGGCAGCGGCGGGGCCGCCGGCACCGGCTCCACCGCGAACGGCAAAGCCGGTGCCGTAGGCAACGACGGCACCACAGGTGCTACCGGCTCCCCAGGCGATGCGGGTCAACCGGGCTGAGCCCGCCGATGCGGTCATGCCGGCACGGTGTCGTGGCGAATCACGACCGCCTTCAGAAGTCGCGACCGGCGGCTCCCCGGTTTTCGGCCTTTGCAGATTAGCGAACCTGCAGCAGTATGAAGCTGGTTTGTAGGCTTTCGCAGCAACGGCGTACGTGTTTCGGGCGGGTACGACAGAGAGCAGGGTTTGCGATGACGAAACCGTTGATCGCTCCGACCAGGGTGTTCCGGGACTACTTGTGTAATTCGTTGGTGTGGAACGATTTCCTGACTCAGGGCGGCTTTGCCGGCGGTGACATCCTGATCGTTACCCCGGTCAAGTCCGGGACGACGTGGACGCAGCGGATTGTCCAGCAGATTCTGCGCAACGGGGCCGAGAACGACGGCAGCCTCTCGGACACCTCGCCGTGGCTGGATTCCAGCTGGGGTGATCACGCTGACATGCTCGACGTGCTCGGGCGGCAGCGCGCCGCCGGAAGCAGGCGGGTCATCAAGTCGCATCTACCCGCGGACGCGCTGCCGATCGCCGCGGAGGCCCGGTATGTGTTCGTCGGCAGGAACGGCAAGGACTCCGGCATCAGCTTCCACAACATGCTCTCCAACTATTCCGAATCGACGCTGGCGCAGATCAATCAGACGTACGCGCGGTGGTCGGGCGACTCGACACCGTTGACGGTTCCCGAGGATATGCGGGCCTTCTTCGATCTGTGGCTCGACACCGGTGGCAACGGCTGCGGTGACCTGTTCGACCTGGTGAGGTCGTGGTGGGAGCTACGCGACGAGCCGAATGTGCTACTGCTGCACTATCGCGAGCTCACCGATGACCTACCGGGCCAGATCGCCCGGATCGCGGAATTCATCGGCATCGACCCCGCGTCGCTGCACATCGACGACATCGTCGAGCATTGTGCGTTCGACTACATGCGCGGCCGCGCCGACCAGCTGGCTCCGTTCAACGGAGCGCACATGTCCAGTGCCGCAGCCTTTTTCCACAAAGGACCCAACCGCGATTACCGCAGCGAGCTCACCGCGGAGCAGGTTGCGCGCTTCGACCGAGTCGCCCTGGACAAACTGGGCGCGCAATGCGCGCGCTGGCTGGAAACGGGCAAGCTATCGCGCGGCGGCGAGGCTGCTACCGGGCTCGGGTAGTTCGTCGAGCTCCCGATACCAGTCCCGTTGAATCAGAACGCTATCGGAGATTCGCCGCAGCGCCGCATCGAATTCTTCGCCGGTCCGTTCGGCGAAATCGGGCGGCAGGGTCAGATTGTCGACGACCCAGTGCCGGATGACGGCGGACGCACAGTCGACCTGCCGCAGCCCGTCGGCGGTGAGCGAAAGCTGGTCGCCGTCGCGCACCACGTAATCCAGCGCGACCAGCCGGTCGAAGAGGGGTTCGAAGACCTGGTGCGGGAGGTGGAAATGTCGGGCCATGCCGGTGAGCCGTGCGGTCCCGGATGATCGCTCATGCTGGAAGATCTGCAGCACACCCCACAATCCGGCGACGTCGAGTTCACACTCGGGCCGCTGCGCAATGTCCTCAAGGTGCACATTCGGCGCCTCGGACAGCAGGTTCCCGACGGCGATTTCCAGAACGTCCTCCGGTGATTTGACTCTGGGCACGGCGAACCCGTCGCCCAGGCAGGTGGGGCTGTCGTGTATTCCGGTCAGGGGGGCCTCATGGAGAAACAGCGCGAAAACGAATCCCGCCAATGCGACGAAAGCCGCACAGAGAAATACCTGCGCCAGCGACCCGGCATACGCCCGCACCATCAGTGCCGCTAGGTGCTCCGGGAGCTGACGCAGCGCCGCCGGCGAATGCACGGCACCCGGCGATACACCGTTGGACGTCAACGCCGAACCCACTCGCCGGCTCAGGAAGTTCGCGAACAGCGCGCCGAATATGGCGGCGCCGAAGGCGCCGCCGACCAAACGGAAGAACGTCACACCTGAGGTGGCGACGCCCAAGTCCTGGAAACAGGAGGTGTTCTGCACGATGAGAATGAGCACCTGCATGGCAAACCCGATCCCCGCACCGAGAATGACGAGATAGAAGGACTGCACCAGCCACGGTGTCGCCTCGTCCATCCGCGCCAGCAGCAGGAAGCCAACCGCCATCAGGGCCGTCCCGGCCAGCGGAAAGATCTTGTACCGGCCGGTGCGCCCGACCAGGATCCCGGCCGCCAACGACGTGGTCAGCAACCCGACCACCATGGGCAGCGTGCGCAGGCCGGAGGTGGTCGCCGAGACGCCGTTGACGTAGCGCAGATACATGGGCACGAAGGTCAGGGCGCCCAGCATCGCGAATCCCACCAGCAACGACAGCACAGCGCACACCGAGAAGACCGGGCTGCGAAAAAGTCGGGGCGGCAAAATGCCAGCGGCCGCACGACTTTCCACCCGGACGAAGACCACCAGCGCGACCGCGGCGGCGGTAAACAACGCGACGATGGGCGGCGAGCTCCAGGCGTAGGTGGTGCCACCCCAACTCGTGGCCATGATCAGGGCGGTGGCGGCGCAGCCGACCACCAGGATTCCGATGTAGTCGATGGCCGGTCTGGGCCGTCGGGGCAGCGCGGGGATGGCCGCGGCGGCCACCGCGAGAACCGTCAGAGACGTGGGTACGTTGACCCAGAACCCCCAGCGCCAGTGTAGGTAGTCGGTGCACAAACCACCGAGGAAGGGCCCGGCGACCGTGCCGACCCCGAATATGGCCCCGAGGGCGCCCTGATAGCTGCCGCGGCTGCGCAGCGGAAATACCTCACCGACCAGTGCGGCGGCCGTGACCGCGATGGCGCCCGCGCCGACGCCCTGCACCATGCGCGAGCCCGCCAGCATGGCCATCGTTTGGGAGGACGCGCACAGCACCGACCCGATGAGAAATATCAGGGCGGCACTTGCCAGAACTCGTTTGCGGCCCAACAGGTCGCCGAGCTTGCCGGCTGCCGGGACGACGACGATGCCGCCGAGCAGATACGCGGTGACCGCCCACGACTGCCCTCCGGCGCTGCCCAGATCTGCCGCGATCGTCGGTAACGCGGGCACTACCATCGCCTGGTCCATCGCCGCGACCACGACGCCGAGTGCAAGTGCGGCGAAAATGACCCGGCTCCGGACGGAACTGATTGTGTCGCAGGGAGATCGATCCCCGATGGCAGCGGTCGGGTTCGTCATGTTTCAGTTCCCGTCGATATTTGGACCCAGCAGGCAAAGCTCCGGATTACGTCGAGTCTGTCCGCAAAGTTCCGCTGCGTCTAGCGGGAAATCATCGCAGCCGGATCGTCACCTCATGAATGGTGGCGTTGAACGCAAACGTGTTGTCATAGGTATCGGCTGCCGGGGTTCCGCCGTCCATTCCGACGTCGATTCCCTCGTCGGCGCTGAATCCGAATGGCACGGTGCGCTCGATGCGTGCCGCACCGACTTGGCGTCCGTCGAGCAGTAACCGCGCCAGGCCGCCTTTGCCCAGACCGCCTCCGTCATAGTCGAATTCGATGGCGACCGTCGCCGCGCCGGCGGGCACGGGCTCCGCCGCGGTGATCGTGGTGTATTCGGAGCCGAAATAGTTGTAGGTGAAAGCCGGAAGGCCGTTGCGCACGTACAGCGACAATCCGGCGAAGTAGCCGCCGGCTGCCAGCAGGACACCTGATACGCCGGCGCCGCCGGGAGTGTCGATCGTCGCGGTGATCGAATAGGACCGGTTGAAGGCGCTGCGAATGATGTCCTCGGGCATCCGGATCGCGCCCTGCCCGAAGGAAATCGACGACCGCTCACCCAGAATTGTGGGCCGGGCGCCCATCGCGCGGATCGGTCCGCGGTCGTCGAGCGGGAAGACGTTGTGCGCGGCGGCTTCGGTGTCGAACAAGGCCTTCAGTTCGGCGAGCTTGTCTGGCCGCTCGGCAGCGAGGTCGGTGGCCTGACTGTAGTCGCTGCGCAGGTCGTACAGCTCCCAGCGGTCATCGGTGAACTCCGGCAGCGCGGCCTTGCGCCACTGGATCTTGGCGTGATAGGTGCACGCGATCCAGTCCTCGTGGTAGATGCCGCGGGTCCCCTGGATCTCGAAATACTGAGTGCGACGACGATCCTGGGCCGCGGCATTGTCGAAGGTGTACGCGAGACTGATTCCGTCGTAAAGCTTTTGGGCCACACCGTGGACAACCGTTGGTTGCGGGATGCCCGCCGCTTCCAGGACGGTCGGGGCGATGTCGATGACGTGGTGAAACTGGCAGCGCAATCCGCCTTGGTCGGTGATCCGCTTCGGCCAGGTCACGACCATAGGGTTGCGGGTGCCCCCGAAGTGGCTAGCGAACTGTTTGGTGAATTGGAACGGGGTGCACATCGACCAGGCGAATCCGACCGGGTACTCGTTGCTGGCCTTCGGGCCGCCGAATTCGTCCATCTTCGAAAGCACCACCGAGACATCCTCTTGCAGTCCGTTCAGTGCCACCATTTCGTTGAAGACACCGTCGATTCCGCCGGCCGGCGCCGCCCCGTTGTCGCCGATGATGTAGACGAACAGGGTGTTGTCCCACTCCGACATGTCCTTGAGAGCCTGGACCATCCTTCCGATTTCGTAGTCGGTGTGCGCCAGGAATCCCGCGTAGACCTCCATCAGCCTGGCGGCGATGCGCCGCCGCTCCGGCGAGACGGAGTCCCACGCGGGAATGGAGTCGTGGCGCGGCGTCAACTCGGCCTCGGCGGGGATCACGCCCAGCTGTTTCTGGCGAGCGAAGATCTCCTCCCTCAGGGTGTCCCAACCCGCGTCGAAGTCTCCCCGAAACGGCTCGCTCCACTCGGGTGCGACCTGGTGCGGGGCGTGGGTCGCCCCGGGAGCCCAGTAGACGAAGAAGGGCCGATCCGGCGCGATGGCCCGCTGTCGCCGAACCCATTCGATCATCCGATCGGCGAGATCTGTTGTCAGGTGATAATTCTCGACACCCTCGGGACGTTCGATGGGTGTGGTGCCGTGATACAGACCCGGATTGTATTGGTGCGCTTCCCCACCCATGAACCCGTAGAACTCTTCGAAGCCCATGCCGGTGGGCCACCGGTCGAACGGGCCGGCCGGGCTGACCTCCCACACCGGGGTGTTGTGCCACTTGCCGAAGGCCGCGGTGCTGTAGCCGTTGAGCCTCAGCGTCTCGGCGATGGTGGCGGCCGATCGGGGAATGATGCTGTTGTAGCCGTCGTAGCCGGTGGCCCACTCGGTGATGTTGCCGGTGTTGACCGCGTGGTGGTTGCGGCCGGTGAGCAGTGCCGCGCGGGTCGGCGAACACAGCGCGGTGGTATGAAAGCGGTTGTAGCGCAGCCCTTCTCGTCCCAGCAGATCGCCGGTGGGGGACGGAACCGGACCGCCGAAGGTCGCGGTGGCCCCGAACCCGACGTCGTCGAGCAGTACGATCACCACGTTCGGAGCGCCCTGGGGTGGCCGGACGGGAGCGATGGTCGGCATCACCGACTCGCTGATCGTCGGACCTGCCGTCCCACCGCCGGGAGTGTCGGGAAGTGGCAGCCTGGTGCGATCGAAGCCGGGCGCGTCGGGCTTTGTCATGTGCACGCCTTTTCAGGTAGCCGAATCGGATGTGTTTCGAATACCACACCGATGCCGCGCAGCAGGACACAGCGCGCCGGTCAGACCGCCCAATAGGCCTGCGATTTAATCGATTTGCGCGGAATGCCGAAGTCTTCCCGCAATACCTTGACCACCGAGCGGGTGGTGCGGCTGTCGCAGGCCACCCAGCCGAATTGGCAACCGCCGTCACACGCCGCCGCCCGCACCGCCTCCAGCAGCGCCCCATCCTTGCGGTCCACCCAGGTGACGTCGGTGTCGCGCGCTACCGGAAGATACTTGTCGTCGTCGCAGCCGGCTTCCAGGAAGACCTGTGCGGGAGCGTCGCCGATGGCCGTCAACAGCGAGTTGATCGCGGGCAACGAGGCGCAGTCGCCGACGATGACATATCCGGTGGGGCGCGGTTCGGGGATTGCGAACTTACTGCCCATCACGGTCGCCTCGATGGTGTCGCCCGGCTGCGCGGCACGCGCCCAGTTCGAGGCGATTCCGTCGTGCAGGGCGAACTCGATGTCGAACGTGTCGCGGGCGGGGTCGGGGTCGACCAGCGTGTAACCGCGCTGATGCGACTTGTCGCCGTCGGCGAACCACAACCGTATCCACATCGTCGGGTGCACCTCGTGCGCTGCGAGCAGCCCGCCCGCATCGAAGCTCAAGCGGTGATAGTGCTCGCTGATCTCGCGCCGACCGGTCACCGTGAGCTGGTAGTCCCCCGCCCCAAGCAGCTTGAGCACGGCCCCGGCAAAACCTCGAGACGTCTTGTGTTCGCGCAACTGTCCTGAACCCTTCGTCGCGTATCTGACCAACTTAGGTTAGGGTAACCATTCTGGTGGATCGAACCCCGGGTGAGCCGGCGGTCACCACACGGTGGTGAGGAACGGGTGTCGGGGCCGCCAAAGGCTCGCAGACCGGCGACAGTGCGGCGACAGACCTACGAAGATCCGGCACCGCCGGCACCGCCGGTACCGCCGGATCCCCCTACACCTCCGGTAGAGCTGCTGCCCCCGGTGGGGGCCGCGCCGGTATTACCAGCACCGCCGTCATTGCCAGCGGTGCCGGGGTTACCGCTGGAACCGGTTCCGCCGATACCGCCGTTACCGCCGGAGCCCCCATTGCCGCCGAATCCGCCTAGGTTGCCGCCGGTGCCGTTGCCGCCAATTCCACCCGTCCCACCGTTGCCGCCTTTGCCGCCGGTACCACCGCCACCTGCCGCGTTCGCTCCTCCGGCGCCGCCGGCCCCGCCTTTACCGCCCTGACCCGCGTTGGCGGCCGCTCCGCCGCTGACGGCGCCGTCGGCCCCGCCACCGCCGGTGCCACCCTGGCCGCCGTTACCGCCGACGCCGGCGGAGTGGCCCTTGCTTGTCGTGGCCCCGCCCACGCCGCCGCCACCACCTTGGCCGCCGGCGCCACCGACGCCCGCAGTGCCTCCGGAACCGCCGGTGCCCACCGCGCCACCGGCACCACCGGTACCGCCGCCCCCGCCGGTTCCGCCGGCGCCCGCATTGTTGCCGCCGTTATCGGCGAACCCGGCGCCGCCGGTACCGCCCTGGCCTCCGACGCCCCCGCTGCCGCCCTTGCCGTTGGTGGCACCAACCACGGCGGCACCGCCGGCACCACCGGCGCCACCCTGCCCACCGGCACCGCCGGCAGACCCGACGCCACTGGCGGCTCCGACGACACCCACGCCGCCGGTCCCGCCCGCTCCACCGGCACCGCCGGCACCGGCGGTGTTGCCGGCCTTCGCGGTAGCCCCGCCTGCGCCGCCTACGCCGCCCTTACCACCGGCCCCGGCCGCTCCCGCACTGCCTCCGGACCCGCCGGTACCAACCGCACCGCCCGCGCCGCCGGTACCACCGGTACCGCCGATGCCGCCGGCACCCGCGTTGTTGCTGCCGCTGTCGGCGAACCCGGCGCCGCCGGCACCGCCCTGACCACCGACACCACCGATTCCGCCCTTGCCGTTGGTGGCAGTGGGCGCCGCGGAGCCGCCGGCACCGCCGACACCACCTTGCCCACCGGCGCCGCCGGCAGAACCGGAGCCAGTGGCTGTGCCCGCCGCTCCGGTAGCGCCCTGACCGCCGGCACCGCCGGTGCCACCGACACCAGCGGTGTGGCCCGCCGTGCCCGTCGCTCCACCAGCGCCACCGGCGCCGCCCTTACCGCCTGTTCCCGCTGCCCCCGCGTTACCGCCGGAACCGCCGCTACCCACCGCACCGCCGGCACCACCGGCGCCGCCGGTGCCGCCGGTGCCGCCATCGGTGGCCAGGTTCACGCTGTCGTCGTCGAATCCGGCACCGCCGGCACCGCCCTGGCCGCCGGACCCGCCCGCTCCGCCGGCACCGTTCGTGGCACCGGCCACCGCATTACCACCGGCACCACCGGTGCCGCCCTGCCCACCGACACCACCGGCAGATCCGACAACGGCGGGCGCACCCCCGGCTCCGGCGGCACCGGCACCGCCCTGGCCGCCCGCACCGCCGGCGCCGGCGGTGTTACCGGCCTTGGTGGTGGACCCACCCACGCCGCCGGATCCGCCCTTGCCGCCGGTTCCCGCTGCTCCCGCAAGGGCGGCCGACCCGGGGCCCTCCGCGCCCCCGGCGCCCCCGGCGCCTCCGGCGCCCCCGGCGCCACCCGTACCGCCGGCACCGGCGTTGTTGCTGCCGTCGTCAGCAAACCCGGCTCCGCCGACGCCACCCTGACCGCCGGTACCGCCGCTGCCGCCGTCGCCATTGACGCCACCCCCCGGCGCGCCTCCACCGACACCACCGGCGCCACCTTGCCCGCCGACACCACCGGCGTAGCCCGTCGTGCTGGCCGTGCCCATGGCACCGACGCCGCCGGCACCGCCCTGACCCCCAGCACCGCCCGCACCAGCGGTGCCGGTGTTCGTGGCACCACCGGCACCACCAACGCCGCCGGCGCCGCCGGCCCCCGCCGCCCCGGCCTTGCCTCCCGAGCCACCACTGCCCACCGCACCGCCGACACCACCGACACCGCCGGCACCGCCGGTGCCGCCGTCGCCCGCATTGTCGTTGGCATCAGCTAACCCGGCCCCACCGGTGCCGCCGTGCCCACCGGTACCCCCGGCGCCGCCAGTGCCATTGGTCGCGCCGGCGACCGCACTACCACCGGCACCACCGGTGCCACCCTGGCCCCCGACGCCACCGGCAGATCCCGTGCCGACTTGCGCACTCACGGCCCCGGTGCCCCCCTGGCCACCGGCGCCACCAGCGCCGCCAGCACCGGCGGTATTGCCGGCGGTGGTGGTGGCTCCGCCCACGCCACCGGCACCACCGGTGCCGCCGGCCCGCGCGTTGTTGGTGCCGGAGTCGGCAAACCCGGCGCCACCGGCACCACCCTGACCGCCGATGCCGCCCGCACCGCCATCACCGTTCGTGGCGGAGGGCGCCGCGGTACCACCGGCGCCACCGGCGCCGCCTTCACCGCCGACGCCGCCGGCGGCCGCCGCCGCGTCAGCCGCACCCGCGGCCCCCAAGCCACCTGCGCCCCCCGTGCCGCCGCTACCGCCGGCACCAGCAGTGTCGCCGCTGTTCGTCGTAGCACCCCCGATGCCGCCACTGCCCCCGCGGCCGCCAGTTCCGCCGACACCCGCTGCTCCCTCGGCACCGCCACTGCCGGCCGCACCGCCCACGCCGCCCACGCCCCCGGCGCCACCATCACCGCCAGCGGTCGCCTCCTCCGTCGGACTTGCAGCAAACCCAGCGCCCCCTTGGCCGCCGGCACCACCAGTACCGCCCACGCCGCCGGCACCCGCAGTGCCGCCGGCACCGGAGGCCCCACCGGCGCCACCCTTGCCGCCACCGCCACCAACGCCACCGTCACCGCCGGGCTCGGTCGGCCCGCCACTCGCCGACCCCTGCACACCGGCACCGCCGGTACCACCAGCACCGCCCTTGCCACCGGTGCCGTAACCGCCCGCGACACCCGCCGCACCGCCGCTGCCCGCGGCACCACCGGCACCGGCCGCGCCGCCGGCGCCACCATCACCACCGGCCGTCGCGGCGTTCACTCCGTCGCCGGCAACCCCGGTACCACCCTGGCCACCGGCCCCACCGTTACCGCCCACACCGCCGGCGCCGGCGGTGCCACCCGCACCCGAGTTGCCGCCCAGCCCGCCCTTACCGCCGGCGGCACCAGCACCGCCGGCTTTTCCTTCCATCCCCGGCGTCGCGCTCGCCTGGACACCCGCGCCACCGGTACCGCCGGCACCACCCTTGCCGCCGGTTCCGTAGCCGCCGGCAACGCCCACGGCACCACCAGTGCCGGCGGCACCGCCGGCACCCGCGGCACCACCAGTGCCGCCATCACCGCCGGCCGTCGCGCCGAACATGCTGTCACCGGCAAACCCGGTTCCGCCTTGGCCGCCGGCGCCGCCGGTACCGCCCACCCCGCCGGCACCGGCCGTGCCACCGGCACCCGAGTTGCCACCCGCACCGCCCTTACCACCGGCGCCACCGGCACCCCCGGCACCACCCTCCAGTAAGGGTGTCGTGCTCGTCTGCCCCTGCACCCCAGCGCCGCCGGTTCCACCGGCACCACCCTCCCCGCCGGTGCCGAAGGCGGCGGCCGCACCGCCGTTCCCGGCCGCGCCGCCCGCACCTGCCGCGCCACCGGCGCCTCCGTCGCCACCAGCGGTCGCCGCTTCGGTCGCCGTGCCAGCAAACCCAGTACCGCCCTGGCCGCCGGCCCCACCGGTACCACCCACACCGCCGGCACCGGCCGTGCCACCGGCACCCGAGCCGCCGCCGGCCCCGCCTTTACCACCTGCGCCGCCGTCACCACCGGCTCCGCCGGCCTGTCCGGCCGTCGTGCTCGTCTGCCCCTGCACCCCGGCGCCACCGGTGCCGCCGGCACCGCCTTGGCCGCCGGTGCCGAAGCCGCCGGCGACACCGGCAGCACCCCCGGTACCCGCGGCGCCGCCGGCGCCGGCCGCACCACCAGCACCACCATCACCACCGGCCGTGGCGGGGTCAACGCCGTCCCCGGCGAACCCGGTACCGCCGTGGCCGCCGGCACCGCCGGTACCACCCACTCCGCCGGCCCCGGCCGTGCCACCGGTAGCCGAATTGCCACCCACCCCGCCCTGACCACCAGCGCCCCCGCTGGTACCCGTTCCGCCGTCGACACCAGCCGTAGTACTCGTCAGTCCGTCCAGCCCCGCACCCCCGGTGCCGCCCTGCCCACCTTGACCACCCCTGCCATACCCGGCAGCGGCGCCGCCATCACCGGCCGCGCCCCCCGCACCGGCGGCACCACCAGTGCCGCCGGTACCACCTGCTGTCGCACCATTGATCCCGTCGTCGGCGAAACCGGTGCCACCCTGACCGCCGGCACCGCCGGTACCGCCCACACCACCGGCACCCGCGGGGCCGCCCGCAACCGAGGCGCCGCCCACGCCACCCTGGCCGCCCACACCGCCGGTGCCACCAAGTGCGCCATCCACCCCCGCAGTGGTGCTCGTCGCTCCCTGCGCGCCGGTGCCACCCGTGCCGCCCTGGCCGCCGGCACCACTCGCGCCACTCGCGCCCGCGCCGCCGAAGAGGCCACCGCCGCCCCCGGCACCCGCGAGTCCCCCGGTGCCGCCAGTGCCGCCCGTGCCACCGACGCCCAGTCCGACGCCGACTCCGCCGGTCCCGCCCTGGCCACCCTGGCCACCGCCGCCCCCGGCACCGCCAAAGCCACCGAACAGCGATCGAACCTCGCCGCCTGCGCCGCCGGTGCCGCCGACGCCGCCTTGGCCTCCGATGGCGCCATCGGCACCCGTGGCCCCGACTCCGCCGGCGCCGCCGGCGCCGCCGTTGCCCGCAGAGCCGCCGACCAGCGCGGAAACCGTCCCACCGGCGCCGCCGGCCCCGCCCGCGAAGCCACCGGCCGCCCCGGCACCACCGGCGCCTCCGGCTCCGCCGTTGCCGAACAGCACCCCGCTGTTGCCCCCGGCACCGCCGGAGCCACCGACGCCCGTCAGGCCGGCCCCGCCGGCACCACCGGCACCGCCGTTGCCGAAGAAGCCTGCCGTCCCGCCTACCCCCCCCGCCGCGCCGGCACCGCCCGCGCCACCTGTGCCACCGTTGCCGAAAAAGAAGGCGCCGGCCCCGCCCCGGCCTCCGGCCGCCCCGGCACCACCGGCGCCTCCGGCTCCGCCGTTGCCGAACAGCACC
>NZ_LQOY01000029.1 GCF_002101675.1 Mycobacterium gordonae | reverse complement strand
GGCATCGGTGGCCAGGTCGGTGGCGCGATCGGTGGCCAGGTCGGCGGCGCGGTCGGTGCTGGTGGTCAGGTCGGCGGCGCGGTTGGCGCTGGTGGTCAGGTTGGTGGTGCGATCGGTGGTCAGACCGGTGGCGCCATCGGCGGCGGCATCGGTGGCCAGGTCGGTGGCGCGATCGGTGGCCAGGTCGGCGGCGCGGTCGGTGCTGGTGGTCAGGTCGGCGGTGCGATCGGTGCCGGTGGACAGGTTGGTGGCGGCATCGGTGGTCAGGTCGGCGGCGCGGTTGGTGCTGGTGGTCAGGTCGGCGGCGCGGTTGGTGCTGGTGGTCAGGTCGGCGGCGCGGTTGGCGCTGGTGGTCAGGTTGGCGGCGCGGTCGGTGGCCAGGCCGGTGGCGTCATTGGTGGCGGCATCGGCGGCGCGGTTGGTGCTGGTGGCCAGGTCGGCGGTGCGCTAGGCGCCGGTGGCCAGGTCGGCGGTGCGCTAGGCGCCGGTGGCCAGGTCGGCGGAGCAATCGGCGCCGGTGCCCAGGCGGGCGGTGCAATCGGTGGTGGCTTAGGTGGCGGTATCGGCGCCGGCGGCCAGATCGGCGGAGCTGTCGGCGCCCAGGCTGGGATCGCGGCCGGCGGTCAGGCAGGCGCCGCTGCAGGTGCGCAAGCGGGCCTGGTTGGCCAGGCGGGTCTCGCGGGCCAGGCCGGGATGGCGGGCCAGGCGGGCCTTGCGGGTCAGGCCGGGATGGCAGGTCAGGCGGGTCTCGTCGGCCAGGCCGGTGTCGCCGGCCAAGCCGGTCTCGCCAGCCAGGCGGCTCTGGGTGGACATGCGGCCGCTGCCGGCGGCATCGCCGGCAGCAACGCCGCGCTGGGCGCCGGCGTAGGAAGCCAGGCGGGACTGATCGCCAGTGAAGGCGCGGCGCTCAATGGTGCTGCCACCCCGCACGTCGCAGGTCCGATGGGCGGCGTGGGCGTAGGTGGCCAGGCCGGAGCCGCCGGTGGCGCTGGGTTGGGCATCGGCGGCGGCGGAAACACGCCGCTGGCCGGGCACCCCGCCACGCAACCGGTCGGGGTCTCGGGGACGGCCGGTGCCGGCGCCGGAGCCCAGGCCGGTCCCGGCAGTGTTGCCGCTGCCGGAGCGGGTGGCGGCACCGTGGCCACCGGACCGGCCACCCCCGCCACTGCACCCGGCGGCGTCGCCACCGGGCCAGGGGCACACGGCGGCGCCAACGCCGGCGGGCACGGCGACATCCTCGGGCAGGAAGGCACCACCCTCGGCGGCGGCGTCGGCGGGGGCGGCGCTGGTGGTGTCGGGCCCGCTGGTGCGGGTGGCGGCGTCGGCGGGGGCGGCGCTGCTGGTACCGGACCGGCTGGTGCGGGCGGCGGCGCCGGCGCCGGTGCCGGCGGCGGTATCACCCCAGGTGACCACGGGCCGACCTTCCCGTCCGGGCAGGGACCCGTCATCACAGGCGGTGGCACGGGAGCCGGCGGCACGACGCCCCCGGCCGGTGGCGGCCACGGCCCCGTCATCCAGACGCCCGGTGGCCAGGCGGACCCAAGCGGCCACGGCGGTGCGAACCCACCGGTGATCAACGTGCCGGCGCCGCACACGCCGACCCCTGCGGAGACGCCCACACCGACCCACCCGGCTCCGGCCGACCACGGCCCGGTGTTCACTCCGCAGCAGCACCAGCCGGTTGAGCAGCCGCAGCCAACCCACCACGAGCCGCAGAGCCCGTCGGTGTTCGGTCACGACCCGGCACCGCACACCCCGCCGGCGCACACCGAGCCGCCGGCGTCGCACGGCCCGGCCGACCACCACGGGTTCTGATAACCCGAACACAAGCCGGCGGGGACCTTGATGGTCCCCGCCGGTTTGTACGCCTACGTTGATCTGACAGGACGCGACCGGAAGAAAGTGGGGCAGCACGGTGGCACAACCCGATGACCCGCGTCGGGTCAGCGTGATCGTCGAGCTGATCGACCACACGATCGCGATCGCCGAGCTGCACGGACGCGGCGATCTGGCGCAGCGCTTGCGGCGGGCCCGGGAGCGGATCACCGACCCCCACATCCGCGTCGTGATAGCCGGGCAGCTCAAACAGGGTAAGAGTCAACTGCTCAACTCGTTGCTGAACCTTCCAGTGGCACGAGTGGGTGACGACGAGGCCACCGTGGTGATCACGATCGTCAGTTACAGTGCCCAACCGTCGGCTCGACTGGTCCTGGCGGCAGGGCCCAACGGGGAAACCACGACCGTCGACATCCCGGTCGAAGAGATCAATGCCGACCTGCGCCGCGCACCGCAGGCGGGCGGACGCCACGTGTTGCGAGTCGAGATCGGCGCACCCAGCCCGCTGCTGCAAGGCGGTCTGGTGTTCATCGACACCCCCGGTGTGGGCGGCCACGGGCAGCCGCACCTGTCGGCGACCCTGGGTTTGCTGCCCGACGCCGACGCGATGTTGATGGTCAGCGACGCCAGCCAGGAGTTCACCGAACCCGAGATGTGGTTCTTGCGCAAGGCGCACCAGATATGCCCGGTCGGGGTGATCGTGGCCACCAAGACCGACCTGTACCCGCACTGGCGTCAGATCGTCAACGCCAACGCCAATCATCTGCAGCGCGCCCGCGTGCCGATGCCGATCATCCCGGTCTCGTCGCTGCTACGCAGCCATGCCGTGAGTCTCAACGACAAAGAACTCAACGACGAATCCAACTTCCCGGCCGTCGTCAAGTTTCTCAGCGAGAAGGTGCTCACCCGCGAGAACGACCGGGTGCGCGACGAAGTGCTCAGTGAAATACGTTCTGCCGCAGCACAATTGACGACCAAGGCCGGGTCGGAACTGGCCGCCGTCAATGACCCCGGATTGCGCGACCGATTGGCGGATGATCTGCAGCGCCGCAAGCGCGACGCGGAGAACGCCCTGCAGGCGACCGCGCTGTGGCAGCAGGTGCTCAACGACGGCTTCACCGATGTGAGCAATGACGTCGACCATGACCTGCGGGCCCGCTTCCGCGCCGTCACCGACGACATCGAGAAACGGATCGATTCCTGCGATCCCACCCTGCAGTGGGCGGAGATCGGCGCCGAAGCCGAGGATGCGATCGCTACCGCGGTCGGCGACAACTTCGTCTGGGCCTATCAGCGTTCGGCGGCCCTGGCCGACGACGTCGCCCGCTCCTTCGCCGACGCCGGCCTGAACTCGGTGATGTCGCCGGAGCTGACCTCACGCCTGATGGCCACCAATTTGGATGAACTCAAGGCGCTGGCGGAGCTGGAATCCAAGCCGCAGGGCAAGGGGCAAAAGGCCCTCTCGGGACTTCGCGGTTCCTACGGCGGTGTGGTGATGATCGGCATGCTGTCATCGGTGGCCGGCCTGGGCCTGTTCAACCCGGTCTCGGTGGGCGCCGGGCTATTGCTCGGCCGGATGGCCTACAAGGAAGAAAAGCAGAGTCGGCTGCTGCGGGCGCGCGCCGAGGCCAAGGCCAATCTCCGGCGCTTCGTCGACGAAGTCTCCTTCGTCGTCGGCAAAGAGTCCCGCGACCGGCTCAAGACCATCCACCGCAAGCTGCGCGACCACTATCGCGACATCGCCAACGAACTCAGCCGCTCGCTCAACGAATCGCTGCAAGCCACCTTGACCGCTGCCCATCTAGAGGATGTGGATCGTGACACCAGGGTCCGCGAACTGGAGCGGCAACTGGACATCCTGCGCCAGGTCATCGAAAACTTAGACAAACTGCGGCCACAGGCGACCATAGGACGAGTGTGAGCACAAGCGATCGGGTCCGCGCCATCCTGGGCGGAACCATCCAGGCTTATCGGGGCGAACCTGCCTACCGGCAACGTCCGGACGTCTTCCACGAACTGGAGCGCATCGGCGCACGGCTGAACGAGCCGATCCGCATCGCGCTCGCAGGTACGCTCAAGGCGGGCAAGTCGACGCTGGTCAACGCGCTGGTGGGTGACGACATCGCGCCGACCGACGCGACCGAGGCGACCCGGATCGTGACCTGGTTCCGGCACGGCCCGACACCGAAGGTGACCGCGATTCATCAGGGCGGGCGGCGCAGCAACGTCCCCATCACCCATCGCGACGGGCTGAGCTTCGATTTGCGCAACCTCAATCCGGTGGAAGTGGCCCACCTGGATGTCGAGTGGCCCGCGCAGGAGTTGACGCAGGCCACCATCATCGACACCCCGGGCACGTCGTCGTTGACCCGGGATGCGTCCGAACGCACGCTGCGACTGCTCGTCCCCCCGGACGGGGTGCCGCGAGTGGATGCGGTGGTGTTCTTGTTGCGCACCCTCAACGCGGCCGACATCGCGTTGCTCAAGCAGATCGGTGGGCTGGTCGGCGGGTCGGCGGGTGCGCTCGGCATCATCGGAGTGGCATCGCGGGCCGACGAGATCGGCGCCGGACGCATCGATGCGATGCTGTCCGCCAGTGAGGTGGCCAAACGGTTCACCAGTGAGATGAACCAGACGGGCATCTGTCAGGCGGTGGTTCCGGTCTCGGGTCTACTTGCGATGACAGCACGCACGCTGCGTCAGAGCGAATTCCTCGCGCTGCAAAAGCTTGCCGGCTCTGACGCCGCCGAGCTCAACAGGGCGCTGCTGAGCGTCGATCGCTTCGTGCGACCGGACAGCCCGCTGCCCGTGGACGCGGCGACCCGCGCACACCTATTGGAGCGATTCGGGATGTTCGGCATCCGGATTTCCATCGCGGTGCTGGCGGCCGGTGTCGCCGATGCGTCGGGATTGGCCAACGAGTTGCTGGAGCGCAGCGGACTGGTTGCCCTGCGTAATGTCATCGACCAGCAGTTCGCGCAGCGCTCCGACATGCTCAAGGCGCACACGGCGCTGGTGACGTTGCGCCGGTTTGTCGAAGCGCATCCGGTGCTGGCGACGCCGTATGTCATCGCTGACATCGACCCGCTGCTGGCCGACACCCATGCCTTCGAAGAACTCCGGCTGCTCAGTCAATTATCCTCGCGCACAACGACATTGAAGGAAGAGGACGTAGTCCTGCTGCGTCGTATCATCGGCGGCGCAGGTACCGGCCCGGCCAGCAGACTGGGCCTGGACCCGCAAGTGTGCCGAGCCGATCCGCAGGAGGTTTCCCGGGCGGCCTTCGCGGCAGCGCAACATTGGCGCCGCCGCGCCGAGCACCCGCTCAACGACCCGTTCACCACCAGGGCCTGCCGTGCGGCCGTCCGCAGCGCCGAGGCGATGCTGGCCGAATTTCCGGTGCGCCGGGGCTAGGGCGCCGGCGCGGGCGCGGGTGCCGGCGCGGGTGCCGGTGCCGGTGCGGGTGCGGGTGCGGGTGCCGGTGCGGGCGCGGGTGCAGCGGTGGTGGTTACCACCGGCGCTGCCGTGGTGGTCGGCGGCTTTTGCGTGGTGGTCGGCGGCGCCTGCGTGGTGGTCTGTGCAGTGGTGGTCGGCTGGGTCGTCGTCGGCTGAGTGGTCGTGGTGGTGGGCTGCGTGGTCGTCGTGGTCGTCGTGGTCGTCGACGTGGTCGACGTGGTCTCGGTAGTACTTGGCGGATTGGTGGTGGTCGAGGGCGTGGTGGTCACCGTCACGGGCGGTGGGGTGACTACCGTCTCGGTGGGGCTGTTGTCCGGGCCGGTCACGACGGTGGTGAAGGGCGGCGGCTGCGATGTGGTGACCACCGGCTTGGCGTTGGTCGGCCGCAGCGTCAGCGCCAGCACCACCGCAAGGATGATTGCCGCGGCCGCGCCCGCCAGGCTGAGCAGGATGGCTGGAC
The DNA here is from genome assembly GCF_002101675.1 of Mycobacterium gordonae. Classification (GTDB taxonomy): domain Bacteria; phylum Actinomycetota; class Actinomycetes; order Mycobacteriales; family Mycobacteriaceae; genus Mycobacterium; species Mycobacterium gordonae. The sequence goes on along the minus strand of NZ_LQOY01000029.1, from coordinate 20,090 downwards.
GCCGATACCAGGGCGGGACCTCCGGCTCACCCGCGTAGCGGTCCTGTCCGGTGTCAGGGGCGGGCGGGCCGGGCGGAGGTTCGACCGGGCCGGTGTAGTCGGCAGGTCCGGTGTAGGGGACCGGTTCCATCCCCGTGCCGCTGTCTTCCGACCATGCCAGCGCCCGGTCGGTCTCCTGACGGGAACCGTCGGGGAACGCTTCGGTGTCCACGGGTGCCGTGGGGGACGCCAACGTTTCGGGACCGACGGCGGCGCCGATCACGCTTGTCGGCAGGCCCACGGCGGGGCCGATTCCGGTGACCGCGCCCGCCGAGGACAGCTGTTCGTCGCCGAGCGTTGCCGCGCCGATGGCCGCGGCGAACAGCGGTTGCGCCGTCGTGAAGACGGGTATCTGCAGGCGTTCGGAAATCCGGGTGGTGAGCAGCGGGATGGCGGCGCCGCCACCGACTATTGCCACTCCGGACAGTTGCCCAATTCCGTTGCGCTGCAGAACTTCTCCGATAGAGCTGAGGAACCGGTCCAACGGTGGGGCAATGAGTTGCTCGAACTCGCTGCGGGTCAGGCGCTGATCACCGCCGGTGCCGGTCCCGACGGTCGCCACCGTCGCTGCAGACAGCTGCTCCTTCGCGGCGCGGCAGGCGCTCAGCATCCGCGTCACCGAACCCATCGACGTCGCGGTGCCGGATACGTTGGCGTTGTCGACGCTGGGGGAGACGGTCAGCAGATGATTGAGGATCAGCTGGTCCAGATCATCGCCGGAGAACTCGCTGTGCCGGACCGTGCTGCCGATCTGCTGCATACCAGATCCGGCATCGGCCAGCGTGACGCTGGTGCCGCCGGCGCCGAAGTCGCACAGTGCCACGATGCCCTGCCTGGGGAAGCCGGGCCGGGCTTTGACCGCGGTCAGCGCCGCGGTGGCGTCGGAAACCAGGGTCGGTGTGCCGCCGTGCGCCGTCAGGTCGGGTTGGGCGAACAGCTCCTGACGCAACGCGGCCACTTGAGTTTCTGACCAGTACGCCGGGACGGCGACCGTGATCGGCCTGCCGTAACCGACCGTGCGCGCCATCGCTTCCAGAGCTTCGATGGTGAGCGCCTGCCCCAGGTACTTCGTCCCGTCGGCCGCGACCAGTGGCGCCGGATCCCCGACCCGCTCTACAAACCCGCGCAGTACCAGGCCAGGTTCGGTCAGATTCTCATTCTCTTCGGGCAGCCCGACCTCGGACGGACGGTTCTCGTACAACGTCACGACCGGTGTGCGGGAGACCGGGACGCTGCCGGAGCGGGCAGCCACCAGGTTGGCCACTCCGATCGACAACCCGAGCGGCTGGCTCATATCCACACCCTTCGTCGTCCTTCATCTCGCTGCGGTCGGGGGCCGTTCCCCACCCTAGCCGTCGCGGCGAGGGCCGGACCGGGTCACAGTCCCGGCGGCAGATTGATGACGGTAGGGATGGCGGGCAACGTGATCTGTGATGGGAGTCTGGGAATCGCTCCGGGTGCCGGCGAATTGGCGGGCGTGGTGGTGGGGGATGCGCTTGTCGTGGTCGGCGTCGTGGTCGTGGTGGTGGGCTCGGTCGTAGTGGTCGTCGTGCTGGTGGTCTCGGTGGTGGTGGTTGTTGTCGTGGTGGTGGTCGTTGTGGTTGTGGTTGTCCGGGCGGTGCTCGGCGCCGTGGTGGTCGTGGTCGCCGGCGCCACCGTGGTGACGGTCGTGGTGATCGTTGCCGGGCTCGGTCGACCCCTGGCGAGCAGGACGATCCCGTAGATGATCAGCGCGATCAAGACGGCGATCAGCACGCCCCATCCCACCAGGGCAAGTGGCTTGCGCCAGCCCGGCGTGGGCTCGGGTTCCGGTTCGGGTGGGTATCCGCCGCCGGCCGGCTGGCCGTATCCGCCCCCGCCGGGCCCGTAGCCGTAGTTGCCGTAGGCCGTCGGGTCGTTGGCGCCGTAATCGGGCGGGTCGTACCTCGTCACGGGCGCTGACTGTATTCGTTACGCCGAGCAAGGCCGCTCGTCGCACGCCGCCCGTGACCGATCAGCAATCGAATGTTGACCAAGTCCTAACGGGGCAGGTTGGGCAGGGTGATGGTGGGACCGCCCGGAACCGTGATGGTCCCTGGCAGCTGCGGCAGATGTGGCCGGTGGGTCGGCTGCTGCGTGGGCGCGGTGCCGGGCGGCTGGTTGCGCGGCGGGTTCGCCGGCGGAGCCGCCGTCGGAGTGGTGCTCGGTTCGGTGGTCGTAGTGGTCGGTTCGGTCGTGGTGGTGGTCGTGGTCGTCTCGCTGGTGGTCGTGGTGGTCGTCGTCGACGTGGTGCCGGGGGCCGGGCCGGTGCTCTTGTCGCCACCGAGCAGTTGGGTGACTCCGTAGGCGATCAGGGCGAGCAGGATCAGTACAAGGATCGCCCAGCCGATCAGCGTCACCGGCTTGCGGTACCACGGCTGAGCCTGCTCGTCGGGATCCTCGGCCCCGAGTTGGTCGTATTGCACCGGCGCAGCGCCTTCCACAGTCGGCTGGTACTGCAGAGGCGGACCGTGTTCCACGGTCGGCTGGTTCTGCAGCGGTGTGCCGCCGGGCGGCGCGCCTTCGATGGTGGGCTGATTCTGCGGACCCGGCGGCGGGCCCTGCGGAGGGCGGCCGCCCTGAGGCGGCCCACCGGGGGGCGGGCCCTGGGGCGGCTGTCCGCCGTAGCCGCCGTATTGGGTGGGCTGGTTGTTGAAGTCGTCTGGTGGGCCATAACGTGCCACGGCTCCGATGTTATAGGTCGCGCCGCACCACGAACGTGGGCGGGCGAGGATGTGACGGATTTGCCGGACCGGGCGCGCCCGCACGCGCGACGCGATTTCGCGGAACCTCGCGGAGCGGACGCCGTCATGGAGTCGAACGGGTGGCGCCCGCCAATTCTGTTCATACACGCAGCATTCGGGCTTCCCCCCACACCGGTTTCGAACTGCGTCGCACCCAGCGTTGCCGGGACGCGGTCAGTCACATGACGCGACGTCGCTGCATCGGTGCGTTCTCTGACTCGAGACTTCGTTTATGCGACGGGCTCGCCACACCACCGATCGCCTGGTTGTCCCAGGCGCCTGGCGGTCCGCTCAAAAGGTGTCGACCTTGTCGATGCTGACGAACATGCCGTGACCAGTGCCGTTGTTGGAGAAGCGGGTGCCCTCTTTGGTGGCGACGATGGTCCAGCCCTGGGCGTCGTACGTCTTGTAGTCGATGGTGACGGTGGGGATCGCGCCGAGGTTACCGAGCACCCACTGCACGTCGCCGGCGGAGGTGATACGGACACCGTTGGCGTGCTCGCCTTCCTTCAGGGGCGAGTTGGTGAACGGCGCCTCGCAGCCCACGCTTTCCTTGTTGATCTGGCAGCGCGTCATGCCCGATTTGGTTTCGATGAAAACGTAACCGTTGTCGTCGGGCTTGAGAGTGATGGTGCCGGGCGTCGGGTTGGTGGACGGGGGCCCGGTAGGTGGAAGCGCGATGGGATTCGTCGGCGCCGGCGGCGGTGCCGCACTGGGCTTGGGCGTCGGGAAGGTCGGTTCGGCCGGGCCCCGGCCACCGGGGCTGGCCACCGGCCTGCCGTCGACGGTGGTGGTGCATCCGGCAATGAGCACGGCAACGGCGAGCGGAACCCACCCGGCCTTGTGCAATAACCGCAACGTACTACTCCCCGGACCTGACTGATATCAGGAAGTCAGACTACGCACGGTGACAGCCAAGTCATTGCAGTGACGCGCGCTTGGAACGGCGCCGATGGCAAAGCGTTATTCCGCGGCGGCTTCGGCCGCGGTGTCGCGTACCCGGCCCCGCACCGCAAACCAGCCACCGATGAGCGCCGGGATACCGAACGCCATTGCGGCCAGCATCCAGCGGCCATACACCTTGTCGAACATCATCAGCACCAGCACACCTGCCAGGAAAGCCAGCGTGATCCATCCGGTGTACGGCGACAGCGGCATGCGGAACTCAGGGCGTTCCACGTCGCCGGTTCCGGCCAGCCGGTGGAAGCGCAGCTGGCATGCGACGATCGTCGCCCAGGCCACGATGACGCCGGTCGCGGCGATGTGTAGCACGATTTCGAAGGCGTGCTTGGGCGTAACGGCGTTGAGTGCGATGCCGAACAAGCCGATCCCCGCGGTGAGCAGGATGCCGCCGAAGGGGACGCCGTTCTTGGACATCGGCGCGGTGAACTTCGGGCCGCTGCCGTTGATCGCCATCGACCGCAGGATCCGGCCGGTGGAATACAAGCCCGCGTTCAGACTCGACAGCGCGGCGGTGAGCACCACCAGGTTCATCACATCGTCGCCCCAGGAGATCCCGAGCTTGTTGAAGAACGTCACGAACGGGCTCTCGCCGTCCTTATAGGCGGTGTAGGGCAGCAATAGGGCGAGTAGGACCGTCGAGCCGATGTAGAAGACCGCAATCCGGAACACGACCGAGTTGATGGCGCGCGGCATGACCTTTTCCGGTTCCGCGGTCTCCCCGGCCGCGATGCCCACGAGTTCGATTGCTGCATAAGCGAATACAACGCCCGAGGTGACGAGCAGCAGGGACAGCGGGCCGGTCGGCAACAGGCCGCCGTGGCTGCTCCACAGTGACCACCCGGTGTCGTGTCCGTCCACTTTGAAGCGTCCCGCCAGGAAGACCGTGCCGACGATCAGAAACGTCACCAGCGCCAGCACCTTGACCAGGGCGGCCCAGAACTCCAGTTCGCCGAACAGCTTGACCGAGATGAGGTTCATCGACACGACGACAATCAGCGCGATAAGTGCCAGCGTCCACTGCGGGACGACCTGAAACACCTTCCAGTAGCGGCAGTACTGCGCGATCGCGGTGGTGTCCACGATCCCGGTCATGGCCCAGTTGAGGAAATACATCCAGCCGGCCGCGAAAGCGACTTTCTCGCCGAAGAATTCGCGTGCGTACGACACGAACGAGCCCGACGACGGGCGGTACAGCACCAGCTCACCGAGCGCACGCAGTATCAGGAAAACGAAGACTCCGCAGATGCCGAAGACGATGAACAATCCCGGACCGGCCGAGGCGAGTCGGCCCCCGGCGCCCAGGAACAACCCCGTTCCGATGGCGCCGCCCAGGGCGATCATCTGTATCTGCCGATTCTTGAGCGCCTTGTGATAGCCCGCGTCTTCGCGGTCCAGCGCGCGTGCGGGCGTTGCCATCGCGACAGGCTATCCCACGCTCGCCGGGCCGGCAGTTCACAGGCCACCAGTCAGGATCTGTGCTGGCGGCTGTGCGTGGCAACATCGGCGACACGCCCGACCAGCGCGGCGGTGCGCGCGCTGCTGGCACTGATCGTGACGAGACTGTAGGCATGCGCTGCGGTGAGGTGCGCAATCTCGGTCCGGTTGCCGGGACGGGCGCTGCGGTGGGGATACCCGGGATCGGTGCGGTGGACCTGGGCGAGGTCGTCGAGCTGCCCGACGGGTCGTATGTGGCCGTATTCGGGGACGCGTTCGGCGGTGACAAGGTGGGCAGCCACCCGCACTACCCGTCGGTCGCGGTGCCGGTGAGTTTCGACGACGCGGGCCACCCACACTTCGGTGCGCCCCTGACCGGGCCCAGCGGCAGCCACAACCCGCTCTTCGTCCCACCGCGGCAGGCCCGCGGCATGAACACGCTGCCATCGGGCAGTGTCCTGGTCGGTGAGCGGACCTACATGCTGGTGGTGGGCACCAAGTACCTGCGCACCGACGGCGGGTCCTGGCTGGTGGAAGTGACCGATCGGCCCGCCAGAGGCTGGAAGCCGGTGAAGGGGTCATGGCGTCCCGGCGACTATGCCGACGGCGGGCAGTCGCAGATCAGCGGCTATCAAGCAGCGGACGGCCACGTCTACATCGCCGCCGACTCGTTCGACCGCAGCCGCGGGGTGACCCTGTACCGGGCGCACCCCCGCACCTTCACCGACCGTTCCTCGTGGCGGCCCCGGGTGCGACGGTCCGACGGCGGCATGGGCTGGGGCGCGCCCGGACAGGACGCAGTCGTTCTCAGCCCGACGGCTTTTGGTGAGCTGAGTTTCCGGGAGGTCGACGATTGCGCCGTGCTGGCGGGATTCAACGTTCGTGGTGGCCACGACGGCGCCGTCGAAATTTGGGTCGCCGACCGACCCACCGACATCTTCAGTCAGGGCACTGCGACGGTGCTGCTGCAGCAGAGCGACCCGGACGGCCCGAACTTCGTGGCCCAGAACTACGGCGGTTATATCGTTCCCGGCTCCACCCTCGAGCGGATGAGGATCTTTGCCAGCCAATGGAATACACAATCCGACCGCTACGGGGTGCCATTCGGTGCGCCGTACAACACCCAACTGGTGATCGCCAACGTCAGCCGTCGGCGAGTGACCTGAGCGTCTGCGCCGCGGTGCCGAACATGGTCTGTTTGATCGCGCCAAGGGTGCCGCGGTCCTTGCTGCCCAGCGGGCGAAGCAATTCCACGGCGGCGGACGTTACCGCGCCCTCGCCCGCGGTGGCGTCGACGATCCCGATGTCGGCGGCGTCGGCGCCACCGAAGCGGCGCCCCGTGGTCATCGAGGCGACCGCTGCCTGCGGGGTGAGTTTCGCCTGAATCAAGGCTGCCATGCCGGGCGTGAACGGGATGTTGATGTCCGCCTCGGGGAAGCAGAAGAACCCACGGTCGGCGCGCATCACGCGAAAGTCGTGTGCCACGGCCAGCATTGCTCCCGCGCCGAAGGCGTGGCCCACGATGGCCGCCGCGCTGGGCATGGGCAGGACGAGAACGCGGGCCAGCAGATCCTGCACCCGGCTCACGTACCACTGCGTTTGCTCCGGGTGCGCACCGAGCCAGTCCAGATCCAGCCCGTTGGTGTAGAACTTACCGGCCGCGGTGGTGACCAACGCATGCGCACCGCTGGCCTCAATGTCGTCGAGATGGGCGTTGACGTCGTCGAGAAACGCTGGGGAGAACCGGTTTTCGTCGTCGCCGAGGTCGAGGACCGCGATCTTCTCGTCGTAGCGCAGGCTGATGGTCATGGAGTTTTCCTTCCGGGTTGATGAGCAGGGGGCTCGGTTTGCAGGACGGCGCGCACCGCGGCGCGCAGCTGTTGGCGTGCTGTGGGACTGTGCAAGCGGTTGCGCCGCAACAGGATGGCGGTCGGCAGGTCGACGATGCAGATCGTGATGGTGTCCACCGCGGCGCCGTCTTCGCGGTCCCAGACGCTGCGCGCCAGCCGGATCATCAGGTTGATCAGCTGCGCCTCGAGATCGGCTATCTCAGCGGTGATCTCGTCGGGTAGCTCAGGTTCGAGCAGGGCTTCCCGCGGCGTGGTGAGCAGCAGCCGGCAGGAGTCGGGATACTGCTCGGCGAAGGCCGCCGGTGCGTCGGCGGCGGCCGCCACGGCCTCGATGCCGGCATCTGGGCCCGGCGCCGCGAGCGCCGCGTCGACCAGTGCGTTCTGTGCCCGCAGAAAGCGGCGCCCGGCGCGGATCCAGGCCCGTGCCAGCAGCCCGGCTCGCGACCCGAAGGTGTGGTATAGCGCGCCGTTGGAGACGCCGACGGTCGAACTGATCGCGCGGATGGTCACCGCGGCCGGGCCCGCGGCGACGGCCAACGACTCGGCTGCGTCGAGCACGTGGTCCGGGTCGTGTACGCGAGGGCGCGGCATCCGGTCATAGTAACAGAGCGCTTGCTCTATTATTACCGCAGCTGCGCGATCGGTGATCAATCCCCGGGAAAATGGGTAAACAACGCCGACTATGGAACCCGCAGAAGACCATCCCGAGGCGATCACCCTCAACCTCCACGACGTCTCGCGGCCGCACCTCGCCGAGACGATGAAGCCGCATGTCGAGCTCGAAATGGGCTGGGGCCGAATCATTTTCGGTCAAACGTTCGGCGACACCGGCGCGCTCGTGGAGGTCTTGCGGAAAGAAGCGCCGGGGCGTCGTGACATCTGCATCTACGCACCCGAATCGCACATCGTCGTCGCGCAGGCACCGGCTGAACTGTTCATCGACCCCAGCCACACCTATCGTCTGCGTTTCAGCGAACCGACAGAACCGGCTCCGCCTCCCCAGGGCATCACGGTTCGGCCCCTGCAGTCCGAGGCCGAAGCCGATGACATGAACCGGATCTTCGTACGGTGTGGAATGGTTCCGGCGCCGGTCGAGGTGATCTGGCGCAACCACCTGCATCACGACGCGGTGATTTACCTGATCGCCGTGCGCAACGACGACGGCGCGGTGATTGGGGCCGTCACGGGTGTCGATCACGAGGTGCTGTTCTCGGATCCCGAGCGAGGCGCGAGCCTGTGGACCCTCGCAGTCGACCCGGGCGCCGCCCTGCCGGGCATCGGGGAGGCCCTTACCCACGCGATGGCCGATCGCTTCCGTCGAGCCGGACGGGCGTATCTCGACCTGTCGGTCGCCCACGACAACGACGGTGCCATTGCCCTTTACGAGAAGATCGGCTTCCGCCGCGTACCGGTACTGGTGATCAAACGGAAGAACACCATCAACGAGCCGTTGTTCACCGCGCCGCCGGAAACCGTGGACGACCTCAACCCCTACGCGCGGATCATCGCCGAAGAGGCTCTTCGCCGCGGCATCCGGGTCGAGGTGCTGGACGCCGAAACGGGCGAGATGCGGCTCTCCCACGGCGGCCGTACCGTCGTCACCCGCGAGTCGCTGTCCGAGTACACCTCGGCGATCGCGATGTGCCGTTGTGACGACAAACGCTTGACCCGGCGCCTGGTCAAAGCGGCGGGCATTGTGGTTCCCTCGGCGCGGCTGGCCAGCTTCGACGACGACGACTATGCGTTCCTCGAGGAAATACGCGAGGGTGTCGTCAAACCCTGCCGTGGCGAGCAGGGCAAAGGCATCACCGTCGGAGTGACTGCCGAGCAGGGTCGAGAAGCGCTTGCCGCGGCGTTGGCGCGAGCCAGGGAGCAGCACCCGGAGGTGCTGATCGAAAAGCGGGCGCATGGCGACGACCTGCGGTTGGTGGTGATCGACGGCCGGGTGGTAGCGGCCGCGCTGCGGATGCCACCTGAGGTCATCGGCACCGGTAAGCACAGCGTGCGCCAATTGATCGAGGCCGAGAGCCGACGACGTTCGGCCGCCACCGACGGTGAGTCCCGCATCCCGCTAGATGACCTGGCGCGCGAGACGGTCGCCAACGAGGGCTGGCAGCTGGACGACGTGCTGCCCGAAGGAACCGTGCTGCGGGTACGCGCCACCGCCAATCTGCATCAGGGCGGAAAGTTGCACGACGTGACCGGCCGGGTGAACGAAGAACTGTGCCGGGTGGCCGTCAAGGCGGCCGAGGTGATCGGCATACCGGTGGCCGGCATCGACCTACTCGTCCCCGATGTCACCTCTCCCGACTACGCCTTCATCGAGGCCAACGAGCGGCCCGGGCTGGCAAACCATGAGCCGCAACCCACGGTCGCGGCGTTCGTCGACTTCCTGTTTCCTGGACAGCCCCGCCCGCCGCTGCCATGGACTCCGGCGGAGTCGCGCGCAGACGCTTAGGCCGTTTCCGCCTAGGCGAGCACACCGCCGGCCTGAAGGCGGCGCCGCCGGCTGCGCACGATGCTGACGGCGGCCAGCACCAGGCAGATCGCCGATGGAACGATCAGGGCGTGACCGCCGATGCGGGCGCCGGCAATCAACCCGGCGACCGCGCCGGTGAGAAACAGCAGCAGCGTCGCGGACAGGATCGCGGCCTTCCACTTGTCGATGCCCTCCTGGCGGCTGCGGCCCAGCATCAGTCCGAGGTCGGTGACGGTTCCGGTGAAATGGGTGGTGCGCACGGCCATTCCGCGAAAGCTCGAGGTCAGCCCGTTTTGCAGGCCGAGCGCGGACGCCGCGAGCAGTGCCTGTACCGCGGTCTCCTCGATGCCGGAGCCGAGGATCAGGGACTTGACGTCGGATTCTTCAATGCCGGCGGCGGCAAGCAGCAGCAAGGTCGCCTGGATGGCCAGCACTGCGGCGTGGCGGTTGCCGATGGGAACGCGCTTGGACGCCAGCAGGGCCCCGGCGATTGCCGCTCCGATGAGAAACCCCGCCAGAATCGCCAGCAGGACATGACTTTCGTAGCGCCACGGGTGCGCCCTGTCCATTCCGATCTGGGTGGTGATTCCGGTCAGATTCCCGACTGGGACAGCCATGATCAGGATGGCCACCGCGTTCACCCAGCCGGCGTTCATAGCGAGCAGTGAGCTGTACGCGAGCATGCGGCTTTGCGCGGACATGATTGATTGCTTCCCCCAAAGCAGATACTTCGCTGAAGTCTAACAATCAGGTCAAAGGGCGAAGCGCCGCTTGTCGCCGCTTCATAGCGAATTCAGGGCCCCCGGGAACAAAGTTCGCGACAGTGCCGTTAGCATGATCGACAAGTTGAGTGAATCAGACTCAAGTCTGAGTTGACAGCAGGCCGTCGACCGGAGCAGTCTTGAGCGGGGTTCACTCAGCATAGTGCAACACAGAAGCTCTACACATTCAGGAGGAATCACTATGGCTCGTGCGGTCGGCATCGACCTCGGGACCACCAACTCCGTCGTCGCGGTTCTGGAGGGTGGCGACCCCGTCGTCGTCGCTAACTCCGAGGGCTCAAGGACGACTCCATCCGTCGTCGCGTTCGCGCGCAACGGCGAAGTGCTGGTTGGCCAGCCCGCCAAGAACCAGGCGGTCACCAATGTTGACCGCACCATCCGCTCGGTCAAACGGCACATGGGCACGGACTGGTCCGTGGACATCGATGACAAGAAATACTCGGCGCCGGAGATCAGCGCCCGGGTGCTGCAGAAGCTGAAGCGGGACGCCGAGGCGTACCTGGGCGAGGACATCGCGGACGCCGTCATCACCGTCCCCGCCTACTTCAACGACGCCCAGCGTCAGGCGACCAAGGACGCCGGCCAGATCGCCGGCCTCAACGTGCTGCGCATCGTCAACGAGCCGACCGCGGCCGCGCTGGCCTACGGCCTGGACAAGGGCGAGAAGGAACAGACCATCCTGGTCTTCGACCTCGGCGGCGGTACCTTCGACGTCTCGCTGCTCGAGATCGGCGAAGGCGTGGTCGAGGTGCGTGCCACCAGCGGTGACAACCACCTCGGTGGTGACGACTGGGACCAGCGCGTCGTCGACTGGCTGGTGGAGAAGTTCAAGGGCACCAGTGGCATCGACCTGACCAAGGACAAGATGGCCATGCAGCGGCTTCGCGAAGCCGCCGAGAAGGCCAAGATCGAGCTGTCCAGCTCGCAGAGCACCTCGATCAACCTGCCCTACATCACCGTCGACGCGGACAAGAACCCGTTGTTCCTCGACGAGCAGCTGACCCGGGCCGAGTTCCAGCGCATCACCCAAGATCTGCTGGACCGCACCCGCAAGCCGTTCCAGTCGGTGATCGCCGACGCCGGCATCTCGGTGAGCGACATCGACCACGTGGTGCTCGTGGGCGGTTCGACCCGTATGCCTGCGGTGACCGATCTGGTCAAGGAGATGACCGGCGGCAAGGAGCCCAACAAGGGCGTCAACCCGGACGAGGTCGTCGCCGTGGGCGCCGCGCTGCAGGCCGGTGTCCTCAAGGGCGAGGTGAAAGATGTTCTGCTGCTTGACGTTACGCCGCTGAGCCTGGGTATCGAGACCAAGGGCGGCGTGATGACCAAGCTCATCGAGCGCAACACCACCATCCCGACCAAGCGGTCGGAGACCTTCACCACGGCCGACGACAACCAGCCGTCGGTGCAGATCCAGGTCTACCAGGGTGAGCGTGAGATCGCCTCGGCCAACAAGCTGCTCGGCAGCTTCGAGTTGACCGGTATCGCCCCGGCTCCGCGCGGGGTGCCCCAGATCGAGGTCACCTTTGACATCGACGCCAACGGCATCGTGCACGTCACGGCCAAGGACAAGGGCACCGGCAAGGAGAACACGATCCGTATCCAGGAGGGCTCAGGCATCTCCAAGGAAGAGATCGACCGGATGATCAAGGAGGCCGAAGCGCACGCGGACGAGGACCGCAAGCGTCGCGAGGAGGCCGACGTTCGCAACCAGGCCGAGACGCTGGTCTACCAGACGGAGAAGTTCGTCAAGGAACAGCGCGAAGCCGAAGGCGGTTCGAAGGTTCCCGAGGACACCTTGAGCAAGGTGGAAGCCGCGGTGGCCGAGGCCAAGACGGCTCTGGGCGGCGACGACATCAGCGCGATCAAGTCCGCGATGGAGAAGCTGGGCCAGGAATCCCAGGCACTCGGACAGGCGATCTACGAGGCCGCCCAGGCCGAGGGTGCCGCCGCCGGTGGCGGAGCGCCCGGTGGCGGGTTCGACCAGGGTGGTTCGGACGACGTCGTGGACGCGGAGGTGGTCGACGACGACCGGGAGTCCAAGTGACCGACGACTTCCCACAAGAACCGGTGACGGTCACCGACAAACGGCGGATCGATCCCGAGACTGGTGAGGTGCGGCAGGCCTCTCCCGGCGCCACGGCGCCGGGAGAGCCGGCAGCGCCCGCCGGTGGGGCCGGCTCGTCGGACGCCCGCTCGTCGGAGAAGGTGGCGGAGCTGACCGCCGACCTGCAACGGGTGCAGGCGGACTTCGCCAACTACCGCAAGCGGGCGATGCGCGACCAACAGGCCGCGGCCGATCGGGCCAGGGCCGCCGTGGTCGGTGAACTGCTGCATGCGGTGGACGACATCGAGCGGGCGCGCAAGCACGGTGATCTGGAATCCGGTCCGCTCAAGGCCGTGGCCGACAAGCTGATGAACGTGTTGACCGGACTGGGGCTCAAGCCATTCGGTGAAGAAGGCGAGGACTTCGACCCGGTGCTGCACGAGGCCGTGCAACACGAGGGCACCGGTGGCCAAGACGCCAAGCCCGTGATCGGAACGGTAATGCGACAGGGCTACCAGCTGGGCGAGCACGTCCTGCGCAACGCGCTGGTTGCCGTCGTCGAGACCGTTCCGGACGGACCAGGCGACAACGCGAACGCATCAGCCCCGGAAACCGGGCCGGCCGACACGAGCGATAACACCGACGGCACCGGTGACTAGAGCACAGAATCAACAGAAGCAACGAGGAAGGTAAGGAGGTGACGCGGTATGGCTCAGCGTGAATGGGTCGAAAAAGACTTCTACAAAGAGCTCGGCGTCCCCTCCGATGCCGACGCCAAGCAGATCAAGACCGCGTACCGCAAGCTGGCGTCCGATCTGCATCCGGACAAGAACCCCGCCGGAGCCGAACGGTTCAAGGCTGTCTCTGAGGCGTACAGCGTCTTGTCTGACGAAGCGAAACGCAAAGAGTACGACGAAACCCGCCGGCTGTTCGCCGGCGGCGGCTTTGGTGGCCGTCGGTTCGATGCGGGTAACTTCGGCGGCTTCGGCGGAGGTGGTGATGGCGCCGAGTTCAACCTGAACGACTTGTTCGACGCCGCCGGCCGGTCCGGCGGCGCCAACATCGGCGACCTGTTCGGCGGCCTGTTCGGGCGGGGTGGCACCACCCGGCCCAGCCGGCCGCGCCGCGGCAACGACCTGGAGACCGAGACGGAACTGGATTTCGTCGAGGCCGCCAAGGGTGTGGCAATGCCGCTGCGGCTGACCAGCCCGGCGCCGTGCACCAACTGCCATGGCAGTGGCGCGCGTCCGGGCACCAGCCCGAAGGTGTGCCCGAACTGCAACGGCGCGGGCGTCATCAGCCGCAACCAGGGCGCATTCGGTTTCTCTGAGCCGTGCACCGAATGCCGGGGCAGCGGCTCGATCATCGAGCATCCCTGTGAGGAGTGTGGCGGCAACGGCGCCACCACCCGCACCCGGACCATCAACGTGCGGATCCCACCGGGCGTCGAGGACGGCCAGCGGATCAGGCTGGCCGGCCAGGGCGAGGCAGGGTTGCGCGGCGCTCCGTCGGGCGACCTCTATGTGACCGTGCATGTGCGCCCGGACAAGGTGTTCGGCCGCGACGGCGACGACCTCACCGTGACCGTGCCGGTCAGCTTCACCGAATTAGCTTTGGGCTCAACACTTTCGGTGCCCACGCTGGACGGCAAGGTTGGTGTTCGGGTGCCGAAGGGCACTGCGGACGGCCGCATCCTGCGGGTGCGTGGACGCGGTGTGCCCAAGCGCAGCGGTGGCAGTGGCGACCTGCTCGTCACCGTCAAGGTGGCGGTCCCGCCGAACGTGGAGGGTGCCGCCCAGGACGCGCTGGAAGCCTATGCGGCGGCCGAACGCGCCAGTGGTTTCGACCCCCGGGCAGGATGGGCAGGTAACCGCTGATGGCCTCGGGTTCGAAGAAGAACGAGTCATCTCGGACCTTTCTCATTTCGGTGGCGGCCGAGCTGGCCGGTATGCATGCGCAAACCCTGCGCACCTACGACCGGCTCGGCCTGGTCAGCCCCCAGCGCACCGCCGGTGGTGGGCGCCGGTATTCGGAGCACGACGTGAACCTGCTGCGCGAGGTGCAGCGCCTCTCGCAGGACGAGGGCGTCAACCTTGCGGGCATCAAGCGCATCATCGAGCTGACCAATCAGGTCGAGGCGCTGCAGTCCAGGCTCAAGGAGATGGCCGAGGAGCTGGCCGTGTTGCGCGCCAACCAGCGCCGCGAGGTCGCGGTGGTGCCCAAGAGCACCGCGCTCGTCGTCTGGCAGCCGCGCTCGCGCCGGTGAGCTGCGCCGGTGAGCGGAGCCCGCGTAGCGGGCGAGCGAACGGCGCCATCAACTTGCGCCGGTAGCCGCGCCGAATCCCCGGGCTTTCAGATTCTGATGGAAAATACGGCGCTTGCCGACTCGCCCAACGCCGCGGAACGGTAGCCGCCGCGGCGCAAGGCATCCGTCGCGGCGGCCATCGGCTCGAAGCAGATGACGTCCTCGCCGGGCGGCGCGAAGATCTGCGCCGCGGGGTAGCCCTGCTCGAAGTGCACCTGGATGCGTCGGCCGCCCGCGCTGACCGCGAACACCGCGCCGTCGGCGACCTGGTCGTACAGATCGTCAAACGTGTTGTCGCCCAAACGTTGTGACCCGCCCGGCAGGCTGTCTGTGTCGCCGGTTGGCAGGCCATGTTGATCCAGCGCTGCGTGGCGTAGCGGCGGCGTCTCGATCAACCAGTCCGCGCGGTGGGTGCCGGGCAGCTGTAGGTACGGGTGATAGCCGAAACATAGCGGCACCGCGCGGTCACCCGTCGCGGTCACCGTGGTCCGTACGCTCAACGTCCGCTCTTGCAGCCGGACCTGCATGGCGAGTCGGTGCGGAAACGGAAAGCTGGCCAGCAGAACGGGATCGGCTCCGAAATCGAGCTCGGCGGCCAACTCGTTCACCGATTCGGTGGTCACCCGCCAGCCGGGATATGCGGCGAGCACGCCGTGGATCGGAAGACCCGACGGGTCGGCACGGACACCGTTTTCGCCGGGCCGCAGTGTCACCGAAACATCCTCTGCCACATATTCATTGCCGCTCAGCCGATTGGCCCACGGATAGAGGATGGGCAGGCCCATCGTCTTGCCGGCGCCGAGGTAGGCCTGCAGGCCGCGTCGTTGGCCGAGTAGCTCCACTCCCGCGTCGGTCAGCGAGGTGCCGATCATGCCGGCCTCAGGCACGAATTGCGCCGCCACCGATGACGACGGGTCGCGCAGGGTGACGACGTGCATCGGCCCTCCTAGGTATCAGCGGGACAGAGGATCGTGCTGAATGTGCTGCGGCGGCGCGCCTTTGGCGATCAACGCGGCCTTCGTCGCGCGAACCATGTCGGGACCCCCGCAGATCAGAATCTGCCGGTCGCCCCAGGCGCCGTACCTGGTGACCACCTCCGGCAGCCGGCCCGTCTGGCGCACGTGCAGTCCCCGCGGTGGCGACACGTCGGGGTAGTCAGCGGCCCAGGCCGGGTCGTTGTTGTACTCCGACACTGGCGAGACCGACAGCCACGGATTGTGCGCCGCGACCTGCCACAACGTGCGCAGATCGTAGAGCTCGCAGCGGTAGCGCGCGCCGAAAAACAGATGCACCCGCGGGTTGACGGCGTAGCGGCTCAGATCCATGATGAGCGTCCGCATCGGAGCCAGGCCGGTGCTGCCCGCAACCATCAGCACGTCTCCGCCGTCACGGTCGACCCGCAGGCCGCCGTGCGGGCCGGATAGCCGCCACCGGTCGCCGGGCCGGGTTTCTCCGACGATCGCGTTGCTGACCAGGCCGCCGGGCACCACGCGGACGTGGAACTCGATGCCGCCGTCCGGGTCGGCGGGGATGGCGGGGGACAGGTAGCGCCAGCGGCGCGGGCACTGCGGGATCTGCACGTTGACGTACTGCCCGGGGTGGTAGTGCAGGGGGCGGTCCAGGCGAAGCCGGATAACCGCGAGGTCGCGGGACACCCGGTTGTGTTCGATGACCGTGCCGTCCACCCAGGCGGGCGCGTCGTCGGAGTCGGCGGCGCCGCTCATGACGCCGGTGAACAGGTTCAGCGACTGGTCGGCGGCCTCCTGGACCGCGCCGGTCCATGCGTCGCCGAGGTGGCGGCGCAGCGTTGAATAGAGGGCGCGGCGCAGCGTCTGGTAGTGCGCCGGCTGCACGCCGTACTTGCGGTGATCGCGGCCCAGCTGCGCCAGGAAGGCCACCGGTTCGTCGGCCCGCTGGGCGACGAGCTCGCCGTACAACCAGTGCATCGCCTGAGCGAAAGCCGCGCGCTGGCCGCTCATTTCGGGCGGGAACAGGTCGCGAACCGTGGTGTCCAGGGCGAACCACTGGGTGTAGAAGCGGTGCACCAGCTCGGTGTCCTCCGGACGGAACGCGTCGCGGAGAACCTGCAACGCCTCCTTGTCCTCGAGCCCCACGGACGCCGATTCTAAGCGCGTATGGCGGTCGAGTTAGGCTCCCGGATGCCTTACGCGGGCCCGCCGGCGCCGCCGGCGCCACCGAAGCCAGGGTTCTGACCGCTGGGTGGCGACGGGTTCTGGCCGGCTTGACCCGCCCCACCGGTGCCGGTGCCCCCGTCGCCGCCGACGCCACCGTTACCGCCTTGCGAGTTACCGAAGCCGCCGATACCGCCTCGGCCACCGGTACCACCTGCCCCGTTGGTGCCGCTGCCGTCGCCGCCGGTGCCCCCCGCACCGCCGTTTCCGCCGTTGCTGCCAGCGCCGCTGATACCGCCTGTTCCCCCGTCGCCGCCGTCCCCGCCCGGTCCATTGAGCCCGGCACCGCCATCACCGCCCCGCCCACCGTTTCCACCCGGGGCGCCGTTCGGTATCGCTGCTCCGCTTCCCGGCACCACTGCGGCACCGCCGTAGAAGCCCGCGCCGCCCCTGCCGCCTTCACCACCACGCGCAACGCCAACGCCGCCGTCACCGCCGTTGCCCCCGTCGCCGCCGGAGGCGTGCGTGTAGCTGCTGCTGCCATACCCGCCCTCACCCCCAGTTCCACCGGTTCCTCCGATGTAGCCGGAGCCCCCGGAGCCGCCACTGCCCCCTTTGCCGCCGTTGGCCGTGGCGGTGTAATTGTTTGGTCCGGTGGCGCTGCCGGCGGCGCCGCCATTGCCGCCGGTGCCCCCGGTGCCGCCCGTCCCGTTGCTGCCGCCGAACCCACCGGCGCCACCCGCCCCGCCGGTGCCGCCGTTGGCATTGCTGTTTCCGTTGGCGCCGGCACCGCCGGCACCACCCGTCCCGCCGGTACCGGCAGTGCCGGCGGCACCGCCGGCTTCCGGGGTGCCGATGGCCCCGCCCGTTCCTCCGGTTCCCCCGGTGCCGGCGGCAGCCGTGGTGGTTGCCGCCGCACCGGTCCCGCCGGTGCCGCCGGTGCCACCGGTGCCGGCGGTGCCACCGTTGCCGGCCTTGGCGCCGATGCCGCCTGCCGCACCACCTAGGCCGCCTTGACCGCCTTGTCCGCCGACGCCACCGAGGCCACCCTGACCGCTGGTGCCACCACCCGCCGGTGTGGTTCCGTGCGCCCCCGCTCCGCCGGTACCGCCGGTACCGCCGGTGCCGCCTTGGCCGCCCTGACCGCCGTCACCGTTGACGGCGCCCACCCCTCCCGTGCCGCCTTGGCCGCCCAAACCGCCAACGAGCCCGTTGCCGCCTGTGCCGCCGGGCGTGGTGCCAGTGCTGCCGGTGGCGCCGGTACCGCCTTGGCCGCCCTGGCCGCCGGTGCCCCCTGCTCCGGCGTTGCCGGGCGCCTTGCCGGATCCGGCGGTTCCCGGTGTACCACCGGTGCCCCCTGTGCCGCCGGTCCCTGGGTTTTGGGTCGTGGTACCGGTTGCGCCTTGGCCGCCGGTGCCACCTGTTCCTCCGGTGCCGGCGTTTCCGCCGTTGCCGAGCTGGCCGGCTGCGCCTGCTCCGGTCCCGGCTTGCCCACCCTGCCCGCCTTGCCCGCCGATTCCGCCGGTGCCGCCCTGACCGCCTTGTCCGGAGGTACCGCCGCCGGCCGGGATGGTCCCGAACGCGCCACCGCCGCCGGTGCCGCCTTGGCCGCCTTGGCCGCCCTGACCACCCTGGCCGCCGTCGCCGTTGATGCCGCCGACGCCTGCGGAGCCACCCGTACCACCGGTGCCGCCCACACCGCCCTGGAAGCCCGTGCTACCCGCGCCGGCTGGGGCGGTGCCAGCGGTACCGGTGGCACCGGTGCCGCCCTGACCGCCTTGCCCCCCGGTGCCGCCAGCGCCTGCGTTGCCGACGGTGGACCCGGTGCCGGCGGTGCCGGCCGCGCCGCCGGTACCGCCCGTGCCTCCCATGCCGGGGCTCTTGGTGCTGGACGCGCTGGCTCCTTGGCCGCCGGTACCGCCGGTGCCGCCGGTGCCGGCCGTGCCGCCCTTGCCGCTGCTGCCGGTTGCGCCGGCGCCGGCGCCGGCCTGGCCGCCCTGGCCGCCCTGTCCTCCGGTGCCTCCGTCGCCGCCCTGGCCACCTTGACCGAGGGCGCCGCCTGCGGCGGGGGCGATGCCTTGCGCACCGGCGCCGCCGGTGCCGCCGGTTCCCCCTTGGCCGCCGGTTCCGCCCTGGCCTCCGTCACCGTTGGTTCCACCAAAGCCTGCGGTGCCACCGGTGCCGCCTGCGCCGCCGACGCCGCCTTGCGAGCCGGCGCCTCCGGTGGCCCCGAAGGCGAATTGAGCGGCGTTCGTTCCGGCGCCACCGGTGCCGCCCTGGCCACCTTGTCCGCCGGTACCGCCCTTGCCCGCATTGCCCAGAGTTGCACCGGTTCCGGCTTGGCCGGCGCTGCCGCCGGTGCCGCCGGTGCCGCCGGTGCCCGGACCGTCGGTGGCGGTGGCCGCTGCTCCCTGGCCTCCGGACCCTCCCGTGCCCCCCGTGCCGGCGGTGCCGCCGCCGCCGACGTTGGCCGCTGCGCCGGCGCCCGTGCCTGCTTGTCCGCCTTCCCCGCCTTGCCCGCCGCTACCACCCTGGCCGCCCTGACCACCCTGGCCGCTGGCACCACCGGCAGCGGGGGCCGTTCCTTGCAGCCCGGCGCCGCCGGTGCCGCCGGTGCCACCCGTCCCGCCCTGGCCGCCTGAGCCGCCGTTGCCGTTGGTGCCGCCGAGCCCTGCGGCGCCGCCTTGACCGCCCCGGCCACCGGCGCCGCCGGCGTAGCCGGTCCCGCCCGTGGCTCCCGCGGTGGTGCCGTCCGCACCTGTGGTGCCGGTGCCGCCCTGGCCGCCGGCGCCGCCGGTGCCGCCGGTGCCAGCCACGCCGGAGGTGCCGGTGGCGCCTTGGCCCTGTCCGGCGTCGCCGCCGGCGCCGGCTGCGCCCCCGGCTCCGCCGACTCCGCCGGTGCCGCCGGTGCTGTTGGTGCCGGTGATGCCGTTGCCGCCCAGGCCGCCGGCGCCGCCTTTGCCGCCCTGGCCGCCGGCGCCGTTGATCCCACCGGCTCCGGCGGTGCCGCCTTGGCCGCCCTGGCCGCCGGCGCCGCCGGCGTAGCCGGTGGCGTCGCTGCCGTCGGCGAGGGTGGCCTGGGTGCCGTTGGCGCCGGTGCCGCCGTCGCCGCCGCGGCCGCCTGCCCCTCCGGTGCCCGCCGCTCCGTCGGTGGCGCCCGCGCCGGCGCCGGTACCTGCTGCACCTCCAGTGCCGGCTGCGCCCCCGGCTCCGCCGGTGCCGCCGGTGCCACCGGTGCTGTTGGTGCCGGTGATGCCGTTGCCGCCCTGGCCGCCGGCGCCGCCTTTGCCGCCC
>NZ_LQOY01000028.1 GCF_002101675.1 Mycobacterium gordonae | reverse complement strand
CCCACACCCCGCCCGCCAAATCCCCGATCACCGCCGCGAACGAATCCGCCGCCGCACCCAACTCCCGCGCCAACCCCGACCACGCCGCCGCCGCCCCCACCATCGGCGCAGACCCCGCACCGGAAAACATCCGCACCGAATTGACCTCAGGCGGCAACACCCAGAAACTCATGTTCAAGCGCCCCTCAATAACTCAGCGGAAGAAACCCGACTGGCCGGTACCAGAATTGAACCCGCCGGAGTTGTCGTCACCCGAGTTCAGCGCGCCCGAACTCGTGTTGCCGGTATTGGACCAACCGGCCAGGTAATTGCCGGAGTTGGCGACTCCGGCATTGTTGGTTCCGATATTGCCGAAGCCGGAGTTGAAGCCGGCAACCAGTGCCGGGCCCGCGTTGGAGAAACCGGAATTACCGAAACCGGTGTTGAAGAATCCGGAATTCGCACCGCCGCCGGGGTCGTTGTTACCCCAGCCCGAGTTGCCGGTACCGACGTTGCCGAAGCCGGAGTTGGCGACCGGCTGGTCGACGCTACTGAAGAACCCCGTGTTCAGGCTGCCGCCGTTGAATGCGCCGGTGTTGGTGTCACCTGCGTTGAACAAGCCGGTGTTGACGCTGCCCGCGTTGAACACTCCGGTGTTCGAATTGCCCGAGTTCCAGAATCCGGTGTTGCCCGCTCCCGAATTCCCGAAGCCGGTGCTCTGGGTTCCCGCGTTGAAGCTACCGGCGTTGGACTTTCCGGCGTCGAAGAAGCCGAAGTTGCCGTTGCCGGCGCTGCCGATGCCGGTGTTGGAATCGCCCGAGTGCCAGAAGCCGGTGTTGAAACTGCCGGAGTTGCCGAAGCCGGTGTTGCCGTTGCCGGAGTTGAAGAAGCCGATGTTGCCGTTACCGGAGTTGAAGAAGCCGACGTTGTTGTCACCGGAGTTGAAGAGACCGAAGTTTCCGGTGCCCGCGTTCAGCGAGCCGATCCCGCGCTGGCCGTTGCCGGTGAGCCCGATCCCGATGTTGTCGCTGCCCTTGTTCCCGAAGCCGATGTTGCCCGTGCCCAGGTTCCCGAATCCGATGTTGCCGCCGCCGAGGTTCCCGCTGCCGAGGTTGAAGGTGCCGACGTTTCCGCTGCCGAATGACAGGTCACCCCTGTTGCCGCTGCCCACGTTGATGGTGCCGAAGTTACCGCTACCGAGGTTGAGGCTGCCGATGTTGCCGCTGCCCAGGTTCCCGGCGCCGAAATTGCCGCTGCCCGGGTTGAAATCACCCGAGTTGCCGCTGCCCAAGTTCCCGGTGCCGATGTTGCCGCCACCGAGGTTGTAGTCGCCGATGTTGCCGCTGCCCACGTTGATGTTGCCGAAGTTGCCGCTGCCGAGGTTGAGGCCGCCGACGTTGCCGCTGCCGAGGTTGAACGAGCCGATATTGCCCAGACCGAGGTTCAGCACCAGGTCGCTGACGGCCGCCGGCGCGGCAACCGCCGCCGCCCGCGCGCCGGCCGGCAGCGCCTGGACCCCGGGCAACGCCTCGTCAAACCAGTTCTGCCAGGACGACAACGCCGACGCCGCCGCCGACGCCCCACCGTGATACCCCACCATCGCCGCCACATCAGCAGCCCACATCTGCTCATACACGCCCTCGACCGCAGCGATCGCCGGCGCGTTCAGACCCAGCACATTCGACAACACCAACCGCACCAACACATCCCGATTAGCCGCCACCGCCACCGGATGCACCATCGACGCCCGCGCCGCCTCGAACGCACCCACCACCGCACTGGCCTGCGCGGCCGCCCCCGCCGCCCGCGCCGCCGCCTCACCCAACCACCCCGCATAGGGCATGGCCGCCG
>NZ_LQOY01000027.1 GCF_002101675.1 Mycobacterium gordonae | reverse complement strand
GGCCGTCATCGCAAGGACGCTAGCCACGGTCAGTGGAGGCCGCAAGGGCCGCGGCGCACCGCCCGTATGGGGATCCCTCTACGGTCACGCCATAGGCAGCGTGCAGGGGATGCCGAGCACGACACAACGAGGGCCCGCCTGGTGCGCAGGTGGTGCATCCCAGGCGCGCTTGCGCTCGCGCCTAGTGCGCCGTTTGCTCAACTTCAAACCGTGCGACATTTGCTGCGGGCAGGGTTGTGGTTCCCACGCTGGATATTGAGCAGTAATCAGTAATCCGACTCATGGAGCCCCCGGTGGCTTTACGATGGAGTTTCGGGTCAACTCGCGCGTAGTCATATCCTCGGCAGCGGCCGCTTTTGGCGGGGGTTCTGGTGGCATTGGCGGTCGAACCAGGTCGCCTGAAAGTTCGGTGGTCCAATGGACACTCATCGGCAACCGTCTGGTTTACCCACAGCTCGGGATGATTCTGATGTCAGTGAGTGGGTGCTGTGGTTTGGTGCCCGGGGGCATACCAAGCGGGTGCAAATTGATGCCGTATGGAGCACGGTGGCGGTGGTGACAATCTGTGGTGAGATCGACGCCGCCAACGCCGAGGCGGTGGGGCGGTATTTGCGCAGCGTAGTATGTGTGACGCGTCCTATGATAGTCGATTTGACCGCGGTGACGTTTCTGGGGGCGCGCGGCATGCATCAACTGATGGCATTGGATTCGGCCTGCGGCGGGGTCGGCGCGCAATGGGCTTTGGCGGCTAATGTGGTGCTGCGCCGTTTGCTGGTGCGGGTCGGTGCTGGTGATCACTTTCTTCCGGTGAGCGGATCGATCGGTGCGGCGCTGGAAGTGTTGCTGTTGCGCGCGCCGCGCAGTTCATGATGTGCTGCAAACGGCCTGATGTCGAGGAACAGATGTCGGTTACGGCATTGTCTGACGCAGAGTGGCTGGCTGTAGGTAGCTCGGAGCCGCTTATCTCTTGTTATCGCGCTGCGGTTTTGGGCGAGCAGTCTTCCGCCGGCGGATGCCGCATATCAGGTGGGTTTCCACGGGTGGGCTGGCGCTGGCCAGAGACGGAATGGAAGACCCAATCCGCTCGGGGGGAAGTGGGTGCCGCCGCGCTGGTTGGTGGTGTCTGGCTGTTGTGCCCGGATCAGCTGAGCCACGCTGATCTGCCTGTTATATAGGCACTGTCAGCAGGCGGCGGGCGGTGGGCTGGAGTCGTGCCGCGAAGCAGGTCCGCCACGGCGCCTCGTCTCTAGGGGGCGAATGCGCGCGTTGCTAGAGGACGTTTTGATCCTCCGCGCGAGCGGGTAGGTGACGGGGGTGAGGCCGATCCGCGCGGGTACCCCTGCGATGAGCGCGGCTTCCAGGGCTGGCGGTCAACCGGCACTTGCTGCCGAACGGCTCGGGTTGATACCGGAAAGAGAACGGAGCAGTATGCATGCGCGCGGAAGAAGAAGGCGAGACGCACCACGACGAGGCCCACGGGCGAAAACAGTCGAGCAAGGCCGTGGTGAGCGGATCTCGCCAGTTGCTGACCAGCGCGGTGATGCGGTGAGGGGACGTCGGAGCACGGGTAAGTTGACGCCACTACCGCGGTCGCGGATTGCGCGGCTCGCCTGGTCGTGGGTTCGACATCCGGTACGAAGCCGCGAGTACCCCGCCGATCGTGAGCGTCTGATCACCGCGCAAGAGTTTCCTGCTTTGACGTCTAACGAGTGCTTCGTGAGGTCGGTGTGTGCAGGTGGGGACACCAAAACGTAGGCAGCGCAGTGGTTGTCGGCGGCTATCGCTGAAGTCGGGAATGCCTTAGCGGCCGAAAGCCGCGGTGCCGGCGTGTTCCCACTGAATTGAGTCGCCTGGTCTCAATCACGGGGAACACGCCACCGCGCCGCCATCATTCGCATTACTGGCGGCAATTTCCGGCCCACCGCCCGACTGATGGCTCAGATTCATCGCGTCATGGAAATCAACTAACTCATTACCGTCACAAGCGAAGTCGTCGACGCCGCCCGCGAATCCCTCGTCATCGCCCTCTCTGTCAACCTGGGTTGAGGCACCCGCTCCCTGACAATTTGTGACCCGAGGGTGGGGATGGAGAGATTCCACGAAATGACTAGTAAGGTGACGACGTTGGCCTGTGCGGCCGGGATGAAAGATCCTGGTCGGGTGGCTGACGATGCAACGCAACGTCCGGATCCCGAGGTGCCCGAACCGTTTCACGCTGTGGTGTACCGCATGCAGTCGCCACAACCAGCCCGCTCTGTGACTGACCATATGCACCAGCGTGATGCCCCTGCGACTCCGGCGGGGCAATTGGTGGTCGGCGAGAATCGGCGCACATCACGCTCGCTGGCGTTGCGGGCGAGCCGGACCAACCGGATCATCGACAGCACTGCGCCAGATTAGAGTGTGCGCAAGCGGTTTCTCGCTCAGTGCGGGTGCCCCCGCAGCGACAAGCGGCGATGTGCCCCTGGACGAGAGTGGAAAATAGGTGCCGACGCAAACCACCACGCCGGTCTCCCTCGGCGACCGGGTCATTCGTACACGTGTCCTTGGTCGGGGGCCCACGGTGGTCCTTGAAGCCGGCGGGGCAGGTGAAGCAACGACGGACGCGTTCGGTGGTTTGTTGGAACAGTGGATTGCCTCCTTTGCCACCGTCTTGACCTACGACCGCGCTGGTAGTGGCGGCTCGGAAGGTCCGCCCCGCCGCAGCGTTGCTGAAATGGCTGATGATCTCCATGGTGTAATCCAGCAATTGCATTGCGCCACACCGGCGGTCGTGGTGGGATGGTCGTCGGGCGGTTTGGTTGCTCAGATGTTCTCCTTACGTCATCCAGACGAAGTGGCCGGGTTGGTTTTGCTCGATCCCTCTGCGCCGGTCACTGAATCACGACTGCTCGAGTTGCTGGGGATGGCCATGGGGGCTGGAGGGCTTTTCATCATGGGGACTGCCCAGCTGCTGAGGCTTCACCGCACAAGCATGGGCCGACATATGGTGCGACGTATGGCTCCCAACGATGTCACGAAGTCGAATTTGCGCTGGCTTTACCGCTATCTCGACAATCATCCTTGGGCGGGATTGCAGACGGCACGGCTTGTGCCGCGTCATGCTGGTTATCTGCGGGAAATGAAGCGAGCACTCGAACGTGTGCCGCTGCCAGACGTGCCGACGCGGATAATTATGCCGCGGTCGCCGACCCGTCGGCGCGCTGCGTATGCGAAAATGGACGCCGCCAATCGTGCTCTGGTCAAACGGTTTCCGCGAGGCGAACTAATATTCGCCGACGGCACAAGCCACTCGTGGCTGCCAGTCGAACGCCCCGATGTCATTGTTAAGGCGATCCGTGACGTGCTGCGAGCCGGTTCACATTAGGGTCTGCCCGCGGGAAGCCGCGTCCCGCTTCTGCTGACCAGGTTGTCGGGTTGCGGCAGCCGTGGATGCGGGGACAATCAGACTTCATCGGTAGCAGCTGGTCACAGCGATGAGCGACAACATGTTCCGCACCGTCGAAGTTTGGGTGAGAAGCCGAGCTCAGGTCGACGAGAATCTGCACATGAACTGCCTCATGCTTGGCGAAGTGCGCGATGTCGAGCGGCTGACCAACGCCAACTGGGGGCGGCTCGTCTTGGTGCGTCGTGTCGCCACCCACTCCGTCCAAATCGTTGCAAGATACCAGGGTGCGGGCTGAAACCGTTCCCGCCCGATGTGATGGCGCCCTGGTTGGGGATGACGATCATCGGAACGTGGTTGCCCTCGTTGCCGATGCCCAGTCCGAGATTGTTGAAGTTCTCGTCCCAGGTGATGATGATCGCGTCGCGCTGACCCGCCGTGTTCCATGCCGTGGAGTTCTGGATCAGGGAGACCTGCTGCTGCTGCAGGAACGAATCGCCTGCGGCGACGTTGTACTGGTGCGTCGTGAGCTGGCTGCCGACGAAGTTGAGGACACCCGGAAGCGAATCCACGGGCCCTTCCATGTCGTTGGCGTTGTTAGCTAGCTAGCCTAGTGTCCCGCGCCAGAAATAAGTTACATCTGTGGAATTCGACCACCATCCGCACCTGCGCCGACGAAGCACCCGAGGCGCCGGGGGTGATCGAGGCCGACACCGTGGCGCACTGCGGCCCGACGCTGATCGGCGAGTTCGCCCGGACCCAGCTGTGGTGGAATGGCTCGATCATCAGCCAGCCGAATCAATCTGGAGGACATCGATCAAGTCTTCGAGATACGCACTGGCATACAACTTTGACACCAACCCAGCCGGCGGCCGGCCCTCCTCAAACCGCAATGCCGCGCAGTTAGCGTCGGTGGCGTGTTGTCAACCATCGAGGATTTCGATGGTGATGGTGGTGGTGTGGTTGCTGCGGTCGATGGTGCCTTTGGCGCGGTGTTTGGAGATGGCGCGTTTGACCACTCGGGGACTTGAGCGCGATCGCCGCGCTGGTAGCGGCTGGTTGAGGACAGCGGCTCCGATGCGGCCGATCAGGTCGGTGGTTGTCTCGGTGATGGCCGCGGCGGCGTGAACGACTTGGTCGCGGGCGGCGTGCAGGGCGACGGTGAAGCTGAGCCTGTCGGGGCTAATCGTGGGGTTGGCCAGGCTGGTATCGGCGATGGCGATGCGCAAGGCCTGGTAGGTGATCAGCAGTGCGTAGACCTCTTGGGTGATGCCCGGCGGGGGTGGCTGCTCGCAGGACGCGGCCACCCAGAATGGTCGATTTCAGTTCCAGGTAGCTGGTTTCGATCTGCCAGCGTTGATGGGAAAGATTAACCAGTTCGTCTGCGGGGTAGTGCTTTTCGTTGAGCAGGGTAGTGACCAGACGGTAGTGGCCACAGCGGGTTGTGCCGCCGTCGAGGCGCACGGTGATCGCTGCGTCGATCACCCGCACGGTCACCGCTCCCATCCGAGCCAGCCACGTCCGGTCCGGCAGCGTCTTGACCGGGGCAGCACGCGGGCGTCCTTGCACCGGATCAGCAGTGCGGCGTGGGTCGAGGCGATCTGTTCGACCAGGGCGGTGACGGCGAAGTTGCGGTCGGCCAACAGCAGCATCCCGGGTCTCAGGCAGCGCAAAAGGTCTGGTGCATAGGTGGTTTCCCCGACACGGTAGGCGCCGAACACGGCATCGACGACGGTACGGGTGCCACACGCCACGATGGTCAACAACCGCAGCATCGGATACCCGGACTCGGCGGCGGGGCGGCCGGTTTGGCGCCCGAATGCTGCGGCGTTGGCGGCGTGGTGGGCACGAACATCGAGGTGCCGTCGATCGCGCAGACCAACAGCCCATGCCAGCGTGCGGCCCCGACAGCCGGGCCCCGTACCAAGGTGAACAATTCGCGCAGCGGAGCGACCCCGACACGGCGCAAGGCTTGTGACAATGCCGAGGAACCCGGCGAGGCCACCGCGGTCGGGTCCAGACCGGCGACCAGCCGCGCCCAGACCTGCTGGTAACCGATCTCGGCGAACAATGCCCCGGCCAGGAGCAGGTAGACCACCACCCGCGCGGGCAGCACCCGAATTCGGCGTTGCACGCGGCCGGTGCTCTCCAGCGCCGCATCAACGAGATCGGCGGACACGATCCGGGTCAACTCGCCCAGATGGCCCGGCGCGAACGAACCCTCATGGGCCGAGCCAGCAGGACAGATGACAGACTGAACAGACAGCGGAACTCCCCGGTGAGATGGTGTCTTTGCACGGACAATCCATCGATACCGGGAGTTCCGCTGCCCTACCCGCACCCCACACGGCGTGTCACATTTGCATCACGAGTCACACGCCTAACTGCGCGGCATTGCCTCTAACCGCTGAGGAGCACTGTTGTTCGACAGTTTTTTCGTGACCTTGTCGCCCCTTGCCACCCACTCCGCTCGCCTGTACCCTCAGGGGGTATGGGGTACGGAACGGTGGAGGCGGACGTGATGTCCCAGCATGGCCGCCTGTCGTCGACGCTATCCCGATCCCGTTGGTACGCTGTAAGTACTGTGAGCGGATCGAACGCATGCCCGCGGCCGTGGTGGCAATTCACCGCGGCCTTGGCTGCTGCGGTGACCGCGGTCGCGGTGTGGATCCTCATTCTCGGACACGCCGAGGTGCGGCATGAGCCTGCTGCACCCCATCCCGCTCATGTTCTGGTGAGTTCGCTGGGTGGCGAATTCACAATCAGCAGCAATCACGCGCACATCGGAACTCCGTCAGTTGCCCATCACGAGGCGTTCATGACCGCCGTGCTGCCTAACGCCCCGGTCACTACCGTGGCGGCTCTGAGCGTGGTGGTAGCGGTGATCGGCGCGGTGGGGTTGTTCGGGCGGCATGTGATCTTGGGCGGTCGTGGTCCGCCGCGTAGCATCGGTGCTGTATTGACCGGTCAAGAGCTCTTGACGCGGTTGTGCTCTTCTCGTCGCTGACTGGGTAGCGCCAGGTCGTCTGTGCACTGTCACGACGGCCGGTGGCCGCTTCCCTTGTCACTGGCTGCGCCAGCGGCCTCTTGCTAGAAAGCGACGATCGCATGAACAACAACTCTGCTCGTTCCTCGAACTCTCTGGAATCCCGTCTGCCCTGCAGTTCCCGGTCGCTGACGTTGGTGGACCGGCCTCTCAGCCCCGCACAATGCCCGCCCGTGCCGGGAAGCCACCGTCAGCCGGCCGGGCTGGTGGGCAACACCCCGGTACTGCTGATCTCAGAACCCGCTAACTGCCGCAGACCGCGGCTTCTGGGCCAAATTGGAAGGCTTCAATCCCGGCGGCAGCATGAAGGACCGGCCCGCAGTGCACATGGTTGAACGCGCCCGGGCCCGCGGTGAACTGCGTCCGGGGGCCCGCATCGTGGAATCCACCAGCGGATCCCTGGGCCTGGGGCTGGCGCTGGCCGGCATGGTGTACCGGCACCCGGTCACGGTGGTCACCGACCCAGGCATGGAGCCCATCGTGCAGAACATGTTGCGCGCCTACGGCGCCGAGGTCGACCTGGTCACCGAGCCCCACCCGGTCGGCGGATGGCAACAGGCCCGCAAGGACCGCATTGCACAGCTGCTGGCCGCTGACCCCGACGCGTGGTGCCCCAACCAGTACAACAACCCCGAGAACGTGGACGCCTACCGTCCGCTGGCCCTGGAGCTGCTCGACCAGCTTGGTCGCATCGATGTGTTGGTGTGCTCGGTGGGCACCGGCGGGCACTCGGCGGGAGTGGCACGGGTGCTGCGCGAGGCGAACTCGGATCTGAAGGTGATCGGGGTGGACACCGTGGGCTCGACGATCTTCGGTCAACCCGCGGCCACCCGGTTGATGCGCGGTCTGGGATCGAGCATCTACCCTCGCAACGTCGACTATGCGGCGTTTGACGAGGTGCACTGGGTGGCACCCGCCGAGGCGGTCTGGGCCGCGCGCGCGCTGGCGGCCACCCACCACGCCAGCGGCGGCTGGAGCGTGGGTGCCGTCGGCCTGGTGGCCGGGTGGGCCGCGCGGACCATGCCCGCCGGGACCACCATCGCCGCGGTCTTTCCCGACGGTCCGCAACGCTATTTCGACACCATCTACAACGACGACTACTGCCGCGAGCACGGCCTGCTCGACCACCTTCCCCCCGAAGGCCCAGCCGTCATCGCCCACCCCGACGAGCTGGTCGTGCAGTCCTGGACCCGGTGCGCCACCGTCGTGGATCCCACCGGAGCGATGCAGTAATGGAATTGCTGACGCAATTTCGCAGCTTCGACCGGCCCAGCCGGATGCTGATGATCAACCAGTTCGGCATCAACCTCGGTTTCTACATGTTGATGCCGTACCTGGCTGCCTACCTCGCCGGCCCACTCGGGCTGGCGGGGTGGGCTGTTGGGCTGGTTTTGGGTGTCCGCAACTTCTCCCAACAGGGCATGTTCATTGTCGGCGGCACGCTGGCAGACCGGATCGGCTACAAACCGTTGATCGTGGCCGGCTGCCTGCTTCGAACGGGCGGCTTCGCGTTGCTGATCTTCGCTCACTCATTACCGGTCGTGTTGATCGCCTCCGCTGCCACCGGCTTCGCCGGAGCGTTGTTCAACCCCGCGGTGCGCGCGTACCTGGCCGCCGATTCACGTGAGCGCCGTGTGGAAGCATTCGCGGTGTTCAACATCTTCTATCAGGCTGGGATTCTGCTGGGCCCGCTGGTCGGAGTCATGCTGGTAGCCATCGACTTCCGCATCACCGCAGCAGGCGCGGCGGTGGTCTTTGCGGTACTGACGGTCGCGCAGTTGCTGGCGCTGCCGCAGCACAGCGCCGATCCGGCGCCGGAGAAAACATCGATACTCGATGACTGGCGAGTGGTCCTCGGGAACCGTTCCTTCCTGCTGTTCGCGGCGGCGATGATCGGCTCCTACGTGTTGTCCTTCCAGGTCTACCTCGCCCTGCCGCTGCAGGCGGCGCAGTTGACCAAGCGCTACCAAACGCTACTGGTGGCGGCGATCTTCGTTGTTTCAGGTCTGGTGGCGGTCGCCGGACAGCTGCGCATCACCCGTTGGTTCGCCGCGCGGTGGGGCCCGGGGCGCAGCCTGGCCATCGGGTTGGGTGTCCTGGCGGCCTCGTTCTTGCCGCTGATAGCCGTCCCCGACGGCTCTCGACTCGGGATCGTCGCGGCTGCCGCCGCGCTGCTGGCGACAGCCGCCATGCTGGCCGTCGGCTCGGCCGCGGTCTTCCCGTTCGAAATGGACACTGTCATGGCTCTGGCCGGAGGCCGGCTCGTGGCTACGCATTACGGCTTTTACAACACGATCGTCGGAGTGGGAATCCTCGCCGGCAACCTGGCTACCGGTTGGGCAATGGGCGCAGCGCGGCAGGCCGGAGCCGACGAATTGGTATGGGCCGGGCTGTTCATCATCGGTGTCTTCGCGGCTTTGGCTCTGCGCGTCCTTGACCGCCACCAGCACCTGCAGCCGCGCGCTACTCAACACTGCCCCACCGGATCAACCGGCGCTGGGCAATCCCCTGAAGTTCAGCGGGGACGATCCTGAGAGCACGACGCCTCGCCACACCGCGGGGTCAGTAGCCACGAATTAACCCGCGGCAGCGCCCGCGGCAACCGACTGACGAAGGATGGTAGTGCAGGCAGTGCGGAATCACATCTCACTCAATCGGCGCACGTTCGTCACCGCTTCAATCGCCGGCGCGGCCGGGCTTGCGCTCGGGTCATGCGGGCGAAGCGATCGTGCACCCAACCTGCAGCAGGCCATTGACGCCGCGGAAAAAGCCCGACCACACACGGGACGGACCGTCACCGCCACCCTTACCGCCCAACCGGCGTCCCTAGACCTCGGCGGTCCGGTCGCGAGAACACTGGCCTATGGCGACGCCTTGCCCGGCCCGCTGATCCGCGCCAACGTCGGCGACGAACTGGCCGTCACGGTCAGAAACCGGCTCGGCGACGCCACTTCGGTGCACTGGCACGGCATCGCGCTGCGTAACGACATGGACGGTGTCTTCCCTTCCACCCCCAATATCGGCGCCAACAGTGACTTCACCTACCGGTTCTCCTCACCGCACCCCGGCACCTACTGGGCCCACCCACACGTCGGAATGCAGACCGACTACGGGCTCTACCTGCCGGTGATCATCGACGACCCCGCGGACCCCGGCCGCTACGACGCCGAATGGATCGTGGTCCTCGACGACTGGACCGACGGCGTCGGGAAAAATCCTCAACAGATTTTCGATGAGCTCAAGGGCTCCCAGATGCCGGCCCACGGGCCCAGCCAGCAGCAGATGCCCGGAATGTCCGCCGTGGGTAGCAGTGCATTACTTGGTGGTGATTCCGGCGACATCGATTACCCCTTCTATCTGGTCAACGGACGGGTTGCGGCAGCGGCAACCACCTTTGACGCTAAGCCGGGCCAGCGCATTCGCATCCGCATCATCAACGCAGGCGCCGACACCGCCTTCCGCGTCGCTTTGGCAGGCCACGTCATGACGGTCACCCACACCGATGGTTTCCCGGTTGCGCCAACCGATACCGACGCTTTGCTGGTCGGCATGGCCGAACGCTATGACGTCGTCGTCACCGCCGGCGACGGGGTCTTCCCGCTGGTAGCAATGCCTGAAGGCAAACCGGCGACACCCGGGCGCGCACTGCTGAAGACCGCCGACGGCAGCCCACCCGACGTCAACTTCGCGCCTCCCGAACTCAACGGCAGAATCGGCACCGTCGACACGTTCACCGCCCCATCGTCCGCCAGCTTGGGGTCAGTGCAATCGGATGCGAACCTGGCCCTGGAACTCACCGGCTCCATGGCGAAGTACGACTGGGCGATCAACGGGAAGCCCTATCCGGACAGCACGCCGGTGACCGTCAAACAGGGCCAACGAGCCACCCTGGCCTTCACCAACTCGACGGCGATGTACCACCCCATGCACCTGCACGGCCACACCTTCCAGGTCATCAAACCCGACGGCCGACTAGGCGCCCGCAAAGACACCGTCATCGTGTTGCCCAACCAGAAACTCAACGCTGTGCTGATCGCCGATAACCCAGGCACCTGGATGATCCACTGCCACCACGGCTACCACCTAGAAGCCGGCATGATGACCATGCTCAACTACACCTCATACTCAACCTGACACAGTTCGAAGGCAGATGACGGCTGGAAGTATCTGCCAGAACAGTTGATAGCGGAGTGGGCCAATCATCTGTTCGCAATCCGCTCGCTACGGGCAGGTCGAAAACGTGGTTGCTCGAAGAAACGATCGCGATGATCCCCTCGGGTGGTTATAAACCATCAGGACCCTTCGGCGGTCAATCTTGGGCGCGGCGTTCCCGCGAGCGTCACCGTGCTCATAATGGCGTTGTCCGGTAGGTGCGCCGTTGCTGATCGCGTCCCGCCTCGATGATCTGCACGATCTGATCGGGATCATCAGCGAGGACCAGCAGTTTCAAGTCATCGGCGGCCACCAGCTGTGACTCCAGCAGCCGGGCACGAATCCACTGCTCCAAGCCTTTCCAGTGTTCCGATACAGCCAAGACGACCGGGAAGTGCGGCGTTTTCCCGGTCTGGATCAGCGTCAACGCCTCAAACAGCTCATCGAGGGTGCCAAAACCCCCAGGAAAGACCACAAACGCCGACGCGTAGCGGATGAACATCAGTTTGCGGGCAAAAAAATAGTTGAACCGCAGCGACACATCCACATACGGATTGGTGGTCTGTTCAAAAGGAAGCTCGATGCCCAACCCGATCGAGCGCACCCCGGCGT
Organism: Mycobacterium gordonae; assembly: GCF_002101675.1. GTDB lineage: Bacteria > Actinomycetota > Actinomycetes > Mycobacteriales > Mycobacteriaceae > Mycobacterium > Mycobacterium gordonae. Next base: position 2,599 of record NZ_LQOY01000027.1, on the reverse strand, counting down.
CGCGAGCACCCCGGTTGGCGGCCTCCATAATTCCTGCTCCGCCACCGGTGATGATGTCGAACCGCTGTGCCCCCAGCCGCGCGGCCAACACCCGGGCCAGCCGGTAATACCGATGATCCGCTGGGGTGCGTGCCGAGCCGAAAATCGTCACGGCCTGCGCGACGTCGCTCAACGCGGCAAACCCACGCGCTACCTCATCACGAATCCGGGCCACCCGCTCGGGATCCGTGCCCCCCAACGGCGGGAAATCGGGCCCCAGGCAACACAACAACTCCTCATCACAAGTCACCGGCGGTCCCGGACTGGATTGAGGTCTCACCGTCATCTCCCTGCACCAGGTGGTCGGGCACATCCGCGCCGGGGCGGACAATGCCGTACCCCAAACCTGCACCGGGGGCTAACTTTCAGCGGCCGACCAGTAGCCGCGGACGGTGGCCCCGACCCCGTCGGGCCGGATCAGCCCCCAGATAATGACGCCGTAAAGCCCCCTTGTCGGCACTCACACGAGATGTGACAGCAGCACCGGGGGCTGGCGCCGTCTGACCGGGCCACGCACCCACCACCTCCGACGACTGGCTAAATCAGGCGCCAGGCAAACGACCACCCGGGGCCTAGAGTCGCTGACCCCCAAGGCGGCCGGCACGCGGTAAACGGCCACGACGTGCCGCTACGCGGGCAGGTCTTGGCCTCGGTTCACAAATACAGGCTTAGCCGGCCATTGCCCGGCACTGCTCAGCGCAGCGCCGGCAGGCCTGGGCGCACTGGCGGCAATGCGGGTTGTCGTGCTTGTCACATTCGGCTGCACACGCCTCACATACCTCAGCGCACAGCTGGCACAGCTGGGCGGCCCACTGCGATCCGCGTGACAACAGGGTCACACAGGCCGCGCAGATCGTCGCGCAATCCAGACACAGCCGCGTGCATTCGGCCATGTGGGCGTCCTGAGCGCAGTTGCGGGCGCACGCTTCGCACGCCTGCTGACACTCGGTGCAGGCATCCACACAGCCCTGGTTTTCCTTCAACACGGTCTCTGCTGCCATGACTTTTACTCCTTCGCGGCATCGTTGTTGAAAATCACCACACAACATGCCCGCGTTTCGCGCCGCCGCACCGGCTTGAGCCGCGGGCACCCTCGACCCTAGTCGATCGTGTCAAGGAACCCTACCGGTGTTGGGTATAAAAATGGAATAATTCGGTGATGGATGAGCCCGCCGCTGCGAGACCCCAAAACCACGACCCGCGCTCGACCGGCACGAACTCACAGCTTTCTCTTCCGCTGTCTCCTTTGAGTCGAGAAACAAGAAGAATCCGATCCCGTCGCACCGGGCCGTTTAGGTTGGCGGTCCGCGCCCAAGGTTTCTTCATCCGTGCCGGTCGTACCCGGCGCCGACGTTACCGCCGACTACCTGGTCGCAGCCAACGACACCGCTGGCCACCACAACGTCCTTCCCGCCTGCCCACGCCGGTACACTGGCGGAAGGCCGAACCGGGTTGTTCTGGGTGTTTTCGCATCCGCGTGGCCGGTTCGGCGCGTGCAGTGCCCGGCTGAGCCCACGCTGGCTGCACACAGGAGCTGCAATCAAAGAGTTACCGTCCGCGGCGGATAGCGCCGTTCGCGCCGCTAACTCTGTGAGCATCACCACCAAGGAGTTCTGCGCATGCTTGACCGCTGTACCGCCCGCATCCTCCGCTGCCCGCAACACCGGAAGAACGCCGCCCGCGCAGCGAAATTTCCAGCCTCGGTGGCGCGCACCATGCAGGAAGCGCGCCACCAGATCCAGCAACTGATCACCGACATCGATAGCAACGACGCCACCCACGCCTTTGACGACTCCCACAGCCTGCCGGGTCACGAGCGCAGGCCTGCCCCACCACCACGTCCGGCCCGACGGATCACACCCCGGTGGCGGACACGCTGCTGAAAGTGAAGGAAGGGACGCGCCGAAGCCATGATCGCGTCCACCAGGAGCGGCGGCAGCCCAGCTCGTGGTGTCTCGCTTCTTGCCCCGCACCACCCTGATCGCCGCGCGCACCACGTCTGCAGTGCTTGACATTGCTAGAGGTATCAGGTTGGTCGCTGCGGCTTGCCTCCGGGCAGCGGCAGAAAGCAGAAACTGCTTCAGCCGGCGATCCGAAGCGGCGGTTGTCGCGGCGATCCCGCTCGAGCTCGGCCAGGCGCCGTATGCGGGGGCGGTCTCTCACCCGGCGCACGCCCAAATGACCTCGCTGGGTCATGACTTGCGGTCTGAGTCTGTTAGCCTTTTCGGCTTTCATGTGGAGACGCTGCTGGCCCGGTAGCAGTAGCTCGTCCACATCCTTCTAAATGGCGCCCAAATCGCCCGCAACCACGACGGCGGCCACCACCAGATAGTCCGCGTGCTTGGTTTCATCGATTAAATGGCCAAAGGTCAGGGTGTCTCCGAAGACACCGGAGGCGATGTCATGCCGGGCAGGAGGTCTCGATAGCCGAACCCTCAACGGCACACCGACACCAAGGGAGCGCGGCTCCGCCGGCCCGGAGTTGTGATTTTCAGAGGTAAGTGGCGGTGAATCTTCAGCGGTAAATGGCGTCACATAGTCGCGATGACCCGCGTGCGGT